>JAFLEF010000019.1 GCA_017309115.1 Verrucomicrobiota bacterium | reverse complement strand
GCCGAGCGCTCCAGTCCCGCCACCTGCGGGTGACTCACCAACTGGAGAGCCGGATGCGGGAGATCCGCACGTCCGGTTCGGAGGGAGGGGTGGGGTCAATCCCCCATTCCTACCTCTATAAACGCTTGATCCCTGGCTGGGTCTCCCGCTCAGCCCGCATCCGCTTCCAGACGACTGAGCCGCGCCGCGGCGGATTCCCAGGCGTTGATCTTGGCGGCGAGTTCCACCTGAAGCCGACTAAGCTCGCCATTGATCGCCACGGTGCGACCCGGGGTCGAGTAGGTCGCGGGCAATTCCAATTCCGCCGTCAGATGAGCTTGGCGCTCCTCCAGACGAGCGATGTCGGTTTCCAAGCCGGAAACCTCGCGGCGCTGGGCCTGGACCAATTTGCGAGCCTCCGCCGCCTGTTCCTTCCGTTCCTTTTGCGAACGCTGGTCCACCTTGGTCTGCGGCGGTGGCGCCTGGACCGGACGCGCGTTCTGCAATCCTGCGGTCAACGCCTCCCGGGCCGAACCCGCCTTGGACTTCTCCAAATAGTAGTCGTATCCACCGGCGTACGGAGTCAGACGACCGGCATTCACGTGCACCACCTTGGTCGCCAGGGCGCGAATGAAGTACACATCGTGGCTGATGAAAATCAGCGTGCCGGTGAACTCCGTCAGGGCGGTGATCACGGCGTCAATGCTGCCCATGTCCAAGTGCGTCGTGGGTTCGTCCATCAGCAGGAAGTTGGGCGGATCGAGCAGCAGTTTGATCAGCGCCAGTCGGCTTTTTTCACCGCCGCTCAGCACCTTCACCCGCTTCTTCACGTCGTCCTCGCGGAAGAGAAAACAACCCAGCAGCGCCCGAACGTCCGTCTCCCGGACCAACCGCGGCGTGTCGAACACTTCTTCCAGCACTGTCCGGCTGGCATCCAGCATCTCGCTCCGGTACTGCGAGAAATACCCGATCTTCACGCGCAGCCCGATTTCCCGCTCGCCGCCCTGTGGTTTCAACACCCCGGCCAGCAGTTTGAGCAACGTGGATTTACCCGCGCCGTTCGGACCCACCAAAACCGTTCGCTCCCCCTTCTCCGCCTGAAAATCCAGACCGCGGTAAACGGTGTGTTCCCCGTAGGCGAAGTCGATTTTCTTCAGGGTCATCACCCGCTGACCGCTGGGCTCGGGCTGAGGAAAGGAAAAGTCTACCGTCGCCGCCGCTGCTTCGGGGGCGTCGATTTTGTCCATGCGCGCGATCTGCTTGAGCTTGGCCTGCGCCTGACTGGCCTTGCTGGCCTTGGCGCGGAAGCGGTCGGCGAACTCCTGCAGGCGGGCGATTTCCTTCTGCTGATTCTTGAACGCGGAAAGCTGCTGCTGTTCCCGCGCCGCCCGCTGCTCCACGAATGAATCGTAGTTGCCGGCGTAACTGAACAACTGACCGGCGCGCAGTTCGAGAATGCCGGTGACCAGCGTGTTGAGAAATTCGCGGTCGTGGGAGATCAGCACGATGCCGCCGGGATACGACTCCAAATACTCCTGGAACCACAACAGCGTCTCCAGATCGAGATGGTTGGTGGGTTCGTCGAGCATCAGGAGGTCGGGTTCCTGCACCAGCAACCGCGCCAGATGCGCGCGCATCACCCAACCGCCGGACAACGTGCGAGCGGGTCGGTCGTAATCGGCATCCCGAAACGACAACCCCTTCAGAATCCGCTTGGCCTTGGCGACGAGGGAACCGTCGAAGCCCCCAAACTCATCGCCGTGCAAATGACTGGTCGCGAGTTCGAGCACGCTTTCCTCGCCGACGGGCGCGCTTTCCTGCGGCAGAAAGCCGACGGTCGCTCCGCGCTGACTGGAAATCCGGCCGGTGGTCGCTTCTTCCTGACCCAGAATGATCTTGAACAGCGTGGATTTCCCGGCGCCGTTGGGACCGACCAGACCCAGCCGGTCGGTCCGATTGATGGTCAGCGTGACATCCTCAAAGAGGGTCCGACCGCCATACGACTTGGTGACTTCAGAGAGAGTAAACATCGACGATCAGCCCGCGTTGAGTTGCGACAAGTGCTTGGCGAAATGTCGCTCGAGCAATTCCGAATGCAGATCCGCCCGTTCGTGCAGCGTTTCCAAAATCCCTTCCTTGAAGGTTCGCCCCTTCGAATCCTTCCCGACGGTCAGCACGGATCCGAAGGTCACGTGCAACAACTGCCGGCCGGCGACCTCATCCAGATAGACCGCCTCCTGCGCCGTGCTCTCGTACGCCGGCAAGCCCGCGACCTGAGCCTGCGTGGTGGAAATGTGGTAACTGGCGCGATCGGTATCGAAGCGACCCCGACAGTACGCCGCGATTTCGGCGAACAACGCCGGACGCACCCGGGCGACGACTCGCAGCGCTTCCAGATAACTGGTGCCGGCGGTCTTCACGTGCAGCAGATCTCGGCACACCCGGCCAATGATCGGATACACGCTGAATTTATCCGAGCCGCTGTGGATGCTGATCTTGTACGGGCCGGCGAACTTCGAAATCGCCACGTGCACTTTCAGCTGTTCCTCGAACCGGACCAGATCGCCCTTGTAATCGATCCCCTTCTCGAACTCGCCGATGAACCGGGGCGCCAGGCTCACCAGATTCGGCACGCCTCGGCGCTGCAGCTCGAGGGCAAAGAACAGATGCTCGAGCGGCGAGGTTGGCGAGTCAGTTTCGTCCACGGACACTTCGATCTCTCCCTTCCCGGCGGAGGCCTGGGCGATGGCCTTGCCCATCACTTCGGCGTGGGCGGTGGCCCGGGCGTACTTCACGGCCGCCCGAAACAGCGTTTCCTCGTCGAAGCGGAACGGGGAAAACTTGTGCCCGACGCTGAACACCCGGTTCAGGTAGTAGTCCTTCCAGTCAAATCCGGTGAACAGACCGTCGCGCTCCAGAGCCGCGACTTCCTGATTCAACGACGCCTCGTCCAACGTATCGGCGGCGTTGTTGACGAAGGCGCTCGGATCGATGGTGAAGAAGCAGAATCCCGCCCGCGCCACCCGCTGCACGTCTTCCGGAGTCTTGAGATGATCGCCATCGGCACCCCATTTCCCGGTGTAGCCGGCGGCATCCAATGCCTGTTGGGCGGCGGTCATGACTTCCTCGGGAGTCCGCTGCGTCCGGGTCATTTCCCGGATGGATTGCTGGGCAAAGATCGGCAGGAAGTCAGGAAACTGACGTACCGCCGCCAGATGACCGGGCGTGGCCAAGCCAAGCCGGTCCCCGAAACCGAAGGATTTCTGCAACAAAAGCGGAACTGGAGCACTCACAAGACCGGCGATCATGGAAGGGTCCTGATTCCGGGGGAATCAAAATTCCTCCGCCATTCGCCCCACCCCCCCGGGCGCCCGGTTGAACCATTATTTCCCAGCCCCAACGGGGCGCCAGGCGATAGCCCAGGGCAACGCCCTGGGGATGCGCCCCACACCATCACCAAGCCTGAAAGGGCGGCCTGCATGGGTGGTTCGCCGGTATGGTGTCCGATGGGTTCCGCCCCTTTAGGGCGGGGTCCGATTTTGCCCGTGATCCCAGGGCGTTGCCCTGGGCTATCGCCTCACGCCCCGTTGGGGCAAAACCCATGACGTTGTCCTTGGCACGAACACCCCACACCATTGCCGAGCCCTCAATGGGCGTAACCAAATGCCCCAATCACTCGCCCAAATTCTCGTGTGGGATTGACCAGGATTTCGAACTTTTATTGGGGATGAACCATTATTTCCCAGCCCCAACGGGGCGTCAGGCGATAGCCCAGGGCAACGCCCTGGGAATGCGCCCCACACCATCACCAAGCCCTGAAAGGGCGGCCTGCATGGCTGGTTCGCGGATATGGTGTCCGATGGGTTCCGCCCCTTCAGGGCGGGGTTCGATTTTGCCCGTGATCCCAGGGCGTTGCCCTGGGCTATCGCCTCACGCCCCGTTGGGGCAAAACCCATGACGTTGTCCTTGGCACGAACACTCCACACCTTCACCAAGCCCTCAATGGGCGTAACCGTATGCCCCAATCACTCACCCAAATTCTCGTGTGGGATTGACCAGGATTTCGAACTTTTATTGGGGATGAACCATTATTTCCCAGCCCCAACGGGGCGCCAGGCGATAGCCCAGGGCAACGCCCTGGGTATGCGCCCCACACCATCACCAAGCCCTGAATGGGCGTAACCGTATGCCCCAATCACTCGCCCAAATTCTCGTACATTTGGTCTTCTCGACAAAGAACCGGGAACGGTTGTTGGCCGATGACATCCGCGATGAACTTCACGCTTACATCGGTGGCATCGTCGAAAACCAAAAGGGCACCCTCCTCAAAGCCGGTTCTGTAGCCGATCACATTCATCTGCTCATTGCCCACCCGCGCACCTGCTCTCCGTCTGAGTTGGTGCAGGAGGTCAAAACGGGATCGTCAAAATGGCTGAAGACCAAGGGCGCCCGATATGCGGATTTCCATTGGCAGAGCGGCTACGGGATTTTTTCGATCAGCCCCACCCATCGCCTGGCTTTGGAGCAATACATTGGCAATCAGTCCGAGCATCACCGGGTGACGACGTTTCAGGAGGAATACCGGCGCTTGCTAAAAAAGTACGGCGTCGAATACGACGAACGCTACGTGTGGGATTGACCAGGATTTCGAACTTTTCTTGGGAATGAACCATTGTCTCCCAGCCCCAACGGGGCGCCAGGCGATAGCCCAGGGCAACGCCCTGGGTATGCGCCCCACATCATCACCAAGCCCTGAAAGGGCGGCCTGCATGGGTGGTTCGCCGATACGGTGTCCGATGGGTTCCGCCCCTTCAGGGCGGGGTTCGATTTTGCCCGTGATCCCAGGGCGTTGCCCTGGGCTATCGCCTCACGCCCCGTTGGGGCAAAACCCTCGGGGAGCCACTTCACACCCCACTTCGCTCGAGACTCTCCATGAGAAGCGACACCCTTGAAGCGCTGGAAAATAGATTCCGCGAATCGCCTTTCCTTAAGGGCGGGGAGGTTCCGCGAGCGGAGATCGACCAAGCGGCGGCGGCTCTGGGCGCGAGCCTGCCCCCTGACTACGTGGAGTTCGTCGAAAGGTTTGGGGGTGGCATTGTCGGACCCTACCCAATTTTTGGTCTCCGAAGAGTGGATGCAATGGGGCGAACATTCTCAGTCGTGGATGTCACGAATGAACTCAGAAAGCAGAATTGGCCGGGAACCGCCGGGTGGATTGTGGTTTCGGAGGACCATGCCGGCAATCCCATCGGGCTCGCGCCAGACGGCAAGGTATGGATAGCGGACCACGATTTCGGCCAAGTGACTGTCGTGGCTGAAAACTTTGAGCATTACTTGCGGAAGAAGTGCCTCAAGATGGAATCCTGAACTAACAACCCGATTGCCTTACCGCCCGTGGTTGATTCTCCTAACAGTGACCTGGGGCTTCAAAAGGTGGCGACTGCGATGGACCAAGACGAAAAGACACGGCTTTGGCTGCACTACTCTTCAATTTGGAGAGCGGTTTTGACCAAGGTGCTGCAATGGCCGGCGGAACGAGTTGAGCATTATGTCGAAAACCTGAGGCAACTAATGGAGAGGGAGATCAACGACCCAGACACTGACGGCTTCTTCTTTGATCCGCCTGGCAGCTACTTGTTCCGGCCGATCCTCGGCGATGGTTTGCAGGAGAAATCAATGGAAAGCAAATCGGGTGATACTAACCCGTGGTCGGTCTTCCAACGTTTGGAGAAAGCTATTTCCGGTGGCCTGAATCATTGGGAGTTGAACAAGCCAAACTTCGATTGGAATCAAGCCCGGGAACGCTACCAGCGCGAACGCCGGGAGATTGAGGAGCGGTTGGCAACCGAGAGATGACGCAGTCAACCTCGAGGTCGGTACCGCTGGTTTTGACGGTGGGTCCATGAAGTGAACCCAACGCGCCAACCACGACACGCGGCACTCGGGGCGCCAGGAAAAATGGTTTGGTGGAACGAGGCAGTCGTAACCGCGGATAGCGCGGAAGAACGCCGATGAGAGAGAAGTTCCTAGTCCCAGACAGAGACTCCGAACAGGGAGGGTCCACGCTGTTCCGCGCCATCCGCGGTCTTTCCTTTGAAGTTGTACCGCTCAGCGCCCCGGTCGGGCGGCGTGGAGCCATTCTGCTAGACGCTCGGAATTGCGGGCCAGGGTGAAGCGCTGCTCAAACCAGTCCCGACCGGCCTGCGCCCGCCGAGCCAGTTCGGCCGGCTGACCCAGGGCGTCCTCCAAGGCCCGGTGCAACGCGTCTTCGGTCAGCTCAGGCAGGACCGTTCCCAACGGCCCACCACCGTTGGCCGGACCCGCCAGAATCTCCCGGGCCGCGCCGGCATCAGACGCCACGATCGGCACCTGAAACGCCAGGGCCTCCAGGAGGACGATGCCGAACGTCTCCAAATGCGACGGGAACACGAAAAGATTGGCCTCCTCCCAGCGCTGACGCCACCGGTCACTGCCCGCTTGAACGCCCCGGTGGACGTGGACCGACGGCCCCGAAGGAATGTCGCTCTGGGTGACAATGTGCAGTTCCGCCCGCGACGCCCAATGACGTTCGAATACCGAACGCAAGAGCGG
This sequence comes from Verrucomicrobiota bacterium, assembly GCA_017309115.1. Lineage (GTDB taxonomy): Bacteria > Verrucomicrobiota > Verrucomicrobiia > Limisphaerales > UBA9464 > UBA9464. The sequence continues at coordinate 114,180 of JAFLEF010000019.1, read as the reverse complement.
CCCGCCCTTCCGATAGAAGTCACCTCCCAAAAACAGAATCTGGGGGCGTTCCGGCCAGGGCTTCGAGGCGCGCCGCGGCGGCGGGTCCAGCGACGGGGGCAGCCCATGAATCCGATCCGCACTCACCCCGTAGTCCTGGCGCAGGGAACTCGCGGCCCGCTCGGACCACGGCAAAAATCCCGTCGCCCGACCGAACAGCGCCCGCTCCCGTCGGAGCAGTCCGCTTAACGTGAGCGGATGCAGCCAACGCGACGGCGCGTTGGGCGCAAACCAGGGAGAATCGGCCAGTTGCCGGAAGGTGGCATCCAAGCCCACGAACAGGGGCAAATCGTCGACCCCTTCCAGTTCGAGTCCGGCGCTCTGGGTGTTCACCACCAGGGCATCCACCTTCTCCCGACTTCGCAAGGCATCCAACTGCCGCCGAATGTGCCGGCTGATCGCCACGCGCCAGCGGGTGATGTGCAGGTCCAAGCCGAACTTGCGCAGTCCCCGGATCGACGTGTCCCCCAAGCGACGCAACGACTCCGGCAAAGGCAGCGCATCCAAAATGATCGGGCGAATGCCCAACTCCGGCCGCCGTTCCAGTTCCGTCGCAAATCGGGGCAGATAACTGGTGTGCCCCAGGGTGTTCTCGTTCAGGAACGCGACCTTCAAAGGTGTCATGGCAGGATCAGGAACGGCGCCGCACCTGTCGCAACGCGGCCACGAGGTCGGCACAGACCGGCCCCGGCGCATACCGGGATTCCGCCAGCGTTCGGGCACCCTGACGCAGCTGATTCAGCCGGTCCTGCTGGGAAGCCAGTTCCTGGAACACCGGCCCCGCCGCGCCAGGCTGTTCCATGGACACCGCGCGTCCACCGGGTCCGGTCTGCCAAGTCATGATCGCGTCGGTGTGGTGCACGACCGGCAGTCCACTCGCCAGGGCTTCCAAAATCGCGATGGAGAACGGCTCCGCCAACGACCCTAGGGAATAAACATCCGCGGCTTGGTACAGTCGATTGACCCGTTCCCGCGGCACCCGGCCCAGCAACCGAGCCCGGTTGCCCAACGCCGACTGAACCTGCTGCCGGACGCCTTCAGCCCCTTCCTCCTCGCCGCCGCCGTGGAGCAACACCGCGGTGGGACAGGCCGCCACTTCCCGGGCCAAATGTTCCAACCGTTTGCCGCTAACCGTTCCCACTGGCCCCACGGTCAGAACCACAAACGCGTCCGCCGGCACCTGAAACTCCGCCCGCGCCGCCGCTCGTTCCGCCGACGTCGCCGGGCGGAACCGCGCAATATCGGCAAAATGCGGCACGGCAAAAAAACGTTCCGCCTCCGCCGCGGAGACCTCCAGCCGGGCCGCGTCCAGATACGGTTGGGCCAGCAGATGCACGCCATCCAGGTGCCGCGCCCATTGCGGCGACAGGCGCATGCCATTCATGAACACCACTGCGGCTCCGTGCAGTTTCTGAAAGCGCTTCAAATGCCACGCCACCACCGGATCCCCGGTGTACGCCACCGTCATGCCCTGACGGCGCAATTGAACCATCAAGCCGGGCAGCATGCTGAGCTGTTCCCAAGTGTACCGCTGCGACCACGAACGCCCAGCGATCCGGGCATGATCCCGGTTCAGACTCCAGACCCGTCGAGTAGTCCGGGGAACCTGCGGCGGCGGCCCGCCCGTCCACAATTCCACCGGCAACTCCGCTGGGAGATGCACCGCCAACTCGTCCATCCAGATCTCGATGCCCCGGGTGGTGTAGCCGGCTCCGGACGACAACAGCGCCAGTTTCAAGGGATCGGCAGAGGCATTCATGCGGTCAGAATCCGGCTCCCGTTCAGCGTCCCGTCAGCAACTTCTGATAGAATCCCAGGGCGACATCAGCGACCCGATCCCAGGTGAACTTCCGCTGCACATGTTCCCGGGCCTGACGTCCCAGCCGACGGCTCAGTTCAGGATCCCGCACCAGCAAATCCATCTTGGCTCCTAAGGCGGCGAGATCCCGCGGCGGCACGATGTATCCGGTGACCCCATCTTCGACCAACTCCGGCAAACTCGTGGTCCGCGTGACGATGACCGGTTTGCCTCCGGCCATGCCCTCGAGCGCGACTAATCCGAGCAACTCCGATTTGTCCGGTACCCCACCTTCCGCCGGCAACGACACCTGCAGAACCACGTTGGCGCCGGCATACTGCCGGGCGAGTTCGGCATCGTTGGCGTCCGTGATGAACGAAACCTGCTTCCCCGCGGCGGCCGCCTGCAGCTTCCGGAAGTATTCCGGATCATAGGGCCGACCGACCACCCGGAAGGGCGTCGTCGGGGACACGGCCTGAATCGCTTCCAGCACGCCCTTGTGCGGCAACAATCGGCCCACAAACAGCGCGTAGCCGCCCGGCTCGCCCGTCTGACCTCCCAACAAGGCCGGGTTTACCCCGCCGAACAGGGTGACCGACGGCTGCGACCAGGTGTCGTAAAACCGGCCGGCATGCACGGACAAATGCGCCAAACCGTGGGCCATCCGGTGCAGATCCCACCGCCAATACAGCTTTTGCAGGTAACCACTGAAGGTCCGACCGCCGCCGCCCACGTCGGTTAGAACAATCTTTTGCCGACGCAACCGGCCCTTGAGAATCAAGGCCTCCGACAACCGGGTGGGAAAGCAGAGGAGATGGAGAATGTCGTACTGAGCCACAGCGTCCCACGTCTCGGAGGTCGCGGGAAACAGCCAGGCATCATTGAGGTGACGGACCGTGAAGGTCTGGAGCGTCAGCGCCCCTTCCTGTTCCACACTGCCGGTGGTGTCGAACAGGGCGTGGGTGGTGGGCGTCCGGAGCGCCAGGGCTCGGGCGAGTTCCAACGCGTATCGTTCGCCCCCGCCGATGGTTCGGTTGCGGGCGAAGTTCGACGCCGGAATCACCAGGACTCGGGGTGGTTTTGGGTTCACGAGGAAAACGACCGAACGGAGAGAGGAAACCCGAGGACCCCCGCCGCTGGATACCGAAAAAATGATCCAGCCGGTGGTTTATCCTCGCCCTCCCCAATCACGGAGTCGGGGCGGGCAGTTTGGATTGTTGTTCCAGCTGGAGGAGGACTTCCCGGGCCAGCTCGTTGCTCCACCATTGCCATTCCAGCGATTGGGTGGCCAGGCGGCGCGCTTCTTCCAACTGCCCCTTTTGCAAAGCATACCAAGCCAGCGTCGAAGCGATGAACATGTCATTCGGCCCTAGTTGCGCCGCCTTTTGGAAGGCCGCATCCGCCTTCTCCGGATCGTTGATCCAACGATAGGTCTGCCCCAAAGCCAACTGAGTCCGGGCATCGTAGGGATTCAGTCGGGCCGCGCGATCCAGCCATTCGATCGCCTGCACCGCCAAATCCTTCCACGTGTCTTCCCCCTGAAAACTGAGGCGCCGGAGGTTTTCGCCCAACTCATAGGCGGTCCGGGAATTGTCCGGCATCTGCTCGGCCGCCAGCTTGAGATCGGCCACCAACTCTGGCGTAACCTGACGCGCCCGCACGATTCGGTTAAGCGCCAGACCCTCCCGGCCAAAGGCAATTGCCTGAGGCACCAACCAGTAAATGACTCCACCCGCCGCCACGCTCAGGATCAGTCGCACCACCACTCCCGGACTGTACCAAAACCGCTCCGTGGCGTGCCGCAGATGCGCCGCCAGTAACGCCGCCACCAGACTGGCCGTCGCGGCAATGGCCGGGATGTGCAGGTCAAAATCCACCACACAATGCACCGCCAATGCGCCCAAGCCCACCGTCGCCCCCAAGTAAAACGCCGTGCGATTGCTGCTGCGGGATCCCAAATCCCCGGCGGCTCGTTCCACGTACTTCAGCGAACGCACCACGCCCCACCCGAGGGCCAAGACCGTAAGCGCCGCCAAGCCCGCCCCGACCACTCCGTAGTCGGTCAATAGATTCAGGTACTCATTGTGAACCCAACCCGGGGACAATTGGTTACGGGGTCCCCGGTACTGCGGAAAGCGAACATCAAACTGAGCCGGACCCACTCCCAACCAGGGTTCGTCGCGCCACATGGCCCATGCCGGCCGCCAAAGCACACCCCGCCCCAACCCCGAATCGATCGTTCCGTCCCGGGCAATGTTCTCAATGCGGGCTCGGGCCTTTTCGGAACGTTCCAGAAAAAACCAACCGGCCGCCAAGACCGCGACGGCCGCAATGGCCACCGGAATCCGCAGTTCCCGACGCCGCCACGCCAGCCAACCGAACAACGCCAGAAGTCCCAACGAGGCAGCGACCCATCCCCCCCTCGACATGGTCACGCCAATGCCCGCCAACATCACCAACGCGGCGTACCCATGGAAAATCTTGGAAATCGCCGAACCTCGACCCACAAACACTTGGGCAATCGCCAGCGGAAAGATCAGACACAAAAACCCCGCCAAATGGTTGGGATTAACGAAGGTTCCCCCGGCCCGCTTCAGGTACTGCGGCGGTTGCGGGATCCACAGCACTTGAGGCGAAGTCCTAATCCACTGGATCAGCGCATAGGCCGCCACGAGGGCACCTAACGTCACGAGTGTATTCGTCACCCATTGGGTCGGCTCCTGCCGATAGAAGGTGTTTAGGGCCACGAGAAACACGATCGCCACCACGGCAATCAGCAATAACTCGCGGCGCGCCGGATACGTCACGTCCAGGGTCAGCGCCCGCCAAGCCGCGTAACCCACGAACGCCAATCCCGGGAAGATCATTGGATGCAGGAGCAACCGCGGATTCTTGGCCGTCCACAGCCGGACCACCCACAGCCCCAACGCCAGCGCGGACAAGCCAACCATCAAGGCGAACTCACTCCCCCGCACGCCGCCGAACGCCACCACGCCCAGCGTAATCAGGGCAAGCACCACGCCCACCAAGGCATGCTCACACAACTCGTCCCATTCCTCCCGGTCCCACATCGTTTAAAGGAAACACCCTACGGGGTAAGCCCCCAGGGTCGGAAGCAGAAGTTGAACGGGATTTCCGATCCTCCGTCCTCCTGGGTGGCTGACCCTATCTTCCGACTGATTCCCCCTCGAACACAAGAATCAGCCACAGAAACACAATCTCGGCCTAGCGCTCTGCCAAAAATAACCGATCTGTGTTTTGCGTCCCCCCGCGATCATGAAATTCGTGATTTACTCCGACGGCGCCGGTCGATGGCGTTGGACCTACTACCGACGAGGCCGGCGGTTAGCCGAAAGCAGTGAAAGTCACCCGACCCAAGCCCACTGCCTGGAAGAAATCGCCCAGATGCGGGAAGCCTATCTGGCCCTCATCCAAATTACTGATGTTCCGCAGAAGAACGACCGCGATGGCCAACTATATTCCTCCGCATTCGGCACCGGTGAGGCAAAGGTTTCCCAACCCCTCTAGTTAATCCAAGGGAGTGGCGTCCACGGCCAAATCGGACGCGGCCAGTGCCTGACGTGGTAACGTCTACGTGGACCAAAATCCACGCCCGCTACCAAACCCCGTCACTTCGCAGGCGTTGCGTCCAGACCACGTCGGACCAGCAAAGGCTTGATGTCCGGCTCCCGTCCGGTGAATTGACGGTACATTTCCTTGGCGTCCCGACTTCCCCCTCGCGAAAGCAACAGATCCCGGAAGCGATCGCCATTGGACCGAGTTAGTCCACCGTTGGCGACGAACCATTCCACCGTGTCGGCATCCAGCACCTCGCTCCAGAAATACGAGTAGTATCCGGCGGAATAGCCGCCCGAGAAGATGTGTGAAAAGTAAGTGCTGCGATAGCGCGGAGGCACCGGTCCAAAATCCACGCCCGCCTTCTTTAACGCGGCGGCCTCAAACTCCAGGACACCTTCCGCGCTGGGCACCTGATCCGGCGTGAGCTGATGCCACGCCTGGTCAATCACATTGGCCGCCACCAATTCTGTGGTCGCGTGCCCCTGATTGAACTTGCTGGCGGCTTCGACCTTGGCCAGCAGTTCCGCCGGGAGGGGTTCGCCGGTTTGATAGTGCTTCGCGTAGTTTTTCAGAATCGACGGCCAAACCGCCCACATTTCATTCACCTGGGAGGGATACTCAACGAAGTCCCGAGGCACACTCGTGCCGGCGAATCGCGGATACTTCACCTGTGAGAACATGCCGTGCAGCGCATGACCGAACTCATGGAACATCGTGTCCACTTCGTCGTAGGTCATGAGCGTGGGTTGGCCCGCCGGCGGTTTGGCAATGTTCTGATGGTTACCAATCACCGGCCGATTTCCCTTCAGCCCGTTCTGCGGAACGTAGGCGTTGGCCCAGGCGCCGCCTCGTTTGTTGGGACGGGCGTAGAAGTCTCCAAGGAACAGCGCCAGCGGCTGGCCATCGGCATCAAACACCTCGAACACCATCATGTCCGGGCTGTAACCCTTCAGATCCGTGCGTTCCTTGAAGGTGATTCCATAGAGCTGGGTGGCGGCATGAAAGACACCATCCACCAGCACCCGGCGCAGTTCGAAGTACGGACGCAACTGCTCCTCATCGAAGGCGTATTTGGCTGCCCGAACCTTCTCGGAATAGAGTGCCCAATCCGCCGCCCCGAGCGCGAACTTGCCGCCGTCCGCTTCAATGATCTGCTGCATGTCGACCGCTTCCCGCTGCGCGTTGGCCACGGCCGGGGGAGCCAGGCGGGCCAGCAGCTGGTTCACCGTCTCCACGTTGCCCGCCGTCTGTTCATCCAACTGCAGCGCCGCATGATTCGGATACCCCAGCAACCGCGCCCGCTCCGCCCGAATTCGCGCTAGGGAGGAAACGATCGCCCGATTGTCGAACTCACCGCCCCGACTGCCGCGGGCCAACGACGCCGCCATGATGCGCTCGCGCAATTCGCGGTTCTTCAACGACGCTAGCGGAGGCTGCCCAGTGGTGTTGGTCAGGGGAATCAGGTACTTGCCCTCATGCCCGGCCGATTTCGCAGCGGCGGCGGCGGCCGCAATGGCTTCGTCCGACATTCCCGCCAAGTCTTCGCGGCGCTCCACCACCACTCCTGACGCGTTGATCTCCTTCAGCACATTTTGTTTGAACTGAGTCGAAAGCCGGGCGAGCTCCGCGTTGTACTCCTTGAGCTTGGCTTTGTCGGCGTCCGAGAGCTTGGCACCGCCGCGAACGAAATCCTTGTAGTACCGCTCCAGCAAACGGTCGGATTCCGGGTCCAGCCCCAACGTGGCGCGAGATTCGTACAGGCGGTTGATGCGAGCGAAGAGGGCCGGGTTCAGCAGAATGGAATCCCGATGCGCCGCAAACCGAGGGGACATGAGCGTGTCCAGTTTCTCCAGATTCGGATTGGTGTAGGCGCCCGTTAGAATGCCGAAGGCCCGGTCTGCCCGTTCCAGGGTTTCTCCCGTCCGTTCCATCGCCACAATCGTGTTCTCGAAGGTGGGGGGCGCCGGGTTGTTCGCGATGGCCTCAACTTCCTTCTGTGCCTCGGCCATTCCCAACTCGAAGGCGGGCAGAAAATGCTCGTCTCGAATCTGCTCAAAAGGCGGTAATTCGTAAGGAAGCGGACTGGGCGACAGCAGTGGATTGGAATTGGTTTGAGCGGACACAACGGAAGACATGGCAAGACAAAGCGCGGTCAGCAACGGCATCCAACGGGCCTGAATTGGGATGGAACGTGAGTTCAGCATGACCTCGCGACTATGCCGATGAACTGGGGGTTCCGCCACTTCTGGGAAGGGAAAAGCCTAAGGCCACCCAAGCGATCGAGTCAGGGAATCAGCTCCACTGGGCTCAGGGTTCGAACCTCCCATTTGAAGGGAGCCGATCCCAAAACTGCGGGGGAGAGAGCGACCTTCGACTCGCCCGGGCCCACTCGGGCCCGCGTCGGATCCACTGGCACTCGTCCCACTTCGCGCCAGGCGGAATCATACACCACTGCCTCGGTCCCTCCGGCATAGCGAACCGCGCCGCCCGGGGACAGGAAGGTTGCCGCCAGGTTCACGATCTCGCGCCCATTGACACTCACTCGAGGGCCCGGTCCCGATTCGCGGGACGTGGACCGCAGCAGCCATTGCAGTGGTTGAGGCTCAGCCGGATTCAGGAACGACAATTCCGGAGTCGCGTTCGTGCTCGCCGGTCGGCCGACAAAGGCTTCCCGCAGCTTCCAACGTCCCGGACCGGCCTCCTCCAGCTGAAACTCCCGGGAATTGTCCCGCAACCGCGCCCGCACCGACGGCGAAAACGCCCCGGCCATGCGGGCCGTCTCCCAGCGGTGGATCGTCGCCAGAATGGAACTCAGAGCGCCATATTGACGCGCCGTGTCGGCCGAATCCGGATCCGCCGCCAACTGCGCCGTGCTGGCCAGACTCGTCGCCAGGGCGAATCCCGCATTGAAGCCCGCCGCCCGGGCCAACAGCCACTCGGCGTCCTCCAAACTTGTGTCGGATCGCAGGGCAAACCACCCCAGCATCGACGGCATAAAGTTGCGTTCAAAGAGCACCTGATTCTTGAAGCGATACAACGTCTGACTCTCTCGAAATCCGGCGTACCAGGGTTCGCCCCAGTTCATCCGGGTGTTGATGTGCCAGTTGTAGTGGCCCGGATTGCTGGCGTCGTTGATCACCGTTCCCTGCCGCTCGGGATCCAGAGCCCGATACCACGCATCGGTGAACAGAGTTCGGCCATACTGCCCGTAGCCGCTCGCCCAGTTCCCTTCGAGACCGTCGAAGGACAGCTGACCCGCCCCGGTCTCGTTGCAGAATCGGGCAATGTTCCGGGCGATCTCCACCGACAGATCCGCATCGGCCAGGAACACCTTGTAGTCGTGGTCCAGCAAGCGCGCGACCGGCACGCCCGCGGAATGCGCCGACGCCTGCGTTCCCCAAGCACCCCGCTGACACCCTGCTAACTTCCACGGCGCCGCGGATGAAACCGACTTAAAGCGGATCAGCTCCGAACCGATCCGCACCGTGTTCAGGGCGCTGGCCTTTTGGAAATAGGAGGGCTCGCTCACCTCGATCTCCGTGGTGTCCGCCGTCAGATCCGCCTTCAGGTCGGCCGACCCGATCACCGCCAGGCGCGAATCCGGAGTCGGCGCGACGTAGGGATCATCGGGTGTGATGAAGTTCGACAACGTATGGAACCCGAGTTGAACCCCCACCTTTCTCGCCTTCTCCACGCACGCGCGAAATCCCTCCCAGCCGCGCGGAAACAGCGCCGGCTTGAGTTTGAAGTGTCCCCAAGTGGCGAAGGGAGAACTGTGGTACAAGTACTTCAATCCCGCCTTCCGGGTCATCTCGATCGCCCGATCCACCGTTTCTTCCGAGAAGTCCACAATCAGATATGACGACCGGGCGCCCTGGGCCGTCTTGGCCCATTCCCCATCGAGTTGGGGATGGGGCAACCCTTCCGCGACTTCAATCTTGCCCACCGTGGTCAGCGCCTCCGGCGTGGGCACGGCGAACAACGCGATCCGACTGCCCACGACCCCGCCATCCGACCAGGGCGGAACCCGATACCGTTCGTGTCCCCAGTTGGAAAGGATCCGTGCTTCCGAACGATCCCGGCAGTACGCTTGGAGAACCGAGCCAAAGGGCATTGCCCGAGCCACATCTCCGCGGAATCCCTGACCGCGGGTCAACTCCGCCGGTAACCCCGGGTAGAATCCCCGGTCGTCCGCCCCGAACTCGACGTCCATGTCATTCTCGTTCACCGGAAATCCACCCAGCGTTTTCGGGTTGAGCGATTGGATTCCCACGGCGGCCTCACGATCCCGGACCACGCCGACAATCTCTCCAATAGTCTCGTCGATCACCGTGGGATACGGACCCCACACTACACATTCGACCCGGTTGCTCGACCGGACTTCCAGGACCTCGGCTGCCACATGGGTTGACTTCGCCTGGACCCGAAGCTTCACGCTCATCTGTCCGGCGTAATACCGCAGATCCAACGTCTCCCGTTCTGGCTCCCACCGTGCGGCCTCCGGACTCCAGAACTTCCCGTCCACCCGCAGTTGCAACCACGGTGACAGCTGGCCGGGCGCAATCAGATTGCGCGACGCCCCCGTCAATCGCACCGCCTGGAGCGATCCCTTGGTGGAGATTTCGAACGCCGCGGTATCCGTCATCAGCGTGATCAGTGGCGTCTCCGCCGCCGCCAACCGAGTGACGGCGAGCAGCAGGAGGAGGACTGAGCCCAGCGGACTCCGGCGAAAGGAACGGAGGAAGACAACCATGCCGCCCCCAGCAGATCGCCTCCCCCGCCGCGGCGGAAGCCGAATGATCCGATCTCTTGCCCTATCTCCGTTACCCCAATCCTTTCGCCAGAAACTCATTTCGTGAACACAGCTGTCGGTTCGTCCGTTTTCTTCGCCATGTTCAGGGGCGAAGCGGACGGGGAAGTATGAAGATCAGCTTTCACCGAAGCCGCTGGCGAAAGGCAATCAAGGCCGTTCAGAGAGATCTCCGCCTGCGACTGGACGCAAAGGAACGGTAGGGCCGACCGGTTTCGTGCTCTCAGGAACAACGGATTTCAGCGGTATGGGTGACTCGACTTCATAGCCTAGCCGTTGCGCGCGACGGACCGCTTCAGCGAGTAGGCGCTCTTGGAATGCTTCAAATTGAGATTCGGTGAATCTTTTGGGGAATTGCTCACCCAAAACCGCTGTAATGGTGAGAAGAGCCTCAAGTCGGTTATCAAATTGGTCGCGTCCCCACACGTCCAACAAAACAGGGAGTGCTGATTCAGCACGAGGTCCCATCCGACGCAAAGCCAAGGTGGCAGATTCGCGAACCTCCGGAGGATAACTCAGATGACTGATCAGCGGCCTGAGCCTTGGATACCTCCTCAGAAAATCAATGGCCCTAGTCCGAGTTCCGGACGGATCAGAGGCGAGTTGCCGAGTCAGATAAGGTACGGCATCGGAGTCCATCCGGGCGAACGCCTCATAGGCGACCGCAAATCCAGTGCCTAGGGGTGGCTCACCGTTTGTTCCTGAACTCAATTGTCGGAACCACCAACTAACCGGATGCCCGGAATAGACCGGATCCGGCGGCCCGCTGATCACCTTCCAAAAACTGGGGATAATAGAGAGGCCCACCACCACGACAGTGAGAAGAGCAGTCACCCTGATTCGCCGCCTCCTTGTTTGGGCATGTGGGTGCGTATCCATCGGTTCCCTATCGGAACCAACGAAACCGTTCCAAATAAAGTGTCAACGCAGATTCCCGGAGGCGTCACTCGGCCTCACTCGGCGTCGAGACTCCGGTATTGAAGGGGGGTGGGTCTGCATACGACTCGCTCGGGATTTTCTGAAGCCTTTTGCAGTCGGCGGCTACGGAGACGAGTGAGGAGTTGAAGGCAAGCGCCGGTCCGAATGCACGCCAGGATGCTCCATCGACAAAGGACGCCAGTTTCTGCATTGTCCGCCCCGATGGTTGGGATTTCGAATTCACACCGATCCCCTCTCTGCGAGTCCGTTGCAGAGGAGCGGGCCAGCATGATCACTCACGGCATCGGCGCGGTGCTGTCGGTGGTCGCCTTGGGCATCATGCTCGCCGTTTCCTGGGGCGAGCCCATCCGCATGGTGGCTGGCGGGATCTTCGGGGCCACTCTCGTCCTGCTGTACGCCTCCTCCACCTTCTACCACGCCTTCTCCAATCACCGGGTGAAGTCGGTGCTGCAGATTGTCGATCACGCCTGCATTTACCTGCTGATCGCCGGTTCCTACACCCCGTTGACTCTGGTGTCGCTGAGAGGGCCGTGGGGCTGGACACTACTGGGCATCGTCTGGTTCCTCGCTCTGGCCGGAATCCTCCTCAAATCCTTCATGCGCTCCAACCACGGAGCCTGGTGGTCCACGGCGTTGTATCTGCTCATGGGTTGGCTGGTGGTGATCGCCTTTGGTCCGATGGTCCGTAGCTTGCCTACCGCCGGCCTGTTGTGGTTGGTGGCCGGCGGGGTTTGCTACTCGCTAGGCGTGGTCTTTTTCGTCTGGCGCCAACTGCGGTACAGCCATGCCATCTGGCATTTGTTCGTCCTGGCTGGCAGTGCCTGCCACGTCATCGCCACGACGCTTTACATCCTCTCGTAGCTCGCGTTTGGGTCGTTTCTCCGCTGGTCTGAATCGCGCCAGCGACTGCACCAAGGCGGAGCGCGCCAGTATCACTGAACAATTTTCACCCGGTAGTAGCGATCCCCATTGGGATTGCTTTCGGTGAACGAGGCGGTCTCCCCCACCGGTACTAGGTTGGTCAGGACCTGCCAGTCGGGATTCACCAATCGACTTGCTCCCTGCACCTGATTGGTCATCCCGGGAATGCTTTTCCACGTCAGACCCGGACGACCGTCGGGCAAGGGGGCCGCCGCCACTTGCAGTTCCTGAACGGTGAGGAACATAAGATTGGTGTAAACTTGAGCGAACGCGGTCAACCGGTTGAGCGACGGAAAGGCGGGAGGGTTGGGATTGGAGTCGAACGGGAATCCGGTGTTGAGGAGGTTGTACAACCGGTTCGTCGTTTGGTTCCCCGAGTACGTGAACGTGTTGAAGACGTTGAGCACGTTGGTCCCGGCAATCACCCGGCCAAATACCGTGAAACCACCATTTTGATTGTCCAGATTGGCTGAGTTGTTCGCCAGGTTGAAGAACCACTCCGACGACGCCGAGTTCGGATTACCCCCTAGTTTGGCCATGGCTATGGTGCCATACACGTTGCTCCGTTTCGGACCCACGTTGAACTCGTTGGTGATCGGACCGAAGTCGGGAACTTCTGTGAATCCCACCGTCTCCGTGTTCCGATTGGTTACCGCAAACCCACCACCCTGAAGAATGAACCCAGGGACCAGTCGATGGGAAAACATGTCCTTCCACCGGTCCTGCCGGATGTACCGCAGGAAGTTCTGCACCGTCACTGGCTTTTCCTCATCCAACAGCTCCACCACCACCGAACCGAAGGCCGTGCGAAACTCCACCAACGTACCTGCCCGCGTGTTCAGCCCGATCAACAAGAGAATCCCCAGCCAAAGGGTCCAGCGTTTCATTGCCGCAATCCTGACAACGTCGCCCCTCGGGATCAAGGGACGGAAGCACTAGTGACGGTCGCCTTTAATTGGCTCTGAAGTCACTTCAAAGGGCGCGCAGGGCCACCTGATTCCACGCCGGACTGAGTTGGGCCAACTGATTTCCCAGCAACTGCATCAAGTGACGGGCAAACTGGGGCGAATGACGAACCAGGGAATTGAAGCGTTCCTGGTCGATGGCGACCAAACGGCAGGTGGTACACGCCACGGCCGTGAAAGTCCGGGGAGCCCGATCCGCCAGCGCGCTCTCCCCTACGATGTCTCCCGGTCCCGCCTGCCGAACGGCCGTTTCCGCCTCCAGTAACTCCACCGCTCCCTCCGCCACCAGAAACACCTCATCACTAGCCTCCCCCTCGTGAAAGATCACATCACCCGGTTCGAACGCCAAGACGGCAGGTTCGGAACGCATCGAAACTTCGGTAAAAGTCCTCATAAGCGGCGGCCGGAACGGGGTAGTTCTAGGAGTGAGCCCGACAACGACCGATTCGCCTATGGAACGAAAGAGGTAGTGGAAAACTTGGAAACAATCTTCGGAACCTCACATTCCCGGGTCCTTCCGACGCGACGTCAGGCCGAGGTCGGATCGGTCTTCAACTGCCACGGCAATCGATGCCGCTGGAGGCGCAGACTTCCCGAGCCATCCTCGGACAGTTCCAACTGGAGCCATCCACCATCCTTCAGCAATTCGATTCCCGTCGGCGAAGGGCAGAGCACCGTCCGAAACTCCCGCCACCAGCGGGCTTCCCCCAGGGCGCTGGAGTAACGGCGAAACGTGTGACCGCAGAACCGGAGAGTGGGGAATCCCGCCAGGGCGCTGCCGAGGCGGAAGATCGAATTCGTGTGCAAGTGCCCCACCACCGTGGCCGCGATCTGTGGAAGGCGCCGCTGAACCTCCGGTTCGCGGGCCAAAAACGGCAGAGCGGACGGATCGTGAACGAAGAACACGATTCGTTGATCCGGCCGAACAGCGGCGAAGAGCTCCCGAATCTGGCGGCGCAGACCGGTGGCGATCGCCTTCCAGTCCGCCAGTTCCTCCGGCCGTGCGTCATCCTGAAACACCGGCAAGGCCAGCGGCGTGGACGCCGCTCCGATCAGGATCCACGGTCCGAATTCCTGGTACCACGAGGGAGGGATCTGAAGCCCGTGAAGGGACCGTTCCCAACTGGCCAAGCGCAGACCACCCGCTCCGCCAAACAGGCTCTTCTTGCCGAGCTCATGATCTCCGAGGGTGGTCCGGAGACGGGAACCGTAAGCCGTTCGCAGGATTCGAAGCGCCTCTTCTGCACTGGCAAAAGCCGCGTCATCGCTCACCCCCACAAACCCGGTATCGAGAGAAAAATCGCCGTTGGCCACCACCCAGTCTGGCCGGGGATTGGCGGCCACGATGTGGTGAATCCGATGATTGTGCGCCAGCGGATCGTTCAGCCAGACCCAACGGCGCCACGCTCGGGCAGCACCCCTTAGGAGAGGATTTCCGATCGCCCGAGCCTCATGCCCTCGGCGAGCCTGTTCCCCCGCCGAAGCGTAGTGAATGTCGGAAACCACGAGCAGGTTCATGGGCTGGAGGGAACGTGTCCGATTTACGCCTGGGGAGACAACCCCGCGGTCGCAAACATTTTTCGCGCCAAAGCCGCGACACTTTCGATACGGTCACTCCATGTTCTCATTGCAGAAGGTCTTTGGCCGAAATGAACTCTTTTTCGACCTCCTGGAACAATCGGCTTCCGAAGCCCGGGAGGCCGTGGATCTCCTGAAAAACACCTTGTCCAATCCGGGGCGGGTCGTCGCCCCTCTGGACGAATTCGCGCTGCTGCGGAAGAAGGACAAACGGATTACCGAGGAGATTCGGGAAGCGCTGACGCAGACCTTTGTGACGCCGCTGGAGCGCGAGGACATCGAGGCGCTGAGCATCGCCCTCTACAAGATTCCCAAGACCCTGGAAAAGTTTTGCGAGCGATTGCTGTTGAGCCCCGAGCGGTTCACCACAGTGGACTTTTCCCGACAGACCTATCTGCTGGAGCAAGCCACGGAAACGGTGCTGCGAATGACCCGCGGGCTGCGGTCAAACCCGGGCCTGGAATCGATGAAGGAACAAAATCAGCGTCTGCAGCACCTCGAGGGCGAAGCCGACAAGTTGATGGTGGAACTGTTGCGTTCCCTTTATGCCGGCAAGTTGGATCCGGTCACCGTTATCGCCCTCAAGGATCTCTACGATCTTCTCGAAAAGGTCATCGACCGCTGCCGGGACGCTGGAAACGTGGTGTTCTATATCGTTCTCAAGAACTCCTGACGCCCGATGACGCTCCTCCTTTCCGTCATCGTGGTGGCTCTAATCTTTGAGTACATCAATGGATTCCACGACACGGCCAATTCGATTGCCACGGTTGTTTCCACGAAGGTTCTGACCCCGCGTCAGGCCATCCTGCTGGCGGCCGGAACCAACCTTGTGGGCGCCCTGGTTGGGGATGCGGTTGCGAAGACGATTTCCGCCGGCTTGGTGGACGCCACTTTTGTGAACTCCGCGACACTGATCTGCGCGTTGTTGGGTGGGATCATCTGGAACCTGCTCACCTGGTGGTTCGGTTTGCCCAGCAGTTCCAGTCACGCCCTGGTGGGAGGGCTTTGCGGCGCCACGCTCGCCTCGGCGAACACCAATTGGCACGCACTGATCTGGGCCCGACACAAGGACGGGCCGTGGTTCAAGAACGAGGGCATTTTCTACAAGGTGATTTTGCCGATGATCACTTCCCCCATCGCCGGTCTGATCATCGGCTTTATTTTCATGACGCTGCTGTACGTCTTGCTGCGGCATTGGAAACCCAAATGGGTCAACGCCACCTTCGGAAAGCTGCAACTCGCCAGCGCGGCCTACATGGGATTCGCCCACGGCTCCAACGATGCTCAGAAAACGATGGGCATCATTGCCCTCGCCTTGGCGGCTTCGGTCGGTGCTGGAGAATTGAAGGACATTCCCCCGTGGCTCGAGTTCCTGCGGCATCCGATGATTCCCAAAGCCGGGGGCGGCGAAGTGATTGCCCCTTGGATCAAAGTCATCTGTGCGCTGACCATGGCGGCGGGAACCGCCGCCGGTGGGTGGCGAATCATTCGCACCATGGGTCACAAAATGGTCCGACTCCAACCGGTGAATGGGTTCGCCGCGGAGACCACTGCGGCCACCGTGTTGTTGGTGGCCGCGCGACTGGGCATGCCTGTCTCAACCACTCACGCCATTACCACCAGCATCATGGGAGTCGGCGCCGCTAAACGGTTCCGCGCCTTGAATCTGAGCGTCATTGAACGCATTCTGTGGGCGTGGTTTCTCACCCTACCGATGACCGGACTGCTTGGATATTTGCTCCGGCGGTTGACGATGTGAGTGGAGGCTGGGTCGAATGACTCCCCTTCGATTGCGCGCTGACCAGTTGCTCTCCCGTTATGGCTACTGCAGCCGAAGCGAAGCCCGTGCGTGGCTTCGTCGCGGAAGACTCACCCTGTGCGGCGAGCCCATTCAGGATCCGGCCCAACGGTTGGAGGTCCATCAGTGCGCCGTCGATGGCCGACCGGTGGAATTCCCGGATGGATTACTGGTGATGTTTCACAAGCCGGCCGGGTTCACCTGCAGCCATGAAGAACGGGATGGTCCGACCATCTACGAACGGCTACCGCTCCAATGGTCCTCCCGCAATCCACCCGTCACGTCCATCGGGCGACTCGACAAGGATGCCACCGGACTGCTGCTCCTCACCGATCAAGGTGAGTGGGTTCACCAGTTGACCTCGCCCCGACACAAGGTTCCCAAGCTCTATGAAGTGGACGTGGCAGCGGACCTTCCCCCTGGCCTGACGGAACTCTTCGCCTCGGGAACCCTGCACTTAGACGGCGAGCCGAAGCCCTGTCAGCCAGCCCGACTCGAGCTCCTCGGCCCGCGCCAAGCCCGCCTCGAACTCACCGAAGGTCGGTACCATCAGGTCAAGCGCATGTTCGGCAGTCAGGGATGTCCGGTCATTCGCCTGCACCGAAAACGCATCGGTGCTCTGGACTTGGGTGACCTCGAGGTCGGGAACTGGCGTCCGATTCAAGCGACCGAAGTCGGCCTGTAGCGCAGAAGGTCAATCCTCCCAACCATTCACTTGGAAAAATCCCTGCGTTGCAGCCGGGCCAGGCAGGATCGTAGCCGTCACGGGAAACCGCCCCAGAACCGACGTCGTCGTATCCCAGACTCCCGGTCGGGAGCCGGACCGGAGTTGGAACGGTTCGCCCGACTGCCCCGGCCAACTGACCCGGACCAGCGAGTCGTTGAAGAAGCCCACATCCGGGGTCCGTGACCGTTCATCCACCAAGGGATGACTGCCCTCGAGCGACTCACGAAGAACCGAATAGCCATCTCGGTCGGGATCATCGGTCGGCCCATACGACCTCGTCGCCAACCATGCCTGCTCCCAGGAATCATCCAGCCCATCCCGGTCGGTATCGTTGATCGGTACTCCTTCCAGAATCAGCGTTGCCTCGAGCAGGTTCCCCGTGCCTTCACCTGGGGCTTGGTCCGTCAATGTCAGCGTCCATGTCCCGGCGGAGGGTTCGAAGTAATGGTGCGTGCTCCAGTAGGTCCAATCGACTGGTCCTCGCCCAGTATCCCCGTTGTAGCGTTGGAGGATACTAGTGGTGCCCGAAGGCGAGGTGAGTGTGATGCGGAGGTCGCCTCGCACACTGAAATCAGACTTCACCCGAACTCCGACCCGCTCACACTGCAGCGAAGCCGACACGGGTACGGATACCTGTGCTCCGTTCAAGGCCAGGCGCACCCGGGCTGAAGGATTAGTCTGAATGAGATTCAACAAGGCCAACCCCGGCGTGCGCCCGATAAAGATCACCGGGATCGCGGAGAAATCCGTGAGGACGGGAACACACAGCTGATCGCCCCCTGGGCAGGATCCGGCTTCCGCTGTCTCCAGATTGTAAACGATAGCGAAGGACGCGCCGGCGGCCGCAGCATTGGCCAGCTTCTGGTCGTAGAGAATGTCTCCCCGTTCAATCAAGGCACCCTTGCCGTCCAAGCGCTCGGTCGGAACTGTCGTGGCTCTCCCCAAGTGAACCAGAGGTCGGGGTTCCTGCGGTTGATCCGGTTGAATTCCCAATCCGGGAATCCCCGAAATGAAGGCAAGCTCGGACGGAATCTGGTCCCCTGTCACCTCGACCCGATAGCCACCCTCAGGAATTGCCAGCGGCAACGTCCCCGGAAACGAAGCCTGCAACCGCTGCGCCGGCGGCCGATTGCTCCAGTGTTGGGCCAATCGAACGGCCTCACCGGCATCCACCACACCAAATCCGACATTGTGACTGACTCTCAGGCCCGCTCCGTTGGTCTTAAGGTCCGGATCAGCGAGATCTCGCGGCTGACTTGAGAGCAGGAGGATCTGGTGCACATCCCGCGCCGTCAGCGTCGGATTCACCGAAAGTGTGAGGGCCGCGATCCCGGACACCAATGGGGCCGCTGCCGAGGTGTGTTTGAATCCGAGCAGGCCCCAACGGAAGTCCGACAGGTATTCAAACGGCGGACAGAAGTTGATGAAGTTGGCGCCGTCTGTGCCCGCCAGGTCGGTGGTGAAGATTCCCCCGGATTCGTCATCCCCGGTCGGCGCTGCCACCAAGATGGAAGCCCCGGGTTCACTCGCCGCAGTGGCGCGTCCGGTGGCCGTGACGCCGGTGACGCCCACCACCCGAGGATCACTGGCGAATCCGTTGTCGTTGGCGTAGGAACCAGTGGCCCGATCATTACCGGCGGCGAAGACCATCACCGTTCCCAGCCCGTTTCTTCCCTGGGTCCACGCGGACTCCAGTCCCGCATCCTCCAAGGCATCCGGTCCGCGTTGGCGGGATCCAGTTGGACCCCAGCTGTGATTCTGCACGGCGACCGAGTTGGAAGCGTACCGAAACATGTCCCCAATCCGTTCCGTCGTTACCGAGCGTCCGTTGGAGTCGTAAATCACCCAGGCCGCAGTCTTCGCTTCCGGCGCCACTCCGCTCATACCAATGCGGTTATTGGCCGTCGCCGCGATCAATCCCGCTGCCGAAGTACCATGCGCCCCTCCCGACTCACGACGATTGGGACTGCCATCGGCGGTCCTCGTGGCAAAGTTGAAGTGAGGAGCCCCGGACAGAGCCGGTTGAAGATCCTGATGCGCTGTCTCAATTCCCGTATCCGCCACGGCCACGGTCACTCCAGCTCCACGCGTGTGCGCCCACGCCGGACGGATGTTGATATCCACTCCCAGTTCTGCGCCGGTCAGCGGATCCCGATTCTCGAGGTACCACTGACCCGTCACGGTTTGCCCTGGGACGATCACCCCGGGAGCGACCTCGCACTCGGGCGTTGTCACCCGCGTGCGAAACAGTTCGTCCCGAGGGGCCACCGCGTATTGGTCGGAAGAACCCTTGGGTGCTGAGGGAATAGGATAAGCCGCTTCCACCTCGGGCAATTGGGCGAGGGCTTCAGCCTCAGTCCACGCGGTAACGGCATCAGGTCCCTGAAGCACGAACAACCCGGAACCCAAACTTCGATCCACCGTCAGGGCGCGACCCGCGAGCACGGAATCGACTGAAACTTCCGGACGAAGTCGAAGCGCAACACGATCCGAAAACGTCCAAACTTCGTCTGGCGCATCCTCTAGACGCGCGTTGAGTTCCGCGACCGGCACCTGAGCACGTGCCACCCGCCCGCCCGAGAACTCCGGGAGGAAGGAGGTCGGTTGCGGCAACCGAAATGTGGTGAGGGACTGGGCCTGACAGGTCAGGACCACCAGCAATGAGCCCCACAAGCTCCGATGGATCATGGGCGAACCTAGCGAAGCCGCTTCGATTCGCGAGTGCGACTGTGGTTCCGGAGGAGTGGAAACGAAAAAGGCCGGGCTCAAGCCCGGCCTTGGTGACTCAGTCAAAGAGGAGATTACTCCGACTTGACCTCAATCTTCTGACCCTCGCGGATTTTTTGAAGTAGTTCGTCCCGTTGGGTGGGGGCGCTGCCTGCATCGGTTCCCGCGTGGTCGTGGTGCCCATTGCGTTGGTAAACCGACTTGGCACCGCCGAGTTCCTTGCTGACGGCCGCCTTGGCTTCCGCCAAATGGCCCTTGCCGATGGACGCTCCGTTGAACGCTTTGACCGCGAGTTCGGGAGTCGAGGGAATCGGCGCCGGGCGCGGCAGGAAGTTGTATTTGAAATTCAGCCACGTGTCCCGCGGCTTATTGCTCAACGCGCCACTCGGATCGTAGCCGCAGTGAACCATGCAGTTCTCGCAGCGGGAATCACGGGCCACCCCGTCGACCACGCCGTATTTGTCCCAGGCGACCTTGTCGAGCATCTCCTGATAGGTGGGATAGTGCCCATCCGTCATCAGGTAACAGGGCGCCTTCCAACCGCGCACGTTATAAGTGGGAATCGCCCAAGCCGTGCAGGTCAGTTCCCGCTTGCCCGCCAGGAACTCCTGATAGACTGGCGTTCCAAAGATGGTGAACATCTGCCCCCAGCGCTCAATGTCCTTGAACTTTTGACGGGTGAGTTCGCGGGTCAGGAAGAACTCCTTGGGATCCCGTCCCAACCGCTTCACCATGTCCTTCTTGGCCGCATCGTAGTCGTAGCCCGGAGAAATGGTGTGCCCATCGCATTCCAAGGAACTGAGGAACCGGAACATGTCTTCCAATTCACCCGGATCGGTTTCGCGATAAACCGTGGTGTTGGTAGCCACTTGGTACCCGAGGATCTTGGCCATCTTGATTGCGGCCACACATTCCTTGAAGACCCCTTCCCGCTCGACAATGAGGTCGTGAGTGTATTCCAACCCGTCCACGTGGACGTTCCAATAGTGCCACTTGCTCGGACCGATCGTAACCTTCTTTCGCGCCGCCTCGTCGGGCTTGCGAATGACGTCCGCCTCCTTCTCCGTCACGAGGCCTTCCTTGACCAGTTGAACCAATTGGGGTTCCAGGGACGGCCCGTAGTGCGCCGCCATGTATTCCCGCATCTTCTTCCGCATGAAGACACCATTGGTGCAGATGTAGATGATCCGCCCCTGCTCCCTCAATCCGGCGACCAATTCCTCAATCTTCGGATAAATCAGCGGCTCGCCACCACAGACCGAAACCATGGGCGCATTGCACTCCGCCGCCGCGGCGAGGCACTGCTCCAAAGGAACCATGTCCTTGAGGCTGGTGGAATACTCCCGAATGCGACCGCATCCGGTACAAGTCAAATTGCAGGTATGCAGCGGCTCCAACTGCAGCACCATCGCAAACTTCGGGGTGCCTCGGAGCCGGTGACCGACAATGTGTTTGGCAATCTTGGTCGTCAGCGCGAGCGGAAAACGCATGGTAAAGAATTAAGGATGAAGAGATTCGGAATTGGTAGCCACATCAGCCTGCGGACCTGATCGGCTGCTTAGCCCGGGAATCAAAAATGACGCCGGCGAAACGCTATGACTGCCCTGAATTCCTCCACAGCCTGACAATAGAAAAAGCCCACCCAAAAGGGTCAGGAGGGACAGCCATTTCCGGTTGCTCATTCGCTTGCAAGAGTAGGCCCCACCGCCCCCGATGCGCCAGTGAAATCACGATATCCCGAAGGTTGATGCAGGGTAATGCAGAGCCCCAACCCGCAATACCCCGCCAAAATGGAACGACCGCCACCCTTTCGGATCGCGGTCGTCCCAAACAGGCTTGGCGAATCAAGCAGTCTTTAACCGCTCGCGGCTCTCGATCCGGTCCCGCAATTTCCGCAACGCCGCAGCTTCCAATTGCCGAATCCGTTCCCGAGTCAGCCCAAAATCCACTCCGATCTCTTCCAAAGTCCGCGGCTCTCCCCCTTCCAGGGCAAACCGCTCCTTCAGGATCTTCTGTTCCCGCGGATTCAGCGTCCCGACGAGTTCACGAATCAGTTCCGCATTCGTTTCCTCACTCACCGAACTCCAGGGCATCAGGGCATTCTCATCCGGAACCAAGTCCGCCACCCGGCCGGCATCCGGGTCATTGCCCAGCGGCGCCTCGAGGGAGGTCGTTCCCACCGTGGCGCTTTCACGCCAATGCAGAATGTCATCCTCACTTACATTCAGCACCACCGCCAACTCAGAGTCCCGAGGAGGCCGACCATGGCGAGCTTCAAATGCCGTCTCCGCCCGTCGCAGTTGGGCGATTTGCTGCACCAGATGGATCGGTAATCGAATCGCCTTCACCTGATTCGACAGCGCGCGCTTGATCGATTGCTTGATCCACCAGGCCGCATACGTGGAAAGTTTGGCCCCCTTGGTTGGATCAAACCGCTCCACCGCCCGCATCAGACCAATATTGCCTTCGTTGACCAAATCCAGCAGCGGCAATCCGTAATCTTCATATTCCCGGGCAATTTTCACGACCAACCGAAGGTTGGCCTTGATCATGTGTTCCCGCGCCGAGGCGTCTCCAGCCTGAACCCGATGAGCCAACTCAACCTCCTGAGCGGGAGTCAATAACGGGGTCTCCACCGCTTCCCGCAGATAAAGCCTAAGGGAGGAATTCTCATCCCACCGAGGCTGAATCCGTTCCGGCTGAGCGTCGGGCTGGAGCCGAGGGACCTCGGTCACCGGAGTGAGCGCGATGCGCGCCACCTCAGCCTGACCCGCCTGATCGGGAATCAAGGAAAGGGTTGGGGTCGCTTCCGCCTTCTGCCGAGCCGCGCCGCGGACCGAACCATGTCGGCTCCCGCTGGGTCGCACCCCGCGCAGGGGCGTTTTCGCTGACACCGGACGCCGGTTGGACGTCACGCCCGGTCGGGATTCCCGACGGGTCTTCGGTGCCGACTTCGCCACATTCAGATTCGCCTTCATGGTCTATTATATTTGCGCGTTGGAACCGCTATCCGGACGCTTCGTTCAACTTTGGCAACGATCTTTCTTCGGACGATCGTCAAGCGGTCAGACGAAAGTTGCTTCAAAGACTAGCACGACCGAAGCCAACCGGTGGACCAATCAACCACTGTGGGACGTCAGCATTCGCTGACAATTCAGTCATCTCTTGTTCAGAGCTCAATCCCTGAAAAGAGTCAGGCCCGGGCGAAGTTCACCCGGGCCGTCACACTCTGTCTCAAATCCGGAGCAAAATCACGATACTGCCGCCATCCGATCTTGGAATCTATGCCCCTTGGTGCCGCGGGCCATCACTTCTTTGACCAAACGATCCACCGTTAACCCGTGCTTCTGGCGGAGATAATCAACCGAACTGGCGTGCTCGACGAACACGTCCGGCCAAGCAATTCGCACGATTGGGGTCGGGATTTCTGCCTCGTTCAAGCATTCCAAGACCGCCGACCCATAGCCTCCCATGGCCACGTGATCTTCGATCGTCGCCACGACATCCGCCGTCTGGGCGTAGTATTCGTGAATCTGCCGATCCAGGGGTTTGAAGAACCGGGGATTGATGACCGCGACATCCCACCCTTCCGCCGCGAGCCGATCGGCGGCTTCCAAAGCAAGACGAAGCATGGGGCCTAATCCAAACAAAGCCGCCTTGAGCATACCCGGAGTTCCAGCGAAGTGCCGAACGACCTCGGCTTTACCAATTTCGAGCACCGCCGGTTGCTCCTTCATCGGAACCCCTTCGGCATTGCCCCGAGGATACCGAATGGCCACCGGGTGCGATTGGAAGGTCGCTGTGAACATCATGTCCTGGAGCTCATCCTCATTGGACGGGGCCATGCCGATCAGGTTCGGCAAACAGCGCAGGTACGAGATGTCGAACAACCCATGATGAGTCGGCCCGTCATTCGCACTCAGACCCGCCCGGTCCATGCAGAAGATGACCGGCAGGTCCTGCAAACACACATCGTGATGAATGCAGTCATAGGCCCGCTGCAAGAAGGTGCTGTAAATGGCGACGACCGGATGGAAGCCCATAGTCGCCATACCCGCGGCAAAGATGACCGCATGTTCCTCGGCAATCCCGACGTCGTAGTATTGTTTGGGGAACGCCTGATCGAGCAGCTTGAGACTCGTTCCAGTCGGCATGGCCGCGGTGATGCCCACGACATTTTTGTTCTGGGCACAGAGTTTGACCATGGTCCGGCCAAACGCGTCCTGCCACATCGGGGGCGCGCCCGGCTTGGGCGAGGGAGTCTGACCCGTCTGGACATCGTAGGGTCCCAGACCGTGGAACTTCTCCGGTTGTTTGAGCGCGGCTTCGAAGCCCCGCCCCTTTTGGGTCAAAATGTGGATTACCACCGGCTCGTTACAGGTCTTGGCGAATTCGAGCGTACTGATCAATTGCGGCAAGTTGTGGCCGTCAATCGGACCCAGATAGCGAATGCCAAACTCCTCAAACAACAACGCCGAGCCATGGCCACCCCGACCGTCGGCATCCACCGAGGAACCGTTCTGCTGCAATCCCAGGGAGTTGGCGGCACCCTTGATGGCCTCCTCCGCTTTTTGGCCCAGCATGGAAACCACCTCGCCTTGGGGCAGCTTCTTCAGCCAGTGACCAAAGTCGTCCCGCAGCTTGTTGTAACGGGGATTGGTCGTGAGTTTGCCGAGGTAGGTGGCAATCGCGCCGACATTCTTGGCGATGGACCACTCATTGTCGTTCAGGATGCCGATGAACCGCTTGGTGGTTCCCGCGATGTTGTTAAGCGCTTCGAACGAAATTCCATTCGTGAGCGCGGCATCGCCGAATACGCAAACCACGTTCTCGGTTCCTCCCCGTTGATCGCGAGCCGCACACATGCCCAGCGCCGCCGACAGCGCCGTGCCCGCATGCCCCGCCCCGTAACAGTCGTGTTCACTCTCGGTCCGCAGGGCAAACCCGTTCAGTCCGTCTGTCGTGCGAATGGTGTGAAACCGGTCCTTCCGCCCCGTTAGCAGTTTGTGGACATAGACTTGGTGGCTGACGTCCCAGACAAACTTGTCCCGGGGCGTTTCAAAGCACCGATGCAAGGCGATGGTCAGCTCGACCACCCCCAGATTCGGGCCCAAATGTCCGCCATTCTTGGCCAGTTTCGTGATTAGCTCCTGGCGGATCTCCGCGGCGAGCTCGGTCAGTTGGTCCGGGGTCAGTTTCCGGACGTGAGACGGGTGATCCACCATGTCGAGATAGCGACTCATGCGTTGTTGAACAGAATGATTCGAAAGAATGTCCGGTTGGGTCGGTACCGCAAGCACCGTTCCGAAGGCCTAAGCCACCTCCGCCGATCCGGACAAATCGACCGGACGCGTTTCCCAATCCCCCGCGAGGTTTTTCTCCAATTGCCGAACCCGAACCTCGGCGGCGGCTAGACGGACCTGGCAAACTTTGGCCAATTGGGCGCCCTCCTCAAACTGCTTGAGCAAGGTTTCCAGGGGCAAATCAGCTGCTTCCATGCCCTCCACGATCGACTCCAGTTTGGCCAGCGCCTCCTCAAACGGCAGCTCCGGATCAACCTTCGAAGCTGATCCGGAATTTATCACCGCCGCTGGGGCCGATTTGGACATGCGTTCGGGCAACCTAGGAAGAATGGGGCCCGATTCCTAGAAGGTTTTTCAGTTGAGCAGGAGTCATCCTCAGGATTCCGGAGCCAACCCATCCGCAACCTCGCTGCGATAAGCCTTGAGGGCCGGCAGGATGCCCGCCAGTGCTCCCATGCCAATCAAGGCCGCCGGCGCCCACAGCCAGACCGCGGCCGGTTGCCACGGATCGAGCACGACTCCGGTCTGGGCGCGTATCACCGAAGCCGCCCCGGAAAGAATGGCGAAATAAACGAGAAATCCCCCGGCCATGCCCAGTGCCGAAATGGTCGCAGATTCCAGCACGATGGCGGAGAACACCGTGCGTCGCCGGGCTCCCAAGGCCCGCAAAATGGCAATGTCGCGACGTCGGCTGTTCAGGGAATTGTAGAGACTCGCCAGCACGGCGCCGGTGGCCACCAAGGCCACCAACCAAGCCACCAATTCCAAAACCGAGTCGAACCAGCCGAATTTCTCGAACAAATCCGCCATTTGCTTGGCAATCGGCCAGGCAAACGTGAGCCGATTGCCCTGCCGATTGTACAACATGTCCAATTGCTGCCCGGCCAAGGGAGAGCGCAACTTGACGAGCACCGCGCTGACGTCGTTGGCCGCTGCGGCATCATGCCCGCTCATGTTCTGCAAGCCCGCCAGCGGTATCCAAATCACCCGATCTGCCGGCGTGTTGGACGGCTCCATAATGCCCACCACCACGTACACTTCTTCATGCTGGGTCTTCGGATCAAAGTTCAAGCCGTGATAAGGCTGAAACTCACTGCCCACCTTGAGACCCAGCTTTTGCGCCACAAAACTGCCTACCACAGCCTCCCGATACCCGTCCTCGAACATCCGTCCTCCCGGGACGAGTTGAAACCGCTGCGCCTTGGCGAACTCAACGTCGAAGTAGTTGGTCAATGTGCCCACCAACCGGTAACCCCGATAGTTGTCCCCCACCGCGATCGGCACCGCCGCCGCCACTGCCCGATTGGTCCCAATCGCCTCGTAATCATCGAACGGAATGTTCCCCGGTGACGCTTCTAGGTGAAAGATGGCGTTCAACACCAGTTGGAGTTTGGCCCCGCGAGCGCCCAAAACCGCATCCCAACCCCCACTCTGACCGGTAAACGTCGCGTGCGCCTGATTCTTGACCACCCACACCGACATCAGCAATCCCCCCGCCAAAGCGATCGACACCCCGGTGACGAGGGTGGACAGCAGATGCTGATAAAGGCTCCGGCGGACAATCAGCCAAAGAGTCATTGCGCACCTCCCCGGAGCGATGCGACTTGATTCAACTCTCCCAGCGACGCGGTGTGCTCAAACGAATTCAAAACGTCCCGATCGTGACTCACCAGCAGGAGCGCCGCTCCATTCTCCGTACAAGCCTCCCGAATCAGTTTCAGTGCCTCCCGGGCGTTTCGGGCATCCAGATTTCCCGTGGGTTCGTCGGCCAAGACCAACTGGGGATGATTCGCCAAGGCCCGAGCGACCGCCACCCGCTGTTGCTGCCCGGTCGAAAGCTGCCGCGGAAAATGATGGAGCCGCTCGCCCAGTCCCACCCGTTCCAGGAGGGACATCGCCCGCGCCCGATCCGCACCCGGACCAAAGCTCATTCCCAGCAACACATTCTCCAACACCGTAAACCCCTGCAACAAATTGAATGTCTGGAAGATATAACCAATCTTCGTCGCTCGGAGACGATCCCGCGCGGATTCGGAAAGCTCAGCCAGATTGGTCCCGTCCAAGCGCACCGATCCAGCATCCGGAGCCAGAATCCCGGCGATCAGGTGCAGAAAAGTCGTTTTTCCGGTTCCACTGGCACCACTCAAAGCCACTTGGGATCGAGCCTCGAGGGTAAATCGGGGAATGCGCACGACTTCGTGGACCGTGCCATCGGGTCCCCGAAATGACTTCACCAAATCCATGATCTCCAACAATGCCATGACTGCCGGGAGGTTGGCTCCGCGACGCTGGGGTGCAATCCAGAACCGGGGGGATCTGGCCGGGCAGAACGAATTGCCAACAGAAGTTCCCAAACCGCTTGCCACCCGGGCGGATCGGCGGAGAACGTTTCCCCATGCCGCGTGTCAAAGCCGCCGTTCCTTCTGAACCGTCCGTCCGGACCGGGGATCTGCCCGGTCTGGGCATGT
Organism: Verrucomicrobiota bacterium; assembly: GCA_017309115.1. GTDB lineage: Bacteria > Verrucomicrobiota > Verrucomicrobiia > Limisphaerales > UBA9464 > UBA9464. The sequence continues at coordinate 86,528 of JAFLEF010000019.1, read as the reverse complement.
TGGTGGCAGCGGTGGCGCTCACGCTGGCGCTGTTTTCCTACGACCGGGCAGACTTGGCCGCCAATGCGTCGCCGCCCAATCATCCGATTCACAACCTGCTGGGACGACTCGGGGCTTCCCTGGCCGATGTGTTGCTCTTCGGTTTGGGGGCCTCGGCCTACCTGCTGCCCGTACTGTTGTTGGGGTTCGGACTCGCCAGCTTTGTTCCGGCTCTGGCCTATCTGCGCCGCAGTTGGAAGTCCCCGGTGGCCGCGCTGGGCCTGTTGATCTCAGCGATGGGGATGCTGGACTTGTTCAGCACAGACCTACCCTCGCTGGGAGCCCGCGGAAATTCGATCAGTGCGGGGGGCCTGTTGGGGGACCAGCTGAACTCGGCGCTGGTCGTTTACTTTCTCAACCGGACGGGTGCCGCGCTGGTCTACGGAGCTTTGTACCTGGGCAGTCTCGTACTCCTCACCGATTTCCTGCTGTGGACCGTGGTCAAGAAGGCCTTCACCCACGAGCCCCGCAATGAAGAAGAGCGTCTCGCCGCCACTCAGGCGCAATTGGAGAAGGAAGCCAAACGACTCGCCCGACAGACCCGAAAACTGGAGGAACAAGCCGCTGCCGAAGCCGCAGGACGCCCGGTTTCGAAAGCGGAAGCCGCGCAACCCGACGACGAGGACGAGGAGGAACCCACTCCTTCGGGACTCGGCGCGGACTTGAAGCCCGTTCCGGAACCCCGCTTTCAGGACAACAGTGTTTCGAAACTGGGTGCCGAACCCGCCGGAGAAGGCACTCGGATCTCCGCCGAAGAAATCGCCCGCTCGAATCCCTTCTCCGCTTCGGACGCGGTCCTGGGGCGCAAATCCGCCGCCAAAGCGGAGCCGGCCTCCTCCGCGCCAATTCCTGATTCCGACCCAGAAACCGAACCCGGCCCCGAGGGAAGTTCCCCAGATGAAGACGCCGAACCCACCGCGGTTCCGGTCATTCCTCCGCGCGGCAAACTCCAGACCCGTCGGGCCAAGCCGATCACCGTCGCCAGCACGCCCATCATCGGAAACTACCAGCTTCCGCCGATGGATTTGTTGCACCTGCCCGACCTCTCTGTCCGCCCCACGGAGACCAAGGAGGAGTTGATGGCCAATTCCCGGCTTATGGTGCAAACCCTGGCCCAATTCGGCATCGAAGTCGCCGCCGGGGACATCACCCGAGGTCCCACGATCACCCGTTACGAATTGCACCCGGCGCCAGGAGTGAAGCTGGAGAAAATCAACGCCCTCACCAACAACATTGCCGCCGCGCTCAAGGCCGAGCGCATCCATGTCCTCGCTCCCATTCCCGGCAAATCCTCGGTCGGCGTGGAAGTCCCCAACGCCGTCAAGACGAAGGTCATCATGCGTGACCTGCTGGAGTCCGACGAATGGAAGAACTCGAAGGCGCGAATCCCTCTGGCCCTCGGCAAGGATGTCTATGGTCAACCGGTCATCGCCGATTTAGCCGACATGCCCCACGTCCTGATAGCCGGCAGCACGGGCTCCGGAAAGTCAGTGTGCATTAACACTATCGTTGCTTCGCTGCTGTACCGGTTCAGCCCGGATCAACTCCGGTTCGTGATGATCGATCCCAAGGTGGTCGAACTTCAGCAGTACAATGCCCTACCCCATCTCGTCGTCCCAGTAGTGACCGATCCCAAGAAGGTCATTCTCGCTCTTCGCTGGGTCGTGAACGAAATGGAGAAGCGATATCAGATCTTTGCCAAGGTCGGCGTTCGCAACGTCAAAGCCTTCAACGAACGGCCCAAGGAAAAGCCGCCGGTGGAGAAACAAGCGGAGCTGCCGCTCTTGCAGAAGAAGGAGAAGGTCGAAGCCGGCGCAGAAGGGTTCGCCGTGGAGGTGGACGAGGAGATCGTGGTTCCCCGGGATGAGGACATCATCATTCCCGAAAAGCTGTCCTACATCGTGGTCATTATCGACGAACTGGCGGATCTGATGTTGGTGGCCCCGGCCGATGTCGAAATGGCCATCGCCCGAATTACTCAGATGGCTCGCGCCGCCGGCATTCACTGCATTGTCGCGACCCAACGACCTTCCGTCGACGTCATCACCGGCGTAATCAAAGCCAACATCCCCGCCCGGATCGCCTTCCAAGTCGCCAGTAAGGTCGATTCCCGCACGATCCTGGACCAAATGGGCGCCGACAAACTCCTCGGCAAAGGCGACATGCTGTATTTGCCGCCGGGCAGCGCGAAGTTGAATCGGGCCCAGGGCGCTCTAATTACCGATCAGGAGATCGAACAGGTGGTCGAGTTCATCGCGCGTCAGGGCAAACCGAGTTACGACGTCGAAATCCACAGCGCCCTGCAGAAGGTGCCCAGCAGCGCGGGCTCAATGACGTTTGATCCCGATGCGGAAGAGGACGGCCTAAGTGATGAGGATGAGGCGCTGATCGAGAAGGCCATGGACATTATCCGATCCGAAAAGAAGGCCAGTACGTCCTTGCTGCAGCGCCGCCTCAAAATCGGCTACGGACGAGCCGCCCGGCTCTTGGATACCCTCGAAGACCGCGGAGTGGTGGGTCCCAGCAAGGGTGCTGAACCCCGGGACATTCTGATCGACCTGGACGGCCAGGGCTATGACGGCGGCGGCCAGCAGATGGTTTAGGCCTGAACCGGCTAAAGCCAAAGTCACCCCGGGGGTGTCTCCCTCCGGACTCCGCCTTGGCTCGCTTACTTAACCGTATTGACCAATGGCGCGAGTCCCTGAATGCGGACCTCAAGCCGATCACCCGATTCAATGGGACCAATGCCACTGGGAGTCCCAGTGAGGATGACGTCACCTGGCAGCATCGTCATGTTGGTGGAGACAAAGCTGACGATATCGAAGCAATTGAAGATCAGCTGACTGGTATTGCTGTTCTGGCGCAATTGACCGTTCTGGAACAACTGGATGTTCAGATCATGCGGATCGATCTTCGTTTCGATGTACGGTCCGAGGGGCGTGAACGTGTCGAAGGACTTGGCCCGGGCCCATTGGCTTTCCGCACCTTGAATGGTCCGGTCGGTAACGTCCTGCGCGGCCGTGTAGCCAAAGATGTATCGGGCCGCCGCGGCGGGAGTGACATTGCGCATGCGCCGGCCAATCACGACGGCCAACTCGGCTTCGAAATCAGTACGGTGGGTTCCGAAGGGAACCTCAATCTTGGCGCCATCAGGAATCAGAGAAGTCGGAGCCTTCAGCCAGAAAAGAGGCTCCTTCGGCAGCGGCTTCCCGGTTTCCCGGGCATGATCCGCGTAGTTGAGCCCGACCGCGATGACCTTGGAAGGCACCACAGGCACGAGGGTCTTAACCCCCTTGAGGGCAGTTGGCTTCTTTTCAAACGATGGGGAGCCAAAAACGTCGCCGATCAGCTTAAACAATTCGCCGTCGACTACTTTGGCATAAAAGATTTCGTCCCCTTTTTGGAACCGCCCAATGGCTGCCATGACCCGCAAGGGTTAGCAAATTCTCACTTGACTGGGCAAGGCCATTCCATTCCCAACCTTATCAAAGGGTTCCGCTTGCCCCAGAACGACTCCTCCGTAACCTTCGCTCATGGGGAAATCTCCGAAGCCCTCCGCACGGAAACCAAAATCACCTCCAGCCGTCCTCCTCGGCGTCGGTCTCGACTCCGACGGCCATAAGCGGGTGACCACCGGTCCCAACTTCGCCCTGGTGGGCGGGACCCAGGAAACGCATGAGGCGATGACGGAGAAAGCCATGAAGATCAACGAGAAGCTGGCTCGCCGCGGCAAACAGCTTCACGAGGTCAGCTCCCAGGAATTCGACGACATTGCCCACGAAGTGGGACTGCGCCGGCCGGATTCACCGCAGAACTGACCGCTCCGATTTTCGTCGCCAGCTGGCCTTCCCCGCACCCTTCCCCCATGAAACTCGCCGAACTTCACCTCGGCATGGCGGTCATCCACCCGCAATACGGGTCGGGAACCGTCAAAGCCATCACCGAACACGCTGCTGAAGTCGTCTTTTCCGATGGCCGGCGACCGGTCGATCCCGAGGCCAGCGGCTTGGTTCCCGCCGAAGCCCAGGCTTCCCTCACCGCCCTACCCATCCCGCTGAAATCGCTGATCGAGCAAACGGTCGAAGCCGTCGCCCTCCACCTGGGCTTGGCCAAACCCGATCTCGACATCACCGAACTCGCCAACCGCTGGCGGGACGGGAAACTGGTCCTGCACCCGAAGGATCCAACCCTGACTACCAAGGAGGTGGACCTCGAAACCTTCTTTCACAAGATCGTCATGGTTCGTAACAACCTCCGAGTCTTGGAACAGAAGATTAACGCGAGTGAAGTACTGACCAGCGCGGAGAAATTTGATTGGCAGCAGTATATCACCCGCTGCTACGGCTCCCTCACCACATTCAACGTGCTCTTCAAGGACAAGGAGTCCCAGTTCTAAAGCGATCCCGGGAAAGTCTTCCGGTTCCCGATCTCGTTTCCAAACCAGCGGGATCGGTCGAATCCCCAGTTGCGAGGGAGCACCCAGCTTCCCGAGCCCTTCGCATCCTTGAAGTGCGAAATATCCGAGCTAGCGCTCGTTCCTAGGTTAGCGTAAGAGTCCGCTAATACTCAGTGGCAGTATCAGGAAGGTCAGAGCCACCCGCTCCACTCCTGTTCAGGCCCGTTTTAAGATTCCCCTCGGTATCAATGAATTAGGGCCAAGCTATGGAAGTGGATCGGCTCCAAAATCCCCACGACGCAGCGTCCCGCCGAATGTTCGCCACCACCCATTGGAGCCTCGTCCTTAATGCGACCGGCCAAGGACCCGCTTCCGATCAAGCCCTGGAAAGCCTGTGCCGCTCCTACTGGCCGGCCATACACTGCTATGTCCGCCGCCGTGTTCATGACCCGGAACAGGCCCGCGACCTGACCCAGGAATTCTTTGCCCGACTTCTCCAAAGGGGGGCGATTGCCGCCGCCGATCCTGGAAAGGGGCGCTTCCGGACCTTCCTCCTCACCGCTCTCCAGCGGTTCCTGTCCGATGAACTCGCCCGCGCCGTTGCGCTCAAACGGGGCGGTGGTGATCGCTTGCTGTCGCTCGAAGAGCTGGCCAGTGAGGAGGGGCGTTCGTTTGAACCCTCCACCTCCCGGACACCCGAACAGGAATTCGATCGGCGCTGGGCGCTTGCCACCTTGGACAATGCCCTGCTCCAGCTCCGCGCCGAGGCCGAGAAGGCGGGCAACGGAGACTTGTTTCGAGCGCTCCAAGGTCTGCTCGCCGGTGGCGGTGACCATGGGGAACTCACCCAAACCGCCACGCAACTCGGCTTGGGCGACAGCGCCATCAAGATGCGGTTGAGCCGGTGGCGAGCCCGCTATCGCGAACTCATCCGCGAGGAGATCGCCCAAACCGTCCCCCGCCTCGCCGATCTGGACGAGGAAATGCGGCATCTCCTCCAGGCCCTCGAAAACTAGGCCAGCCGCTCCCCCTCATGCCACCCGGCCACCCCCAGTATCCCACGATCTGGAATGGAATCCGATGTGACGATTCCCGGCGGAATCCGAAGATCCCGTAAATGATTTCGAAGAATCCGGTTCAAGGTTCACCCGCTACGGGCGGAGTGGTGAAACAACACGCTGAAGGTCAGTCCGGGACCTCTCGCCGCTTCTCTGTTGCGGCTGACTGAACCCTTCACCAGTGCCCGGATGCCCACGGAACCCTCCCAGTCGTGTCCACGCTGCCAGCGGCCCCTCCCCGCAAACCACGCCGGCGGCAACTGCGCCACCTGCCTGCTTCGATCGGCCCTTCGGGACGACCCTGAGGACCTTCCCGATCTCCCCGAAACCCAGGAAACTCCCACCGAAATCGGCGGCTTCGAAATCCTCGGCGAGCTGGGCCGGGGCGGAACCGGCATCGTCTTCAAAGCGTTCCAACGGTCCGTTAACCGGATCGTCGCCCTCAAAACCCTCACCGGCGCCGCCCTCACCCGTCGGGACGCCTTCGAACGATTGCGGATCGAGGCCGAAGCCGTGGGTCGGCTTGAGCACCCCCACATCGTTCCATTGTACGAGGTCGGTCGCCATGCGGGCTCGCCCTTCCTGACCCTCCGCTACTTCGAACACGGCAGCCTCGCCGATGCCCTGCGCCGTCGTCGCTTCACACCCCAAGAGTCAGCGCGCCTCATCGCAACCGCCGCTCGCGCCGTCCACCACGCCCACCAGCGCGGCGTTCTCCATCGCGACATCAAACCGTCCAATCTGCTGCTCGACGCGGAGGGCCTTGCCCATGTGGCCGACTTCGGCCTCGCCAAACTGTCCGGAAGCGACAGCGAACTCACCCTGTCGACCACCGTGCTCGGCACTCCCGCGTACATGGCGCCGGAGCAGGCCGACGGACGGGCCCGTCAGGCCGGAGTCCCTGCCGATGTCTATGGTCTTGGGGCCATTCTTTACGAACTGCTGACCGGCCGCCCACCCTTCCAAGGCGGGTCCACCCTGGAAGTGCTCCGCCGGGTCGCGGACGAGGAACCGGCGCGAATTCGACCCGCGGCCCCGGAAGTCGATGCCGATCTCGAGGCCATCTGCCTCCGTTGTCTGGAGAAGGACCCGTCGGCCCGCTACGACAGCGCTGGAGCGCTCGCCGACGACCTCGATCGCTGGTTGAACGGTGAAACAGTCGTCGCCCGTCCTGCCACCTGGCCTGGCCAAGTCCGCCGGTGGATCAGGCGCCGACCCCTAGTGAGCGCCCTGGTGCTGGCCCTCGTGGCAGGCCTTGCCTCAACCCTCTGGCAGGCGCGCGTCGCCCTGGCCGAACGCGAGTCCGTTCTCGCCCGCGACTACCGGGCGGCCCTCGAATTCGCCGAGAACAGCATCGAGGCCGGCAATCTTTCCGCCGCCCGGGAGCGGTTACTGCAGCAACCCGACCGCTTCCGCCACGTAGAATGGGGTCGCCTCATGGCCAAGGCCCACACCATCCATCGCAGCGTCGTGGTCTTGACCAACGACGTGGCCGATAACGAGTACTCGTCGGTCTGGGGTGCCCTCTCCGAAAACGGCCAGTGGTTCGCTGCCGGCTCCGAAGGCGAGCTCGAGGTGGTCAACCTGCCGGATTCCAAGGTCGCCTTCCGCCTCGGCTCACCTTTGCAACCCGTCCCCGCCGCTGACTTCGATCCGGCCGGCCGAACCCTCGGTGTCGCCGGGCCCGGACCCGGGTTTCGCCTCTTCCGCTGCGGCACCTGGGAGCAGATCGCAATCCATGATCCGACCGCCCAGAAGCCGCGCTCAATTCACTTCCATCCCGAAGAGGACCTGCTGCTCACGGTCTCGGAAGACGGTCCCGTCACCGTCCGTTCCTCCGTTTCTGGGGAAGTCAGCTTCCGGCTCGATCCGGACCCCGGACATATCTTTGAATGGGCCAACTTTTCCCGGTCGGGAACCCGGATCTTCGCCCAATCACGGGCCGCCGACCATGGCCTGCAGTGGACCGTCTGGAACACCCGCGACGGTTCGCGCGTGGACACCTTCCCGCGGCCCGGATTTCGCTTCAACCGGGTCGAATTCAATCACGACGCCACGGCCTACGCGGCGGTTGAACCCGATGGAAAGGCCGGCGCCTGGATGGTCGGTAGTGCCACTCCGCGGTTTCAGTCCCCGATCGAGGGAACTCCCTCGTGGGTCTGGTGGGCCGCGCTTTCCGACGATGGGACCCGGATGGCCACTCTGATGTCGGCCCCGGGCCGGCTCGCGTTCTGGAATCTGGAAACCGGCCTACGGATGCCCTCCAGCACTCAGGCCGCCCGCATCGTCGGTCGCGGCGGTCCCAATGCCGCCCTGATGAGCTCGGCCAACGACTGGCTCATTCATCTTTGGGACTGGTCCTCCGGCGAAGTATCCGCATCTCTGCCCACGGACGCGATTGTCAACGAGGGCAGCCTGGTCCGCACTCGCAACGGGCATTGGGCCGGGGCCGTCTTCCGCTCGACAGTCGGAGCGCCCCGCGTGGTGGTGTGGGGATTACCCACGGTGGATCGGCGTTTCCAGGGCGAGTATCCCGTCACGTCGGGAGCCACCCGACCCGACGGTCGCCAGTTGGCCACCGGTTCGCGAGACGGCACCATCGCCCTCTGGGACTCGGTATCAGGCCGGCGCGAAGGATTCCTTCCGGGGCACCAATGGTTCGTGGCTGATCTGGCGTGGACCCCGGACGGCCGAAGCTTGTTCACCAGTGCCGCCGACCGGCGCGTCCATCGCTGGCGCATGCCTGAGGGGCGCATTGAACGCTCGTTCCGCGGATTGGAGGGCCCCGGATGGGCGCTGGCCATCCAACCCGACGGCAGCAAGGTCGCCGCCAGCACTCGCGGCCAGGTCTGTCTATGGGATGGAAATACGGGGAGCCTGCTTCACCGGTTTAACGTCTCCTCCAATCGCTACCCGTGGATGCTCCAGTTCAGCCCGAACGGGCGCTGGCTCGCTATCTCCGGCGGGGTTGATGGAGGGGGCGTCTTCGACACGGCGTCGGGAGACTGCGTCCATCGTTTCCTCGAACACGCCACAAGCAAGGACCAGCACCACATGTGCACTGCCTTCAGCGCGGATGGCCGGAGGATGGCATCGGTGCGCCTCGACGGCTGGCTGGAGATCCGCACTGTGCCCTCATGGAACCTGACGGCACGCGCCCGCATCCGCTCCCTCGCCGCCAGCGACCTGTTATTCACCCCGGACGGCAGCCGCCTCATCCTGCAGACCATGGAGAGCTCGACAGGAAGCGGACTCCACGCCTTTGAGGTGTGCGACGGCCATTCCGGCCAATCGCTGGTTGTCCTCGACCGAGGCGAAGGCAGCAGCTGGAACCTGGGCTATGACCCCCAAAGGAGCATCCTCCAGCGCGCCGTGCTGGGCTCAGAACCTACTCTTTGCGGCGTCGAACTCCACAGCGTCCTGCCGTGGCGCGACGCCGAACTGCGGCGACTGGGTCAGGGAAATCCCGCCGCCGGCCTACAGATCGCCGCAGCGACGCTTCGTGAGGAACGCTGGCAACAGGCACGCAACGCCCGCCCCGATCTCCCGGAACCCGATCGCCCCGAAGACCGCAGCTTCTGGCCCCAACGCGATCCGGCCACACCCGATCCGTGCGTGGACCTCACCCAGGCCTACAACGGCCACCTCGATTCCGGATGGATCCCCGCCAACCGCTACGAGGAATTCGAGGACACTCTGGACGCCCTTCAGCCCGGAGTCCATGAGCTCGACGGCGTACAATGGGACATCCGGGGCGTAGTTACCACCGGCCGTGTCGGGCGAGAACCCTTCCGCCGTTGGCGAGTCGGCCGGGAAGTCCTCAACATCCCCGTCAGACGGCACGGCAAACGCCTGCACTTCCTCCATTCCGCTCATTTCGGAGATCACGCCGGGGAACAGGCCGGATTCTATCGCCTCCACTATGCCGACGGCTCCACGGCCGAGCTTCCTCTCCGCAGTGGCGTCGATATCGGGGAATGGTGGAGCGGGTTCCTGTTCAGCCGTTGCGATGCGGGCAGTGTCGCGTGGGAAGGCGAGACCAGTTGGTCGAAACGGCGCGATCACAAGGTCAGGCTCTATCATCGCGCGTGGGACAACCCGCATCCTGATCGGGAGATCGTCTCCATGGACCTGGTGGCGGAAGGCTACGCGGTGGTCCCCTTCCTCGTCGCGATCACGGTCGAGCCCTGACCGAACTGGACCCAGGTGACGGGTCCCCACGGAATTCGTAGAGGGGAGGTGTATGCATCTCCCAGCCTCCTCCCAAGCTTCCCGCGCCTTCACCCTAATCGAACTGCTCGTCGTCGTCGCCATCATCGCGATCCTCGCCGGGCTCCTGCTTCCTGCGCTGTCCCGCGCCAAATTGCAGGGCGATCGCGTCGCCTGCCTCAACAACCTGCGCCAGGTCGGCCTCGCTTCCTCCCTCTACCTCGACGACCACGCCGGACGCGTGCCCACCATGATGGCCTACGGGGGACGCCGCGATGACTACGCCTCCCTCGAACGAAACAGCGACGCGACGGTTCTCTACGGCGGCATTCCATCGCTGCTGAAGCTGGGAGACGGCCGCTCCTGGCGCTGCCCAGCCGACAAGATCCTTCGGGGGAAGATTCCCCGTCTCACCAACGACTTGGTGTCGTATCCGTACCGCTGGGTCGTCGCCTGGAACACGCTCACCCACGACACGCTCAAGGAGTCACACTTCGTCCGGCCCTCCGGCCAAATGCTCTTCAATGACATCGTGGACACCCACTACACCCGTTCCCACGATCAATTGCCCAAGGGGCAACCCCTCATCAACGGCGTCTTTCTGGATGGCCATGCCGACAAGCTGCGCGTGGTCTTCCGCAATCCCCACTTTGGCATGAGGTACGACTGGAGTTGGTTCTTCTACGGACCCGACGGCCGGGTGAACCGGGGATCCCCCAACACCGGCGACGACGTGAAGACCGGCTACGACGTGCCGTGAGGGAAACTCCACTGAGTGCATGTGACCATTGGCCGTGGAATTCGAAGACGAGAGTGTGACTGCTCTAACAATTCTCGATTCCTCACTCAACTTCGTCCGCCGTGTGCTCTTCGCTGCGTGGCTTGTCTGTTTGCTGGCAGGGCTGTTACCGCCGGCCGCCGCGGCCGCGGAGGCGACCATCGTGTGGCCCATGGGGATTAGCGCCTACCCGTGGATCCAAGGCGGAGACGAAGCGCGGGGAGGCATTTGGCTTAGTATCCCCGTCACTCAGGGGGAGGCGGCCAAAGTAAGGGTGCGGTCCACCGACCGCGGCACCGCGGTGCCCGGCGAGGACTTTGTGCCCATCGACGGCGTCTATTCCGTCCGCCGACTGCCGAGCGGATCCGGTGAACAGATTCCGATTCAGTTGATTCCGGATTCGATTCCGGAGGGCCAGCAGACCATTATCTTCGAGGTCTCCGCCGTGTCACCGGACACGCTGATCCGCAATAACGATGGATTGATGGAGACGTCCCTGTTGGTGACGGTTTACTTCCTTGATGACGACGCTCAGAGCGGGCGGGCGATTTTCTCGCCTCAGCCTAGCCATACCGAAATGGTGGGTGCCCGCCCAGTTGCGCCAATCATTGCCGATCTCAATCGGGATGGACGGGCCGATGTCATGGTGGCCCTGGAGGCCGACCATGCGGTGGCCGTCCTGTTAGGGCGGACCAATGGCTGGTTTGCCCCGGCCCCGGGATCACCGTTTCCCGCCGGCAAGCTGCCGTTTGCGCTGGCCGTGGCGGATCTCGACGGCGATGACCTGCCCGATGTGCTCGCGGTCAACCGGATGGATAACGCCATCACGTTCCTGAAGGGCGACGGCCAGGGTGGACTGGCGGCAACGGGCGTCGCGATGCCCACGGGCGTCGAACCACGGGCTGTTCGTGTGTCCGACTTCAACGGAGACACCTGGCCGGACTTGCTCGTTTCGAACTACGGCGACGGCACGCTGTCGCTGCTGCTGGGAGACGGCCGGGGTGGATTTCGGGAGAGCCCCGGTTCCCCGTTCCTGGCCGGGAAGAATCCCTGGGGGCTGGCCGTGGGCGACTTCGACCAGAATGGCACCGTCGATTTTGCCGTGGCGCTCCGGGGTGACGATGCCCTGCGCGTGTTTCTGAACCAAAAGGACGGCTCCTTCCGGAGCTCCCTGCTCCCCGTGGGATCGCAACCCTTTGACGTGGCGGTGGCGGACTTGGACCGCGACGGCAATCTGGACCTGATCAGCGCCGATACTCTGTCAGAGGGTGTCACTGCCTTCCGCAGCAAGGGCGATGGCGCCTTCGAGAAGGTCAAAACCTACCACGCCGGGGCATCGTTCCCGCGCATGGTGGTCCCCGTGGACCTGAACCGGGACGGCTACCCGGATCTCGCCGTCCTCAACGAACATTCCTACGTGGGACTGCTCACTGGTGTTGGGCAGACCGGTGCCGGGCAGGCCGGCACCCTTCCGGGAAGTCCGCTGAGTCCGCCAGGCATCCTGAGCACGTTGGCGGCGGGTGACCTCAATGGCGATGGCTCTCCCGACCTGGTGGTCTGCGGCCCGGACTCAGGTCTGTCGTTCTGGCTCAACCGAATTCGGGGCAGTTTCGTTGAGGTCGAGGTCCCCCCGGTGCGCGAAAGCGACCGGATCGCGCGGATCAACATTCGGCGCACCCGGCGTATCGAGGAACCCCTGCGGCTGTTGGTGTCCACCCGCGACGGAACGGCAGTGGCCGGACGGGACTACCAGGGAGTCAGCGGGGAACTGCTCTTCCTGGCCGGAGAGACCAACAAGGTCGTGGAAGTGCCCATCATCGATGATGACCTCTGGAGCGATTCCCGGGCGTTCGCGGTGGACCTGATGGCTCCCGACAGTCCCGTCATCGTGCCCGAGAGAACCCAAGTGACGATCCTGGATGACGAGCCGGAGGTGAGGGTGGTTGTGAGGACGGAACCCGACCTGATGGATGCAGTGTCCGAGCGGAACGAGCGGATTCGGTTTCTGGTCAGCCGGACCCCTCCCAACGCGCGTGTAGCCCCCTTCGAAGTCCGGTATCGCGTGGAAGCGGCCCTCGAAAGCTCGTCGCGCGCGGCTGTCCCAGGAGTGGATTTTGAGGAAGGTAGCGGAACGCTTCGTTTTGAGGAAGGGGTGACCGAGCAATCCTTCGAGATCCGCTTGCACGACAACTTTGAAGTGGACGGTTCGCGAGCGTTTCGGGTGGTGCTCACGGGACAACCGGAGGCACCGGATGAGATCTGGTTCTCCGCCCGCGTCGAGATCGTCGACAACGAATTCGCCATGCTGCGACAGGAGCTTGCGATCGCACCGCATGACCACAACTGGGGTGAAGACGATCCTGGCTTGAAACACGTCATCCCGCTGGCCTCTGGGAAGGCCTTGGTTTGGAGAGGAAACTCCATGTTGCGACTGAACTCGGACGGATTTCCCGATCCCGACATCGGACAGGGTAACGGCCAATTCTCACTGCCGATCACACTGCATGACCTAGCCCGGTTTCGATTCTTGGAACTTCCCAACCAATCCTTTTGCGTCGTCGGCCAGCTGGGCGACTCCCCGAACTCGCTGGTCGTGCTACGCGTAGGTCCTGACGGCCAGCCAGACGCCTCCTTCGGAAACGGGACCGGCATGCTCACGATTCCCGGTCTCGAAGTCGTGGATGGCCTGTCGCGCGACGTGTTTCTGAGCCCGGATACTGGGCTGATTCTGAGGTTTCTCGAAGGCGGGAGAACTCGGCTACGCCGTCTGTCGCCCGACGGACAATGGGACCCTTCATTCCAAGTCTGGAGCGATGCGGAGGCGGTTGTGGTGGCACCCGATGGCACGCTGTTTGTCCGCCAACAGACCGGTGAGGTCGTCCGGTTGCTTCAGGATGGGCGGATGGATCCCCACTTCACAGCGCGTTCGGATCTGACCCTTAACCCCAGTTCCGAAACGGGTGAGCAATGGGTTCAGAATCCGCCACAATCGTATGACTCCGAAGGCCGGGTTTATTTCGGCAGTACGAACGGAGGATTGGTCCGAATCTTGAAGGATGGATCCGTGGATCAGACTTACCGGCCCCTACTGGAGTCAGTTCCCTATCGCTGGGAAGTTCTCCCCTCAGGCGAAGTCGTTACCCAACCCCCCGACTTTGTCGTTCGGATCGCCCCGGATGGAACCGTAGGCAGCCAGTATCCGCTCTGGGAACACAGATTGACTGGCTGGTCCGTATTGCCGGACGGAGACATCTACCTGAGGCTCTCAAGATGCACCCGGAGTCCATGGGTTCTTTGGGAGAGTTGCTGGCCGGTCCATGACGTGCTGCTCCACCCAGACGGCACCGAGACCCTATTCCCTCCGATCGCTCCGTTCTTGAGGCGAACGTACGGGCCAACCGCTGTCTGGACGGCACACGATGAGAATTTCCTTGTCGGAAACCCCGCGCGATGGTGGTTCCCACAACACCCCTCCGAAGCAGGCATTCCATCCACAGGCATCTTTTGTGTACAGAATTCCGCCCGCGTGACAATTCAGCGCACCGGATCCACCGCCTTCCCAGCGACGGTCCGGGGACGGATCTGGAAGAGGATCGGCCCTCAGTGGAGCGAGGCGTCGGTACAGGCGTGGGAGGCTCACTTCCTTCGTGGCGACGGCGAAACCTCCGTGGATCTCAGCAAGTGGATTCCAGGCACAAACTGGACCGCGGGCGAATACTTGGTGCGGATGGAAGCGACCGAGGGGGCCGAACTCAGCGGGTTCACCGCGTGTCGGGTGTGGGTATTGCCGGAACCTGCCAACCCCCAGGGCGATGGACTAGCGATTGCATCAGTGCCGGGCACCACCATTGACTCTGAGGCCCTGGTCCTAGTACCGGAAGAAATGCCATGGTGGCGTATCCAGGAAAGTCCCAGCCCGGGAGGCCCGTGGACGCCTGCCTTTCCGCTGCTGATTGGTTCGATGGAAGGCACTCATATTCGCGTGCCGCGTCCGTCCACGAACAGCGTTCGGTTCTTCAAGTACTTTCCCTAGCCCGAACGTCTAACCGGGTCTCGGCTGCGCGCGCAGCGTTACCACCGTTTCGAGGCTTCGTTCGGATCGCAGGCATTCCCGGCTGCAGGGATGCGGCTCAGCCCAAGGCCATTCCTCAGATCATCATCGACGTGCTTTTCCTGTACACCCCGACGGCGCTCGCTGCGGAAGGCAGTGTTGCTGGGATCCAGCGGCGGATCGACGCCATAATGGCCTCGGCCAACCGGGTCTATTCGAACAGCCTCACCGGAGTCCGCATCCATCTGGTCCATTTCGCACAGGTCAACCAGCGGGAGACCGCCAGCATGCTGTCCGCCTACGGTAACTTCCGTAATCTCCCCGAAGTCTCGACCCTCCGCGAGAACTACAAGGCCGACGTCGTGTTCCTCATGGTCGAACAGGAAGCCCTGGGCTTCCTAGGGTTGGCGGGTGGACTCATGAAACGAATCCCAGGCAGATCTAACCTGATGCCCTTTCCACAAAACTGCTCGAACGCCGACGAGGTCACGCAGCACGAATGACATGGTAGGCCGCCGGACCGCCGTTGATCAGCGAGGCTTCCACGTGTTCATCAAAGGTCGCGAAGCGCCCTCCATGGCGAACGGCAAGGGCAAGAAGGTAGAGGTCGGTGAGGTGACTGGAACTGGGGAGCGACGGGAAGATCCGCACATCCATCAGCGACAGGTCGTCAGGCCAGAACTGATGACCGGGTTTGGCCAGAATCCCCTGCAGGAGAGTGCGGGCCACCGCGGCGGAATTCGCACCCAGCACGCCGCCGGGACTCCCCAGAATGCGGAGAAGGCCGTTCTCGGTAAGTGGGCAGGTGGCCCAGCCCAGGGGCTGTGCCTTGCGAAAGAAGCGTGTCGCGGCCTGATGGTGGACATGTCCGGCATCCACGAGGGCGATCAGTGCGCTGACGTCGAGTAATGTGGTCATCCCGCGTTGGGGTGCGTGGCCTTTTGGAAATCCTCTTCGTCAAGGGCTTCCTGGATTCGCTGGATGTCTTCCGGAGTCGTCGGCGGTGCACCGGGGCGTCGCTTGAGGACCAGGAAGCCCAGCGGCCCGGTCTCGAAGATCTCCGGATCCGGGCGCTCCATCTCGGCAACCGGGTGGATTTCGCGACGCAGGGCGCTTTCAACGATGGCCTTGAGGGTGGTCTTCCGGCGAACGGCGAGCATCTTCGCCTCGGCGAGCAGATCGTCCGATAGATCGAGTGTCGTTTTCACGTATGGGTGAGAGTGTGGCTCTACGGGAGGAGATCAAGTTTCGCCCCTTTGCCGGCGTAAAGCGGGAATGACGAATCACCTTTCCTCGATGGCCACGCCGACAAACTCCGTGTCGTCGTCCGACCCCCCCACTTCGGCATGCGCCACGACTGGAACTGGTTCTTCTATGGCCCCGATGGCCCGGTGAATCCCGGCAGCCCCAACACCGGCGACGACGTGGAGACCGGGTTCGACGTGCCGTGAGGGGACGTCCACTGAGCGCATGTGACCGTTGGTAACAAAACTCGAAGAGGTGAGTCATGGATGCCAAACCTTCTCGTCGGCCGGGGAGAACCTTCCTTCGCCTCCCGATCCTGCTTTCGTGCCTTGCACTGTTGCTCCTGTTCGTGGGCCAAGGGCGCTTGGAGGCCGCCACCCACGTCGTCTCCGTCCAGAGGGCGTCCGACGATGACCCCTTCGGGAACCGTTCTCTGTTTCCCTCCAAACCTGACCTGCGCCTGCCCGCGGGCCAGCGGGCGGTCGCTCCGGTCATCACCGACATGAACGAGGACGGCCGGGCCGACATCGTCGTCGCGCTCGAAGCCGACAATGCCGTGGCGGTGCTGCTCGGGACCGAAACCGGATCCACCAACGGCATGTTCGCACCCGCGCCGGGATCCCCGTTCCCGGCAGGCAACCTACCCTTCTTCCTGGCCGTGGCGGACCTGGATGGCGACGACCATCTGGACGTGGTCGCCGCCAATCAACAGGACGGTGCGCTGACTTTCCTGAAGGGCGATGGGAAGGGTGCCCTCATGACCACAGGTTCTCCGATCCGGACGGGCCAGCAACCACGGACGATCCGTATCGGAGACTTCAACGGGGACCACCTCCCCGACCTGCTCGTGGCGAACTTCGGCGACGGAACCCTCTCGCTCCTATTGGGCGATGGCCTGGGCGGGTTCCAGACCAGCGCGGACTCGCCCATCGCAGCCGGCGTGAATCCGTGGGGGCTGGCGACCGGGGACTTCGACGGGAACGGTACTCTCGACTTCGCCGTCAGCCTGGAAGGTGAGAACAAGATCCTGATCTTCTCCAACCGCGACGGCAGGCGACTTCCGACGGAAGCATTCTCGGTCGGATCCCGCCCGTTCGATGTTGCGGCCGCCGATCTCGACCTCGACGGCCATTTGGACCTGATCAGTGCCGACACCGCATCCCACCAGATCAGCATCTTCCGAGGACTCGGGAACGGCGTTTTCACCAAGGCCGGCAGCCGCGGCGTCGGAGGATCCTACCCAAGGCAGGTCGTGCCGGTAGATTTGGACCGCGACGGATACCTGGACCTCGTGACGGCCAACGAACACTTCTCCGTGAGTCTCCTGCCCGGGCTGCGGGATGGATCGTCCCTCGCAGGAAGCCCGCTTTCCCAGCCAAACATCGTGAACACCGTCGCGGCGGGCGACCTGAACGGGGACGGCATCCCCGACCTGATCGCCGCGGGTCCGGACTTCGGCCTCACCGTTTGGCTGAACCACATCAACCTTCAGCGGATTGAGGTCGACGATACCACGGTGGTAGAGAACGACGGCGTTGCCGGAATCACAATACGCCGCAGCGGGCGAACCAACCTGCCCCTCGTCCTCCAAGTCTCCACCAAGGACGAATCCGCGCTCGCGGGCCGGGACTACCAACCCGTTCGCACCGAGATCACTTTTCAACCCGGCGAAGGGACGAAGGTGGTTGAGGTCCCCGTGCTGGACGATCAAGTCAACGGCCGAACCAGGTCCTTCTTCCTGGAATTGGCCACCCCAGATCGGACCGTCCTCGTGCCCGGTCCCGCACGCGTCACCATCCTCGACGACGGCACCATGGACGCCGAATACGGGCTGCTGCGACAGGACGTCGTCGTCGCACCGTATGACCGTGAATGGACCCTGGGTGGCTGGAGGCAATTGCTCCCCCTGCCATCGGGAAAGACGCTGCTCTGGTGTGGGAGGTCGATGCAGCGGTTGACCGGCGATGGGCTTCCGGATCCTGAGTTCGGTCGCGGTGCCGGAAGGATCACCCCGCCGATCGCACGGGAGGATCTCTCTTCCGACGTGCGCCTCGCTGAACTCCCCAACGGGTCGATGTACCTCGTCGGGCGACGGACAGATTACGACGAATCGCTGGTCGTGCTTCGATTCGATCCTGACGGCGAGCCCGACATCCGCTTCGGAGACCGGAACGGGATGGTAACCCTGACAAACGTGCAAACGGAT
The DNA here is from genome assembly GCA_017309115.1 of Verrucomicrobiota bacterium. GTDB lineage: Bacteria > Verrucomicrobiota > Verrucomicrobiia > Limisphaerales > UBA9464 > UBA9464. Next base: position 68,546 of record JAFLEF010000019.1, on the reverse strand, counting down.
CTGACCCGCTCCATCGTCCTCACCCCAGACTCCCGCCTGGTAATGATGATTCTCGATACGGAATCTGGCCTCACCCGAGTGCGCCGATTGTCTCCGGAGGGACAGTGGGATCCGACGTTCCAGGAATGGAACGACGCCGAAGCCCTCGTGGCGGCACCGGACAACTCCGTTTATGTCCGCAGGAAGTCCGGTGAAGTCATCCGTTTGCTGCCAGACGGACGCCAGGATCCGAATTTCAAGGCCCCTTCGGGCCTCGCTTTCAATGCCACAATTTCGGGTGCGGGCCGGTTCTGGATCCGCGAACCGAAGCACGCGTTTGATTCGCAGGGACGGCTCTATGCCGCCGGTGCCAACGGAGGACTGATCCGGATCCTGACGGACGGCTCGGTGGATCCGGCATTCCGCCCACAGCTCACCGACGGGCCCTATTGGTGGGAAATGCTCCCCTCCGGCGACGTCTTGACCCATCTGTCTGAGGCTATCGTTCGAATCGGACCGGATGGTGGTATTCGCGCTGAGTATCCGCATAACGGACTCAGCCTGGCTGACTGGGCGGTCCAGCCCAACGGAGACGTCCATCTACGATTCTACAAATGCGGTCCAAGCTTCATCAGACCGTTCTGGCGGTGCTGGACAGACCACGCCGTTCTCTTTCACCCCGACGGGAGCACGACCCGGATTCCAGCCCTATCGGGGTCGGAGGAGATTTTGCCTGCTCCTAATGCGCTCTGGTTGACCTACGATCAGGAAAAACCTGTCGCAAACCCGACGCGTTGGTGGATCCCGCAGCATCTCTCTGAAGCAGGCCTACCGTCCACGGGCCTCTTCTGCCAGAGGCAGTCCGCAAGCCTGACGATCCAACGCACCGGGTCCACCGCCAATGCCGCGACCGTTCGCGGACGGATTTGGCGACGCTCGGAAGGTCGGTGGATCGAGACGTCTGCCCAGTCCTGGGAGGCCCGCTTCCTCCCGGACCACAGCGAAACCTCGGTCGACCTCAGCGAGTGGATCCCACCCAGCAAATGGACCCCGGGCGATTACCTGCTGCGGATGGAGGAATCCGAAGGGGTGCATCTCAGCGGGTTCAACGCCTGCCGGATCTGGGTCCTGCCCGATTCCGCAACCCCGCCGCAAGCCGGCCTGAGCATCGCCAAGGCGCCGGACGCGGACTTCGATGGCGAAGCACTGGTCCTGCTGGATCAGGACCTGCCGGGATGGGGTGTGCAGGAAAGCCCGTCCCCGTCCGGACCATGGGAGGAAACCACTGCCTGGCTCGCAGGCCTGATGGGAAGAACGCAGGTCTTCCTGACCCATCCATCCACCAACAACACCCGATTCTTCCGGCACCTGAAATTCTAGGAGGCGGAGTAGGAATTGCCGTTGATCCCATCCGCCGGGCACAGGTTCCACCCTGGTCCGGCGGATTTTTGTTTACCCGTAGTGGCCTGGATCTCTCTGCGGTCTTCATCGCGAGATCCAGCCACAACCCGGTCCGTTCCTCGGATCAAATCGGCTCCCGGTTGGTCCCCACCTCGGTTCGCCAGACTACGTGCACCCCGCTTGTGACGGTTGGCCATGGAACCCGTAAAGCCCATCGTATGCGTTCCACCATCGCTCTCATCATCACCTTCTTCGCCGCGGCCGTCGTCCTGGGGCAGGATGCCAGCCTGACGCCGGAATCTCCCGCCGCGGCAGCCGCCCCGATTCCCCCACCGTCCCCGTGCCGCTCGGGCTGGTGTGCGGCCGGTCACACGGCCGGCGCCCTCCCCGAATGGGCCCAGCGCATCCGCGACCGTGCGGTGGCGCCCGCCAGCGCGGAGGATGGAATCTGGGACCCCACCATGCCCGTGGTGACGATTGATCTCCTCTTCCTGTACACCCCGACGGCGCTCGCGGCCGAAGGTAGTGTTGACGGCATCAACCGCCGGATTGACGCGATGATCGCCACCGCGAACCGGGTGTTTGAGAACAGCCTCACCGGCGTTCGAATCAATCTGGTCCACGTCGCCCAGGTCAACCAACCGGAAACGGCCAACATGGTCACCGCCTATTCGGAGTATCGGAACTTGGCCAGCACCCAATCCCTGCGGGAAAACTACAAGGCCGACATCGTGTTTCTCCTAGTGGAGCAAGAGGCCGTCGGCTTCTCGGCCGTCGCCGACATCGGGGTGGCTCGAGGCAACGCAGCCCTCGCTTTTGGCGCGGCGCGGCGGATGGCCGACGCGGGCCAACGGGATATGGGTCTCGTTCTGGCGCATGAGATTGGGCACATCTTTGGTGCAACCCATGACCGCGAGCATTCCTACAACACCGATCTCCAGCTCGTGCCCGGAGTGTTTCCGTATTCCTACGGTCATCGCTTCGAAGCCGACGGAGTCACCTTCCGCGACGTCATGTCCTACGAGCCGGGCATCGGTCTTCCCTACTTCTCCAATCCTCGGCTCACCTACTCGGGGCAATCCCTCGGCGTGCCGGCGGGGCAGCCCGGCGAGTCTGACGTCTCCCAAACCATCACCCGGATGGCACCCTTCATCGCCCGCTACCGCACCGCCAACAGCCGCATCGGTTTCACCCGATCCACGCTCACGGTCACCGAAGGCGATCCCCGGTTCACGATCGAGCTTTCGCGGGAGGGGGATGTGTCGACGTCGACCCGGGTGAACCTGACCTTCTCCAGTTCGAGCTCCGCAAAAACCAACCTCGACTACGCGCTTCCGACCTCCGTTGCTGTCAACTTCGCTGCCGGCCAATCCAACGCCGTGGTCGACATCGAACTCCTCCAGGATGAGCTCCCGGAGGGGGACGAACAGGTCTTGATCGGCCTGGGGTCGGTCCAAGGCCCGCACGGTCTGGCCCGCCAGTCATCGCTCACCGTCACGATCGTGGATGACGATCCGTCCTTCACCCTCATTCCGGGCCCCAGCCTGATCCGTGAGGCCGGCGGCGAGGCCACATGGTCGGTCCGGTTCTCGGGCAACCTCGCTCCGGGCGAATCCCGCACGCTCGACCTCGTTGCCGGAGTCGATGGCGACTCCGCCGCGCCAGGCGTGGATTACGTGGTCACTCCAACGACCCTGGTATTCACCGACACCCAACGAACGCAGTCCTTCCAGATCCGCGCCCTTCCGGATGAGGTCATCGAAGCCGACGAATCCCTCCGTCTGACTCTCGGCACGCTCACGGCCCAACTCCGGATCGCGGATGACGACCGCCCCGGTTCCCCGCTGCCGCTGGCCATCGGTGCCTTGAATGGCCTCGCGGAAGGGGTCGTCGCGCGGCCTGACGGACGTTTCGCGGTCTTTGGGGAGTTCTCGTCGCTGGATGGAACACCGCGTTCCTGCATCGCCCTGGTTCACCCCGATTCCGGACTCGACACCTCGTTCAGCGGACCCCGAATCCTGGCGGCGCCTCTCCCCCTGGAGGGAATGGCGCAAGCCACAACGATCCAAGCCCTGCCGCTCCGACAGGGCGGGTGGCTGGTCGCCGGCCAGTTCGGAACGGTGGATGGCCAGGTTCAGGAGAATCTCGTCCGGCTTAAGGAGGACGGTTCCCGGGACCCGGGCTTCCGTGCCCGCATCAATGGATCGGTGATCGCGCTGGTGGAGCAGCCTGACGGCGGAATCCTGGTCGGTGGATGGTTCACCGAGGCGGATGGTCTCATGGCGCGGGGATTCGTCCGCCTGAACGCCGACGGTTCCCGGGATACCCGCTTCCGACTGGAACCCGGGATGAATGGCCGCCTGGCAAGCTTCGCACGCGGCATCGGCCTGCTTCCCGATGGCCGAATCCTGCTCGGCGGCTACTGCGAGCAGTACAATGGAAAACGGGTTTCCCATCTGATCCGGATTCATCCCGACGGCTCGCTCGACGAATCCTTCCCGCTCACTCGGACGGGCGTGAACAATCCGATTACGGCCCTCCGGACCGTTCCCGATGGCCGCGCCTACGTGGCGGGCTTTTTCTCGGCCGTCGGGGGCCGTTCCTATCGCGGGTTGGGCCGACTGAATCAGGACGGCTCCGTGGATCTGACCTTCCAATCGATCCGTCCGAACGGCGAGCTCCTGGACGTCCTGCCTCTCCCCAATGGACAGGTCCTCATCTCGGGCGCCTTCACCCAGGTTGCCGGACTGCCTCGTCGGCACCTTGCCCTTCTCAACGAGGACGGGACCGTGGATTCCTCCTTCGATCCGGGCGTGGGTCCGTCCGACCGCGCCTTCCGCTTGACCGCCTTGGGGGACGGCTCCGCGATCGTCACGGGTGGATTCGCGTCCTACGCTGGGGTTCCGGCCCCAGGCATTGCCCGCGTTCGCCTTCCTTCCATCTCAGGTTCCCTCACCGGCATCACTCTCCGCCCCGACAGTACGCCCGAAGCCAGCCTGTGGGGATTTCCGGGCGCCAACCTGACGTTGGAATCCAGCACCGACCTGCTCCAGTGGAGTCCCGTCTCCACCGCAACCATCGGGTCCCTCGACGGTCGCCAGACACTTCCGCTACCAACCGCCGGCGATCAGCGGTTCTTCCGGATCCGGTAAGCGGCGATCTGGATGAAGACAACGGAAAACTCCGCGACCCTAGACGAGGCAGAGACCCGCAGGCGGTTGCCTGCGGGTCGGCTTCATTCAAGGGAGGGAATCTGAAGCAACAGTCAATCGAGGCTTTCGGTACAGGTTGCCAGCACTAGGACCACCCGACCGACCCAGATCGAGGCCACTTCTCTTCCCGGACAAACCCGGCTCAGTACACTGAACCGGCCGCTAGAATCGGGTCGCTGTCAATGATCCCACCACCGGCGGTCCGCAGCTGCATGTTCCCGCCAACAAGGTTAGTGTATATCTGCTGAAACCTGCGAAGCGAACCGTTGAAAAGTCTAATCAGGGTTGGCTCGTGCCTCAGGGACACCCGGATCTGGTTATTGGGAAGATATTCAATCTGCTCAACAATGAGTTGCCAATATTCGCCTGCATTCCATAGGTACCCGCGTCGGACGTTCCCCAAGCTCTGGAAACGATAGGGCTGGAGCCAAAAGGTGGTCGGAGCTTCGATCCAGATCTCATCGGAAGGACTACCGGTCACCGTCCACCGGACCGTGCTGTATTCGCGAGCCATGATCAGTGACCCGTTGGGTCCCGTCACCGCGCTTTCTCTGTACTGGGCGTGGACCGAGGAGGTGAGAGCGGCAAGGACCGCGCCAATCGCTAGGAACTTTTTCATACTGTAACAAGATAGGGAGTCGTTTCAAACATTGGTTCTCGGGGCCAGTCACGGCCCCTTCACCAATCCCATGCGGATTGCAGGAAAAAATTCGGACAGCATCGTTTCTTTTCTCAAGCGGAGCCCGGACATGGCCGTCGGAAGGTCTGGAAACCATTTCCAGGGAAATGTTCTGAGCCTGCTATGACCGTCCCCAGCCGAACCCGAAAACCCTACTAGCATGAGCCATCCCTTCCCGCGTCCATGTCGTAACCGTTGATTTCCTTCCGACTGAGCTTGGCTACGCACACGGTGAAGAACTTTTGTGAAGGATAGGACACCCGGAAATCCTGTGTGATTTTGGGGTGTAGCTGGACGGCGTCGATACGTGAGATAACCCCGGAGCGTGCCAATAGGTGAGGCTCTGGACGTCCTGCCTCTCCCCAATGGACAGGTCCTCATCTCGGGCGCCTCGACGGTTGACAGACACTTCCGCTACGAGCCGCCGGCGATCAGCGGTTCTTCCGGATCCGATGAACCGTCCCGGCTCCTGCCACTCGAACCGCGCGGTGACCTGACCGCGCGGTTCTTTGCCGTTGGGACCCAGTCCGGTGAGGCCAGGTGCGATCCAGAACCTGCGCCCAGTTCCGAATGTGACCGTTCTTCGCGAATCCCGAACACCCTCACCATGACACGCTCTGACCACCGCGCCTGGCTCCAATTCTCCCGTCCTCGGACCTGGCTTACAGCGTTCCTTCTCGCAGTCGCCGGTCTTTGGTTCGCATCCGTTCGATCGCTCGCTCAGGACGCCCAGGTAGACTATCTGACCTTCACCGGCGACGGACAGTATGTCGTCGTCCCCCACGGACCCGAGCTCAACAGCTTCCCATTCACCGTCGCCTTCTGGTTGAAAACCACGCAGACCAACAATTTCGTGGGCGTCGCCACCAAGTATCTCACCGGATCCGGCAACGGCTGGGATGTTCACCTCAGCAACGGGTACATCCGCTCTTACTACTTCAAGTCCTGGAGCGATCGGCTCTGGACCGGGGACGGAGCCCTTGATCGGCCCAACGGCGGCTTCGTCGCCGACGGCCGATGGCATCACATCGCCTACACCGTGGACGCCTCCGGGGGCACGTTCTTCGTCGATGGGGATCCGACCGACTACCTTCCCTGGACGGGTATTCCCGGAGCCCCCACCCACCCCATGGAACTCATCCTCGGCGGCACCCGCGTCGACAAGACGACCTCTATCGACGGGCACTTCGTCGGCAGTCTCGACGATCTTCGGATCTGGAATCGGGCGCTCGACGTCATCGCGATTCGAGAAGCCATGCAGGGAAACGCGCCGAATTCTGATTCCGTCCTGCATTTCGATTTCAATCGCGACTCGGGTTCTACACTCCTTAATCGGGCCGGAACCGGGTCCCGGTTCAATGGGCAGGTCCACGGAGCACTGTCCCCCATCTTCCAACCCCTACAATCAGGCGAACGGCCCTTTCCTGCGGTGATTGCCAACGGTAGCTTCGAGTCCACTGGAATGACCCCTTGGGTCAGCGATCGGCGGGGGAAAATTGCGACCGAGGTGGCGGCTCAGGGCACCCGCGCGTTCCGGCCCGGCATTCCGCTGGTGGATGGTTTCCTTCGCCAGCGATTACACATACCACTGGACAATCAGGAGTGGCGACTTCGATTCGCCTATGCCGCTGAGCGGACCATGGCACCGGCGGGGGAAATCCTGATTTCCATTGGAAACCAGAAGCTCGAACCCGTCCGACTCCCAGGCGGGATCCTGAACCCCATCCTTCAAGGACTGGTTGGATGGAAATATGCTGATCGGACCGTGCGCCTTCCGGCAGGGGCGACAGAATTGGAGATCACGGTTCCCTCAGCGGTTTCGCCTTACGTGATCCTCGACGACATCAAACTTCAGTTGGCGTCAGAGACCAACAACACCACCGTAGGTTTTGCTAAGGAATCGGTGACCATCCGGGAATTGACCGGCCCTCTAGTTGTCGACGTCGTCCGCGAAGGGGACCTCTCGAAAGCAACCTTCGCCACGGTGGAATTGCGGCCCGACACTGCGGAGGTCGCCGGTCCCGCCGCCGACCTTAAACTCTGGAGCGGCGCGCACCTTACCAATCGGATCCCAATTCGGTTCGGACCCGGAGAATCGGTCACCAGCGTGCAACTCTACGAAACGCCGGACCGTAAGACTGAGCCGCCGGAGCACGCCACGCTCGCACTGGTGGAGGTCGAGAACGCTGCCACCGGCCGCTCCGAACTCGGGATCCGGTTGCTGGAACAGCCCGTACCAGTTCAGTTGCAGCACCCCAGAACGGTTCGAGAGGGAGAGGTGACGGCGATCACTCTTCGCTTGGAGTTCGGGGATCCGACTAAAGTCCATCTGCGCACAGGCTCCGCCGGCACGGCAACCCCTGGCTCCGACTTCACCCCTCTCGACCAGACGCTGGTGTTGACGACTAATGCCGTCACTGTACCGCTAGTCGTCCTCCAGGATACCGATCCCGAGGAATTGGAACGTATCATCATTGAGGTACTTCCCATCGAAGCGGACGTTGCAATCGTCTTGAATCAAGAACCTGTTGACGAACCCTTGACGCTTTTGGTCGAGGACGATGAACGAGTTCATTTGGTCCAGCGCCTCTTTGTTCCTCAGGATTCATACAGTCCATGGTACTGGGAAACCACGGACGCTCCCGAGGTCACCCGCATCCCCTTGAGAGAGGGCGCCTTCCTCTTTCTCGACTCCGAAGGCCAACCGATGGAAATGCTCGGAGCCGGATCCGGACGTCTGGTTCCTGATGTTGAGGGCATTCCGGATACCATCCTGCGCGTCTTTCCTGACGGTACTTTCATGGGCCAAACCTGGGTGACCGAGACAAACTGGATGAAGAAGTTTCAACCCGACGGTTCCGTAGATCCAAGCTTTTCCCCCATAGACGCGACAGATTGGAAAGTTCCGATTTTTCGGATCCTCAGCACGGGCGAAACATGGATTAAGAAGGAACACGAGAACATCTACCAATGGCAGTTCTTCGACCGAAATGGGCGACTGGTGCCCGGAGCCATGAGTCCGCCTAGTTCCTCCTATGATTTGGTCGGAACCGATGCTGTCGGACGTTCCTATTTCGCGTTCAATTACTCGCTGGAAACCAAGCCTGAAGACCTTCCCTTCGGCCTCCTCTTCCGATGCCTTCCCGATGGCCGATTGGACGGGGAATACCAACCGTTGATAGCACCCTACAGATTTGGAATCGGATACTCCTTTGGACCCCTGAGTTCGACGGGCGAGCTAACCATCGGGGCCATCAGTCTTTCCACCCCAAGTTCCCTCGGCTCGGTCGAGATCCTCAAGATCTCGGAAGACGGGAAAAACATCATTTCCTTAGGAAACCGCGCTGCGCGCAATTTCCGAAAGCTACACGCCCTTCCATCGGGAGATCTGGCTTTATTCTCGACGGTTTGCGGAGGCTGGTTCAACTGGTCGTGCCAAGACTACTACGAATCGTTCCGAACCGGAGAAACCTTCTTCCCAGCACCCGCCCTTCTGCCTCAAACGGCCTCCGAATTCTCCGGGCCGGTCTGGGCAACCGGAATCCGTAGCCACGAAGAACTGTTTCGAAACCCGGACACCCGGACACCGACACCCGCCCTCCAAACCCTGACCCCGCCCTGGTACCGCGAACTCCGCACCTCGCCTGTTCCGGAAGCCGGCTTCTCCGATACCGGGCTGTTTCTTCCCGAGTCCGAACTGTCGGTCCCCGTCCTCCGCGCCGGCTCGACGGCCGCCCCGGCCAGCGTGCGGGGACGTCTCTTCCCGCGAACCCGCAACGGCTGGAACGATGCCGAAGCCCTTCCTTTCGAAGCCACGTTTCCTGTCGGCGCCGCCGAGACCACGGTGAACGTTTCATTTCTCGCCCGCGAGGGAGCACAGCCCCTCCGCGAATTCCTACTCCGCCTCGAATCGGGAACTGGCATCGACATCAGCCCATTCCGCGCCTGCCGCATCTGGGTCCTTGACGACCAACAGCTTCCCGCCCCTGGGGAATTGCGCCTCGTGACCGGGGTCGGCCGCGACGAGGAGGGCATTGCATATCTGATCGGGAACTTGTTGCCGGGTGGGGGCCAAGGTCCGCGATCCGCCCCATCCCTGACTTCCACAGCTTGGAACGTTCCCGAAGGAGCGGGAGCCAATGTCCTCGAGAAACTGCTCTCCCAATCGTCTGCGCCCGGAGTTTGGATCCTCCCCATCCAAACAACCGGCCAGGCAGGCTTCTTCCGGCCGTAACGACATCCTCCCTCTCGACCGCCCGGTCCGTGGATCCACAATGGGCTCAGTGCACGGTTGCTGCCACGTGACCCGCGCGTCTGAACCTCTGCTTCGACGGCTTGCGGCCAGCTTCCCGGTGACCGTGGTCACCGGACCTCGGCAGAGGCCAGCTGGCTGGTCCGGTTGCTTCCACCGCACCACCGCAATCTCAACAAGCGGCTCGTCAAGACCGCCAAGCTCTACTTTCTGGATGCCGGACTCGCCGCCTGGTTGCTGGGAATCAAGGACGCCGCCACCCTCACGCATCGTCAGTGACTTCAGGTTGCAGTGGAGGTCGGGAGGCCAATGACCGTCCCGAATGCCTGTCTTCCATCCGTGAAGGGAATTCCATCCACCCTTGTGACCGACACCCGCAGAAGTCGAATACACAGGCAATGAACCTGCGCCCCCCGCCTGTATCCTCATTCCGGTCCTCCCTCCGCGAATGGCTGCGAGCACTGGTCATGATTTTTCATCTGGGGACCGCCGTCTGCTCAGCCGTCGCCGGGGAACTCAGCGCCAGCACGAGTCCCGGCGGTTCCATGCAGGAGCCGCCGGGACCCGCCAGCAGCCGGACCGCGCTCGTCCTTTCCGAGATCCATTATCACCCGGCCGATCGGCCCGACGGCCTCGATCTGGAGTTCGTCGAACTCTTCAACTCCAATCCGTGGCCGGAGGACCTCGGCGGCTTCCGCCTGGCAGGCAGCGTGCAGTTCACCTTCCCCGCGGGATTCAACCTCGGCGGTGGAGCCCACGTCGTCATCGCGCGTTCTCCCGATTCCATCCGGAGGGTCCACGGCATCACCAATGTCGTGGGACCTTTTGTGGGCCAGTTGCCGAACAACTCCGGGACAATCCAGCTGGAGAATTCGTCGGGTGCCGTCCTGCTCGACGTCGGGTATTCGGACAATCCCCCCTGGCCGGTGGCTGCGGATGGCGCCGGACATTCCCTGGTCCTGCGGCGTCCCTCCTTCGGAAATGGATCCGCACAGGCATGGGGCGCCAGCCGAAATTCCGGAGGATCTCCGGGAGGTCCAGAAATTCTGAGCCCCAATCCCTGGGACGGCCTGGTCATCGAGGAAGCCCTGGCTAACCCGGCACCCGCCCAAGCCGAATTCATCGAGATCGGAAACCGCGGTCACGAGCCGGTGGATGCATCCGGCTGCTGGCTCTCGGACAGTCCCGATACCAGCCGCTTCCGGATTCCCGATGGAACCCGCCTGGGTCCCGGAGAACGCGTGGTCTTCTCGCGCCTCCAACTCGGCTTCGGGCTCAAGGCTTCCGGCGACGAAGTCTTCCTCCGGACGCCCGATACCGCGCGCGTGATCGACGCCGTCCGCTTCGGAGGATCTCCGTCAGGATTCTCATGGGGCCTCTGGACCGGCGATGGCGGCTGGAGGCTGCTGGACCTGCCCACACCCGGAACTCCCAATCGTGGACTGCACCGTCACGACGTGGTGATCAACGAGATCCACTACGATCCGGTGAGTCGTCTCGACGACGATCAATTCGTGGAACTCCACAACAGCGGGACTCGGACGCTCGACCTGGGTGGCTGGCGATTCTCCAACGGCATTCGCTTCACGTTTCCACCCGGCCAAACCCTGGCGCCGGGCGAGTTCCTTGTGGTGGCCCGCAACTCGGCGCGAATGCGGGAACGCAACCCAGACCTGCCGCAGAAGACCGTTGTCGGAGAGTTCGCCGGCCGGCTCGACGGGGGCGGCGAGTTGCTTCGTCTCGTCCGACCGGAACCCGACCCGGATCAGCCGGGCACCTTCTTCGAAGTCACGGTGGACGAAGTGACCTACAATACCGGCGGTCGCTGGCCCACCTGGGCCAATGGCGGCGGCAGCAGCCTGGAGCGGATCGATCCCCGGGCGGACTCCTGTCACCCGGCCACTTGGGCGGACAGCGACGAAACCGGCAAGGCCCCCTGGACCCTGGTTGAGCACACCGGTCCACTGGACCACGGCTTGGTCAACGGAATCAGCCTGACCAGCGCCAACGAGATCCAGCGTCCGGACACCCTGGAGATCCTCCCGGCGGACCCAGGCGAGTGGCTGGTGGATGACGTATGGGTCGGTCTCGAGGGGAGCACCAATCGGGTGACGAATGCGACTTTCGACAACGGGCTCACCGGCTGGACCCGGCAAGGGTCCCTCGAACGTTCCAGTCTTTCCACCAACGAAGCCTTCACGGGAAGCTCCTCACTCCGGCTCCGTGCGGAGTCCCGGGGAGACCCCGTGGTCAACCGCGTCTTTACCACTCTCCGCCCCGCCCTGCCGACCAACGGAGTCGCCACTCTTCGCGCCCGGGTCCGGTGGCTGCGCGGCTCCCCTCATCTCGTCTTCCGACTGCATGGGAACTGGCTGGAGCTGGCCGCCACCGTCCAGGTGCCAGCCCAGTGCGGAACGCCGGGTCGCCCGAACTCGACCTTCCAGCCCAACCTCGGACCGTCGATTCGTCAGGTGGCTCACTTCCCGGTGTTGCCCGCGCGGAATGAAGCCGTGCGGGTCACCGCCAGAATCTCGGACCCCGACGCGGTCGGGGAGGTCCGGCTTGCCTACCAGCCTTCCGGACAGACGCAGCCCACGACAATCCCGATGACCGACGACGGCCTCGCGGAGGACGACTTGCCCGGCGACGGCGTGTTTACCGCGGTCCTTCCGGGACAGTCCTCCGCGACCACCGTCGCCTTCTGGATTGAAACCCAGGACCTCAGTCCATCTCCGGCCACGTCCCGCTTCCCGGCGGATGCCACCCGAAGCTGCCTGGTCCGCTGGGGCGAGTCACCCCAACCGGGTCCGTTCGGATCGTATCACCTCTGGACGACGCCGGAGGTTGCCACCCGCTGGGCCAACCGTCCGAAGCTCCACAACGGCCTGCTCGATACAACGCTCGTGTACGGTGGATTCCGCGCCATCTACAACGCCGGGGTCAACTTCTCGGGAAGCCCCTGGGCCGCGTCCCTCCTACCGGCCATGGTGGATTACTCCGTGGTCGTCCCTCCGGATGACCCGCTCCTCGGACGGGAGGAGTTCACCCTCCAATCCCCGGGCAACGTCAACATCGCCGATCCCACCGCGCTTCGCGAAAGCACCGCCTATTGGTTCGCCCAGCGTCTGGGGCTTCCCGCGTGCCATCGGCGTCCGGTCGTGCTGCTGGTGAACGGGGTGCGTCGAAACCCAAACTCCATCCTCGAGGAAACGCAGCAACCAGGGACCGAAATGGTCCAGCAATGGTTTCCCAAGGAGGCTGAGGGAACGCTCTTCAAGCTGGCCCACGCCTTGGAGACGACGGCGGACGGCGTCACCTTCCGGATGCGAGTGGCCTCGCTGGAAAACTTCGTCACCGCTGGCGGCGTGAAGAAAACCGCCCGCTACCGCTGGAACTGGCAGAAACGCGGGGACGGCGCCCGTCAACCCCATGACTTCTCCGACCTGTTCGCGCTCGTGGATGCCATCGAAGAGGGACGTCAGGATGGATTTGCCCGCCTGCGGGAGCTAATCGATGTGGAGCAATGGATGACCACCTTTGCCCTGCAACGGGTCATTGGAAACTGGGACACCTGGGGGTTCGGCATCCCCGGCGACGCCCGCGGGCATCCCGGACAGAACCTCTACGCCTACAAGCCAGCGAATGGGAAGTGGAAGCTCCTGGTGTGGGACCTTGATCAGTCCATGGAAGCCACGGGTGAAGGCGGCAGCGCCATCCCACCCAACACGGACATCTTTTTCTCGAACGAAGCCCGCGACTCCGTGTGCGGTCTCTTCTTTCGCGAACCCTTCTTCCAAAAGGCCTACGTTCGCGCCTTCTCGAACGCCCTGGCCGGTCCGCTCCGCGCCTCTGAGTACGAGAGCCTTCTCCTCGCGCGGCATCAGGCCCTCACCAATGCCGGCTTCCGGGTCACGTCACCGGCGGGCATCCAATCCTACCTGAGCCGCCGCCGCGCCCAGATCGAAGCCCAGACCGCGGACTTCCAACCCGTGTTCCGATTCTACCCGCCCCGCGAAACGACCGAAGGCGTCCAACTGGTCCTGGATGGTCCGGATGGCGTTCATTCGTTGGAGTCCACCGATAACCTCAATTCGTGGCAGCCGTGGCGCGACGTGGACCTGACCCGGAGGCCGGCCGTCATTCTGGACCCGCGCCAACCGTCGGAAGCACGATTCTACCGCGCCCGGTGAGGACTCGCCGACGGCTCACTCCAAGTCCCGCCAACCGGGTGAAGACCAATCCAGAGCTCCCAGATACGCCTTGGGATCGGGTCGAACGTTCCGGGTCGGCACAAATTGGGAATGGCCGTCGCCAAACAGCAGATTCGCACCGTTTGGACTGTGGCCTCGGGGATTGATGAAGTAGCCGTTGATTTCCTTCCGGCTGAGCATGGCCAGACACACCGTGAAGATTTTCTGTGAGGGATAGGACACCGCGGATATGGAATGAGACTTGGGGGTATAGCTCGTCGGCGTCGACACGTGGCAAAGTCCCGGAAGATACCAATAAGAGGCGTGGACGGGCAGCCGGTTGGTCGGCACGGAATGGGTCCCGGCATAGAGCACGTTCATCGGGCCTTTGTCGGTCGGGCAGCGGTAAAAGGTGCCATTGGTCGGCAGATAGGGGCGCATCATCAGATAAAAGTCCAGGAAGGCGACAGTGGGAAACCCCGCCGATGAAAACGGCAGCCGGTCGGCGTTGTCGGGAACGTACATCGCTAACCCAAGGCCAATTTGACGTTCGTTCGAGAGGCACCGAACTCCGAGGGCCTTGTGTTTGGCCCGACCCAGAGCCGGCAGCAGCAGACCGGCGAGAATGGCGATGATCGCAATGACGACCAGAAGTTCGATCAGCGTGAATCCTGAGTGCCGTAGGCCCAGGCCGCGGCGGGAAGCGTTCATGTCGACAGGGAAAATATTCGTGTGAGTAGTCGGAGAGGGTGTGGCTTCACCTACTGGGATGGAACCGGAACTTACTGGATCCGTGGATCCACCCTCACCGGGACGAATCCATCTACCGTCTCGACATCGAAGGGCAAGCAACGATCCGGGTTCGCACCAAGTCGGGCGTGGGAGCGATTTCATCACCTTCCGATTCGGTAATCAGGTGCATGGGTCACACGGAATCTTTCGCCGTCCCCGCGGAAGGAACCGTGAGGCATGGTCCACGAAGCCGCCTCGCTATCCGCACGTCGGAGTCGGCAGCCTTATCCCGGCCGTGACGTCTTCTCCTCTCCGGACCGCCCAGCGGCTTCGTTCTCGTGTCTCCCGCCCCCTCATTGCTGGAAGTCGCCTCCGGGCCTGGTGCAGCGACCGACCCAGGAGCCTCAGCGGCGGAGTATCCGGGAGAATCCGGCATCAGCGGTAGTTGCCGCCTGAATGCGGATGCCGCCCAATTTGCCGATTGGGGCGGATACCGCGCCTTCGGAGGAAATCCATTCCGAGCCGACACTCGGGCTGAATTGCAATTCCGCACCGGAATCCGGAGGCAGCAACCAGGCAGTGCCCTCCAAATCGGGACCCGGGACAGAGGTGATTCGCAGTGAGGCCGGATCGGGAATCAGGCAGCTCGAAGTCGTCGTGTAGAATTAGCTCGAGAGACTTTGCGCTCTCCCCGCGACCAAAACCTAGGGAGCCATCCGGTAGTACCGGAAACTGCAGCTGCCCGCGGGGGGCATCCACGGTAGGTAAGAGTCCGGCCGAAGCCGTCACGACCCGGGGCAGTGCGACCTCACTCCAGCTTCGGATGCGCCAGGAACCATTCCATCACCCGACGGCTGAACCCCGGGACACCTCCCACGGTCGTCCAGCTGGGACCGTGGTTCCCGCCGTGAATCGTCCAGAGTTCGACCTGCCCACCGTTGGGACCGGCGGGGAAGCGGGTGACTTGGGTGTCCAGACCCGCCACCTCCGTGGTGAGGTCCAGGGACAGCGCAGGGTCCCACACCGCCGGGCCCGCGCCGTTGAGCGTCGCCCAGGATTCCACCGTTTCCACGGCACCCGGGAACAGCGCGTCGACCGGCAGACCTTTCAGACCGCCTCCGGCAAACGGAACCACTGGATCCACCGTGCCGTGGACCTGCAGCACGTGCACCGCTGACGGCAGCTGCGTTCGCCCCGGTTCGAGTCTGCTCATTCCTGCCAAACTGGCTACGCCCGCCACCCATTCCGGATGTTCGAGCGCGAACCGATAGGACATGAACCCGCCGTTGGAATGGCCCACCAGGTAGATCCGCCGGCGGTCCACCGGGAATCGACTCACGATCTCCTCGAGCAACCCGCGGAGGTAGCCGACATCATCCACGCTGACGCCGCCAAAATTGCAGCAGGCTTCCGTCGCGTTCCAGAATCGTTGCCCCGCCACATTGCGCGTGCCATCGGGTTGGCACACCAGCACACCGAACTCTTCGGCCAGCGTCTCAAACTGGAGATACCCCTGCATGCCCTCGCCAGAACCCGAGTACCCATGCAACACCATAACCAACGGCAGAGGATCCGTCCGCCGCGACGGGACAAACAATCGGGCCGGCCGGGGACTCCGGGCCTGGAGCAGGGTCATGGAGCGAACGGTCGAAACTTCGAACGGCCCGTGGAACGTCCCCAGGGATTCCCGGGGTTCGCCCACAGCTTCCTGGCGCAGCACCGTGGCCAGGCCCGGCCAGGAAGCCCACACGCGGTCGCCTTCCCGCGCGATCTCCGCTGGCACTCCGGGCACCACCGTCGTCAGGTATCCCGCCTTGGCGGGTCGCAGAGTCACCGTGGTCTGCACCCGCCCCAGGACCTGCGTTCCCGCGGGATCACTCAACCGGACGGTAAAGGACTTCGGCGAAGTCTGATTCGGTTCCTGATGCAACGGGACCCGCACCGCCGCCAGTGACTGCCCCGGGGCCAGGGTCACGACACCGGACACTTCATCGTAGTTCACCCCGCTGCGTGCCGTGCCGTTGGCGGTGGCATAGGCCAGTGTCACAGGATCCCTCAGGCTGCCGCCCCGAACCACCGATACCACGGCTTCGCGTTCGTCGGCGGTCACCGAGATCGACGCCGACTCAAGTCCCACCCGCACGTCGTCGTCGAGCAGGGTGACGATGGATTCGAGCGGCGGTCGGACGGTCAAACCGGGGGATACCGCTTCCAGGCGTACCCGAAACCGCCGCGTCAGGCTGGGGTTCTCCTCGTCCCGCAGCGGTACGTCGACGAAGGACTCCTGCTGACCTGGGGCGAATCGTACGACGACCGATCGCGGTTCGTAATCGACTCCGGCTTTCGCCGTGTCGTCCACGGTCTCGACCCGCACTTCGCCGCTTTCAAGCCCCTCCCCGCGATCCAGCCTCAATCGGACCTGCGAAGCACCTTCCCGGACCGTCATTCCCGACGTCCTCCAGCCCACCGTGCCATCGGTGTCTTCGAGGGTGATGGTGGTCGCGAAGGGTTCGCCCAGTGCGGCTCCTTCGACGTTGGACAGGACGAAGCGAAAGGTCTCCGGCGGCTCACTCGCGGCGTCATTACCCACCGGAATCCGAACGGTCGCCACCCGACTGCCGGCCGTCAGGGTGAGGCTGCCGCTCACCGGGGTGAAATCGACGCCAGCCTCTGCGGTCAGAGCTTCCGTGGCGTACCGCACCACGACCGGGTCGGAACCATCGTCACGGCGGACCACGCGCACGTCCACGAAGCCGATCTCTTCCGCTACCGTCATTTCGGGACGTTCCAACTGCACCCCAAAGTCGTTCTCCAGGAGTTGCAGCACCGCATTGGTGCGACTGCCCAGGCTCACCCCGCCTTCTCGAGGTCCCAACCCCAGATCCAGAAAGCGCGGTCCGCCGGCGAGACCGTCATTCGGAACTTGGATGGCTACGAACGTCAGCGCCTCACCCGGACCAAAGGTGGCTCCCAGCACTTCGCCTGTGCCGCCCGGGCCGCTCGGGCCAACGAAGACGTCCACCGAAGCGGCGCCCGCCAGGTCCCCGGCTCGTCGCAAAGCGATGGGAGCGCGGGCTACATTCTCCGGCACCCGGTACGTCGCCGAAGCAAACTGAACCGTCGACGCGGCGCTCACCGGCAGCGCCAGCCCCAGAACAACAGCCGCAGCGAAACGGAGCATCCGCATCGCAGGCCACGCCACGAGACGGAGTTCTGACGCTGACATGCGCCTCGCCAGGTTAGGAGGAACTGGCCATGGAAGAAGCGAAGGGAACTGTGAACGACGGCGATGCATGTTCCTCCTCTTCGGGAATCCGCCTCAATGGTCACCCGCTTTTGTTTCGTCGGGGTCGTTCGGGGATGAGCACCCGCTCCGGGGATGCCTGTTACCCCGCCAGGGCCTGCATGAGATGACGGAGCTCCTCGTGGAGGTCGGCAGGTGACGGCACGGTGTTGGCCACCTCCTCGAGGAGCAGCTCGCGATAACGGGCCCGCCAGCGGTGAATCCGCATCTTCACTGCCGACAACCCCAACCCATGCGCCGCTCCGATCTCCGCCAAAGGACCCGACGCCGTCCCGTCGGTCAGCAACCCCTGCACGGCGGCGAACAGCGGACCCTGCCCCGCCAGCTCTGCCTCCGAGCGCAGTCGGGCGAATGTCCGCTCCACCACCGCGAGCGCCCAGCGCCGGTCAAATTCTTGATCCGCCGTCCACTCGTCCTTCAAGGCAACCGGACGGGTCTCCTCCGCCATCAGTTCCTCGAGGGAGACCAGGGCGCGGCCTCCGCCCCGCTTAAGCCGATGCGCGCGATGGTGCTCATCGATAAGGAACCGCTGCACCACGGTCTTCAGGAACGCACGGAAGCGACCGCAGGCCGGGTCCACCGTGGACAGCCAATCCTTCTCCAGCAGACGGGCGAAGAACTCCTGCGTCAGATCGCGCGCGGACTCCGGATCATAACCCGACCGCCGGATGTACGAATGGACGGCCGGCCAGTAAATGCGGCAGAGGCTCTCCATCGCCTCCGTCACCCGGGCGTCGTGTTTGTCCCCAGCCGACAGTACCAAGCTCCAATGGGTGGTGGCGAAGCCGCTGGGCAGCGGGAGTTCAGCGGATCCGAGTGGAGGTGCATCCGGCACACCGCAAAACTAAGGCAGCCATCCCTGCGCCGGCAACCGTCTTGCAGGTCACGGCGCGACCCAGTCCGCCGTTTTCGTCTCGGTTCGGTGGATTTCGTTCCAATCCGGTGCCGTCCACGTGACAAGGTCCCCATAAACACCGACGCCCCAAATCGTGTTCCCGTCCGGCGTGAAGCGCAGGGGATAGATCAGCATGGTCTCAGAGGGCAACTGCAATACCGGTTGGAGTGTTTCCAAATCCCAAACCCGCAACGACTCCAAACCACTGGCTCCCGTGGCCAGGCGTCGTCCATCCGGGGAGAACGCCAACCCGCGGACGGCTCCCAGGTACCCTCCCAACCGGCCCAATTCCCGGTCGAGATCCGGGGTCATCAGGTGCACCTCGCCCACATCGGTCCCGATCGCCACCACCTGGTGGTCCGGGGAAACGGAAAACCCCATTGACTCCCGAAATTGCAACCGACCCCGGGTCGATGCACCGGATTCGAAATCCATCAACTCGAACTCGCCGCCAAACTGGAGGGCGAGCACCCCAGCTCGGCAGACCCGCCAATCCATGTACCCGAACCCTTCGGGTGCTGCCCAGTCCCCATCAATCCCGCTCCAATCGGGCGCCAATCGGCGGATACGCGAATCGGCAGCGCTGTACAGGTACACTTGGGTCGGATTGCGAGGGTTCACCCCAGGTCGTGATCCTGGTGTCGTCTGAATCGACCGGACCAGTCCACCGTCCTCCAGTCGTCGCAACATGATTCGCCCCTCTTCGTCTCCAAGCCACAGGTGACGACCGTCCGGAGCCACTCGAAGTCCCAGGAACCGACTTCCAAACTCTGGACGTAACTCGAAGCGTCGGAATCCCGGTCCCCACATTCGACAGACAATCCCGTCTTGGTTCACCGACCAAAGTTCCCGTCCATCCGGAGTGGCATGGGTCTCCCAAGGCTTCAACGAAAGTGATGCCCGGTAAGCGCCATCGGACGTCGGCTCGGATTGGAGGCTCCAGCGGCGCACTTCGCCGTCCTTGGACCCGCTGAGCAGAAGATCCGCCCCGGGTCCCAGCGCGAAACTCCACACTTCCTTGCCGTGGCCCCGAAGCACCCGCAACACCGACCGGTTCGGAACGTCCCAAATCCGGATCGACTGGTCCTGGCTGGTCGAAAGCAACCGGTCACCGGACAGGAAGGCGAGGCCCGAGATCCATCCGTGATGCCCGACCAATTCGGCCTCCATCCGACCGTCCTCCAAGTTCCAGATCCGGATCACCGGCTCGTTGTAGCTGGCTCCGGCCGCCAACCGGCGACCGTCCGGTGAAAAGGCCATCGCCAAAACCTGCGCACGGGAAGTCTTGAACCGATGTCGCTCCACCCCGGTTTCCAACTCCAGCACTCGGATTCCGCCTTGCTGATCATCCACGGCTGCTAGCAATCCGTCCGGAGAAATCGCCAGGGGCGCTCCCCGGTTGTGCACCCAATATGGGTCCAAGGGCACCGGCCATCGCTGCGTCTGACGACCACTCGCGCCATCCCAGACCTGCAGCGTGCCCTCCGCGGTAGTCACGATCCAGCGACTCCCATCACGCGTGCCCGCCAACATCCGGACCGACGAACCGATCGGAAATCGGTGCACGATTTGACGGGTCGCCACATCGAGCACCCGGACCTGGTGGACACCATTCGAACCGCGGAACGAGTAGGCCAACCGTCCTTCCGTGGGGGAGGCCGCCACCCTCGTCCCGTCGAAGGATCCCCCTTCAATCATGGGCTCGGGCTCTTTCCAGACCTCCTGACCGCTCTGAAGATCCCAAAGCGAGAATCCACCGTTGAACTCCCCGATGCCCGCCCAGCGCCCATCTACGCTGATCGTCAGGGAGAAAACCGAACGGCTTCGGCGGCAAAGGATCTCCAGTGATCCCGGCCGGATCGCCCCCCAGAGATAGCGCCATTCCCAGCCCCTGAGATCGCTCTGCCCCGCGACGGGACGGTGACGATCCAACAATTCCCGAACGCGACCCGGATTCCGATCAAGTTCCGACGAGGCCAACATCATGTCGGCGACATAGCTGTTTTGCCGGGCCTTGAGTTCCGCGGCCTGGGCTAGGCTGGCCGCCTGGCGGGCTAGCCCCCACTGCCACGTCGACACCGCTAGACCGCCCACCAGAAATACGCTCGCCGCAAACGCCAGGGCCGAGACGAGCGGCCGGCGCACGATCATTTTCCGGAACCGTTGGACCGAGGTGCCAGGCCGTATCGCGATCGGTTCCTCCGACAGCCATCGGCCCAGGTCCGCCGCCAGCTCCGCGGCACTCGAATAACGCCGGTCCGGA
The DNA here is from genome assembly GCA_017309115.1 of Verrucomicrobiota bacterium. GTDB lineage: Bacteria > Verrucomicrobiota > Verrucomicrobiia > Limisphaerales > UBA9464 > UBA9464. Next base: position 47,639 of record JAFLEF010000019.1, on the reverse strand, counting down.
CGCTTCTCCAGGCAGTGCAGGCAGATGGCCTCCAGATCCGGATCGACGCCCGGGTGGATCGAGCGCAATCGGGGCGGCTCGTTTTCCGCCACGCGCCGAAGAATCTCCACCGCGGAACCGCCCTCGAACGGCACGCGACCCGTCAGGAGTTCGAACAAGATCACTCCCAACGCATGCACGTCGGCCGGAACACCCACTTCGCGCGTCCGACCTTCCGCCTGCTCCGGGGCCATGTAAGCCGGCGTACCCAGCACGCTCGTGCTCAACGTCAGTCCGGCATCTCCATCCGCCAGCTTCGCCAACCCGAAGTCCGAGACATGGGGCAGACCTTCCGCATCGAGGAGCAGGTTCGACGGCTTCAGATCCCGATGCAGCACACCGCGCAGATGCGCATGATGCACGGCCTCGGCCGCCACCTTGACGATCCGGGCCGACATCTCGGGTGCAGGCAGGCCCCGCTTCAACGCGTCGGCCAAGCTGCCGTGCTCGTGCAATCGGAGCACCAGAAACGGCAGGCCCTCGGAACGTCCCACCTCGTACAACGGGACAATGTGCGGATGCTCCAGCCTCCCGATGGCCTCCGCCTCCACCCGCAGTCGCTCCAGCGCATCCCGGCGATGCAGGATCGCCCCTTGAAGCACCTTCAGCGCCACCACGCGGTTCACGCCCCGCTGGCGCGCGCGGTACACCACGCTCGATCCCCCGCGCCCCACCTCGGACAGGATCTCATAACTCCCCATCCATCCCGGAAGGCCGCCCTCCCTCTCCGACAGGACGTCTTCGGGAACCGGTTCCCCCAACGCGATACCCACCAGGCACGCCGGACAGTTCCCGCCCACCGAGGATCCCGACAAGGTCGAGTGGCAACGGGCACAGGTGACCCCAGGTTGAAGCGGGCCGCTCATGCAAGGGATTCCAGCCGGACGAGCCCGACTTCGACAATAGCCCGCCTGGGCAACTGGGTTTGCCCATGGCCGAACGATACAGAATTTCTGGCGTCCGAGCCCAATTGAGTTTCGCGGCCTCCACCACGCTGTTCTGCAGCATAACTCATCGGGAAGGCACTCCTTCCAGCGCAGGACTTTTGTGTCCGAGAATCATCGCCATGAACCATGCTCCCTGATTCGACTTCCGGATCATCGGGTCACAAGAAATTTGCCAGACAACACCGAATATCCACGCGTGCGCCCACCCAGCGCAATACCCTTCGCCGTCTGAACGGGCAACATCTCCTCACCCATTGTGACAGCCCGCCGGCCCGGTTGAAGGTCCTAGTGCCGAACCATTCCTGCCCGCTCGAAAACGATCCGGGGCAAAGCGGCTAAGGTCGTGCCGGGTTTGTCCGGTCTCGGCCAAATCCGCCAAAATCTCCCCCACCACGCTGCAGAATTTATAGCCGTGCCCGCTGAATCCTGCCGCCAGCGTGACTTGCGAACGTTCCGGGTGACGACAAATCACGAAGTGACCGTCTGGTGTGCTGGTGTAGAGACAGACTTTGGCCTGGAGACACGGTCCCACCAGCCCCGGAAGGAATTGTCCCAACGCATTCTGAAGGTCGGCGACATCCTCGGGTCGGATCCGTCGTTCGACCGTTTCCGGTGTCGTCTCCTCCGTCCGCGGTTGATGGAAAAACGCCGCCTTAACCCCACCTTCCGGCCCATCGACCGCAGGAAATCCGTAAACTTCCTCGCCTTCCCCGCGCTGCCAGATGTAGATGGGAAATCGCTCCGACAGAAACGGCTCCACTCCGCCCGGCGGTTGAAACCAACAGAGAACTTGCCGAGTCACTTTGAGCGGTAGTCCCAGGTCGGCCAAAATCCGCGGAGCCCAAGGCCCCGGAGTCAGCACCAGTCGGCGCGCGGAATAGGTCGCCTGGGCCGTCCTGACGGTGACGCCCTCTCCGCCTCCCGACGCGCTCCATTCCAAAGCTGGCTCCTCGAAACGAAGCTCGGCACCGGCCTGTGTCGCCCACTGCAAATGGGCCGCCACACTGGATTCGCAGCCCACAAACCCCGCCGTCGGCTCAAACAAGGCCAACGTGTCTTCACTCACCTGGAACGCGGGAAACCGGCGGCGAATCTCGCCAGCCTCCAGATACTCATGGTCGAGTCCATGTTCCCGGGCACTCCGCAAACTCCCACTGACCACCGGTGAGTTCGCGGGACCCAGCATTAGCCCGCCGGTGAGGTGGAGCAGCGAGGTGTTCGTCCGCCGTTCCAGATCTCGCCACAGTTCGTAAGCCCGTCGCAGCAGCGGAACATAACTCGGATGTTCAAAGTAAGCCTGCCGAACCACCCGGGTTGCGCCATGACTGGATCCCCGGGAATGGGGCGACGTGAACTGCTCCAATCCCAACACTCGATTTCCCCGGGAAGCCAGATGCGCAACCGCCGCGCTGCCCATGCCGCCCAGCCCCAAAACGATCGTGTCGTAGACCGCCATGATCCGCTCAGTCGCGCCAATGGCGACGCAGGAATCCCACGAAGTTCCCCCAGCAAATGCCGTCGATGTCAGCCGCCGAATATCCCCGGGCGGCCAGCAGATCTCCCAAACGTAATAGGTCGGCGATGCTGTCGACATCCATCGGCATTTGTTCGGTCCCAAACCCGCCGTCCAGATCCGTGCCCAGCCCCACAGCCCGGGCATGGCCAGCGAGCTGACAGATGTGGTCGATGTGATCGCAAATTCGCTCCAACCGGAGCTGAAAGTCCTGGGGTCGCGACCGGTGATGCGCCCAGCCGTGGACCATCATGATGGCATCCAAGGCCATGCCGATAACGGCCCCGCGCGCCAACAGCTCCCGCAATTGATCGTCTGAAAACTGACGATTCCAATTCGCCAAGGACCGGCAGTTGGAATGACTGGCCCAGACTGGACCTTCGAAATGCTTCAGCGCGTCCCAAAAGCTTTCGTCGCACAGATGGGTCACATCAAGAATGATTCCCAAGCGCTGCATTTCCTTCAGGAGCTCGCGACCGCGGGGCGTCAGCGGGCCTTCGGCATCCGTGCCCATGCCATGTATCCCGGGTCCGTAATGCACGGGCCCTACTGCCCGCAACCCGTCTCCATAGGCTCGCTCCAAGTGCTTCAGGGAAACAATCGAGTCGGCGCCTTCCAAACTGAGAATGTAGCCGATGGCTTGGTTCTCCGCCGGCGATTTCCAACGTTCCAAGTGAGCGTCCAGTTCGGAACGCCGACGGATCTGCACCAGTTCCCCGGCCGCTTCCATTTCCCGATACCACGCCAACTGTCCCTGGGTGTGCGCCCACGCCTGTTCCGGACTCGACCAACCCGGCATGCGGCTGAAGTAGTCCACTGACCGGGCAATCTGGGTCGCGACGCACAATCCCACTCGACCCCGGCGCATTTCGGGAAAACACACCGTGCCCCGGGAGCGAAACGGATGATCCGTCATGCCCAACTCCCGCCGGCGAAGGCGCTCCTGCGTCCAACGAAGATCTCGATTGTACTCCTGCGCATTCATGGACAGATCCAGATGCGCGTCAAAAATGAAGTTAGGCGTCATGGAAAGGTGCGGTTAGAACTCAATTCGACGGGCTCGGGCGATCACCGGCCACGCTTCGGAAGCGCGCCCGGAGCGGACCACTTGGACCTCCTGGTGCAGCGCGATCGTGGGGCAAACATGGCGGGGAATTCCGTACACCACCGTTCCCACCGGAAACTGCGCGGCCCGGGGCGACTCCAGAACCAAGTGTTCTTCGCTATGCATTACGAAGGTCGCGTCCTCCAGTCCGAAGAGTCTTACGCGAGGCGCCGGCATTTCGCTCGCAACCGCCTTGTGCCCGAGATCCAGAGTGATTCGCTCCGGCGTGGGACGACTGATCACCCGGGTGAGCAACACAGCCGCCTCCAGGAAGTCGAGGTCGGGACAGGTCTCCGCTTGTCCAAAATCCCAGAACACTGTGGTGCCGGCCCCCAACTCCACTCCCGGACGCTGCGCCAACAGCGGCAGAGTCGGCGTCCCGCTGGCCACCACCCGCGGAACCGGCCAGCCCAGTGAACGAAGTTGTTTCTCCAATTCCCAAACCGGCGCAAAGGCCGCCTGCGCCGCCACCGCCCGTTCCTCGCGGGAGCGCTGATGCAGGTGCCCATCGTAAGCGTGAAGTCCACCGGGCAACAGACCCGGCGTGGCAAGGATCTGCCGATACAACTCAACCGCCGCTTCGTCCGGAGTCACCCCGGTCCGATTCATACCCACATTGAGATCGAGTAACACCTCCACCGTCAGTCCGGCCGCGGCCGCGGCCGCTCCCAGCGCCTTTAGGCTGGCGGAATCATCACCCACCGCCCGAAACGTGGTCGCGGGAAAATGCGCCATCATTCGGAGAAACCGCCCGATGTTTGGTCCAACCAGAGGATAGGCCAGCAACACATCCGGCGCCCCCGCCCGGGCGCACAGTTCGGTCTCGGCAATCGTGGCCGTCTTGAACTTGGTGATGCCGTGCTTCAGTTCCAGGGCCAGCACCTCCGCCAGTTTGTGGGTCTTCACGTGCGGCCGAAGACGATCCACTCCCCCGGCCAGCCGGATCATGCGGCGCAGGTTCTCTTCCACCCGTTCGGGAAAAATCAGCACCGAAGGCGAGGGCACCTCGGCCTCGTTCTGCAGTCGAAACCAGTCGGACACCCCGGAATTAGCCGTCAATCCCCACCCCGAAAGCAAAGAAAACTGTCGCCGACCTCGCGCTCAGTTTTGCGGGAAGCGGTCTTTACGAAAACACCCTCGTTCGTCCAGTTTTCTCCGACTAGACGCCGTCACAAGTTCCGGGCCCCATGTCATCCACGCCTTTTCGGCTTCTCACCGCCTCCGATCTGCACCGGCATCCCGGTTTGTTCGGAGAACTGGTGAAGGCCGTGACACAACATCAACCGGAAGTCGTGGCGCTGGTGGGAGACATCCTGAATGCGTCGGGTTCCACCACCGACCTCCTAAGTCCCCGCACGGCCGCGCGACTGCTGGCCGGACTACCGTGCCGCGAAGTCGTGTTCGTCCGCGGCAATCATGAAGACGGTGAATGGCTCGAGTTCTTCAAGGCCTGGCCGCACGACCGACGTCCGATGCGCGCACTTCACGCTTCGATGCTCCCGGTCGGTCCGGTCACCCTGGTAGGATTCCCGTGTCTGCTGGGCGACGAACTTCCCTTCGTCGCCTCCCTGGCGGAACTCGGGGATGAACGACCGGAACTCGCCGAGTTCTCCTTCTCCCATTCGGTCTATCGATGGCTTAAGCGCCTCGTCCCCCAGGCCGGACCTCCAGGCCAAGCCATCTGGCTGATGCATGAGCCACCTTCGGGTCTGCCCATCGCCTCGGAATCCCCCATCATCTCCAGACTCGAATGGGCCGAGGCGATCCAACGGTTCCAACCTCGCCTGACCATTTCCGGACACGACCACGGAACCCCGCAGGCCGACGGTATCTGGCACGCGCCTATCGGCCGCACGATGTGTTTCAACGCCGGCCAAACCTTCGATGGCCCCCTGCACTATCTCCTGGTGGAAGCCTTTCCTGAAACGACGCAACCCACCCCGCGAATCCGCGTGACCCGGCATCCCCATAGCCACCAGTCCGTCGAGCTCGGCCCGGAAGGTTGGCACTGAGTCCGGTTGGGCGAGATTCCATCGAGCCGTTCGCGTCCCGGCGAATCACCGCGTCGCCACTCCACCCACTCTCGGCTCCGCAAAGCGTCCCCTTCCCCATTCGACCTCTCAGCTCTCAGCTCTCAGCTCTCAGCTCTCAGCTCTCAGCTCTCCCCAGACAGCAACAGGATTGACACTCCGATGAACTAGAGTGAACGTTCGTTCGCGTTTATGAGACCTCGAGGTTCGGTCAATCGCGACCACGGTGAAAAGCAGGAGCGAATCCTCCAAGCGGCCGCCGGATGCTTCGCGCGTTTCGGATTTCACCAAAGCTCGATGAAGGAGATCTGCGCCGCCGCAGACATGAGTCCCGGATCGGTCTACCGCTACTTCCCGGCCAAGGAGGACATCGTCGCCGCGATGATCGAAGCCGACCGGCGCCGCTGGGAGCAACGCTTTGGGCAGATCCCCCTTGAAAATGGTTTCATCGCCGGACTGCGGTTTCTCGCCGACATCGGCCTGCAGGAATTGGAGGGCGATGGTTTCCTCAATTTGTGGATCGAAACCTGCGCGGAAGCAGCCCGAAACGCCAAGGTGGCCGCCACCATGCGCCAATCCTACGAGATTTTCGAAAGCCAACTGGCAGAACTGGTCCGTGAGTCGCAACGTCTGGGTCGGGTCAATCCCTCCCTCGAACCCACCGCGACGGCCCGAATCATCCTGGCCGCCTTCGATGGTCTGCTGTTGCGTCGTTGCTTTGATCCGCAGCTGGATGTTCGAGCCACTGTTCAGTCCTTTCTGACCTTCCTGGAGGCCGCCCTTTCCCCCCAGGCCGCTCCCCGACCCAGCCGTCGAACATCATGAACTGGGTCGGTCTCCAAATGCTGCGCCACGACCGGGCAAAGTTCCTGGCCATGATTGTCGCGGTCGCACTGGCTGTGTTCCTGATGCAGAATCAGGCGGCGATTCTCGCGTCGATGCTTTCGATGACCGCTTCCCAGATTCGCGACGTCGAGGACGCCAATCTCTGGGTCACCGAACCCGACGTAGAATGCTTCGATCAGGTCAAGCCGGTCCGGGACATCACGCTCCAGCAGGTTCGGGGAATCCCCGGAGTCGCGTGGGCAACGCCTTTGCTGAAGATCGACGCGATCGCCCGGCAACGAAGTGGTAAACTCAATACCGTGACGGTCCTCGGCGTGGATGATGCCACGCTGGTGGGACTGCCCCGGCGCATGCGGTTGGGCAACGCCGAAGCCATTCGCGAACGAGACACAGTCCTGATCGATCCCGGCGGCTATGCGCTCTTCTTTCCCGGCCAACCGCTCGAACTCGGCAAGACCCTAAAAATCCATAACCAGACCTTGCGCATTGTCGGTATCAGCGACGCCTCGCCTCCATTCACCGGGTTGCCCTTACTCCACACCAGCCGCACCACTGCCACCGCCCTCAATCTCGGCGAGGAACGTTCCACCACGTTTGTTCTCGCTCGCTCCGCGCCGGGAACCGATCCGGAGCAAGTCAGCCGGCAGATTTCCGAGCGAACCGGCCTTAGAGCTCGCACCACGGATCAGTTCGCCCGGGATGCGATGCGCTTCTACGGGAGTCAGGGCGTGCCGCTGCTCTTCATGGTGACCATTGCCATCGGACTCGTGGTCGGAGCCGCTATCACGGGGCAAACGTTCCTGATGTTCGTGAAGGAGAACGCCCGACATCTGGCCATGCTCAAGGTCGTGGGCACTACGGAGCGTCAACTCGGGGTCATGATGACGGCGCAAGCGGGACTGGTGCTGTTTATCGGCTCCTGCCTCGGGTCGGGTTTGGCCGCCGCCGTGTGCGAACTGGTGCGACAACAGCCCTTCCTGCGCGGTCTTTTTCTACCCGGTTGGATCGCCATCAGTTCCTGTGCCGCTCTGGCACTGGTGACCGGCGTCGCCGTCATTCTCAGCTTCCAACAGGTGCGCAAACTGGAACCGGCCGCCGTGTTCCGCTGATCCCATGAACCTCCTTCCCAACCTGAAGACGTATCTGTTGCCCGCCGCCGCCAGCCTGATCGGACTGTTCGCCGCATGGTCCATCGCGCGAACTCAACCCCACCATTCCCTGCGCGATCCCCTTCGTCCCCCGGCGAGCCCCACCTTCGAACACACCGTAGCCGCCGTGGGCTTGATCGAACCGTCGTCGGAGAGCATCGCCATCGGTTCCCCCTACTCGGGCATTGTGACTCGGGTGTTTGTCCAGTCGGGTCAAACCGTGAAGGCGGGAGAGCCACTCTTCCAGCTCGACGACCGGAGCCTCAAAGCCTCGGTCGCAGTCCAGTCGTCCCAGCGCGCCACAGCCGAGGCCCGCGTCAAAACCGCCACCGCCCAGCTGGAAGATCTCCAAGACCAACTGAAACGGGCGGAACGATTGCGCGCCGACACCGTCGTCAGCGAAGAAGAGGTGACCCGCCGCGAGTATCAGGTTCGTCTGGCCACCGCCCGACTCGAAGAAGCCCGGGCCGACGTGCTCGCCGCCACCGCCGCCCAACACGCCGCCGAAACGGAATTGGAACGAAGCTTGGTGCGGGCTCCCCTCGACGCAACCGTCCTCCAAGTAAAGATCCGGAACGGCGAAGCCATTGCCTCGGGAATCGCCGGTCAGGCGCCGTTGGTACTGGGCCGACTGGATCCGCTGCACGTGCGAGTCGACATCGACGAGCATGAGAGCTGGCGGGTCAAATCCGGCGCCCGCGCCACCGGCCATCTTCGCGGCAACAGTCAGCTGCCACTGGAACTGGTCTTCGTTCGCTTCGAGCCCCTGGTGGTACCCAAACGCTCCCTCACCGGTGACCCCACGGAACGGGTCGACACCCGCGTGCTTCAAGCCATTTACCGAATTGAGCCTCAGCCCACCGGAATCTTCCCCGGACAACAGGTGGATGTGTTCCTCGAAGCCGCCCCCCTGCCCACCTCCTTGACCCAGGCCAAGACCCGCCCGGCATCCGCGCCCTGATGGTCGCCCCGTCCAAAGCTAAGGGATGGCGGGTGGCAACACCGCATCCTGTTCGGCTCGCTGCAAGCGGGCCACTACGCGACCCGGGCCCAGGACCTCCATCAGGTGATACAAACTAGGACCCACCAATTTTCCAGTGCACGCCACCCGGCAAGGTTGCACCAAAGCGCCCACCTTCACCCCGGCATTGGCGGCCAATTGCTTCAAGGCCGCCTCCAGGTGGGGAGCCGTAAACTCGCTGACGCCCGCGAAGACCTCCCGCAACCGCCCCAGCAAGGGCAGCGACGCCGCCGTCAAGGCCTTGGCCTTGGCCTCGGGATCGAAGGCTACGGCCTCATCCGGCTGAAAGAAAAAGTCGGTCCACAACGGCAGTTCCTTAAACAGTTTCCCCTTCTCTTGAGCGGTTAGAATGGCTGAGCTGACATACTCCGGCGGAAACGAATCGAGCGGCAGACCCGCGGCCACCAAGTACGGCCGAGCCACGGAAACAAAGGCGTCCGGAGCCAGACGCCGGGTGTGCTCGAAATGGAGTGCCTCGAGTTTCTTCACATCAAAACGAGCGGCACTGCGATTCACCCGGTCCAAATCAAACCGACTCACCAGTTCCGCCACCGTCAAAAGCTCCTGCCCATCCGCCGGGGACCATCCCAGCAGGGAGAGGTAATTGACCACCGCCTCCGGCAAAAAGCCGTCGTCCTGGTAGTTCGTCACCACCGCGCCTCGGTCCCGCTTGCTCATCTTGGTGCCATCCTCGTTGAGGATCAGCGGCATGTGCCCGTACTTCGGCGGCTCGACCCCGAACGCCTTGAACAAGGCCAGATGTTTTGCGGTGTTGCTGATGTGATCCTCGCCGCGGATAACGTGGGTAATGCTCATCTCCAGGTCATCCACCACATTCACGAAATGAAAAACCGGCTGCCCGTCGCTCCGCCACAACACCCAATCCGGATCCGCCTGCTCGCGATCCGTCAACGGACGCACGATGTCGCCGACAATGAGGTCGGGAATCGTGATCGGCTCGCGAGTCATTCGAAAGTACACGGCGCCATCGCGGTCATACGCCAATCCCCGGTCCCGCAGTTCCTGCAATCGCCGCTGATAAATCTCACCCCGACGGCTCTGGAAGTACGGCCCACGGTCGCCCCGACTGGGGCCATCCGGATCGCTGGTCACCGGACCTTCATCCCAAACCAAACCCAGCCACCGCAATCCCTGAACGATGACATCCACTGCGGCCTGAGTGTTCCGCGCCGTATCCGTGTCTTCGACGCGTAGCAAAAACGTGCCGCCGTGATGGCGGGCAAAGAGCCAATTGAACAAGGCTGTGCGGGCTCCGCCAATGTGGAGATAGCCCGTGGGAGAAGGTGCAAAGCGCACCCGAACCGAAGACGACATGAGCGTGAGAGTACGGAGGGCGCCACCTGAAACAAGCGAACAGCCAACCTTCGCCCGAAGCCTTCAACCACGTTCCACCCGAACCTCCGCATTGTAATCGGGTACCCCCGCCGTGGGATCCACCACGCCCTTGGGCAGGAGCACATTTCCCTCCGGCCAGTGGACCTGCAGGTTCCCCGGCGCCAGAGCCACTGGGAAGACCAGGCCGCAATACCGCCCCGTCCGATTCACCAGGGTCACGCGGTCGCCCTTCACCAATCCCAGCGAGCGGGCGTCCTCGGGATTCATGAAAATGGCATCCCGAGGGGCGCCGGTGAGCGGATCAACTTCGGCATAGATCAGGGTGTTGAACTGTTTCCCCCGACGCGTGGACACGACAAACGAACGCGTTTCGGCGTTCCCGGTCTCCCCCGGGTTCAAATCGGGACGAACGGCCCGCGCCGGCAATGCGACCACCTTGAAATGGGCCTTTCCATCTGCCGTGGCAAAGCGGCCTTCGTCACACAACCGTTCGCCTCCCCACTGAATGGCATCGCCGGTTTTCGTGAGCTTTTCACAGCCGGCATAGAACGGAACGATCCGGGCAATCTCCTCGCGAATGGCGGGACCCGATTCGCAGCCCAGCAAATGGGCCCGTTCCGGCCACGCCGCCGCCGCCAGATCCCGCAGAATGCGCCACTCGGCCTTGGCCTCACCCACCTGACGGGGAATCTCCGGCGAAAACGCCACGCGACGCTCGGTTGTCGTCTCGATACCACCCCCATCCTGTTCATACCGCGTTTTCGCCGGCAGCAAATACACCGCCTCCCGAGCTTCCAGAAACATCTGATCGGTCAGGATGATGTCTTGATGCACACGCACCGGAACCCGTTCCAAGGCCGTCGCCACCGCGTCAGGTTCGGGAAGGGTCCGGAGGAAGTTTCCTCCGAGACAGTAGAGCACGTCCAATTCTCCCGCCGCCGCCGCTTCGACCATTTCCACGGAATTGATTCCCGGGCGATCCGGAATCGGGAATCCGTACTGTCGCGACAACTCCGCCACGTTCTCTGGTGTGATCGACTTTCCTCCGGGCAACGCCGTGGAGTAGCAGCCCATTTCAGCCCCACCCTGAACCGAACTGTGCCCGCGGATGGGCATCAGACCATTCTTGGGTCGGCCGACATAGCCGCGGGCCAATCCCAGATTCAGCACCATGGACACTGCGTCCCCGCCATACACGTGCTGGGTGATGCCCATGCTCCATACGAACACCGCATTCCGGGAGCGGTGCAGCAACTCGGCAAACTCTTCGATGGCTTCCCGGCTCAATCCGGAACTCCGCACCAACGGCTCGAATTCCAAAGTGGCACAGTGCGCTTTGAACTCGGCCCAGTCGGCAGAGTGCTGTTGCAGGAATTCCTCATTCACCCACTTCCGTTCGATCAACACCTTGAGCACGGCATAGAGAAACGGAATGTCTCCACCCTGAGTGACCGGGAACCACCAATCGGCAATGTCGGTTCCGAACAAGGCACTCTGGGTACTGCTGGGAACCCAATACTTGCGCATCCCGGGTTCCAAATAGGGATTCACCAGGACCACTTTGGTTCCCAGCTGCTTGGCCTCGTGCAGATACTTGGTGGTCACGGGCTGATCGTTGGCGGGATTGGCCCCAAAGAAGACGATCAGATCCGTCCCATACCAGTCCTTGTAACTGCACGTACTGGCCGCGTAGCCGATAGCATGCTTCATCGCGCCCGTGCTGGGCGCATGACAAAGCCGCGCGGCATTGTCGACGTGATTGGTCCCGAGAAAACGGGCCACTTTCTGCGACACATAGTAAACTTCATTGGTGACCCCCCGGGCCGTCACAAAGAACGCCATCCGATTCGGGTCGATGGTTCGCAGGCGCGTTCCCAGCCGCTGATTGACTTCGTCCCAACTGATTCGTCGAAAGCCAGCCTGCCCGGGTTCGCGGACCATCGGATATGGTAAGCGGCCCAATTCCCGCAGCTGTTCGTTGGAATAGGACTTCAGCTTCGAGACATCCGCCAGTAAGGCTGGATCCAGTTCCGGCATCGTGTTCAGACGCAGCAGATTTAGCCGCGTCATGCACAGGTGAACTCCCGGGATGGTCCAGTCATGCAGTCCCGCAACGCCCAAGGCACACCCATCACAAACTCCCCGGGAGATTACGTTCCAAGCGTAGCCCAAGTTGTCGCGGTTCTTCCAAACCACCCGCAACATGTCCCGGAAATGCTGCGGTTTGGTCTGCCCCAATCCAAAGGGCACCCAACCGGCCCGACGCTCTTGGGCCGTCATCTCGACGCGGTGTGACATGCCCGCAGCATGTCCCGACCACGTCCAATCGTCACGCCGTCTCTCGGAGCGTCCGACCATCCCGGCCGACCCGTCTTTCCAGACCTCCCCAGTGGGCCGGATCCTTCTTTGGATTTGTCGCAGACTTCGGGCAGTTTCCAGCAAGCCGCAGGTGCTCTGTCCCGCCTGTCAATAAGTCGCATCGCCTCATGACCCGTTCTGAATTCCTTCGCCTCTCTGGTCTCGGAGGACTGGCGCTGGCCACCCGAGCCGTGGGTTTCCCCTCCGATTATCAGGGAATCCCCCAGGGAATCCGACCCTATCTGCACGGCGTCCGGCCGGATGCCATGTGGGTGTCCTGGTTTAGTCCCAGCGCTTCCCCTGGGCGCGTCGAATGGGGGATCACTGCCGAGGCTCTGACCCAGGGTCAGGACACCACCCTCGACACCGTCGCCCCGGGATATCACTACCAAATCGCCCAGCTCACCCGACTCTCACCCGCAACCTACTACTACTACCGCGTCCGCCACGGCTCCACGACATCCGACGTGTTCCGCTTTCGCACACCTCCCCTTCCCGGAACGAAATCAGGCCGGGTCCGGGTGCTCGTCATGGGCGACAATCAAATCATTGGAGAGAATCGCTATGAGCGCCTGATCGCCTGCGCCAAGGCCAAGATTGAATCCCTTTTTGGGGTTCCCATCGAGGAAGCTGTGGATTTCATTCTGATGCCCGGAGACCAGGTCGATGTGGGCACCTGGGAACAGTATCGGGATCTCCACTTCAAGCAGTGTGGTCTGGTGTCTCCCTACTTGCCGATCATGACGACGGTCGGAAATCATGAAACCTACCAGGACACTGGGTTGGCCCGGTACCGACGTCTGTTCCGCTACGACGATGTTCGTTACGCCGGAGTTTCCGGGCGCGACGGGGATGCCTACTACGCCTACCAACTGGCCAACATCGCCTTCATTCATTCCAGCAGCGAACACCCGGGTCCGGAACAACGGGACTGGCTGCGGTCCGTCGTGGATGCGCTGAAACAGGACTCCACCACCGATTTGTGCGTCAGTGCGGTCCACCGTCCCTATCAGGCGGAACAGTATGTCGGCGATATCTCCGGATGGTTTCGCAGTGAGATCATGCCAATGCTGGCGGAGACGGAGAAACATGTCCTGAACATCGGGGCGCACCATCACTTGTATGCCCGGGGACAGACCCGTGAATGGCCGATCTACCACCTCATTTCCGGAGGCACGGCCTGGGATCAATTCTGGGGGCAGTCCACCGAGACCAATTTTGACGATGTGCAGAAGACCATCGCCAACTGGGCGTGGCAGTTGCTCGAATTTGATCTGGCCAACCGGCGACTCGAGGTCCGGTGTTTCGCCGAAGCCAATGTGAAGCTCCCCGAATCCACCCGTTGGAACTACCACAGCCGGCTCATTGATTCGTTCCATCGGTATCTGGGTTTGGCCTCCCCTGAGCGCCCGTCCTTGACCTCGCGGTTCAGTGCCCCCGTTACCCCGCCGTTGGAACTGGTTTCGTCCCCCTTCACCACGACGACCCAGGAACAATTGAACAGCACCTGGTTCCAGGTCGCCGCCGATGCCGCCTTCGCCGACTTGCGAATCGACCGCATCCGGGATTTTGAAAGTCTCTTTGGCGACACGGGTGCTCCCCGGTACGAGCCGGTGGATGTCCACGCGGGTCTGGACTTGCTGCGATTCCCCATCACCTCGGGCCTTGTGGATGGACGATACTTCGCCCGCGTTCGGCATCGGGACTCCAACGCCCAGTGGTCTCCCTGGTCGGAAGCCCTCGCCTTTGAAATCACCGGCAGCACCTTCCGAGAGCCACGGATCAGTCTGGAAAAGTCGGTGTTCGCTCCCGGTGAGGATCTGTCCATCCGATATGAGCAAGGTCCCGGTCTGGCCACCGATTGGATTGGCATTTACCGCAAGGGGCAAACTCCTGGTCCGACTCCGTCGACCACGTGGGGTTATGTCACGGGATCCACCGGAACCCTGGCGTTATCGACAGATCTGGACGTCGGCGAATGGTTCGCCGCGTTCTTCACCAATGACGGCTACACCGAAGTGGCGCCTCGTGTTCCGTTCTATGTGGGTCGAAGGGTCAGCTTGACGTTGGCCACCACCAACCTCCCGGAAGGCAGCCCGGTTCGAATCCAGTTTGAGGATGCCCCCGGAGCGGAGACGGACTGGATTGGAATCTACCGGCCCGACGACGTGCCCGGCACCCAGGGCTCGGTTCAGTGGAAGTACGCGAACACCACCAATGGGTCTCGGGAATTCAACGGGCTGGCCAAAGGTCACTATTGGGCGGCCTTCTTTATCAACGATGGCTACCAGGAAATCAGCCATCGGCTTCCCTTCACGGTGGGCAAAGTGGTGTCATCCGTTTCGATGACCTCCAGCCGAATTGCCGCTGGTGAAGGGTTTGCCGTCCAGTTTTCGCAGGCTCGGGGAGTCGTTCAGGACCGCCTCGCCGTCTTTCGCCAAGGGCAATCTCCAACCACCCAGGAACCCGTGATCGCTCGGGACATCTCCGGGAAGGGCTCCGGAGAAGTCCTGGTTCCCGCAGGCTCACTCCCTCCGGGGAACTACTTCGTGGTGCTAATCGCCACGAACCCAACCCGGGAGCTCTCCAATCGATGGGAGTTTACCGTGACTCCCGGGGAAGCGCTCTTGATCGATGAGGTTCGCCTCGAAGACGGCCAACTTCATCTGCGTTGGGAGGCGGCTCCGGGTCAGGCGTATTTCGTGGAGCGAACGGTGGATTTCCTCACCTGGAGCCCGGCCCTGACCCTGACCGCCACGTCCAATCCGCAAGCAGTGACGTTCCCGACCTCGCAGTCCCGCGAGTTTTTCCGGGTTCGTCCTGCTTGACGTGAATCAACTCAGAGTCCGAAGGCGCGTTGCATTTGCTCCCGCACAACCTTTAGCCGGGCCAAATCACCGCCGCCCACTTCCGCCGTGGCCCAACCGGAGAATTGGATATCGGCAAGCGCTTTGCGGACTTGATCCCAAGGCAGGTCATCCTCCGGGCTGGTGATGTCCACGAACTGGTTCTTGGCGCGACTAAATCCTTTGACGTCGAGTTTGACGCACCGCGGACCAAAAGACCGAATCCATTCGCCGGGCTGGCCGTACTTCCAGTGATTGCCAATGTCGTAGTACATGCCCACCCACGGACTTCGGAAGCTATCCACGAACCGGATGAACTGCTCCGGTCCCTGCTCTGGCTTCCCGTTGTGGTCATAGAACATTTGGTTCCACACGTTCTCGAACAGGATGGGCTGTCCGTACACCGCCGCGAGCGGAAGCATCTTGCGAATCTCGGTGCGCGCTCGCTCCTCAATCACCTCCGCCGGGCCGTCACCGCCACTTCCAACCACAATCAAGACACCGCTTCCCCCGGCGGCATGGGAGACCCGGATGCAGTGTTCGATGTTGGCCCGACCTTGCGCGCGATCCTCGTCCTTCGGACTCGTCAGACGTTTCTGCCAGTGCGCGTGATTGATGGCGTTGTGGACAAAAACCCCGGACTGCCGCACTGCGGCTCGCGCCTGCTCTGGCGTGTAGTCAGCAGCCTGATCCAAATCGACCCCATCGAACCCGGCTTCCCCAGCGAGGCTCAGTCGATCGGACAGGGACAATTTCTTGCCGCCTGATTCCCCGGTGATCATCCCCAATTTGCAGGACAGCAGCAGCGGCTTCCCCTCGGGCGGCTTGACCAGTTTGTCAGCAGCCATCTCGGGTGTTGCCTGAGCCAAAGCCGGCCCACCCACCAAAGTAAGAGCCGGAACCACCGTGGCTGTGGTGGAGAGAAAACCTCGTCGGGACCAAGTCGGGGATTTAGGAGTCATAGGCGGCTTCGGAAGCACAGTTGAACCGTTCTGGTGAACCCTCTACTTGGCAATCAAAGTTGAATGGTAAGGCTAAAGAAAAAGGAGGAGGCCACTGCTACCAGACCAAAGTGAAGCGGCCGACTACTTTGCACCTTGGGAAATCCAACGTTTCACCAAGTCAACCTGCTTGGCCGGGAGTTTGTGTTTCTCGGACTGCGGCAAATCCTCGTCCAATCCGGAAATGATGGTGATCAGGGAACTCTTCTTGGCGTCGCCTGGAACCACCACCGCGCCATAATTCTCCCCCCCCTTGAGCACAGTCACCAACGTCACTGCATTAAAGGAACCCTGTGGTGAATTGGCGCCGTGGCAGGAGGCGCAGGCCGCTTGAAAGATGGGCTGAATGTCCTGAGCAAAGGTAACGGCCTTTTCCACATCCACCGGTCCGTCCGGCCACTTGGCACCCTGATCAATCCAAGCCCGCAGAATTCCGATCTGTTCTTTTGTCAGAGGCTCCGACTGTCCCGGCTTATCACTGGGAGGCGGCATCAGCATCTCATCCACCAACCCCGCCACCATATGAATCATGGAGCTCTGCTCGCTCTTCCCGGGCACCACCGTCGGGCCGTAATCGGTGTCTTTGAATGTCGCCTCCCGGGTGTCCATCCGGTACTTGCCCTTTTGTTTTTCCGGCCCGTGACAAGAGATGCACGACTCCTTGAAGATGGGATAAACGTCTTGGACGAAATCGACCGGTCGCGCCACTGGAAGGGGCAGCTTGGACACATCCACCGGCTTGGGCTCTGCGGCGGTCAAGGCCCAGGGAACAAGACAAACCCAAGGAAGAAACACTCGAGCGTTCATGGTGTAGGCCGAGTGTAGAATGTCGTCGGGCCGAGTCGAGACTCCGTCCAACCTCATCCTCAACTCAGGCCCCAACGAAAAACGGACGCCAGAGGTTCTGGCGTCCGTTGTCTCGGGTCCACGGGACCATCCCGAAGACCGCTATTTCAGCAAAATCACTCGAAGGAAGCACCGGCACCGCCCGCCTTGGCCTTCTCTGCGAACCAAGTGTCGTACTCCGCTTGATCCACCACCATAAACTCACCCTTCATCGTGGAATGCAGGTTACCGCAGAGCTGGGCACAAATGATGATGTAAGAACCCTTCTCCACCGGTCGAAAATGAATGGGGATCGTCATGCCCGGGATCGCGTCTTGGGTTACCCGCATCCGGGGCAGCTTGAAGCTGTGAATGACATCCATCGAAGAAATCCGGCAAATGATGTCGCGGTTCACCGGCACTCGGAACGGTTCCCGGAGACAGGTGACATCGTCTTTGGCATCCGGATCAGAACCAACCAAGCCGAACGGGTTGTTGGCCGAAGCCTCCTTCATGTCTTGCTTGCCCCATTTGTCATCCGGACCCGCAAAGTGAGCATTCCATGCAAACTGCTGCCCCATGATCTGGATTTCGATCGGGTCCGTTTGAGGATTCCCCGTTCTCACCGGAAACTGATCGACCGCCTTGGCCCACAACGGAACCGCAAAGCCCAACAGCAACAGCACTTCGACCGCAGCGATGCCGATTTCGGCATAGGTCGAAAAATGGGACCGGGCGCCCACATGGTCCGCCTTCGGGTTTTTCGCCTTCCGGAATCGAAAAACGGTGTAGAGAAAGTACGCCAACCAACCGACGAACAACACCAGCATCAGCAGGTGGATGTACAACATGAGTTCGTCCACCGCTTTTCCTTGAGCGGAGGCATTCGGAGGAGGGAGCAGATAATTCCAGATGCTCATGAGAACGTCAGACGAAAAGATTACGTGGAAACAGACGGGGGATTGAGGTCGGAAGCGGTCTCCAGGCGAGTCGCCCGGCGGATGATGAAAACGAAGAAAGAGACGATCAGTGACAGCATGGAGAGGATCACCACCAGAAGTGTCATGATCCCGGCGTTCATGCCGTAGGCCATGGCCGAATCGGACTTACCGAAACAGGCCGCGCATCCCAGAACCGAAGCTTGGGAACAGGCCGCAACCAACGCCAAGATCAGGAGACGTTTCACAGGTAGCTCACGTTTTTGAATTTCCGGAGAAACAGCTTGCCGTAAATCATCAAAACGGCAGCCGCCAGGAGCGAAACGACGCCCCAAACGAGATCCATCGAAGTCCCACTGTCGCGGTAGTTGCCGAAGTTCCATCCGGCCACCACGAACATCAGTAGCACCGAAACCGTCACGAATACGATGTGAAAGGCTTTAAGGGACATAAGTGGTTCTTGGAACGGTTCCCGTAACCGGATCCTTTTCGCTCCAAAGAATCAGGCCCACCATGCCAATAGCGAACGCCAGCGTGGTCGCCATGGTCAGGTAAATGACCTTCTTTTCGGACAGAAGGTGCATGAAATAACCGCAGACCAAAAACGCCTTCACACTGGCCACAAACAGGGCCACGGCAATGGTGAGCGCGACGCTGCTAAACTCCCATTCCCGCGCCAACACGGTAATCAGAGTTCCGATTAACAAGGCCGCACCAACGGCCCAATAAACCTTCTTGTGCGCTGCGTCATCGTGGCTGTCGTGCGCCGGAGCCGCCGAGGAGGAATTATGATTGGAGTGACTCATGGTTCGAAAAGCTTCAGAGCAGATAGACGACAGGGAAGAGGAAGATCCAAACGAGGTCAACGAAGTGCCAAAACAGGCCACCCACTTCGATCCGGTTGGTGAACTGCTCCGGACTGGTCTTCCAGAGCTTGGTGCCCACAAAGGCAAAGTACGCCAGAACGATTGCTCCGCCGAGCACGTGTAAACCGTGCAGGAAGGTCATCGTGAAATAGATGGCAAAGAAGGGATGCGTTGAGGGAATGAAGGCCTTCAAGCTCTCGATGTCCGCAACCTTGATTTCCCGGTCGTCATGATGCCGACCCTCGGCATGCGCGCGGTGTGTCTCCTCGGGAACATGCATCCCGACCGGAAACCGATACTTGTTTGGGATGTCGACCTGAACCTTCAAACTCTCCAATCCCTTCTCCTTCACCGTATCCAAAGTCCAGAACAACGGGGATTTTCCGTTTACATCCAAGTGCCCCGTCAGGGCCTTGCCATCGTTCAACCGGATCACGTAGTGACCGAACTTCTCCTTGTACTCGAACGTCTTGATCACCAAGAAGCCCAGTGCACAAATGACCGTAAAGATCATGAAGTTACGGAACTTCGGGAAATTGTTCTCCCGGAGCGCCATCCACGCCATCACCACGGTGACCGAGGAACTGATCAGCACCGCCGTGTTGAAGGTGCCGATGGGAATGTTGAGCAAACCGTGGGGCCAACCGGTGGCCACATCCGGCCAGAAGCCGTGGTCGGCCGTGACGCGCAAGAGAATGTACGCCGAAAAGAAGGCGCCGAAGAGCATCACTTCCGAAGCGAGGAACAGCCAGATGCCGACCTTCGCGTTATAGAGCCCGGTATCCGGACGGGGTTTGACCGTGTAGGGAATTTCCATGGAAAACAGTACGGAGCAGTTAAGACGTGAACTGGATTCAGATCAGCCCGGTTGACCTTGCGGAGTGAAGTCCTTCTTGGCTCCGGGAACGCTGTATTCGTAGGGGCCGCGATAAACGACAGGCTCGGTTTCGAAATTGCCATGCGGCGGCGGAGTCGGCGTCTGCCATTCCAAGGTCGTTGCCTCCCAGGGATTGTCGGACGTCACTTTCTTGCCGTTGTTGATGCTCCAGAAGAAGTTGAAGATGAACGGCATCTGGAACAGGGCCAGACCAAAGGCCGCGTGGGTGATGGAGATGTTAAGGTTCAGAATCCCCGGATCAGCACCGGCTCCATCCTGGAAGTAGGTGGCGCCACCATCGTACATACGCCGACTCATGCCCCGGATGCCTTGAATGAACATCGGCGCGAAAATCAGGTTCATGCACACCAAAGAACCCCAGAAATGAATCTTCCCAAGGACCTCGTTCATCATTCGACCAGTGATTTTGGGATACCAGTAGTACACGCCAGCGAAGAGACCGAAGATCGTCCCGGGCGCTACGACGTAGTGGAAGTGGGCAATGACGTAGTAGGAATCGTGCAGGTAGAGGTCCGTGGCGTTCAAACCCAGTGGCAGGCCCGTAAGACCGCCGATTCCGAACATCGGAAGAAAGGCCAAGGCGAACAGCATTGGCGTATTGATCCGAATCGAACCACCCCAGAGAGAGATGAACAGCGCCGTCAAAATGATGACTGACGGAATCGAAATCATCATCGTGGTGGTCTGGAAGAAGGTCGCAATCTTCGTTCCCATGCCCGTCATGTACATGTGATGCGCCCAGACGATGAAGGCGAGGAACCCGATCGCCAGAGCGGCGTACACCAGCGAGCGGTAACCCCACAGCGGCTTGCGGGTGTTGTTGGCGATGATCTCAGCAACCACGCCCATCGCCGGCAGAATCAACACGTACACTTCCGGATGAGCGAGGAACCAGAACAGATGCTGCCACAGCAGCGGGCTGCCACCACCCGAGACCGGAACCGGGCCGCCGCTAGTCACCAAACCTGAAGGCAGGAAGAACGAGGTATGAAGAACATTGTCCGCCAGCTGCATCAAACCGGCCGCTTCGAGCGGAGGAAAGGCGAGCAGCAGCAGGAACGCAGTCACGAACTGAGCCCAGACAAAGAAGGGCAGCCGCATCCAGGTCATTCCCTTCGCACGCAATTGAATGATGGTCGTAATGAAATTGACCGCTCCCAGGAGCGAAGAGGTGATCAGCAGCACCATGCCGATTAGCCACAACGTCTGACCGTCGATGAGATTGACGGGATCGGCCAACGTCGCCAGCGGGGAGTAACTGGTCCAACCCGATTTTGCAGCTCCACCCGGGATGAAGAAGCTCGCCATCATCACCACGCCGCCGACAAAATACAGATGGAAGCTGGCCATGTTCAGCCGAGGGAAGGCCATGTCGGGCGCGCCAATTTGCAACGGGGTGACATAATTTCCAAAGGCACCGAAGGCGAGAGGCACAATCGCGAGGAACACCATGATGGTTCCGTGCATGGCCCCAAAGGAATTGTAGAGGTCGGCCTGCATGACTCCGCCTTGAGCCATGTCGGAACCCAGCACCTTCTCGAACAACCCACCGACGACCGGAATCGCTCTTCCCGGATACGCCAACTGCCACCGCATCGCCATCATCAGCAGAAAGCCGAAGAACAAAAAGGCGAGGGATGTCAGCGCGTATTGAACGCCGATCATCTTGTGGTCGGTCGAAAAAATGTACTTCTGGAAAAAGCCCGGCTCGTGATGGTGCGCATCATGCGCCTGACCGTGGCCGGTCGAGGAATGGGAGGTGGCGGTCTGCATATACTTCAATCACTCAACTCAATTCGGAAAAACAGAGGCCCGCGACAACCCCTGCGCGGCCAACCCGGCAGAATCTGACGCGGGAGACCCTCGGGATGTCAATGGCGAGGTCTTTTTGTCGGCAACCAAAAGTCCCAACAATAGGGGTAAGTAGAGAATACTGGCGAAAAACAGGCGGCGCGCGGCGCGGGCGGTCAGGGTTTGGGCAAAGACGATCGCAAACGCGAGGAAGCTGAATCCGAGAATCAGTGCCCCCACCAAATAAATTTTACCCACAATCCCAAACACGAACGGAAACAGACTGACCCCAAGCAAGGCTAGGGTATTGCGGACGGCCGACGCGGCCGTGCGGTGCCCTTCCGGATCCACCCCCGAAAGCATCTTGAAACCCGCACCCGCGTAGTCTTCGCGGTACAGCCAAGCGATCGCCATAAAATGGGGGAGTTGCCAAAAGAACAAGACTCCAAACAGAGCCCAACCTGGAGCCGACACGCTGTTGGTCGCTGCCGACCAACCCATTAACGGCGGAAGCGCTCCCGGAACAGCGCCGACCAGGGTATTCAACACCGTCAATCGCTTGAGCGGCGTGTACAGGGCGACGTAACTCATCCACGTGGCCGCCCCCAGAATCGCCGTAAGCGGATTAACCCGGAACAACAGCCACGTCAGGCCCGCCAAACTCAATACGGCTCCGATCAGAAGGGCGGTCGTCGGCGTAATCCGACCCGACGGAATCGGACGGTCGGCCGTACGCTTCATTCGCGCGTCGAATTCCCGCTCCACCAATTGATTCAACACCGCCGCACCGGCGGCCAAAAGAGCTGTCCCTAGGGAAACGTTAAGCAACAACCCAAAATCTACCGGTGTCTGGGACCCTAAATAAAACCCGACCACGGTGGTCAGCACCACCAGCAGCGTCAGCCGCGCTTTGATTAATTCGCTCGCGATCGAGAACACGCTCTTGTCTCGGAGCAGTTCTTCATCGGCGGTGAGCGTGGATGCGGTGGCCTTCACTTCAATCAATGGACGGCCGGACGGGCAAACGCCCGAACCGGTTCAACCGGAATTGCCGTCCAAGACGGCACACTGAGTTTTCGCGCGATAAGAATCAACAACGTACCCACAAGAAGAAGGAGCGCTCCACCCGCCACATGGGCCGTGGCCACATCCGCCGCCTTGTTGGTCCAAACAGTGAACATGCCCAACATGAATTGCATCAAAACCAAACCTGCCCAAATGGCCGCCCCCTTCCCCAGGGGTGAATCCCAACCCAACCGCCGCCAAACCTGACATGCTGCGGTCAGAATGACCACCAATGCCATTACAGCGCCGATCCGATGAACCATTTGAAGGTGGATCTGGAAATCGGTCACCGTGGATTCATGGGTACGGAGCTGATTGTACCGCAGCATCGATTCCGGATCAGTCGCCGGCCAGATCTGCCCGTAGGCCAGAGGGAAATCGGTGATCGCCAATCCGGCATGCTGATGCCTCATGCCGGCCCCCAAAAGAAGCTGCAAGACCACCAGCGCTGCACCCGCCCAAAGCCACGGCTGAACCTGCGATGTCTCCGGTGAAACCTGGCGCTCCTCGCTCCATGCAATCCACGCCCGCGAACACATCAGGGCGATAACTCCAAGAAGGACGAAGAACATTTGCCCTAAACAGCCGTGGATCATCCCGAAAACCATGCCCAGAGTCACGTTCCCGACCAGCGCCTTATCCAAAACAACTCGCAAACCACCCAGTAATCCCTGGAGTTGAACCAACCAGAAGGCGGCCCAACCAAGTTGCGGGAGAATTCCCTCCGCCCGAGGAACCCGCACCCAAATCGCGGCTGACAGCAAGACCACGCCACCAATTCCCGCCAGGAAATGTCCGGCTCCCTTCCAATCCGGCCCCAGCAAAAGGAGGCACAAACCTCCCACCACTTCTGCCGCCCCAATGAGAGCCAAAGGACGCCGGGATTCCTGGCCTCCCAACCAGCGGGTCAGTAACACCACCAGCAATCCCACCGTTGAAGCCCACAAACGGTGGGTGTGTTCATCAAAAACGCCACCGTGGAACCACTGCGCCACCGGCAGCGCAAACATGTTGTACCCAAAGCTCGTCGGCCAGTCCGGGACCGCCATTCCGACACCCTTGCTGGTCACCAAGCCACCCATGCAGACCAATCCCAAGGTCGCAAGCGCCGTAAAGGCGGCGAAACCAAAGCGGGATGCGGAGTACTTCATGGGATCCAAAAGAAAACCGGGGCTACCTCTGCGGCTCCCCGGCTCCATGCCTACCCTTGGATTATTTTACGTCGAACGCGAAGTCCGTCGTGGCCTTGCCGCCCTTGACCTCAATCTCTTGGGTCAACGCGCCGGCCTTCTGATGGAACGCTTCGAGCGTGTACTTGCCATCCGGCAGATCGCCCTTGATGGCAAACGTGCCCTTGTCATCGGTCACGACGAAGAAGGGATTCTCCATCACACTCACGTACGCAATCATCCAGGGATGCACATTGCAGGCGAACCGAATTCCCATCTCTGCCTTGTCGAACACCTTCTCGTTCACCTGCCCCTGGGAGGCTTGGGCAAAGTTGAACCCTTTGTTGATCTTCGGGGTGGCGTTCACGTTGTGCATGAACGGGTCGGAGTTCTTGACGTCGAATTTCTGGCCCACCATCACCGCTGCCACATATGGCTGATACATGCAGCCCGCTTGATCAATCTCCGGCTTGGTGGACGGAACAGGGAACGTTTTCCCTTCCAGACCCTTCTTGATGTAAACGATCGTGTTGGCCAGACCACCATCCGCACCCACGACATAGGTTCGCGTCTTGGCGTCGCCCTTGGCGACTTTACCGCAGTTCGCGTCGGCCTTGACCGCAGCAATGATGTTGGCCGGAGGAGGGGTCCCCTTCAGAGTTACTTTGCCAGTGACTTCAGCCGCGGTGAGAGGAAGCGCCGCTGCAGCAACCGCAGCGGCCATTTTGAGCATCGAGTTCATGAGGTAATTGGAAACAGATCCTGTGAAAATCGGGCGCAAACTAAACACGTCTGCACGAGGGTCAAGCGCCTTCGTGAAATTTTTCACAAGCTCACCGATTAGACGCAGCGGCTGGCCTGATCTTCACTTGGAATTCCTCCCTGTTCGCGACTCTTCCGCCAGCGTTGATGCTCCCTGATCACCCCGCTGAAACAGATTCCGAATGACCTCCTCAATCGGCACTTCTTCGACACTGAAATCCTTCACTGGAATCTCATCCAACAAGGCCTTCACCGAAGCGATGACGCGGTCGCGGGGAACCTTCAGCTTCAGGGTCCCCGGCGCCTGCTCCACTACTTCGCCATACCGGCTCGGAACACACCGTTCGGTCACTTCACTCGGTTCAAATCGGAGAGTGACGACCTTGTGTCCCGCCAACCGACCGACGATGTCCTCCAGCCGGCCATCGAAAAAGAGCGTTCCGTGGTCGATGATGATCACCCGTTCGCACAGTTCCTGGATGTCGGCCATGTAGTGACTGGTCAAAAGGATGGTGGTCTTGCGGGTCTGGTTGTGCTGCCGCAAGAAATCGCGGACAATCCGGGACGAAATCACATCAAGCCCGATCGTGGGTTCGTCCAGAAAGAGCACCTTGGGTTGATGCAATAAGGCAGCGATCAACTCACACTTCATTCGCTCCCCAAGAGACAATTCCCGCACGGCAGTCGACAGCTTGTCACGCACGTTCAGCAATTCGCTCAACTCCCCCACCGTGCGCTTGAACTGCGCTTGAGGCAGGCCGTAGATGCGCGCGTTTAGTTCGAGGGACTCTTGGGCGGGAAGGTCCCACCACAGCTGATTTTTCTGACCCAATAGCAGCGCGAATTGCCGGCGATACCCATCCTCGCGTTTCCAGGGGACGTGCCCCAGCACACTGGCCGTGCCTCCAGTTGGGAACAGCAGGCCCGCCAACATTTTCAATGTCGTGGTCTTCCCTGCCCCATTCGGCCCCAAAAATCCCACGAATTCGCCTTCTTCAACCCGAAAATTGATGTCTTTGACCGCCGTGACGGTCTGGAACTCCCGCCGAAACAGACCACGCAAGGCTCCACCCAGACCGGGAGCCTTCTTGGGACTGCGGAACTGCTTGGACAAACCCGAAACTTCGATCACCGCCATTCCGACGACCATGCCAGCAACGGTGCCGCGGACCAAGCAAGACCCCTCGCCGTGCTTATTGAGCCCATCCGAGCCCATCCAATGACAGTCAACTTCACTATTGCGACGACCGTCCTGCTCCGCTTTCCTCCCGCCGCATTATGAAACGAATCTACGCGCTTATCGGATTCCTTATTCTGGCCGCCCTACCCCTCGGCTGCGCCCACTCCCACCACGAATCGACCACGCCCAAAGCCACCCTGAGCGGCACCGTCACCTTCCCCGGCAAGATTCCCGACGACGCTTCCCTGGCGGTATTCTTGGTGGAGAACACGCTCCTGACCGGGACCGTCGATGTCTTGGCCAATGACATCCTTAACTTCAGCAAGGGTTCACCCGTTCCCTTCACCATTACGTTCAATCCCGCCGAAGTGGAATCCGACAACCGGTATTCCCTCGTAGCCCGGGTGACCGACCCTCAAGGGATGGTTCTACTCAAGAGCAACGGTTACATGGTTCTCACCCGCGGTTCTCCGACCAACAACGTCAATATCACCATGACGCCAGTTCGCTGAGATTTCCTGGTTGAAGCCCGACTGCGCCGGTCCTTGCGACCGGCGTTTTTTTTGCCGCTGGCCCCTTCCTGGAACCAGTCCACAAGACTTAGCCCCACGCTGGTCCCTGCGCTCTGGCGCCCCTAACCGAAATCCGACCTTTTAGAGGTTCATGGAATGTCTCCTGAACCACCACTCAAGTTTGGAGGCGAAGCGCTCCAGTCAGGTTGGGGCGCGCTTGGAGTCCAGCTACCGACCGAAGCTTCCGACGAGAAACGTCCTCATCGGACCGTGGCGCTGGTTCTTTCGTAACTCTCAGTTTTCAACGCTTAGCTGGTCCTTCGATGTCTTTGCGGCAGTGACCGCAGGACTGACCCTCTGTCTCACCGTGACTTTGGCTGCGGACCAATCTTCCCAGGCTGCTCCGAAGCTGGAACCGGGGACGACCGCCATGGTGAGGGAACTCAGTAGAATTCAGTACACCACGGATCCGCGGTCGATGGCGTACCTCAATGACCGATTGGTCACGGAACTGCAGCAAAGAGTGCTGGGAATGACGAATCTCCACGAACAGGCGCGAGTCCGCTATTTCCTCGGCGTTCAGTTGCTCAATGCTGGAAACTCGGAGGAAGCCTTTCAGGAGTTTCAGTCGGTCGAAGCTCAGATTGCCCAAAGCGGTGCAAAACTGTCTGTCGAAAGCCAAGCTGAACTGCGTCTGCGAAAAGCTCTCACGCTGCTGCGACTCGGCGAACAGGAGAACTGCCTCCTGAATCACCGCCCAGAATCTTGCCTGTTTCCCCTGGAGACCGGCGGGTTTCACCGTCTGCCCCGAGGCTCCCGCGGCGCAATTAAACTGTTCACCGAACATTTGGAACAGTCGCCGAACGACCTCAGCGGACGTTGGCTCTTGAATCTGGCCTACATGACCCTCGGTCAGTGGCCCGACCAAGTCCCCGAACGCTGGCGAATTCCCGCCTCCGCCTTCGCGTCCGAATATCCCTTGCCCCGCTTCCCCGACGTGGCCGGGGCCGTCGGACTCGATGTGGATGACCTCGCCGGCGGCTGCATCATTGATGACTTCAATAACGACGGACGGCTGGATGTCGTGGCCTCGTCTTGGGGGCCAAACGGTCAATTGCGATACTTCCGAAACGAAGGTGGTGGCCGTTTCGTGGAGCAAACCGAAGCGGCTGGACTCATCGGTTTGGTGGGAGGATTGAACATCCAGCAGACCGACTACAATAATGACGGTTGGCTGGACATTTGGGTCCTGCGGGGCGCGTGGTTGGGGGGCGCCGGCCGTATTCCCAATTCACTGCTCAAAAACCGAGGCGATGGAACTTTCGTCGATGTCACTGTGGCGTCGGGACTCCTCAGCCGCCATCCCACCCAAACCTCAGTCTGGTTCGATTATGATGGAGACGGTTGGCTGGATCTTTTTGTGGGCAACGAATCCGGGAATCCCAGAGACCCCGATCCGTCCGAGTTGTTTCACAATCAGCGGGACGGGACGTTTGTGGAATGTGCCGCGACGTCCGGGATCGCCATCCGTCGATTCGTCAAAGGTGTCGCAAGCGCCGACTTCAATCGGGACGGGCGACCAGACCTGTTCCTCTCATGCCTAGACGGACCGAATCTATTGTTGCGCAACGACGGTGGAACCGAGGGAGCGTGGAAATTCTCCGACATTTCCCGCGCCGCAGGAGTGGGTGATCGAGTCATCAGTTTCCCCACCTGGTTCTTCGACTACGACAACGACGGCTGGGAGGACCTCTTCGTTTCCGGCTACGCCATCCGAAACGTGGGTGATGTTGCCGCCGACTACCTCGGGCAACCTCACCAAGCAGCGCTACCCAAGCTCTATCGCAATCAGCAGGACGGAACATTTGCAGACGTGACCGTGGCCAGCCGCCTCAATCGAGTGTGTCTCACCATGGGTTCCAACTTTGGCGATTTGGATAACGACGGCTGGCTCGATTTTTATCTGGGCACCGGAAACCCCGACCTCAGCACCTTGGTTCCGAATCGGATGTTCCGAAACGCCGAAGGGCGCTTTTTCCAGGAGGTCACCACTGCGGGAGGATTCGGCCATCTCCAAAAGGGCCATGGCGTCGCTTTTGCCGATCTGGATGAGGATGGCGATCAGGATGTCTACATTGTCATGGGTGGGGCCTTTTCGGGTGACCGTTATCGCAACAGTCTCTTTCTCAATCCCGGCTCCACCAACCACTGGCTAAAGCTCAAACTCGAAGGAACCCGATCGAACCGAGCCGCGCTGGGGGCCCGAATCCACGTCACGGTCGCCACTCCCCAAGGGACCCGTTCGATTTTCAAAACCGTCAACAGTGGCGGAAGTTTCGGCTCGTCTCCCCTGCAACAAGAGATCGGTCTCGGTCAGGCAAGTACGATCGATTCGGTTCAGATCACTTGGCCCGGATCCGGCAACCAGCAACAGTTCCGCGGCTTGCTCCGAGACCGAACTTATTTGCTACGGGAGAACGAAGCCCAGGCGCGGGAACTGCATCGCCCCGTCTCGCCCTTTGACCTCACGCGCTCGCATCCTCACGTCGCACCAGCCAGGCCATGACTCCGCCTCCTGCCGAAGTCATCATTGCAGATGACGAAGCTTTGGCCCGGGAGAAACTCCGGAGAATGCTGGCCCGCCTCCCGGGCTATCGACTTATTGGAGAAGCACGGACTGGGCCTCAGGCGGTGGCCTTGATTTCAGCTCTTCGGCCAGCCGTGATTCTGCTCGATATTCGCCTACCCGGTCTTAACGGATTCGAAGTTCTCGCCCGACTTGGACAAGTGACTCCGCAAAAGGTGATTTTCGTTACGGCGAGCGGCGATCACGCGGTGGAAGCCTTTCGCGCTGGAGCTGTCGACTATCTGCTCAAACCCTTCGATCTAGCCCGCCTTACCATGGCCCTCAGCCGTGCCCAACCACACGCACCTCACCACTGGACCTCCCTGCTGTCCCCACAGACACCCCGACCCAATCCGCCTTCCCTCTCCAAAGTCGTTCTGCGCCTCGGGGGACGCACGGTGCTGGTTCCCCTGGAGGATATTGAGTACGCAGTGGCCCGAAATGCCGAATGTGAAGTCTGGTGTGGCCGCCAAACCTGGAGAGTAACTGAATCTCTGGGATCACTGGCCACCCGACTTCCTCCAACCCAATTCGTCAGAATCAGCCGTTTCGCCTTGGTCAACGTCGGCCACGTCCGCGCCATGCGAACCAAATCTCACGGGGATCAAATCATCGAACTCCGCCGGGGCATCGAACTCACGGTCGCTCGGACCCGCCGGCGAGAGGTACTCGAACGTCTCGCTCCTGATTCCCGCGCTTGACTCCGGGCGGGCGTTTCGGCACCCACGGGGGAACACAATGAATCGCGCGATCTTCGTTTCCTTTGCCGCAGCCTCAGCCGCCCCGGCTCGAGCTGCCGCCGCGCGGGTGTCCCGTCTGCTTCGCCGCTGATTCTCCAAGCCAACGCGAAAGCAGACGGTTCGTGGGATCCCTCTCCTACGAACTGGCTCTTCCGCCGTCCCCTCCTTGTCCATGTCTGACACCGCATCCTTTGTCGCCCAGCACGTCGCGGGTATTCCCCGCTCTGGCATTCGCGACTTCTTCGACATCGTTCAAAACACCCCGGGCGTCATTTCCCTGGGCGTGGGAGAACCCGACTTTGCCACTCCCTGGCACATCCGCGAGGCAGCCATTTACGCCCTCGAACGTGGCCGCACCCAGTACACGTCCAATCTGGGTCTGCTGCGGCTCCGCGAAGCCATCAGTGCCTATGTCGCACGGACCTTTGACGTTTCCTACGATCCAAAGAACCAGATCATCGTGACGGTGGGCGTGAGTGAAGCACTCGATCTGGCCCTTCGCGCCGTCCTCAATCCGGGTGATGAGGTGATCTACCACGAGCCTTGCTACGTGAGTTACTCCCCGAGCGTTGTGTTGGCCCATGGCAAGCCGGTGGCCGTCGCCTGCCGGGCCGAAGACGGTTTCGCGGTCACCGCCGCTGCCCTTGAAGCTGCAGTCACTCCCCGCAGCAAAGTGCTCATGTTGAATTTCCCGACGAATCCCACGGGTGGCACCATGACGCGGTCCCAACTGGAGGAAATCGCCGCCGTGGTTCGGAAGCATAATCTCCTGGTGCTCACCGACGAAATCTACAGTGAGCTCACCTTCGAAGGCGAACATGTGTCCATCGCCAGCCTCCCCGGCATGGCGGAACGCACGATCTTCCTCCACGGATTCTCCAAAGCCTATGCGATGACGGGTTTTCGCATTGGCTATGCCTGTGGCCCCGCCCCACTGATCGACGCGATGATGAAAGTCCACCAGTACTCGATGCTCTGTGCCAGCATCATCGCCCAGGAAGCGGCCATCGAAGCCTTGGAACGGGGTGACTCCGCAACCGCGGAAATGCGCGAGCAATACCGGTTGCGCCGGAACTTTATTGTCAAAGCGCTCAATGACATGGGGCTGAAGTGTCACCTTCCCCGCGGCTCATTCTACGCCTTCCCGAGTATTGCCCACTTGGGACTCAGCGCCCGGGAGTTTGCCCTCGGCCTACTGCAACACGAGAAGGTCGCCTGCGTTCCTGGAGGA
Organism: Verrucomicrobiota bacterium; assembly: GCA_017309115.1. Taxonomy (GTDB): domain Bacteria; phylum Verrucomicrobiota; class Verrucomicrobiia; order Limisphaerales; family UBA9464; genus UBA9464. The sequence continues at coordinate 16,826 of JAFLEF010000019.1, read as the reverse complement.
GCCTTTGGCGCGAGCGGCGAGAAGTTCGTTCGTTGCTGCTTTGCCACGGCCTTTACTCAGATTGAGGAGGCGATGGATCGGATGGATCGCCACTTGAAGCGACTGCGCCAGGGCTAAAAAAAAAACGCCCGGAGTATGACTCCGGGCGTTGCAATTTGAGGTCCTGGATCACTCTTCAGGTTCAACCGCGGTGACGGTCTCGATCACATCGGATCCACGGCCCGGCTGGGCGTTCCGATGGATCAGAAGCAACCCCTCCTGGGTCGGCGAAGCCGTAGCCCCACCCGCAACTTCTGAAACCGACAGATTCACCGAACCGCCCGAGGGCACGGTGACGGTCTGGCTGCCCGACACCGCAAAACGGGGCGTGTTCATCGTGTTGACGATGTAGTTACCACCGGGAAGCAGGATGTCGGTAAAGGCGCCCGTGAAGTAATTGTCAAAGGTGAGCACATACCAATTTACGATGCTCGATGCCGTCACGCCGACGGCTGAGGCTAGCACCCGGTAAATGATCGTGCTGCTGTTGAAGTCCACGTCAGCCGGCACACTGCCCAAAGAGGCGCCAGTTGACAGTCTCACCACGTTCACCAACACGTTCCCGTTCGATTCGGAATTGTAAAAGACGAAGTCTTCGATGCCGTCGTTGTTGACGTCCAAATAAACGTCGAACTCGGCCGGATACGCTGGATGGCTGCGTTCCTCGTGAGTCGCGATGGCCACCTCCAAGACGCCATTAACCAACCGAATTCCGCCCGCCTTGAGATCCGGCAAAGCGATGTTGCCGCCCCAATCGTCAGGCTTGGGATAGTCCAACGGACTGGTGGCTCCCAAGGCGAAGATCTCCGTCGTGGACGTCACCGCACCGTTCGGATTGGAAAGGCCCAGCGTACCAGTCCCACCCACCAGGGTGAGTTCGGTCGTACTGACTTCTTGATCCGCGGCCTTGCGCGGCAGGAGGTGCCAAGGCATCCGCAACGTGTCCTTGGTTCCTTTGGCCGTCACATAACCGTCGATTTCCTGCAACCGCAGGGCACCACCGTCGCCGCCCAAGGTTCCGCCATTCAGCGCCCACGGGGCGAGTTTGGACGGATCCACCGTCAGGGTGACACCAACCACAGCCGACCCAAACCCACCCGGAACAGTCACCGAAGTGTCGGAGAAGGAAAGACTAACGGCCCCCAAAGCAGCGTCATCAGCATAGCGGAAATCACTGCTCAGTTGGAACGTCTGATCCTCTTCGCCCAGATTAATGATCAACAGAGTCTTGGTGAACTGAACCGGTCCCGGAAGGGTCAGAGCCTGGTACCCAAACGACAGGGCAGCCTGGAGGTCCGTCGCTTCCACCAGAAGCGCCGAACTGTTGATCGCCTTGTCCACTCGAACCTCACCCGCCCCAATGCGGGTAATCGGAGCCAGGACTCCCGGTTGGGAAACCGGATTGATCAGGACGTTGGTATCAGCGGTGTTCATGAGCAACGCCTTAACGGCAAAACTCGGCAAGATTCCGCCGTAGTTCTCAATGGCTGCGTTCTGGAGCAGCGCCGCCGCACCCGCCACCATCGGGGCGGCGCCCGACGTTCCCCCGAAGGCCGTCGTTCCGGTTCCAGTACCGACTTCAGCCGAGACACTGGCACCCGGCGCGCCGATTTCCGGCTTGATGGTCTGGAACGAATAGCTCGGTCCGCGCGAGGAGGTCGAAGCCATACTGCCCTTCGTTGATTTGAAGAGCTTGGGACCAAAAGTCGCCCTGACGGTGCTGCCCACCAGACTCGACTTCAGCGCCGTTCCGTCCGCTTGGCTGATGACCAATGACGGAACAAACTTGGAGCCATTGCCCAAGCTGAAGGACGGCGGGTCACCGGGAACGTTGTTGGCAATAATCACGCCTTTAGCACCCAAGCGAGCGGCGCGGTCAATCTTCTCGCTGATGTTACAGGCACCGCGATCGATCACCACGATGGCGTTCTTAACGCTGGCGTTGGGTACCAGATACGGATCGGTGGCACATCCCCGACCCACATGAACCACGGGACCATTCACTGTCTTGTTCACGGGCGCCCAATCCAACATTTCGGTGTTGAGGATCTCAGAGGTGACCCGGTTACCGTTCTTGAACAGTCGGATGCTGAACGCCTTGGCACTCGGCACCTGGGTTTGGGCCACTCCGATGGCTCCCGGCGCGATACTGGGAGAACCCGTCACATACGGACGATCTCCACTGTTGCCGGCGGAAGCGACCACCGTGATTCCAAACTGGCTGATCAACTCGACCATGTAGGCCGAGTCGTCTTGAATCTGTCCGTAGGGCGATCCAAGGGAGAGGTTGATAATGTCCACCGGATTATCGATGAACTCGACATCCACTGGGCTATCCGGCGACAGGCTTGCTTCCAAACCCATGATAATACCCAGTCCGCTGCAAGCGGTATCGACCGCGCTACAGACCTTAAAGGCATACAAGCTGGCACCAGGCGCCACACCTTTGTGGGTCCCGTCCAAGCTGGCCCCGCCGATGATATCCGCGACATGGCTGCCATGACCGCCAAAGTCGATCGGATCTTCGTCAAACACTTCGTCACTATTCGGCCAGTCTTCGCCGACGAAATCCCAGCCCCCAATCACCTTCGCCGTCGGAAACAACCCGTCCCGGGTGGTGTTCCGCGGATCGCTCGGATCCGTGCCGTAAGCATTTTCGTAAGAGGCCAGGGTACCGGCCCCACCCAGATTCTTGTGGGTGTAATCGATGCCGGAATCCAACACCGCCACCCGGACGCCTTCGCCCGTGAAACCGGCAGTCTGAGCCGCCGTTCCGCCGATGTACGGGACCGTTTCGGTCAGATCGAGTTGATAGTCGACCACCGGTTTGATGGTCATCACCGAGGCAAAATCCGCCAGGTCAGGCAACTTGTCGCCGCTCACGTTCACCACCACCGCATTTAGCGCTTTGGTCAGGCTCCCGGAGGTGGATCCCCCAAGTGCGATTACCTTCTGAATGATCTCCGCCTGCTTGGCCTTCAATCCGCGCACATAGGCCGTCTGTTCGGCCCGGCTCATCTTGATTCCCTCGGTCTTGGCGTTGCGACCCAGTTTGGCGAGCAACGGTGGATCCACCAAGCGGACCACCGCCGTCACTTCCCCCCCGGCCTGCTGCAGACTGGGGTGGATCTTGGTGAGTGAATCGGCTCGTTGCGTAGGCAAAGAACCGGGCGCTGCTTGTGCCAAGGCGGCCGTGAGGGCCGCCATGAGCAGGGAGACTTTGGGGGGATTCATTTTTGGGATGGGCGGATTTGAACGACCGACTGACTCGCCGGAGAAGTAGGCTCGCGCGAAGGCCAGAAAGCCGACGGTGCGGTGGGTCTCCGGGAGAATCAGATCGAGCTTAAAGTTTGCTATGACTGGTTGCTTGGGAGGTCAAGATGATTTAGCCCGCTGTTCGGGATTTGACGACTGAACCTGAGGAAATTGCGACGAGGAACAAGGGGTTTTTGGGGTTCAAGTTCAAGTCATGGAACACTAATCGGTCGGCGCGCGATCAATCCGTTTGACCGCGCCATCCCCAGGTGGTCGGGCCGCCACCCGCACTCCCAAAACCTCCGGCAAGTCGTTCGTCCGGGCTCTCGCCACCACCCCTACGCGATCTCCACGGCGGAGGTCGGACACGGGAATCGGACTTCCCGTCAGCAGAATCTGGGAGTTCGTCAAAAACGAAAACCGCTGGGTCCCGTTGGTACCGCGAACTTCAAACCAGCGATTGGTCAGGTTGAGGTCCGTCACAACGCCATTGAAGATCACCCGATTAGGGATACTTGGACGCCCCTTGATGAGCCTCGCTTCATTGGTGGAAAATCCAACCAAACGGCCTGAACCGTTCGTCGATCGCTCGCTGGGCAAAGCCAGCTGAGCGTAGCCCAAAGTCACCGCGAAAAAGCAACTCCACCCCAACCAGGGCAACCTCAGCCGGTGAATAGAACGCATGTCTGGAAATCGCGAACTCGCCGTCCGCTGACTCCATCAGGCAACCCGACGGCGTCGCCAAGCGAGCAATCCTGCTCCCGCCGCCATCAAGGCGACCGCCGAACCCGAGGAGGTTTCCGGAACTGCCGCGATCAGGAATTCACCAATCGCGAACGGCGCCGAAGCGGAAATCGTGATCTCACCCAGGCCACCACTGGAGGTCGTCAGGAACGCAAATCCCGTTGCTCCGCCGTTACCGTCGATGTCCACCAGGATCGGTGCCAAGCTGGACGTCTCGATTATGGCAAACCCTTCCAATTGCAGCGTGGCCGGCTCGGCGTAAAACACAAACGCGCCCGTTCCCGCCGGCAAGGTCAGTGTTACCGAGAAGGACTGGGGCCCGAGCGCGTAGGCGTCACCTTCGTAGTCGTGGCTCCAACTTCCCCAGGAGAACGGCACGATCACATGCTCCAATCCTTCGCTAAACCCGACGTCGCCTCCGAGGGGCGACGCCACCGAATTCACAAAGTCGAACTCTGGCGTGGGATCCGGATCAAACGGAGTCAACTTCAGCGGTCCCACCTGGATCGGCGGAGCACCAGTACCCAAAATCCACCCAACACTCGCCTGCGCGGCGGAAGACAACGAAGTGGCAACGACAAGGCCGAAAACGAGGGTGGAAACGTTCAACATGGAAGCTCTAGGTTGAAATCTTTGGGGACGAGACAAACACGGAGGAAGTTTGTCGCTGTTTGAGATGGTGTGGAGAGGTCGAAAAGTCAACGGGGAAGTACTCCAACTCGCCCCAAAAACCTCACCCAATTGCTACAAACTGACCTGCACCACGCGCTCCTGCAACTGCCCCGTCCACCGCTCCACGTAGCTCAAGGCCCGATACGTCGCTTCCAGTCCGTCGATCGGCAGCGCCGCCCGGCGCTCCGGACTTCCTTCGACCGGCGCCGCCGCCCACACGGCATTCCAAGCCTGAAGCTCCGCCCAAAGTTCATCGCGACGGGCATTCACGCGACGCTGTAACGCCTGCAATCGCTCCAGCCAGATTAACCCTTCCTGAAGATGCTTGAGCTTCAACATCGGCGAAGTCGCTTCGCCTTTCTGGCGCAGGAATTCATCGGTGTCCCGACAGGTCTGACCCACGTCCACAAACAGATCCATGGTGCCTGGCGGAATCCGCTGAATGTCACGGGGCTTGGCACCCGCTTCGAGTTCGTACAGATGCAGTAACCGCTCCCGAGGCTCCTTCAGAATCGCAAACGCCGCATTCAGTTCACTGTACCGCTCAGTCGCCGCCAAACGTTCCGCTTCCGGCGCGGAATGGAATCGATCCGGATGGGTCGGCGCCGAACGTTCCAGAAACCGCTGTTTCAGGGCGTCCACGTCCAACCACGGACGTCTCGGTTCCTCCAGCAAGGCAAAGGCATCCATCACGTTCCCCGGAACCGACTCCTTAGGCGCTAAAGCTTTCGCCGCACGAACAGCTGGTGGCCGCATTGGGATTCTTCACCTTGAATCCGCCCTCGGTCAGAGCATCCACGTAGTCCAATTCCGAGCCCGTCACGTACAGGGCACTCTTGGGATCCACCACGACCCGAACCCCCGCACTTTCCACCAAAATATCCCGGTTTTGGGCCTGATCCTGTAGGTCCATCTTGTACTGCAGGCCCGAGCACCCGCCACCGACCACAGCCACCCGGAGGACTCCCGACGGACGCCCTTGCCGGGTCAGCAAGGACTTCACTTTGTCGCCTGCCGACGACGTGAGCTTGATCAGTCGTTCATCTCCCAGACGGAAGCTGGGCTGGCTGCTGGGCACCGCCGAGGCGCCAATTTTTCCGGCAATCATGACGAGCGCAGACTACGAGCCCTTGGCCTCAGGGTCAACGCAACCCCAAGAAACCTCGATTACCGATTCGCTCCGGAAGGGAGCAGACTTGCCCGTTGTTTCCCCCTACGTCAGCGTTCCGTCATGCCCCTGAGTTCGCTCTCCCGAAGGCACTTTCTCGGCAACACTGCCTCCCTCGCCGCGGTCGCGACCCTGCCGGCCTGGTTCCAGGCGGAAGCCGCTGAGGCCCCCAAACCCAGGGTTCCGCTTTCCCCCAACGACCGTCCGGCCGTCGCTCTGATCGGCTGCGGCGGCATGGGACGCGCCGATGCCAAGAATGCCAGTCGCTTCGGGGATATCGTGGCCCTGTGCGATGTCGATGACGCAAGGTTGGATGAGGCCCAAAAGCAATTCCCCCAGGCCAAACGCTACCGGGATTTCAGGGAGTGCGTGCAACATCCGGGTTTGCACGTGGTCATCAACGGAACACCTGACCATTGGCACACGCTCGTCAACTTGGCAGCCATTCAGGCCGGCAAAGATATCTACTCCGAGAAGCCCCTGACCTTAACCATCGACGAAGGACTCCGGCTCGTTCAAGCCGTTCAGAAGGCTGGGACCGTCTTTCAAACCGGGAGTCAACAACGGAGCGATCCCCGCTTCCGCTTAGCCGTCGAGTTGGTCCGCAACGGCCGAATCGGCACCCTTCGACACGTCACCACGTCGCTGCCCTCCGGCCGACATGGCGGGCCGTTCGCCACCGCCGCCGTGCCGTCGGGTTTCGACTGGAACTTCTGGCAGGGTCAGGCCCCGGAACTTCCTTACGTCCCCGAGCGGGCCCACGGTTCGTTTCGCTATTGGTGGGATTACTCCGCCGGGACCCTCACCGACTGGGGCGCCCATCACAATGACATCGCCCTGTGGGGCATTGGCGAACTGGGTCCCATCGAGGCCGAAGCTCAGGCCCTGCGGGATCCCGTGCCTGGCGGCTTTAGCTTTCCCAGCACCTATCTGGTGAATTACCGCTACGCCAACGGGGTCACCCAAACGTGCCGAACCGTCGACACCGAAGGACCCGCCGGAAACGTCCTCGACCCCAAGACTTCTCCCGGACAAATGCCCAATGGTGTGCTGTTCGAAGGGAACGACGGATGGATCTTCGTCAGCCGCGGCACCATCTCGGCCAGTCAACCCGCCCTGCTGACCGATCCTCTCACCCAGAAAACCTGGTCGGCCTATGTCAGCGACGATCACATGGGGAATTTCTTCGAGTGTGTTCGTTCCCGGAAGGACCCAATCTGCGACGCCGAGGTCGGCCACCGGAGCGTTTCGGTTTGTCATATCGGGGCCATTGCCCTGCGGCTCGGCCGAACTGTGCGTTGGTCACCCGAACGTCAGCGTTTCCCCAACGATCGCGAAGCCGAACGCTGGATCGCCCGAGAACAGCGCAAAGGGTTTGGATACGGCATGCTCAGCTGAAACCATGAGCAAGGCGTTCACCCGCGAGAATGATGACGCGCCCGAGCCGGGTTCGGTCCGCCGTCCGCCAGTTCAGTTGCCACCGGGAGTGCGGAATCATGTGACCCCGGATGGTCTCCGGCGGTGGAAAGCCCAGTTGGAGCAACTGCTCGACCACGAGCGACCCCCACTTGCCGACCCAGCTGACACCGCTTCCCGGGAGTTGCTCGATCGTTTGGACGATCGCATCGCCCGACTCCAGGACTGCCTGCGCTCCGCCGTATCGACACCCGCTCCGGCGATCGGAGAAACCCGAGTTCGCTTCGGCGCCTGGGTAGAAGTCAGAGATTCGGCCGGGGAAACCAACCGCTATCGCCTGGTGGGGGTGGAAGAGGCCGATCCGGATCAAGGACTCATCAGCTGGCTCTCCCCGTTGGCCAAGGCGTTGTTGAATCGGCGTCCGGGTGACTCCACCCGGCTTCGCCTGCCATCGGGAGAAACGACGCTCACCATCCAATCCGTCGACTACGTCCGGGACCAGGGCCTCCGGTAGTCGGCAACCTCTTCAAGCCGGCTCGGCAATCAAATCATAGTCGGTGTGGCCAATTATCTTAACCTTCGCAAACCGGCCCACCGGCAACTGACCCCGGATGTAAACGCGTCCATCAATGTCCGGAGCGTCTGCTTCCCCGCGGGCTACCAGATACCGCGTTCGGGCCTTGAGCTTGGCGGACTGTGATTCGCCCTGACGAATCAGTCCGTGTTCCCACGAGCTCACGTTGGCCTTGGCGAGCGCCTGCCCCGACGCTTCGCCTTCCACCAACACCTTGAGCGTGCGACCGACGAAGGATTCCGCCACCGCCACGGACACTTCATGCTGGGCGGCCATCGCTTGCTCCCGACGCTTCTGACGCTTCGCCGGAGTCAACTGACCCGCCATTTTGCCCGCCACGGTGCCTTCCTCCTGCGAGTAGGCGAACACTCCCAACCGTTCAAATCGCGTCTCGCGGATAAACTCCAGCAGGGTTCGGAAATGAGCTTCGGTCTCGCCCGGGAAGCCAACGATGAAGGTCGTCCGCAGAGCGATTCCCGGGATACCCGCCCGAATCCGCGCAATCAGATCACGGATGTACTGGCCGCTCGTCTCGCGGCGCATTCGCAGCAGCATTTCGTCGTGGATATGCTGGAGCGGCATGTCGACATAGCGCGCCACCTTTCGACACTCCGCGAGCGTCTGGATCAACTCATCCGTCCAATGCGCCGGATGGGTGTACAGCAGCCGAATCCAAAAATCGCCCTTCAGTCCGTTCAGTTCGCGCAACAGCGAGGAGAGCGTCGTGGCATCGGCGGCGAGCGCTTTGGTGGCCGCCGTGAATTTCTCCGGAGAAGAAATCGCCCGGCTGTGATTGGCCCGGAGATCCAGTCCGTAATAGGTCGAATCCTGAGAGATCAGATTCAGTTCCTTAACGCCGTCGGCAATCAACTGACGCGCCTCCGCCACCACATCCGCCTGGGTGCGGCTCCGATGCGATCCGCGCATCCGCGGGATAATGCAAAAGCTGCACGGATGATTGCAGCCTTCCGCAATCTTCACATAGGCGAAGTGCCGCGGCGTGAGTCGGAACCGGGGCGTGTCGAAGTGGGGAATGTAATTGGGTCGCACCGTGACCTGAGTGGCCGGAGCCTCCGAGGGAGTGGGAACTACAGTTCGCTTCGTTCGTCCAAAGGACTCCGTTCCCCGCAGGGATTCCTCGTGATCCGGAGTCTCCGTACCCTGCTTTTGCTCCAGTTCGGTCAACCGCGCCTGAACGGCCTTCTTGGAACTCGCCGGACGAACGGGCTGGGCCTGTTTCTGAGTCCGGGAGGCAATCGCCTGCTCGACCAAGGCGCCGACCTGTTCCACCTGATCGATTCCCATGAAGACATCAACCTCCGGTAGCAGCTTGGGCAGTTCGTCGCGGAAGCGCTGCGGCATGCAGCCCGAAACGATCACCGCCTGACCGGGACGCGACTGGGTGCGAAACTCAGTGGATTCCAGAATGGTATCCACACTTTCTTCCTGGGCAGCATCGATGAACGAACAGGTGTTCACGATGACCGCATCGGCTTCGGCGGGATCATTGACAATCTCCACGCCCGATTGCAGGAGCGAGCCGAGCATGATTTCGGCGTCGACCAGATTCTTGGCGCATCCCAGGGAGATTAGTCCGACCCGTCGCGGCCGGGTCGTGGATTTTGGTTTCGTCACAGAGCCGCGAGTCTAGGCAGGTCCCGGCCGGCCCGCCACTCCGAACCCGCCGACCGGATCCCTCCAACAGGACAGTGGGCTCGGAAGCGCCGGCAGTGGATTCGCCTCATTCCGTAATAACCCAAGATCGGATGCTATCGCGACGGACTTTCGCCGACAGGCGCCCAGTCCTGTTTACCGACGCAGGTTCAGAACGTTCCGGCTCAGGGGGCCTGAGTTTCGAGCTCGTACCAGAGGCTACCCTCGCTCCCGGAAACCTGAATCTGCGCTCCCCCAGCGACGGCCTTAACCGGGAGTGCCTTTCGGCGTTGTCCCCGTTCATCAAGAGTCCAAACCTTCACCCGCGACGCCGGCACCCGCAGGGTCAATTGAAACGGCACCACTTCGGTGCGCACCGGAGCTTCGCCCCACTCTTTGCCCAACGTGGTTCGCGCGGGATTCTTCCAGGTTTGTCCCGTATTCTCCGTTCGTCCGGTCACGACCAACAAGGCCCGGGCCCCTTCGAGCAGCGAGTTTCCTTCCCTTACCGTCAATCCAAACGTCACCCAACCCAGGTGCGTCCGGCCAAACTCCGCCACAACCAGACCCCAATCCACCGGACCGGGCCCGGGAAACCCCACAAAGGCCGAGGTCCGGGGCGTGTTGATCATCACCAAGCCCTGGTCCGGCTCGGAAACATCCCAAGTCAGGGCCCCGCCTTCGGCTACGAACACATTTCCTCCCGGATCCTGCGGCAACTGCGGTGGGACGGCCGCCTCCAATCGCGTGCTCACTCGGCGAACCAACGGCAACCGGCTGCCCAGGCCCAGCTGTCCGCCCGAGAACAAAAACCAGGAACCGGCCCGCTCTAATAGCAGATCGAGTTCCTTTTCAGGAGTCAGGTAGGTCGACACCTCCGTGGGACCCCGCGCCACATCCCCGCGCCGAAAGAGATTGGCCGCAAGCAACAGATTGGCCATCTGGGCAGGGTTCTGGGCGATGTCAAAAAAGCCGCGAATCCGTCCCATGGAAACGCTGTCCTGCCCCGGACCGTAATCGAACATCCAGATACCATCCCAATCTTGGAAGGCTCCGTACGCCGCCAGCAGCAGCACCCCTTCCGCCGAGTAGGAATTCGGCGCCGCATGTTGATACTCGGTGACCGTGAACGGCCGGCCATGAATCCGCTGGCGGGCCAGTTTGGCCAGGGTGTTTTCGCCGGGGGCGGCATTCACCAGGGATCGGTTACCGACCCGCCAGTTCTCGGGATCCCACGATTGGCCGGGGAACTCGGGATGCTGCCAATAGGCATGGCTGTCCACGACATCCAACTGCGCCTGTACGGAGGCCGGCGAGTTATCGAGAATGGTTCCGAAGATGAGTCCCGGATACCCGACCTTTTCCCGGAGAAAGGACACCATTCGCTGATAGTAGCGAACTTCCAGTTCCCGCAGGAACGCCAACCAATCTCGCCGCGACTCGAGAGTTCCCGTGAAGCCCTCCCCCTTCCGGCGAACCAGTGGTACGGACTTCCCCTCCAGCGATAGCGTGTCTGGAATGCCACCCAACTTGCCTCCAGGCTGAAGTCGAACATCGGCCAGCCACACCTGTCCCTTCATGAGTCCCAGTCCGCCGAAATTCAGGCGCAGCCGGTCATCCGTTTCCGCCGCCAGAAAGGAAAGGACCACCTCCCGCCATTCGCGGCCGGCTTCCACCGACTGCAAAAGTCCGACCGGCGCGTAATCTCCGTAAGCCCGGGACACGGCCACTTCGAGCGACCGCGGCGGATCGGCCCGAACCCACATCGAAACCGTGTAGGGATTGCTGACCTTGGTCTTGAGCGGACCTTGGTTGACTTGGACGTGCCACCCCGCCGTCCCGGGCTCGGTGACGTCCACCCGCAACGCTCCGCGGCCGTTGAACTCGTTTGTCTGGGCAAACGTTGCTTTGGCCACGTCGTGTTGCTCGACATTCCAGCCTCGCAGGGTGCTGTCGAACGTTCCGTTGAGCACCTGATTCTCCCCCAGCGGTACCTCCACCGTCTTCCACGCCCGCCGTAATTCAACATCCCCACTGTAGCGATTCGCCAGCCAGCGATTCCATTCCGACCGCAACTGACCCGCATATGGCTCCGGCAGCCGATCCAACCCGCCGTCGTACCATTTCTGAATCAGTCCGTTCTCATTGAGGATTTCGACAAACGCCACCGCCGGATCGTGAGCCAGGGAGAGTCCGGTAAAGGGATTCGTCGGGGTCAGGAATTGGGTGGCAAACTCCTGCTGCAAGCTCAGGGCCGTGTCATTGAAAAACCCCAGGATGTGACGGTCCTTCCAGTCGGCAATCTGCACCACCTCCGGACCAAGACCATCGTCCGAGCGAAACTCCCGGCCGACCAGCAAGTTCAGATTGGCATAGATACCGTGCGCTTTAAGCCGCGAAACCAGGAAGTGGACCCGCTCCAACTGGGTCGGATTGAGCGCCCGACTTCTAGTCGGAGTGTATTGAATCAAACCACCGTCCGTCGCCCAAGGAGCGTCGAGATGGTGAAAGCGAACGGAATTCAGTCCGAATCGTGCCAGCCGAGCAGCCACGGCGTCGGCCTTATTGGTCGGCATAAACGTGGAATCCCCGGCAAAGTTCACGCCGAGGAACCGGAGCCGCTGACCGTTGGCAACAAACTGTCCCTGACCATTGGTGCTCACTCGGGATCCCGGTCGGATGGGCTGATTGAGGGCGGAAAAATCCGTGATTCCCCCGGACGCGTCGTCCCACGGCAGGACGAACGGAACCATCTCCGCTCCCCCTCGGCTTAGATCCAAGCCCGACGCCAAGATCAGGAATCCGAGGACCCGCCAAGTCCACCCCTTACCCCACCAACGATTTGATTCACGGATCATGTGCGCACGTCGCCCCAGGGAGGAATCGACCGGGACGACGGTAAGGAAACACCCGGACCATTCGCCAACGACAGTCAAAAATCTCAGGCGAAATCGACGTCACGCCAAACCGACAGGCAACCTTCCCCTCGTTTTTTCTTTTCGCCCGCCGTCGACTCCGCAGCCTTGCCCCAATGTCGAATCGCCTCCTGCTGGTGGACGGACACGCCTACGCGTACCGGGCCTTCCACGCCATCCGATCGCTCAATGCGCCCGACGGTTCCCCCACCAATGCCATCTTCGGGTTCATCAAGATGCTCCAAAAAATGCAGGTGACGCTGAAGCCCAGCCATCTGCTGGTGGTATGGGACGGCGGTCTCGCCGCGGAACGAATGGCGGACCTGCCCGAATACAAGGCCAACCGCCCGCCCACGCCCGAGGGTCTCGCCGCCCAGTTACCCCAACTGGAAGCCTGGCTCGACGCCGTGGGGCTGCCCCAATGGACTCAGGATGGCGCGGAAGCCGACGATTGGATTGGCACTTTCACTCGGCGCGCCGAAGCCGCCGGCTGGAGCGTGGTGATCGCCAGTTCCGATAAGGATTTCCTCCAACTCGTGAACGACCGGGTCGGGCTCTTCAATCCCAACGACAAAACCGAGAAGATTTGGACCGCCGCAGACGTCGAAGCCAAGACCGGCGTGGCACCGGCGCAAATCGTGGACTGGCTCGCCCTCATTGGCGATAGCGTGGACAATATCCCCGGTGTGCCCGGAGTCGGACCCAAAACCGCCACGCAACTACTCAAATGGTTTGGTTCGATTGACGGCATTTACGCCCGACTCGCCGAGATCAAGTCCGAGAATCAGCGAACGGCGCTCCACAACGCGGCCGAAGCGGTTCGGCGCAATCAGCGAATGGTCCAGCTCAAGTGCGAGCTGCCCGACGGCCCTACGTTGGAATCCCTGGTGCCGCGAGCTCCCGATCCGGTGGCGCTCCGACCCATGTATCAGCGCTGGAATTTTCGCAGCCTACTGGCTGAAGTCGGCGGCCCCCTCGAACCCTCCGAAGCCCGCTCCACCGCTCCCTCCCAGCCCCCGCAGCAGGGTCAACTCTTCTGATCATGGAACTCGATCCGGAAACATTGGGCGCCCGGGACATGTACCAGTGGCTTATCTGTTCCGTTCTGCCCCGGCCCATAGCCTGGGTTTCCACAATTTCTCCCGACGGAAAAACCAATCTCGCTCCCTTCAGTTTTTTCCAAGCGGTCTGCGCCCGACCGCCCACCCTGCTCTTCTGTCCCGCCAACGACCGTCACGGACATCCCAAAGACACCCTGCGCAATGTCGAAGCCACCCGGGAGTTTGTGGTGAATTTGGTGCCACACACCCTGGCCGATTCCATGAACGCCACCTCGGCCACGTTGCCCTACGGCGAAAGCGAATTCGACCGCTTCCACGTCGAATCCCGTCCGTCGACCAAAGTTCGTCCGCCCCGAGTGGCCGGTGTGCCCATCGCCTTCGAATGCCGACTCGACCGCGTGATCGCTTTGGGCGAAGGCCCCGTCGCCGGCCACGTCGTGTTGGGGCGCATTGTGTACCTGCACGTGGCGGACCAAGTGCTGGCCGCCGACGGCAAGCCGGACCCCGTCCTCATGGATCTGGTCGGCCGAGCGGGCCGGGATGATTACGTTCGAATGGGTGAACTCTTCCGCCTGGAACGTCCTGCGTGATTCCGACCGGCGGGCGGACATCGCCTCGGAGCGTGGATGCTTTCCAATCCCGGCATCACCTTCCGCCTTGGCGAACTTCGGTGTCCCCCGCAGGCTTCCTTCATGATCGTACTAATCTCCGGCACCAATCGACCCGACAGCAATACTCGTCGTATCACTGGCGAAATCGCTGCCCAATACCAAGCGCTCCATGTCCCGCACCGCATTCTGGATCTGACTGAACTGCCCCTCGAGGTCTTCGCCCCCGCCAGCTACGCCGAGAAGCCCGCCTCCTTTCAACCGTTCAGCGACGCCATCCTCGCCGCCGCCGGTTTGCATGTGGTCACGCCCGAATACAATGGTGGTCTGCCCGGGGTCCTGAAGTACTTCATTGATTTGCTCAAGTTCCCCGAAAGTTTCGAGCGACGTCCGGTCGCCTTCACTGGACTCGCCGCCGGCATGTGGGGCGCCCTGCGTCCAGTGGAACAGCTTCAAGCCATCTTCGGCTATCGCAATGCCCACCTTTATCCGGAACGCGTGTTTCTCCCGGGCATCGGTTCAGCCCTGGGCGAAGACGGCCACCTCAAGGACGCGGAGTTGATCGCGCGGCTGCACAAACAAGCAGCGGGATTCACGGCCTTCGTCGAAACGCTCAAGGGGGTATCCCTTCGCGCCTGACCTTCCGTGCTGAATCACCTCTGGCTGGGCCTGCTGTTGACCGCTGTGCTGGTGGGTGGCTTCACCGGTCGCCTGACCCAGGCCACGGACGCCGGAATCAAGGCGGCCGAAACGGCCGTGACGCTTTCCCTCGGCTTGGTTGGGGTCATGACGCTGTGGCTCGGCCTCATGCGCCTTGCTGAACGTTCGGGCCTGGTCTCGGTACTGGCCCGCGCCCTCAGGCCCGTGTTGCGGCGGCTGTTTCCCGAGGTTCCTCCGGATCATCCGGCCATGGGATCGATGGTGCTGAACATCGCCGCCAACATGCTTGGACTCAACAACGCGGCGACTCCGCTGGGACTCCGCGCCATGCGGGATCTGGAAACGCTGAACCCCCGCCCTGGCACCGCCACGAATGCCATGTGCACCTTCCTGGCGATCAACACGGGGTCGGTGCAGTTGCTGCCTGTCTCAGCCATCGCGCTGTTCGCCAGTGCCGGCGCCCGCCAACCCACGGCGATCGTCGGCACGACGCTGCTCGCCACCCTGGTGTCATCCGCCGCCGGCCTGATCGCGGTCAAAGTCTTGGAACGACTTCGCGTATTCCACCTTTCTCCGGAGCCCATTCCTATCGCCCCGGCCACCTCGGCCGTGCCCGCCGAAGCTTCGGAGAACCCGTCACAACGGCCGCCGCTGTCCCTGACACGACGCCTGATTCTGGCCACGTTCTTCGTCTGCTTCGCAGCCATGGCGGTGATTCAAGCCAATCAGCCCAGCACTACTGAAGCGGTCGCCGCGGGCTGGCGCTGGGTGCACGTGATCTCAGTGCTCGCGATTCCCTTTCTGGTCGCCTTTTTCCCGCTCTATGCCGCCCTTCATCGCCTTCCCGTGTACGAGGAGTTTATTGAAGGCGCAAAGGAAGGTTTCCCCGTCGCCCTCAAGATCATTCCGTTCCTGGTCGGCATGCTGGTCGCCATCGGTTTTCTCCGCGGCGCTGGCGTGATCGAAGTCCTCACCCGCTGGACCGCGCCGGTGCTGGCCCAACTGGGAATCCCTTCTGAATTGCTGCCCTTGGCCCTGCTCCGACCACTGACGGGCAGTGGTTCTCTGGCTGCCCTAGGTGACCTCATCCAGCAGCAAGGTCCGGACAGCCTGGTAGCGCGCATGGGCGGAACCCTCTTTGGCAGCACCGAAACCACCTTTTACGTGATTGCCGTGTATTTTGGCTCGGTTGGCATTCAACGGGTGCGGCATGCGCTCTGGGCCGGCCTGATTGCCGATGCGGCGGGAATTCTCGCCGCCGTGCACATCTGTCGCTGGGCGCTGAGTCCCTGAGCCGCCTGCGGCGGAGTTGAAAGTTGAGAGTTGAAAGTTGAGAGACCGGAAAGGGCGCCCCTGGTGGGGCGACGCTCCGCGGAGCCGCAGCCGTGTAGACTCCTGACGCGTGATTCGCCGAGGCGCGAACGGCTCGATGGAACTTCGCCCTACCATCCTTACTGCTTACCGCTTACCCCTTACACGCGCCCCAAAGCGGCAGAGGGCTAGAGGGCTGCCGCACTCCAAACGCTCCGCGACTCCTTCACCGCCTCTCCAAATCTCCCCCTCCCACTTTCTCCCCCCTCCCGTTCCCCTTCCTGTTTTCATGTTTTCCAGATTCACCTCCTTTCTCCGTTTCACCGGTCAGCCGACGCTCTGCGGAGCAGTCCGTTCGTGGACTCCTGACGCGTGATTCGCCGAGGCGCGAACGGCTCGATGGAACCTCGCCCTACCATCCTTACTGCTTACCGCTTACCCCTCACACGCGCCCCAAAGCGGCAGAGGGCTAGATGGCTGCCGCGCTCCAAACGCTTCGCGACTCCTTCACCGCCTCTCCAAGTCTCCCCCTCCCACTTTCTCCCCCTCTCCCGTTCCCCTTCCTGTTTTCATGTTTTCCAGATTCACCTCCTTTCTCCGTTTCCCCGGTCAGCCGACGCCCCGCGGAGCAGTCCGTTCGTGGACTCCTGACGCGTGATTCGCCGAGGCGCGAACGGCTCGATGGAACCTCGCCCTACCATCCTTACTGCTTACCGCTTACCCCTCACACGCGCCCCAAAGCGGCAGAGG
>JAFLEF010000018.1 GCA_017309115.1 Verrucomicrobiota bacterium | reverse complement strand
CTCCTCCCGTTCCTCAGCCTGGAAGACGTACTCCCCACTCACCACCCGGGAGGTGCAGTGAAAATGGTGCGTCCCCAGTCCAGGCACTCCTTTAAATCGTTCCTTGGCCATGCCCCTATCCCACCACTTCCCCAACCCCTCCCACCATCGCCACATTTAACGAGCCAGCCCAGCCATTCGGAGCTTGGGATCCAGCCTCGGCGCCAGCGGCCATGCCATAGAGCCACAGGTAATCTGTCGCCCCAGCGGCCCAGGCCTCGTCCCCATTGTCCGCCAGGTAATCTGTCGAAGGCATTATCGCTCGCGGCGCCTCAATAAAGAGCCAGGTAATTACCTGGCACTCTATGGGTATCGGCCCGGCAAACGGTATCGAGGAGTTTTTCTGTGCCACTACGTCGGGATAACCGGTGCAACCCGCAGGGAGGAAGGGCCAAGACACGTGTAGCGCCGATGCCCACCAGACTTAGCCTGCCTTTGTGAGCACCAAGAAACTGTCCCCCTTGCTATTGGCTACCGCCCTTACCGGAGTCTTCACGCTTCAGGCAGACCTCTTCGTCACGGAACGGTATTTTGAAACGTGGGCCAAAGTCTTGAGGTTCGACGAAACCACGGGCGAGTATCTGGGTGAAACAAAGGTTCCCGGTGAAGGACTGCTGGGAGTGACCTATGGGGGCAAAAACTTCGTTTACGCGGTCGAAAACACCGTCGGGTACGGTGTGATTCATCGAATCGACGCCGTCACTGGCGACTACTTGGGTAGAGTCGCTGGCAATCGCTTCATCGAATTTTCGATCCCCCCTCTCTTTCCAATCCCAACCGGCCTCACGATTGGTCCGGACGGGGATTTGTTTCTGCTGAGCTGGCAGTGGGCCAATTTACAAGTAGGGAAGGGTCAGGTGTTCCGAATCGATCCCGAAACCGGGGAAGTGGTGGGAAACGGACCCTTTATCGCGGCAGGCGCCGGAGGCCTGTTAGTCGGGAGGGATTTGGAATTCCAAAGGAAGGGAAACCTCTTTGTGGCCGACGCCTCCCAGGGGGTGTTGGAGTTTGATAAGGATTCCGGGGCCTTTGTCCGCAAAGTGGTCTCGATTGGGCAATACGGTCTGAGTCGTCCTGAGGGACTCGCCTTTGATCGCTGGGGCCGGCTCTACGTCTCCGACTACAATTCCGGCAACGTGCTTCGATTCGCGACGGATGGAAGCTTTTCGGATCTGTTTGCCACCACTTCGCTCTCCCTCCAAGACATCGAGTTTGGGCGTGACGGAGATCTTTACGCAATCGCTGCCATCACCAACACGGTGGTTCGCATTGATGGTGAGACCGGGGCTTACCTGGGTGAATTCACGATCGACGGAGCGCAGTATTTTCGGACGACTGGGACGGACCTCGACTCGAAGTTTGGGCCCGGCGGTCTAGCCTTTGCGCCCGTTCCCGAGCCGGCCAACCGTGTTGGCTGGATCCTCGCCTTGGCGACCTTCGCGTCTCGCCGAAGGGTTCGTGCCTGAAGAACAGGTTTCCTGGCCTTCCGCCACGCCCTATGGAGTGCCAGGTAATCTGCGGGGATGGTTGAACCGCAGATTCACGCAGTTTTCAGGAACGGAGGCGGGGAAGGAACGTCATCTGGTAGTCAGAGGTATCCTGGTCGGGTTTGGTGCTCGCCGGGCGCTCCGCCGCCTAAAGGCGGTACTCCGAACTGTCGGGCAGATTACCTAGCCCTCAGTTGAAATTCAACTTGGAGATCATGACCGGAAATGTCATCGCCCGCCCCGGTTTCGTTTCTTTCGTTAGGCCCGTTACTCCAGATCCGGATTCCGACGTTTGCCTCGCCGTTCGTCCCCACAACAATATTCAAGGCGTTACCCCAGCGATCGACCAGGTCCTCGGATTCGTGCCAATGCCGCTTCGGTGGACCAAGCTCGAGCTTCGCAGCATGATCTGAAAAGAGGTTAGCGTAGAGGCGCTTGGTATCGACAGCTGCGACTACGTCCGGTGAAACCGCGTCAGGCAAACGGCCCGTTTCGGTGACATAAATCTGAACGGCAAGAGCGATACTTTGGATGTCCATTCGCGTCCGCACACTCCCGTGACTATTGCCGTGGGCTTCTGATCGCTTTCGATCGAGCAACCAGAACCCGCCGACTCCGGCACCGATTCCCGCCAAGCACGCTGCGAGAATCGCACCCATCAGCGAAAGCTTCTTAATCGAACGCAGCATGAATTCGAACTCCTGCCGGGACACGGTAGGGCGAATCAGGTTGGACGTCGCATGTGAAAAACAATCCCGGCACTGCCGGATAGATTACCTCGCCTTCCGCCACGCCCTATGGAGTGCCAGGTAATCTGCGGGGATGGTTGAACCGCAGATTCACGCAGTTTTCAGGAACGGAGGCGGGGAAGGAACGCCATCTGGAAGTCAGAGGTATCCTGGTCGGGTTTGGTGCTCGCCGGGCGCTCCGCCGCCTGAAGGCGGTACTCCGAACCGTCGGATAGATTACCTGGCGCTCTGTTGGCGCTCTGTTGAACTCGCCAGCCGTGGTAGAACGGCCGCTCGTTAAATGAGGCGATGGTGGGAGGTTTTGGGGATGTGCTGAAATCTGGGGCATGAGGAAACCGCGCACCAAAGAATGGTTTGGGCGGGGCCCGCCCCGGATTCACTCGGCGTCCCGGGCGAACCGCCCCTGCGCAGACCCAGGCGCTGGGATATCCAACTCAGCGGACCTGGGGGTCGCGTGCGCGCTGGCGGTATCGCAGTGCCCCCAACCCGAACACCGCCAGGGCCGCCCAGTGGTAGCCGCTGAGGCCACCCGCCAACCGGGGAGTGTCCCTCAGGAATTCGTGGCAAAACCGAAACGCTCCGTAGGCCATTAGGTACAGGTGGAACAGTTGTCCCGGGAACTTCCGCTGCCGCCACAAGAACGTCAGCACGACGAACGCCACCAGATTGAAACCAAACTCCAACGGAACGGCCGGCCACCGGGAAACTCCCGTTCGATCCGTCAGGGTATACCAGGCGGGAGGCAGACGAACGCCAAGGCCAATCCCGTCATCAGCCCCGTGACTAGTTTCGTAAACGCCCCGGCGGACGTTAACGAAGCCAACCCAAAGCCCGAAACAGAACAACACGCCACCGATCCCAGTAAGACGAGTGTCTCAAACATCGGAGTTTTGTTCAGCTGACTCCCCAGTAGAATGGGAGTCGCCATAGGCAGGAGACCCAAGGCCAGCCAGCCCAAGAATGCGCTTGAGGTCACGGGTTGCCTGGGCGGTGGGATGGGCTCTTGCCTCCACTCGCAGACCGTGCACGCCAATAATCGTTCCTGACTGCCCTCCAAAATTCGGGTCGGTGCGCCGCAGACCAGACAGGGCATTGAGGAGTTCTCCAGGTTCATGCCGTCGATCCCTATTTGAGGGTTAAGGGAATTCGAGCTGCCCAACTCTTGGGCTTCAGCGGGGCCACGGACTCGGAATTAAACCCGGCATAGTAACGGCAGAAGGAATCCAGTTGCCCATCCGGCCTGATGACATGGGTGCAGCAGCGATCGATCCGATCCTGATCCCAGGTCCAATCGTCCATGAAGGGTTTGATAAAGATTCGGAAAGGATGCCGCTCATCGAGTTCGAACTGCTTCAGCAAGGCCCCGAGTGGTTCCGATTCGCAGCCGCATTGCGCCAAGTCTGCCGGAGTGTAGCGAACCTTGTCCTGGAGGAATCCCTGAACCGCGCGAAAATCCACGAACTCGCTGATCGAACGGACTTCGCCGCCGATCCGCAGCAAGTACCCAATGATCGCGCAGTTCGGATCGCCGCAAGGCAGCGGAGTGAAGTCGTCGAACTGCAGCCGGCCTTGCGATTGCGCCACCGCCGCCAGGACAATGTCCGCCGCATTCAGTCGGTCGGCTGGCGCCACAGAGCCCCGTGCGACCGGTGTCCGGCCATTCTGGAAGCGCGGTTGAAAACTGATCCCGCGGACTTCAGGTCGGGCGAGTCCAAAGGCGAGGGCGTCGCCGATCTGATCCAGATTCTCCGGAATCACGGTCATGGCCAGGGTGACTGCCAAGCCGTGGGCCACGCAGGCATCGAGCGTCTGGATTCGGACCGTCCGCAAATCGCCGCCGCGGAGTTCGCGCTGACCCCCGGCCTGGGGTCCGTCGAACTGAAGATACAATTGAAACTTCCCGCGCCGCGCAGTGCGGCCCAACTCCGCTGCGAAATCGGGTTCGCGGGCCAGCCGAACGCCGTTGGTGTTGAGGAGCACGTATTGAATGCCTGGGTGCGCCATCGTCCACGCCAGGAGTTCAAAGAAGCGCGGATGCAGCGTTGGTTCGCCTCCGGACAATTGGAGAATCTCAATGGGTCCCTTCCGTGCGATCACCCCCTCGATGCGACGCTGCAGATCCTCCAACGAAGGCGCTCGAACCTCTGAAGTCAGATGCGGTGAGTCGGCGTAGCAGGTCGGACAAGCGAGATTGCAGGAATCGACGACTTCAATCAAAGCAAGGCAGGTGGACAACGATTCGAAAGACCCGGGAGCGACAACCTGAGCATTGCGCCCCAGCGTTCCCGCCACCGCGCCGTTACTCGCCGCACAGGCCGAACCGGCGCAACAAGACCCGGAGCCTTCGTTGCGGAATCCTTGGGCCAACCAATAGAAACGGGCATCGGTCGCGAGGCGGGCAGAGAATTCACCGTGCTCGGTACACCACCGCCGCAGATGGACTTCGCCTGGGTCCGCTCCCACCCGCACCACCTCCGCCGAAACCGCCTTTCGACACACGGGACATCGGCTAGTCGTGGTCTTGAGTAAGTGGATTGAATCCATGGTAACCAAGGTCTGATTTGAGACGACGCTCCTCTCTCCCATGGGTCTCGTCCAGCTTCGAGGCGCCTAGAAGCTTATCCGCAGATTGACGCCGATTTGCTCAGACCAACCCCGGGAGGAGGCCCTGTTCCGTCTCGGGTTTGCCTCGGCGGAGGTCCACCTGAACCCGCTGCCAGAAGTCGAAGAAGCCCCGCCGGGCCAAGGGCCACAGCCGAGAATCCCAGGGCCGTCGAAGCAACACCAATTCCACGCCGGCAGCTTCCAGTTGTCGCCGCACCGAAGGAACTCGATCCGCCAAGGGTCCAACTGCCGGAGCGAACGCGACCAACCGCGCGACGCCAAGTTCCCCCGCCAGTTTGACCAGGGTCTCTTCCCATTCTCCGGGTTCGGTACAGGCTTTGGATACTTGGGGATCAAAGTGCGCCAGACCTCGACTCCACGAATCAGCCTGGGCTGCGGCCCGCCAGGCTCGGGGAACGGGGCCGACCTGGTCGGGTTCCGGACTGAACCCGAGAAGCGCCGGATTCGGCAGCGTCTTCAGGGATGACTCCTCGACGCTGCTGTCCTCAGCATGCAGCCAGACTCCCGTTCGGCGCGCGGAATTCGGAGGGTTCTCCGGTAGCAGTGGCAGCGCCTGCGGCCGGGTGTCTGCGAACTCTTCCACCTCTGCGGGCGTTACCCGGGAATCATCAAAACGGGTCAGTCCGGCTTCATCGGTGAGCCACGCGGGATCCGCATACTTCTCCAGATTGGAGCGCCGCACCAGATACGTCTTCCCCGGAGTTTGGAGTCCAGCCACCCACCGCCACGACAGCGTGTTGCTGGCGGGATCGAAGTCGAGGAGGTGACGTTCGAAGAAGTCTGCTCCCAGTTCCCATGGGAGCCGTTCCACATGGATCCAGAATGAGGCCCACCACATTCGGGCGTGGTTGTGGAGGTATCCGGTCGTGACCAACTCCCGGGCCAAGCGGTCCATGATCCCCACGCCGCTTTGCCCGGCGGCGACCTCTCGAGCCCGCTGAAGCACCGGTTCCGGGGTTTGCTGACGAACCCAGTTCAGTCGCTCCCGATAGCTCATCCAAACCTGCGGCCGCAGTTCCAGCCAGCCCTTCCAATACGAGCGCCAGAGGACTTCCTGGACAAACTTCTCGACTGCGGAGAACGAGTGCGCGGCCAGCACGCGCTCGACCACTTCCTGCTCTGTCAGGAGCCGATCCCGGATCGCCGGCGAGAGTCGGGACACGTGGGGATGACCCTCATGGACGAAGTTGCGCCGGGCCGCATATCGCGGACTGGCGGAAACAAATTCCTCCAACCGTTGAAGCGCATCCTGTCGAGTCGAAGGGAAACGGTCCACCATCATCGATAAGGGTGGGCTGCTCTCGTTCGTTGGCAACGGGTCTGTTCACTCGGTGGGAATCTTCCATTTCGAGGGTTGTCAGATCGGCTAACACGGCATGAACTCCCGAGGTGAAGAAGCTCCTGATAGCCGTGGGCGTATTGATCGTTCTGGGCGGTTTGGCCGTGGTTTTGCTGGCCAGCAATCTCGACCGAATTGTTAAGGCCGCGATCGAACGGGTCGGGTCCGACACCATGAAGTCTCCCGTCACGGTGAACTCCGTGAACCTGTCGCTCCGATCGGGAACCGGAACCATCCGGGAGCTGCAGGTACGAAATCCTGAGGGCTTTCCTCCCCAACCGGCCCTGCGGCTGGGAGAACTGGTGCTGGCCATCGATCCGGCATCAGTCCAGGCGGACAAGCTGGTGGTTCGGACGATCTCGGTGACCGACGGGGAGCTGTTTCTGACGGGTGGCGTGGACGACAACAACCTGAAGAAGTTGATGGCCAACCTTCGTTCGTCGTCGGGTGGCACTGATCCCCAGGCTCCGTCGACTACAGAATCCAGCCGTAAATTGCAGGTGGATGAGCTGACGTTGACGGATCTCAAACTGAACGTGCAGATGGATCTGCCGGTGGTCGGTGTGTTTTCCACCACGGCGAAAATGCCGGAGATCAAGCTGGCCGGGTTGGGTCAGGGGCCCGAGGGCGTTACCGGCACGGAGTTGGGCAAGTTGGTGATGAAGCGGGTGGTCGATGAGGTCTCTCCCATGGTCGTCCAGATGATTCGCCAAAAGACGGGACAATCCTTGGGTACCGACGGAAAGAAGGCGCTCCAATCCCTGGAGAAGGCCGCCCAGGGAGTTGGCGATCTGTTCAAGAAGAAGTGAATGGACCGGACCTCACAGTTCGCCCACCGGACGCCATTCCTGAAGGTCCTCCCGCCAGTAAAGTGCTTCCGCTGGGATCTCCCCCTGGCGGACCCGGTGCCACACTTCATGGCGGGGAAAGGGGCCGTGCTGCCGCTCCTGAAAATGCACGAACACGGGCGGCAACTCCGGGGCGACCGCGGCCACCGGCAATTCCGGTTCTGAATCCGTCGGCTCGAAATCGCCCCGTTCCACCTTCGTTTTGAGGGCGAAGGCCACAAGCAGTCCAAACAGGAATCCACCCACATGGGCGCCAAAGGCGGTGCCACCTCCATCGTTATCGACCGTCAGCAAAAGCCCGAAAAGATCACGGGCAAACCAGAGGGACATCATCAGCCAACTGGGAACAAAAAAGGTCTTCGTTCCGGCGCGAACGAGGATGAAGAAGATGAAGTAGACCAGGCGGAACTCGACCTTCATTCCCCGTAACCAGAGGGCGCACGCCCCCAAACATCCGGAGATCGCCCCCGAAGCACCTACCAAGGGAATCGTGGACTGGAATCCCCGGGCGGATAGCAGGACATAACCCAACGTCGCGATCACACCTGCGAGCAGATAGAAGATCGCAAACCGCCAGGGTCCGAGCAGGTCCTCGACACACGCGCCGAACAGGTAGAGGTAGACGGCGTTGCCCATGACGTGGAACAGGCCGGCGTGAACGAAGAGGTTGGTCAACCACGTGTGCAGACGGCTCTCCGCCGGGACGAACCAGAAGGGTCTGAGGAAGCGCACATAGGCGTCTTCACCTCCGCCAATCCAAGCCAGGAACGACAGCACATAGAGGGAAAGACAAATGCCCAACAGCCAAAGCGTGACCAACGGGCGCCGACTCGCCCGGTGATCCACTGAGACGGGAAACAGGAAGAACATTGCGACTCCAGATGTCGAACCAGTATCGATCGCACTTGGTTCTGTCGACTTTGGAATGGGGTTTCAGTCGGACGCCGCATCCTCCGGGAGCATGACGCGCAGTCACCGCGGGTGGATCAACCATCGCGGCCAATCGAATCGGTCGGGCAGCCCTGGCGAGCCTCCTCGGCCTCGGCAAGTTCCGTCGGGGTGACTGGTTGACGATGCACATAGGAATGTCCGTCGTCGTCGTAGCGGGCGAAGAACTGCGGCGCGTTGCTCCGGCAAACGTCGCAGTCGATGCAGGTATCGTCGACGTAGTAGGAGCCGGGAACGTTCTGGGGATACTTCAGGTTTCGTTGAGCCATAAAGGACCTTGGTTGCGGTCAATCTGGAGGCTTGTTCGGAAGCTGTGAAATTCATTAAAACCATGAACTGATGCAGAACGTGAATGAATATCTGGCGACTGGACCCTTTGATCTCTACGAGCTGCACCTGTTTCATTTGGTGGTTCGGCACCAGAGCTTCACCCGCGCGGCCGAGGCGGCGGGCCTGACTCAGAGCGCCGTGACCCGGCAGATGCAGAGTATGGAGCTGAGCTTGGGGCTGGATCTGCTCGAACGGACCACAAGGTCCGTGCGCCTGACAGCCGCCGGAGAATTTCTCTACCGGGAATCGATTCGGATGCTCGGGGATGTCGACGCGACGCTGGTGCGATTGCGGGAGGAATTCGGCGGCGCCCGAAAACTGGTTCGTGTCGGTGTCTCCCCGACCATCAGTCTCGCGTATTTGCCGGGATTCTTTCATGCCAATCTTCGGCGACTTCCCCAGGTCGCGTGCCGCGTGCGGCCCATGCCCAGTGATGAGATGCTGGCGGCGTTACAGGGTAATGACCTGGACCTGGCGGTCATGTCGCGAGGCCCGCGTCTGCCCGCCAATCTCCAGGTCACTCACCGGTTCAGCGACAGCTTCTGCCTGATCGGCCCGGGTGGAGGGGCGGACGCCTCATCGGGCAGGATGAAGTTGCGATACTTTCCCACATGGGCGGCGGCGCAGAACTGGCTGATGCTGTCCGACAGTTCGAATACCGGGCGTCAGCTTCGCCGGTGGATTCGCGGCCAGGGTTGGGAACTCGAACCCGCCATGGAGCTGGAGAGCTTCGATCTCATCATCAATCTTGTGGCGCTCGGAATGGGAGTGAGTTTCGTGCCGACTCGGGCGCTGGCTCTGTATGGCCAAAAGAAGTCGCTACGGCGTCTGGCGCTCCCGGTGAAATTTCAGCGGGAACTGATCGTCATCCGGCGGCGTCAGCGGAAGCCCGCCGAACACCTGTCGCAGTTCGTGGAGAACATCCTGTTCTGAGCTGCGGGCAGACTCACTCCGTCAGGCGGACGTTCCGGAACCGAATCACTGCCTTGTCGTCGTGATTTTGCAGGCCCAGATAGCCGCGGCTGGCGCGCAACGGGGCTTCGTTCAGGATGAGTTCGCCGTTGAGCCACGCGTTCACTTTGGAGCCGCGCGCTTCGATGCGGACGGTGTTCCATTCCCCGGCGGGTTTGGACATGACCTTCTTGGCGGCGATCACGTCGTACAGCGCGCCGGTGCTCCACTTCTCGGGTTTGGGCAGGTTGCTGTCGTCCAAAATCTGCAGCTCGTTGCCGGTGAAGGCGGGGTTTTTCTCAAGAGCCGAGCGCAGGAAGATGCCGCTGTTGCCCTTGGTGTTGACCGCGAATTCCAGTTCCAACACGAAATCCTTGTACTCCCGGACGGTGCGCAACCACGACCCGCTCTTTTCCGGATTCGTCGTCCAGTCGACGCCGTTGCGCCCGACCAGTTCGCCGTTCTCCACCGTCCATTCGCCGCCGTGCATCACCACCCAGCCATCCAAGTTCTGCCCGTTAAAGAGCGCCTGGGTTTCGGCGAATTTGGGTGTGTGAGCACAGCCGAGGAAGAGCAGCGAGGTCAGCAGCAGCGAGATTTGGAGTCGCATGAGACGGGAAGGCAGTCAGCGGGTGCGAGTGTCGAACGAGTCCAACGCCGGCTGTGGATCAGGGGTTCAGCGGCTTGGGCTGAGCGGCCTTCCACTCGGCTTCGGTCACCGGCTTGCGGCTCTGCGTGAAGACAAACACCCCACGTTTGTTGCCGACGATCAGATCGGGCAGGCGATCGCCGTTGACGTCGCGGGCCGTCACCTGGGTGCCGACTCCGGAGTTCGTGTCGACCAACTGGGGAATGAAGTCCACCGACTTGTCGGGATTGCGCACCAGCTTCCACCAGTACAACACCGGGGCGGCGCCGGGCTCGGGATCGCCGGCCGGCCCATGCGCCCAGAAGCGTTTGCCGGTCACGATGTCCTTGAGGCCATCGCCGTCCATGTCGACCAGATCCAGCGCGTGCAGTTGGGAGAACTTCACCCCGTAGCGGTTTTCCTGGGGTTCCTTGTTCATGAAGGTGTGTTCCTTGAAGGTGATTCCGTCGGCGGTGCGAACCTGTTCAAACCACGCCAAACCGTAGCCGTGGGCGGCGAGACTCGAGATCACGTCGTTGAGGCCGTCGCCGTTGACGTCGTAGGCGAACATCTGCGCTCCGCCCACGCCGAAGGCGAACTTGTGATGGGTCCAGAGCGGATCTCCGGCGAGCGACGCCGGTTGTTCCCACCATCCGTCCTTCTCCAGTAGATCCAGGCGGCCGTCGCCATTCACGTCGCCGACCCCCATGCCATGGGTGAACTTGTGGTAGTTGTTGTTCGGTGTGATGGCGCGCCACTTCCACAAGGCCGTCGGGTTGGACGGATCCGGACTGGCCCAGCCGTAACTGCCTTTGGAAGCACACACAATTTCGGGTTTGCCGTCACCGGTCAGGTCGAGGAACGCCGGCGACTCGTTGTCGGTCACTTCGATGGCGATGTGTTCCTTCCACATTCCGGTGCCGCCTTTGGGATTCTCGTACCAGGAGGATTTCTCGCCGGGAAAGCCGAGGATCAAAATGTCGTCCCAGCCGTCCTGATTCACATCGGAGGAATAGGCCAGGAAGTTTTTGGAATAGGCGTTGTTCTTGCCGAGAGCGCCTTCGAATCCGGGGATGGTCACTTCGGTGCCGTCCGCCTGCTTCAACTTGAAGGACTCCGTGGCCGGCGCGTACTGGTTCTTCTGCTGGTAATTGGGTCCGGCGAACCAGTACGGCCCATAGGCGATGTCCATGACGCCGTCGTGGTTGAAGTCGCCGGCATTGGCGCCTTCGGCCCAGAACTGATCCAAGAGGTGCTGCTTCTGAAACGTGACCAAGGCCGGTTGGCCGGCGTACAGAGCTCCGAACCCTGCCGTGAGAGAAGCCCAAAGCGCCAGACGCCGAAGCGGAATCCACGAGTGCATGGACCTTTGTCGGAGTCTGCCCCGGCCGGGTCAAGCGGTGAGTCCGGGCAAAGTATTCAAAAGGCAGCTGAGAGCTGAGAGGTCGGAAGGGGGAAGGCGAAGCGGGAAGCGGCAAGCGGGGGCGACTGCTGGTCTCTCAACCCACAAACTAGTTGAGAGTTGAAGGTTGAGAGTTGAGTGAAAACTACCAACACCGGCCCGGGACGGGTACGCATAGCGTCCCCAATCCAAGACAGCGGCAGTCACTGCCTGTTTTTGCCTTTCGCTCTCAACTACCCACAAACCAGTTGAGAGTTGAAAGTTGAGAGTTGAGAGAAAAGACCTGAATTCCAGCACGTTAGAAATGCCGATGGGTTTGTGGACTCAATGCAGATCCGGTTCACCGGTTTTCTCTCCTCTCAACTTTCAACCCTCAACTGGTGCGTCTCTCCGGACGAACCTTCAGGTCCCCGGCAGAGGTTTCCAGTTGCCGTGTTTGAAGCGATTCCAGACCCAGACGAAGTCCGGGTTTTTCGAGTTGCCGCCGGCCCAATAGAAGCTTTCGACCCCCTTCGCAGAATCGGTCGCGGCCTTGATGGTGCGGGGATCGGTCCAACGCTTGCCTTCGCAGTGAGCGTCGGCAAAGGCGAAGGTGCTGAAGTTGCCATGGAATACGGCGAAGGGATCGACCCAACCCGGAGTGGACACATTGATCACCCAGGTGCCGAGGTTGTAGCTGCGAGGGTCGGATTCCTCGATGAAGGTCATGGCATTCGACGGCTCAATAATCGCCGAGTGTTTCCCGAACTGCCGAATACCTTCCCAACCGGTGGCGGCGGACCATCGGGCATCGAAGTACTGCCCCATGGCATCGCATTTGGAATAGCTGTCGTACGCCCAACCCCGGCCGGGCTTGCGGCTGCGCGTGCGCAAATCACCCGGGCAATGAATGGCGCCGACGGCGCTGCAGTATTTGAAAATGGCGGAACTCTCGTAGCCACGGCGAACTCGGTTTTGCGCTTCGGTAGTGGTGATTGTGGTGTTGATGTCCGGAGTTGGTCCCGCCCAGAACCCGCCGCCCGGATGCTGCATGCCGGGAGCGGCGGTGGGTAGCAGTTCGTCCCGGTTGTCGGTGGAATACATGAACCAACCGGTCACCAACTGCTTTTGATTGCTCAGGCAAGCAGCTCCGGTGGCCTTCAACTTGGCCTTCGAGAGCGCCGGCAACAGCATGCCGGCCAAAATGGCGATGATCGCAATGACCACCAGCAATTCGATTAGGGTGAAACCGGAGCGGGAACGAGCGGACGGAAGTTGGGGAAGTCTCATGGGAGGTTAAAGCCAGCGGCGGGTGGGGTGTTGAGATCGAACGCTTCGACTCGCTAATGAGGTTAAGTTGGGGAACAACTGTATGGAATACCCCAAACGGCTGAACTCGGAAGCAGAAAGTGGGGAGCGTTGTTAGCTGAGAGCTAACTTTATGGAGTGCGGCAGACCTTCTGCCGCTTTCCCATGGGCGAGGCGCTGGTAGTCATCGACGTGTCACCCTTCCACCCGCGTCGGGGGAATGGGAAAGCGCGAGAAGGTCTAGAAGGTCTACCGCACTCCATAGGCAAGCCGTTGACCGGCTCGGCGGGAGCCTCGCCCGACCACGAACCTGGGGTCGTCAATACAGGGGGAGCGGGAGCAGTTGGTCGGAACGGACCCATCCCATCCGGCGAGTGAGCGGGTCTTCCACCCAGGACCATCCCTGACGCTGCGAGCGGGTCTTCACGGCCGTGCCGCCGGCGAGGGTGAAGGCAGTTCGCGCTTCGTCCAGCGGACTGATGCGAACCGTGGTTTCCGGGGCCAGAATCACGGCATCCGGCAAGCGGACCCGGCGCGCCCACGCGGTCGTCAAGAGCCCCACCATCAAGATGGCGATTAGTCCGACACCCCATGTGTACCCCTGGAGTCGGCTACCCAGCGCGGGTTGGAGACGGCCAGCGATCAACAAGGCTCCCCAGATCCAAGTGGGAATCAGCGCCAGCACGCCCCATTCGTTCAGCGTCAGGCGGTCCGTCCAAGACCAGACGCTGGGCGGCGCCAAAGCCGGTAGGTTGGGCTTTTCCGATCCTTCCAGTGCGGCCTGGATGGCTGGATTCCGGGGTTGCAAACGGGCCGCCCTTAGCCAGTGAGCGCGGGCCTGACCCTCATTTCCGAGGCGCGTATGGGCCACGCCTCGGTTGTATTCCAGTGCAGCCGAGGTGCGCTGAGTAGTGCCGACTTGGGAATACGCCGCCAGTCCTTCGGCATAGTGTCCCTCGGCGACCTGACGGTTGCCGGCTTCGAATTGTACGTTCCAGCGATTGGTCTGGGCGAAGACTCCCCAGGTGCCGACCCAAACGGCGAGCCAACCCAGAACCCATCGAAGGCCTCGGCGGTTCATGTTCCCACCTCCCGAAGCTGTTGCAGGGCGTGGATTACGGTGTCGGCTTCCTCCCGCCAATACGGCAGTTCACCTGCGGAGGTGGCCGGGGAGAACCGGGTTTCTTCCAGCCGATCAAAGAGCTTCTCGAGTCGGCCGGCCATTTCCGACGGGAATCCCACCGGCACCAGGCGCTTGGCCACGACGTCGCGGGTAAAGGCGCCCGGATGGCCCCCGACGACCAGCGCCAGTTGCTGCTGCAAAGCCGCGTTCAGAGCGGTGTAGAAGGCCGGGCCATCGCCCTGGTCAGCAGCGGTGTGCATCGCCCGTTTTTGCACGGTCAACTCGCGCCGAGCCTGATCCCGGGCCACGCGGGCGGGATCTTCCGCTCGGCGGCGGGCCCAGATGGGACCTGCCACCAGGGCCGCATAGGCCACCAACGGCAACGCCAAGGCACCCCAATACCAGGAGGTGGTCACCGGGGACGGGGTGAGCGCAATCATCGGTCCCAGATCCGGCAACAAAGACAGTTGGGACGTCGGCGAAACCGAGGCCGGGACGGCGCGGGGTTCCGGCGGTCCGGGAACCGTTCCGACAGGTTGTGCTTGAACCTGGGCTCCGGGACGTACGTTGAACACGAGGGATTTTGCCTGATCGGTCTGGTACGTCTTGGCCCCCGGATCCCAGAAGGTCACCCAGGGCCATTTCAGAGTCTGCACCCCGGGCGATTCCGGGATGATGACGGCTTCAAATGTCTTGGTGCCCGACATTCCCAAGGGATCGCTTTCGGTGAAGGAATTCGTGCCGGGATAGAGTTGGAATCCGGAGCCGGCCGGCAGCTCCGGCAAGTGCACGCCGTCAAAATTGCCCTGACCCGTAATCTGAACCTTCACCGTGATCGGATCGCCCGCGGCGACGTTGGTGGGCGAAGCCGTTGCTTCCACGTTGAAGCGTCCGACCGCTCCGGTGAACTGAGGTGGACGTCCTGCCGCGGGCGGATTGAGCACCTTGAGAGTGACTGGGGATGACTGGAAGGTGAGTTGCCGTTGTTCTCCGCCGAAGAGGGGGTCGAACAGGGAACTCAAGCCACGGGATCGTCGCTGAGTGGGCGCCTGAAAAATGTAAATCGTTTGGAACTCCGCCGGACCGAGGGTGAGTTCACCGGCTTTGACCGCGGTGAGCGCCAGCTTCCAGCGGACCACTGAATACACCACGTTGGTGAGGGTTTCCGACGGCAGGTTTTCGACGATCTCCCGACCCTTGGTAAAGCCGTCGAGTTTCAGGCTGGGCGGAGCCTGGCGGGCGGGGCTCTCGCGGTAGTAGAAGCGGATCTCGACCGGGAAGGTTTCACCGACATACACCTCGGGACGCGGGGTGATCAGACGTAGGAAACCAATGGTTGCCTGATCGAAACCTTGGCCCACCTGCAGGGTGAGAGGCTGGCTGGTGTAGGTTTTGCCGTCCACCTCCACCTGAAGGGCCGGGATGTTCACCACTCCCGGCGACTGCGGAATCACGAGGTATTGGTGGATGATCGAGGAGGAGCGGGAGAAATTGATGATCGAGAACTGCTGAGAGACGCCCTGGTATTTGACGGTGGCGTTGGTGAGGGACGGCAGGGTGGGAGGAGTGACGTCGCCCAGGTCGGTGAAAATCAGGCGAAGCTGCGCCGGGTCTCCGGCCCCAACGGCGGGTGGGCTGAGTTCGGCGGTGAACGAAGGCGCCGAGGCGAGGCGAAACAGGCCCAGCCAACAGAGGAGAATGGCCCAAAGGAACCTCAGGAGAATCCGCCTGGAGGGAGTCCGGTGCATGATTTACCAGGGTTTGCGAATTCGCGCGGCGCGTTCGGCTGCTTCTTTGCCGCTGCCGGTTGAGCGCAGGAGCAGCGCCTTTTCGTCACCCTTCCGGCTCTCCAGCATTTGGATGGCTTGGGCGGCGGACATTTGCCCAGCTTCGCCTTCCCCCGCCTCCGCGCCTTGAGTCTGGCCTTCCTGGCCTTCTTTTCCTTCGCCCGATTCACCCGGCTGGGAACTCTTCGCTTCGGACTCCTTTTCCGACTCAGATTTGGATTTCTCGTCTCCCGATTGCGGATCGGCCCCGGAGTTTTCCTTTTCCTGATCGGGCTGGCCGGACTGTTTCTGGTCTTGGGACCCGGAGTTGTCCTGCTGTTTTTGGGAGGGATCCTGCTTTTGTTGATCCTTCTGCTGCTGATCTTGGGAGTCCTGTTGGTCGTTATCCTGATCCTTCTGGTCCTCGTTTTTCTGCTGATTCTGTTTCTGCTGCTGCTGTTGTTGTTGGGGTGGGGGCTGTTGCTGTTCCAGTTGCTGGAGTTGTTGACGAACGTAGGCGTAGTTGGCGGCGGCGTTGGTGTCCGACTGGTCCAACTTCATTGCCGAGACGAAGTTGGTCAGGGCCTCGCTCCAGAGTTGTTTGCGGACTTGGGGGTCTTGGAGGGATTCGCCCAAACGGTACCGCGTGTTGCCGAGATTGTAATACGCCTGCTGCTGTAGTTGGAGGTCCGGTGCGGCCAGGACACTTTCGAACCAGTTGGCGGCGTTGGTGAGGTCATTCTGCCGGAAGGCTGCCGCGCCCGCGTTGAATCGTAGCCGGGGATCGGTGGGCGATTTCTTGGCGAGTTCCGAGTACTGCGACTGGGATTGCTGGTAATTGCCACGGCGGTAGGCGTCCCAGGCAGTCGATGGGGAAACCTGCTCCGCCTGCGCGGAGAAACCCAGGAGGGCGAGGGCGCCCACCAGTTCCATCCAAACGGTGAACCAGATTCGTCGCGTCATGCGGTCTTAGGGGCGGGGCCAACCGCCCGAGGTGGATTCAAGATGCCAGTCGGATTTCGCGGGGCAATGCGCCGGCGATGCTCCGGAACCAGAACTTCGGCCATCAACAGCAGTATACCCACGGCCAGCGGCCATTGGAATCGTTCGATCCACTGACGGGTCTTGCCGGCATTCATTTGGGTCCGGGGCAGCGGCCCGATGCCTTGTTCGTACAGATTCTGAATGGTCTGCCGATTCTGCAACGGCAGGTAAAAGCCACCGCCAGCATCGGCAACTTCCCGCAACAACGTTTCGTTCAGTCGGGATTTCACCGCGTTGCCCTGTTGATCCTTGATGAACACCGGATTGCCATACGGATCCGCGGTTCGCAACACGGCGCCTTCGGTGGTGCCAACGCCCAAGGTGAAGACGCGAATGCCGTCGCGGGCCATTTCGCGGGCAAGTTCGATGGCACCGGGTTCATGATCCTCGCCGTCCGTAATCACCACGACCGCCTTGGCTCCGGTGCTGTCCTTGCCAAAGCCCGCCCGGGCTTCGCGCAACGCGGCGGCCAAGCCAGTGCCCTGGACTGGGATCAAGTCCGTATCCAGCGCCCGAACACTCTGGCGGAAGGCTTCGTCGTCGAGGGTCAAAGGAGCCTGAAGGAACGCATCCCCGGCAAAGGCCACCAAGCCCAGACGATCGGTCTGACTCGATTCCACGAGGTCCAACGCGGCGCGGCGGGCCTTCTCTAGTCGGTTGGGCGTGGCATCCGTCGCTAGCATGGAACGGGACACATCGAAGGCGACGATTACATCCACGCCTGAACTCGTCGTCTCCTCGTCGATAAAACCCCACCGTGGACGGGCCAGAGCAATCAAGAGGGCCAGCACCGCTACTCCGAACAAAACCCGACGGACAATCTGCAGCGTTGGCGACACTCCGATGGTGAGCTGCTGGTACAATCGGGTGCCGACAAACTGTGCGGCCGCCTTTTGTTTGCGGCGCCAAGTCCACCACAGGAAGGCTGCGGTAAGCGGTCCCAGAATCGCTGCGAGCCAGAGAAAGGGAGGCGAGGCGAAGGTCATGGCAACTTCCTCCACACGGTTTGACCGAGAATCAATTCGAGCAGCAGAAACGCCAGCCCGGGACCGACGAACCACATCATGAGTTCCTCGACGTAAGCGAACTTGTTGATCTGCGCCTCGCTCTTCTCGAGTTGGTCGATCTCCGAGTAAATGCGGCGCAGGGTTTCGGTGTTGTCGGCGCGAAAGTACTTCCCACCAGTGAGCTCCGCGATGCGTTTGAGCGTCGTTTCATCGATGTCCACGGGCACCCGGCTGTAATGCTTGCGACCGAGGGCATCGACGCCCTGCGGCACCGGGGCCAGACCGCGCGTGCCTACGCCGATGGTGTACACCTTCACTCCGAGCGCCTTGGCAGCTTCAGCGGCGGTATCGGGCGGAATCTTGCCGGCGTTGTTCTGACCGTCGGTCATCAAGATGATGATGCGCGACTTCGACTTGAGTTCGCGTAACCGGTTCACGGCCGTGGCGAGGCCGGAGCCGATGGCGGTTTGTTCGCCATTGATGGTGCCGAGTTCCAGGCGGTCGATGACCCGGCGGAGGAAATCGTGGTCCAGGGTGGGAGGGGCGGCGACGAAGGCCTCGGAACCAAAGACCACCAACCCGACGCGATCGGCCGGCCGTTGGTCGACGAAGTTTCGCAGGGTGTCCTTGGCAATGGTCAGCCGGTTGACCCGTTCGCCGCGGAGTTCGAAGTCCTCGGCGATCATCGAGAGGCTCATGTCGAGTGCCACGGCGATGTCGATGCCGCTGGCGCGCAGCGGCGCCTGACCTCCGGCAATCTGGGGTCGGGCCATGCCCACGATGAAGAGAGCGAGAGCGAGCCAGCGGAGGTCGAGAAGAATTGCCCCGGCACGACTGCGGCGAAGTTCGGTAATGCCTTTGACCAGCGTCAGGCTGGAATACACGAAGGCGCTTTCCGGTCCGGCCTTGCCACGCAGCCAAGCCAGCAACGGCAGGAGCAGCAGCCCCAACAACCACCAGGGTGAACCAAACGTCAGATTCATCGTGACGGGGTGGTCAGGGTGGGCGGCGGGGCCATGGCCGTGGAGGTTTCATCCACAAGCCGATGGGCGGCGTCGTGGAGGGCTTGGAGATCCGAGCGATCCGCTTCCGCCCGGGCGAACTTCACCAAGTCGCAGCGCGTCAGGAAATCAGCCAGCAGCGTCTTGTGCCGGGAATCCAGAGCGACACTGCCGGACAATTCGGCCAGAAACTCTTCCGTGGTGCGATCCGGGGCCTGAAGTCCGAACTGCTCCTCCAGATAGGTCCGGGCGATTTCCGAGACCTCGGTGGTGAATCGGTCGGCTTCCTCAATTCGACCGAGACTGGCGAGCAGGCGCTGACGCGCGCGGTCGGCTGGGGACAGTTGGATGCCAGGCTCTGGCTGGGCGGGATGTCGGCGTTGCCACCACCACCAAGCGAGTCCGATGAGCGCCGCCAGAACCAGCAGCAGTCCGATGCCCAGCAACCACAGCCACGGGGAATCAATAGCGATCGGTCCCTTGATGTCGCGCAGGGCCGGGGGAAGTGCCGGTGGGGCGGAAGTGGAGGGTGTCGGCGGAAGGGGCGGAGGGTTGGCCGCGCCCCAAGCGACGCCTCCCAGTCCGAGACAAGCCAGTAGGAACCCGGTCTGGATTGGGCCGGAATCCCCCCCGGCAACACGTTGGAAGTTGGGTCGCTTCATCCGTGCCGCCGCCGCTTTTCGCGGGTATCGAAGAATTGTTGGAGCGCCTTGTCGTAGGGTTGGTCGGTCCACACCCGAATCGAATCCACCTTCGCCTGACGAAATAGCCGGTCGAGTTCCTTGCGGGTTTTCTCCTGCCGAAGCGCAAAGGCCTCCCGCCTCCGCCGGTCATGGGTGTTGATCTCCACCACTTCGCCCGTCTCGGCATCCTGCAACACCAGGCGGCCCAGATCGGGCAGCGTTTCCTCAAAGGGATCAATGATCTGCACCGCCACAAGGTCATGCTTGCGGCTGACCTGTCGGAGCGCGGTGGCGGAAACCCGGCCCAGGCTCTCACTGCGAACCACACGCCGCCGCAGATGGGCGGCGATTTCGGCCCGACTCGGATTCGTCTCCCCGAGGAAGTCGGACAACACCAGAATGACTGCCCGGTGCGGCAACACCCGGTTGGCGAAGTCCAGGGCGCCATTGAGGGACGTGCCGCGGAATTTGGGTTCGTGATACAGGATGTCCCGGATCACTCGGAGAACGTGTCGGCGGCCCTTCCGCGGGGGAATGAACTTTTCGACCACTTCGGAGAAGAGCAGCAGACCCACCCGGTCCTGATTTCGAATCGCGGAGAAGGCCAGCACGCAGGCGATCTCGGCGGCCAGTTCGCGTTTGGATTGATCCACCGAGCCGAACAGTCCGGACGCGCTCAGATCCACCACCAGCAGCACCGTGAGCTCCCGTTCCTCGCGGAACTTCTTCACGAACGGATGATTCATCCGTGCCGTGACGTTCCAATCGATTGCCCGAACTTCGTCGCCGGCCTGATATTCCCGGACTTCGTCGAAGTCCATGCCCTGGCCCCGGAAGGCGGAATGATACTGCCCGGCCATCGACTCATCGACGAGCCGGCGTGTCCGCAGCTCGAGCTGACGAATCTTTTTGAGCAGTTCCTTGGGAATCATGGAACGAAACAGACAGAAGGGGTGGCGGCACGACCAGCAGCGTTCGACGAGGCTCAGGGCACCGGCAATTCGTCGAAGATCTTCTGCACGATGTCCTCGGCCGTCTTTTCCTCGGCCTCGGCCTCGTAGGTGAGCGTCACCCGATGGCGCAGGACATCCAGTCCGATGCTCTTGACGTCCTGTGGAGTCACGTAGCCCCGGCCGCGGAGGAAGGCGTGGGCCTTGGCCGCCAGAGTGAGGGAGATCGTGGCCCGGGGACTGGCGCCGAGTTGGATGAAGTCTTTGACCGCGATGTTGTAGTGCTGCGGATCGCGCGTGGCGCAGACCACATCGACGATGTAGTCCTTCACCTTGTCGTCGCAGTACAGATCGTTGATGACGTCGCGAGCCCGGAGCAGGGTGGCGGGATCGACCACGGGTGTGGCGGTGGGATAGCCGGTGGTTCGGGCCATCAAATCGAGAATCTGGCGCTCCTCGTCCCGGGTCGGATACCCGATCTTGAGCTTCAGCATGAACCGATCGACCTGGGCTTCCGGCAGGGAATAGGTTCCTTCCTGTTCAATTGGATTCTGCGTGGCGAGCACCAGGAAGGGTTCCTCCAGCTTGAAGGTTTGGTCGCCGATGGTGACCTGGCGTTCCTGCATGGCTTCGAGCAGGGCGGACTGGACCTTGGCCGGGGCGCGGTTGATTTCGTCGGCGAGGACCAGATTGGCGAAGACGGGCCCGCGGCGGACGGTGAAGGCGCCGGACTGGGGATTGTAAATCTGGGTGCCGACGACGTCCGCCGGCAGCATGTCGGGCGTGAACTGCAGGCGGCTAAATTTGACGTGAAGTCCGGTGGCGAGGGTTTTGACGGACAGTGTTTTGGCCAGACCGGGAACGCCTTCGAGCAGGACGTGGCCATTGGCGAGCAGTCCGATAACGAGGCGTTCGGTGAGGTATTTCTGTCCGATGACGCACCGTTGGATCTCCGTGAACAGCGGATTAAGGAAGGCGCCAGCTTCCTGGACGGCGGCATTGAGGGCGGTGACAGAAGTCATGTTGCAGTTCCCGATGATTGAGCGGGGAATGACACGGGAAAAAGCTCCAAGTTCAAATGTAGAGTTCCAGTTTTGTCTTGGACCCGTCGGGAAGGCGCGGAAGCGTAGCGGCGTGATCACGCTGCTGGTGGCGACGGGCAATGCCCACAAGGTGGGGGAAATTCGAGCCGGCTTGGGCTCGGGGTTTCAGGTTTTCTCCCAGAAGGAAGCCGGGATCTCTCTCACTCCGGTGGAGGATGGTGATACTTTCGCCACCAATGCTGCGATCAAGTCGGTGGCTTGGGCGCTGGCCTTGGCAAGGTCGGGATCGGATATGGCGGTGGATTGGGTATTGGCGGATGACTCGGGGCTGGAAGTGGACGTCCTCGGGGGCGCCCCAGGGATTCATTCCGCCCGATATGCCGCGTTGGACGACGGTCGCCCGGGCAACTCGCCCGATACCGAAAATAACGCGAAATTGCTGCGGGAACTGGCCCGTTTCCCCCAATCTCAGTGGACGGCCCGATTTCGCTGTGTGCTGGCGCTGACGCCCCGTCGGGTCGGGGCTACGGAGTCTGAATTGCGGGCGGCGACCCAGTGGTTTGAGGGGGTGTGTCCGGGTCGAATTCAGGCGGTGGCGGCCGGGCGGGGAGGATTCGGATACGATCCGCTGTTTGTGCCGGATGGCGAGGTGCGGTCCTTTGCCGAGCTGGGGGAAGCCGTGAAAAACCAGATCAGTCACCGCGCCCGGGCTTTGGAGGCACTTCGGTTAGCCTGGGACGCGTGATTGGGCCGGAAACGCCGTCGCTGCCACTGGACTTTGGTCCGGGACGCTGCTAGGGAACCGGACACTTTTTCCGAAACCGCCCACAATCCCGGTTCGGATCGATCGTTTGGCACCATGAAACAATTCGTTTGTCTGCTCGCCGCCGGCGCCCTGGTTGGCCCGGCGGTATTTGCCCAAAACAACGCCCCTGCCGTTGTTCCCGCCGCTGCTTCGACCAACTCGACCCCGGTGGAAGCCCGGTTCAAGGACGTCGCTGAAAAGAACAGCTACGCCGTGGGCGTGATGATTGCCACCGACATGCAGCGCAATCTCAAGCGCGGTGGTTACGAAGTGGACCCGGAGATTGTGGCCAAGGCGTTTGCGGATGCCTTCTCCGGCAAGCCCACCACGGTGTCCGCCACTGAAGCGGAAACCATCGTCCGGGCCTACGGGGCCGAACTCCGGCAAAAGGCGGAAGAGAAACGCAAGGTCGAGGGTGAAAAGAACAAGGCAGAAGGGGAGAAGTTCTTGGCCGAGAACAAGAACAAGGACGGCGTCATTACTCTGCCTAGCGGATTGCAATACAAGGTGTTGACCGAAGGTAAGGGACCCAAGCCGGCGACCAACGATACGGTGGTGACGCACTATCGGGGAACGTTGCTGGATGGGACTGAATTCGACAGCTCCTACACCAAGGGCACACCGGCGACCTTCGCCGTGAATCGGGTGATCAAGGGTTGGACTGAAGCGCTCCAACTGATGCCCACCGGATCCAAGTGGCAGCTGTTTGTTCCGTCGGAACTCGCCTACGGACCTAACGGAGCCCCGCCGAAGATTGGTCCCAATGCGGTGCTGACCTTCGAGATCGAATTGCAGGACATCAAGGCCCCAGCCACTCCGTCCGCCGCCGCGGCCACCCCTTCCGCCGCGGGCGCAGTGACCAGCGACATCATCAAGGTCCCCAGCAAGTCAGAACTCGAAAAGGGCGCTAAGATCGAAGTGATCAAGAAGGAAGACCTCGAGCGTCTGCAAAAAGAAGCCGCCGCCCGGCGCGCGACCAATGCGCCGCTGCCTGTGCCGACGCCGGCTCCTAAATGAGTTGAGCTCAGTCGAGTTTGGAAGGCTCCGGGATTTCGGAGCCTTTTTCTTTTCCCTCGTCCCGTTCCGTTCCAGGGTCGGCCGATGTCGGCGTTCGACGAATATCTGGGAGCCGTCCGCCAGCAGCTGGAGCAGACGGCCGAAAGACAGCGACTAGCGATTGAAACTGCGGCCGGATGGTTGTCCGACGCGTTGGTGGCGGGACGGTTTCTTTACGTGTTTGGCACGGGGCATTCCCATTTGTTGGCCGAGGAGGTCTTTTATCGGGCCGGGGGCTTGGCTCGAGTGATTCCGATTCTGGATGAACCTCTGATGTTGCATCAGGCCGCCTCTGAGTCGACTCAGGTGGAGCGTCGGCTGGGCTATGCCGCGGACCTGTTGAAGCGATATCCGGTGGGACCGGGCGACGTGCTGTTGGTGGCTTCCAACAGCGGTCGCAACGCGGTTCCCATCGAACTGACCCTGGAGGCCCGGGCGCGGGGTGCCCGAACGATTGCCCTGACCAGTTTGACCCAAAGTGCCGCTTGGCCCTCCCGCCATCCGTCCGGAAAGAAGTTGGCGGACGTTGCGGAGCTTGTCCTCGACAACGGCGTGCGGGATGGCGATGCCGTGGTGGCCATTCCGGGATTGGATCAGCGGGTTGGTCCGACCTCCTCGGTGATGGGTCTCCTGCTCATTAATTTGGTGGTCGTATCCGCAGTCGAGAACGCCACGGCGCGGGGGTATCCTCCGGAAGTTTTTGTGAGCAGCAATGCAGGCGGTGACGACCACAACGAGCGGCTGATAGCGCGGTTTCGTCCGGTGAATCCCCATTTGTAGCGAGGCCGCCTTCACCTAAATCGGGTATTCCGTTGTAGGGTGGAGCGAGCCTTGACGTTGTAGAGTCGCTCCAAGATAGTCACCAACTCGATTGCGGTCGCCGGACACGATCCTCCGGAGACCCATTTCTATGCCAAAAACGAAAGAGAAGAAGTCGCCGGCCAAGGCTCCGGCTCCGCGACGCCCAGTCCCAGCCGCCCCAGCCGCCAAACCTGTTCGGAAGAATCCTTCGGCCGGCTCGGTTCCGCATCCTAAATCCTCGGCGACAGCGGGTGCCCCGGTTCCACCGGCTTCCTTCGCTCAGGCAGGTCCGCCCAATGGCCGTCCGCCCGGAGCCGCGGAAGGCGAGGCGGTGCCCCAAGTGGTCGGCACGATTAAGAGCGCCAGTGGCGTTGATCTGACCGAGAAGATCAAGGAGTTGGTTCGGTTGGCCCAGGAGCAGGGCTATCTCACTTACGGCGACATTAACGACGCCTTGCCCGACAACCTGGCGCCCGAGGATCTCGACGAGATCTACATTAAGCTTCGCAATCTGGAGATCGATATCGTCGATCAAGCCGAGGTGGATCGTCCCAAAGCTCAGGAAGCGGAGGAGGAGCAACCGGATGACAAGAGCCGGTTGGACATTCTGGACGATCCAGTCCGGATGTACCTCAAGCAGATGGGCCAAGTGCCGCTGCTGACCCGCGAGCAGGAAGTCGAGATTTCGAAGCGGATCGAGGACAACGAAAACGAGGTCAAGCGGATCATTTACGGCTTTGGCTTCGCCGGTAAGGAGCACATCGCGCTCGCCGAGAAGCTGATTTCCGAGCCGCCCAAAGAGCGGTTTGACCGGGTGATCGTCGACAAGAAGATCGAGACCCGCGACGAGCATCTCAAGGCCTTGCGCAAACTGGTGAAGGACGTTCGCATCCTCGACCAGCAGGTAGATCAGCAATGGCGGCTGTTGCAGGAGCCGCATCCGAAGGCCAAGCAGGAAAAGTACGAGGCCGAGTGCAAGAAGCTGGACGAGAAGCTGCAGCGTTCGTTCCCCAAGTTTTACTACAAGCAGAAGGTCATTGAGGAAATGTGCCTCGTCGCGGACAACATCCACGACAAGTTCCAGAGCAGCCTGAAGTTCATCGCGGAACTACAGCCGCAGAAGAAGGTGGCCCAGGCCCAGGCCATCATCCACGCCGAGGAACGCAAGGTCGCCGCGCTCGAGGAATTCGTGCGCATGAGTCACTTGGCCTATATCGAGGCCTTCGCGCAGTTGAAGCACTTCGAGAAGAAGGCGCTCCAGGCCAAGACCGAAATGGTCGAGGCCAACCTCCGCTTGGTGATCTCGATCGCGAAGAAGTACACGAACCGCGGCCTGTCGTTCCTGGACCTGATTCAGGAAGGCAACATGGGCCTGATGAAGGCGGTCGAGAAGTTCGAGTACCGCCGCGGTTACAAGTTCTCCACGTACGCCACCTGGTGGATTCGCCAGGCCATCACCCGTTCGATCGCCGATCAGGCCCGCACCATCCGCATCCCGGTGCACATGATCGAAACGATCAACAAGCTGATGCGCG
This sequence comes from Verrucomicrobiota bacterium, assembly GCA_017309115.1. Taxonomy (GTDB): domain Bacteria; phylum Verrucomicrobiota; class Verrucomicrobiia; order Limisphaerales; family UBA9464; genus UBA9464. Next base: position 97,598 of record JAFLEF010000018.1, on the reverse strand, counting down.
TGCAGAAGCAGCTCATCCAGGATTTCGGCCGGGAACCAACCCCGGAGGAAATCGCGGACGAAATGCAGATGCCGGTGGAGCGGGTCCGCGCCGTCCTCAAGATGGCCCAGCAGCCGATCTCGCTGCAGAGCCCGGTGGGTGATTCCGATGACACCAGCTTCGGTGATTTCATCGAAGACAAGTCGGCCGAGAATCCGTCGGACATGACCTCGTACAGCCTGCTCAAGGAGCGGCTGACCGAAGTGCTCGACACTCTGACCGAACGCGAACGCAAGGTGCTCGAGCTGCGGTTTGGTCTGGTGGACGGCTACAGCCGGACCCTGGAAGAGGTCGGCAAGCAGTTCAAAGTGACCCGCGAACGTATTCGCCAGATCGAAGCGAAGGCCCTTCGCAAGATGCGACATCCGACCCGACTCCGTCAGTTACACGGCTTCCTCGAGGGCGAAGAAGCCTTGCTCTGAGGCTCAGCTTCCTTTCAAACCCCGCTTCGGCGGGGTTTTTTGTTAGACGATTGGGCTTTAACTGCGTTGTTGATCCCAAGCGGCTAATCCATCCAGGTAATCTATCAGGTAGCGCCGGGCTTGGGCTTGCTGGGAGACTTGGGCCGGTGTTCTGCTTCGCCGCATCATGGCGCGCGTTTGGAGGGGCTTGGACTGGTTGTTGATCGGCGGGAGTTGGTTGGTTCCAGTTCTGTTGTGGGGGCAGATACCTACTTCGCCACTTCAACCACCCCGCGGGTTCTTTCCGGCAGCCGAATCCGTCCCCGACGAGCCGTATCTGCAGGAAGTGACCCGACCGCTCGCGCTCAAGGATCCCATCACCAGTCTGGCCGTGGTGAACTCCCAACTCTGGGTGGGGACCGCCAAGGGTGCCTTCCGCTACGATGGCAAGGATCTCGCCACGAACGGATCGCTTCCCGGGAACGTCCGCCGACTTCGGGCTGCGGGGGATCAGCTTTGGGCCATCCAGGACCGCGGTCTGTTTCGCCGGGAAACATCCGACTCCCCGTGGCAACGAGTGGGAACGAATGTCGTCGAGGACATCGCCCTTCATCGCGGCCAGTGGCTGGCGGCTTCAGGACGGCAGGTTTGGACGGTGAACGGAACCAACCTGACCCTCCTCAGTACCAACCGCGCCCGCTTCGACATTCAGCAACTGATCCCGCATCAGGATTCGCTGTGGATCCTCGGTCCTGGCCGTCTGACCGTGTTTGCCTTCGGGCAGTTCGGGGGGCGCGATGCCTACGATTTTCCCGCCGATGAAGCCTGGGACTGGGGAACCCTGCCATCCCCAGCGACGCGCGATGCCTTAAGTCTCGGGAACCGACTCGTCATCGCGACGGACCGGGGACTCGGGGTGCTCCGCGGGATGTCGCTCGACCGCATCACCGGGGAAGAAGGTCTGCCCTTCGAAGACGTCACCTGCCTGGCGCGCGGGTTTACCAACGACCTATGGATCGGTACCAGCCGCGGGCTGATTCGTCAGGTGGGAGCGGAGTTTCACTACTATGCCGGTCGCCGCTGGTTGCCGGACGATCGGGTACGGGCGATTGCGATTCGCGGACGCGAGGTGTGGGTCGGCACGGAAAAGGGCTTGGCCTTGATCGACTTCGTGCCCTTCACCCTGGCGAAGAAAGCGGCGTACTACGAACAGCACTTGGAAACGTGGGGCCAGAAGCGACTGGGCCTGGTGCACAAACTCGAATGGGATGACACCCTTCAGGAGTTCGTTCGGGAAGCGGGCGACAACGATGGGGGTTACACCGGATACTATCTGGCGGCCCAGTCTTACCGGTGGGCGGTCACGCGGGATCCGCAGGCGCGGGCCGAAGCGGTGAACACCTTTGAAGCATTGTGCTGGCTGGAGACCATGACCGGGATTTCCGGGTTCCCCGCTCGTTCGGTCTGGGCCAAGGGGGAGCGCGGTCACAAATCGAGCGGCGGTTCGGGCGGGTATCCGGCGGAATGGCATGACACTGCCGACGGCCTCTTCGAGTGGAAGGGCGACACCTCGAGCGATGAACTCTGCTCCCATTTTTATGCCTTCGCCCTGTTCCTGGAACTGGCGGCTCAGGGTGAAGAAATCCCGCGGGCCAAGGCGCACTTGTCGCGCATCGCCACCCACCTGATCGAACACCACTGGCAGTTGATCGACCGGGACGGAAAGCCCACGCGCTGGGGACGCTGGGATCCCGAATACTTCCTGTCCGACGAAGGCCGCTACGACCGGGGCTTGCAGGCGGTGGAACTGCTCTCTTTCATTAAGACGGCGGAAGCGCTCACCGGGGATCCAAAGTTTGCCGCGGCGTATCAGCGTTTGGTGGAACTCGGTTACCCGGCGTACACCCTGCGTTGGCGAAACACCTTTCCTCCGGACAGTATCCTGCACTTCCTCGACGAACTCGCCTTCTGGAGCTTCGGCAATCTGCTCCGCTACGAACAGGAACCGGAACGCCGGGCGCTTTATCGCCGGGCCTACGAACGCGGCTTCGAAGTGGTCCGCGTGGAACACAATTCCTGGTTCAACTTCCTGTACGGCGCCCTGACCGGCGAAGCCTGTGAGGTACTGCCAGCGGTCCGGCATCTGCGGGACTGGCCCTTGGATCTCCGCGTCTGGTCGTATCAGAATTCCCACCGGGCAGATCTGCGCACGCCCGCCGGCTATCGCGCCCCCAAAGGCGGCACCGTGGGATTCTCCCCGCGCGAGACCGAACCCCTGCGATGGGATCACTGGACCATGCAGGGGGATGGCGGCACCGGAGGACGCGACGTGGTCGAACCCGCCAGCTGGCTGCTCGCGTACTGGATGGGGCGTTACCACGGGTTCCTTGGCGCCCCCTCGGCCAGAGACTCGCAACTGACCGAAGTGATTCCAGGGGAAGTGCCTGCCGGGGGTGCCCGGCGTTATGAGGGACCGGCGCGACCCCGTCTGCAACCTTGAGAAAGGCGCCGCTCCGCTCCAAAATCCGCGGAAATAGCCCTTGAGCCTTGGCTTGGCGCTTGCTTATTTTACGAACGTAAACCAAAGGTTCTCAAGTCTCCCTATGGAACGGGTTCCAACCAACTGTCGATTATCGGGATTGCTGCGGTGGTGCGAAGATCAGGGCGCCTCCGACCTCCATCTCCGGGCCAACTTCACCCCCATGGTCCGCGTTCACGGACGTCTGCAACCGGTGCCCACCGAGCAGGTGGCGGTCCTCGACGACACGGCCCTGCACAGCTGGCTATTGGATGCGTTTTCCGGAGAACTGGTCGCCCGAATCATCAGTCAGCGCGAGGTGGATTCGAGCTTCTACCACGGAGCCATTCGGTACCGCGCCAACTTCAGCAAGCAGCGGGGCGTTCAGGCGTGTTCCTTCCGGATAGTCCCCCAGCAGCGGTTTAGTCTGGAGGAACTTCAACTCCCAGATTCGCTGACCGAACTGGTCCGAGAGCCGCGCGGACTCATCCTCGTAACCGGGCCGACCGGGCAGGGCAAAAGCACCACGGTGCGAGCGCTGCTGCAACAGCTCAACGAAACCCAGGCCCTGCGCATCATCACCATCGAGGATCCCATCGAGTACATCTTCACCGACGCCCTCTCGCACTTCGAACAGCGGGAAGTGGGCATCGACACTGGCTCCTTCGCCGACGGTATTCGCAACGCCATGCGGCAAGATCCCGACGTGATCTTCGTTGGCGAAATTCGCGATCGGGATAGCATCTGGGCGGCAATGCAGGCCGCCGAAACCGGGCATCTGGTGCTCACGACGCTCCACGCCGATTCCACGGCGCAGGCCGTGGGACGAATCCGGGAATTCTATCCGTCCGAGGAAAAGGACAACATCAGCGGACTGATGGCGCGGAATCTCAACGCAATCATCTGTCAGCGGCTGATCCCGAATGTGGAGGAGACTCGAACTCCGTGTCTGGAAATCATGCGCCGCGATGCGGGCATTCAAGAGGCGCTGCGGAACAACCATCTGCACATGCTGACGGGCATTGTGGAATCGGCCAATTTTGTCGGCATGCACTCGTTCGACCAGTATCTGATGGAACTGCTGGCGGCGGGAATTGTGACGGAGGAAACCGCCCGCGACTACGCAGTGAACCGTCATCGACTGGACCTGGCCCTGCGAGGCATCGTGACTTCCCAGCCGATTCTTTCGCCCGATCCGGACCGCTAACCATTCTCCGCCATGATTCTCCTGATTCTTCGCGTGGTTCTGACGGGCGCCTTCTTCTACTTCCTAAGGCTGGCGGCCTCGGAATCGTCCGCCAACCTGGAACAGGACGTGGTGAACGCCGGTCGGTTTGCGCTGGCGATCTCCTTCGGAATCGCGGCTGGGCTGACCTGGGCGCCGGTCTTTGGCGAAACCATTGCCGGCCCGGTGACGGGACTGATGACCGACGGCTCGGTTTCGGAGGACAACTCGTGGGTGATCCGTCTGGCCAAGCGGTTTGAATCCCAAGGTCGGCATGGGTGGACGGTGCTGCTTTGTTTTCTCGAAGGAGTGCGCCGGCCGAATCTTCCCGCAGCCTTTGTTCTTGGTATGCACAATGCGCGCCCGGGCTCGTGGTTCGAGAAGGTCTTCGCCCGGGAAGTGTGGAAGTTCAACAGCGTGGTCAACGCGTTGGAGGCGCACGAGGTGCTGGCGTTGCGCCACGACGAGCGGCCGTCCCTGCATCCTGTCCCGGAAGTGAACCTCGCCCTCCTGGCCAGCCTGCGCGAGCCACCGCCGGAACCGCAGATTGTCCCCCTGCCACCATCGGAACCACGTCCCACCCTTAAGCGCAACCACCGGATCCGCCTGTTCGCCGGCGCTGAGTCGAACCCGGAAGCTGAACCTTGATATGTTTCAATTCCTCCATCGGGCGATTCAGGGCGTCCTTGCCCTGCTGCTGGCGTGGGCCGTGTTCCTGCTCTGGCAACATCGGGAGCGGGGCCTTCCGTTGGTGGACCTTTATGTCGCGTGGGAGGGGGCGGATTATCATTCTCCTGATCCCCTGCCCCGAAGCCGAGGGACGGTCTCCCGAATCGTGGAAGAGAACGTGGTCGAGTTCCGGGATCGCGAGGGACGGATTTGGAATGTGGGACTGGCCGGTCTGGGAGCGGTCGGCGGGGATGGCCGGGATCCCAACCGCCGGAAGTTCGCCCAGGCGACGCGCACAAATCTGGTGGATCTGCTCGTAGGCCGGCCCATTGAAATGGCCTGGATCACCACGAATGCCAACCGCACGGGCCTGGGCTTCATTTACCTGGGCACCAACTCGCAGAGTCTGGCCTTGGAATTGGTGGAAGAGGGCCGATTGCGCTGGATGCCGGCCGATACCCGGGTGCTCCCCCTGCTGGAACAGATGCGACTGCGCGGAGCGGATCGGCGCGCCCGAACGGAACAAGCCGGCCTGTGGAATCCCGAAAACAAGATCAGCACCAACTGAACGCGGTCTCCGGGAAAGCTGAGAGCTGAAAGCTGAGAGCTGAGCGCTGAAAGGTAAAACGGGGGACGGAAACGGCTCGTGAAACCTTGCTTCACGAGGTGCGACGTAGCCGCCGACGGGAGGAGGCGCCATTTGGGCCCCCAACGCGTTCCTCGCAAACCGGCGCGTGGTGTGGTCTGGGAGAATCAGCGCCTCGTTCCCTCGGCGGCTGCGGTAGATACAGAGCCGCTGGATCATCCCACACGTTACTCGGCGGGACGAAAAGCGGTCGAGGGCTACTGCAGTCCAAAGTCCAAGGTCCAAAGCAGAACTTCGCCGCCTACGGTTTGGCAGGTTTTTCGGCGGGATTGGCGGGGGCGGGGGTCGCGGGCGTCGTACCGGGTTTGGCGGCTTCGGCAGCGGCCGGAGCCACTTCTGCAGGGGCGGGGTGGGCCTCGAGCCAGGCCTTGGCTTCTTCATTGCCTCGTTCGGCGGCCAGCGAGTAGAGGCGGCGGGATTCCTTGGGATCAACCGGGACGCCCTTCCCTTCCTCGTAGCGCTTGGCGAGATCGAACGCGGCATCCGCAGATCCGTCTTCAATGCGTTGGTTCAGAAAGGTAATCACGCGCTGATCGACCTCCGCGGCGGATTCCTTGGGAACTTTGGGAGCCGCGGCGGCAGCGGCCGTGGCGCTGACCGCAGCGGCGGAGGACGGCGGTGGGGCCGGACGGGCGGGAGCGGCGGTGGCTCCGCCGGTCGCTTTGTCCAAGGACTTGCGAATGCGACCGACCGACTGGGCATTGACCGTGAGAGCGAGCGAGCCGAGATAGACCAAGGCGACGGTGAGGGAGGAGTTCATAGGGGTGTGGTGGAGACTAGCCGGTCCTGTGCCGAATTTCTAAGGTTTGTGCTCGAGTCCAAGTCTGTGGGTCAGTCTGCCAAGAGGAAGCGCAGATCGTCGAGGGTCAGACTTTGCGCGAACTTCTCCTCGCCCAGAATGTCGTTGGCCAGTTGGGATTTTTGGCGTTGCAGCGCGCGAATCTTCTCTTCGACCGAGTCTTTGATGAGCAACCGGTAGGCGATGACCTTTTGGGTTTGGCCAATCCGATGGCTGCGGTCGATGGCCTGGGCTTCCACCGCAGGATTCCACCAGGGATCGAAGAGCACCACGTAACTGGCGGCCGTCAGGTTCAGGCCGAATCCGCCGGCCTTGAGTGAAATCAAGAAAACTGCGGTTCCTTCGTGCGCCTGGAACTGACGGACCAAGTCACCGCGTTTCTCCGTGCCGCCAACCAGGTAATAGGTGGGCCAACCCCGCGCAGCGATGGCTTCCTTGAGCAGATCCAACATTTCAACGAACTGGGAGAAGACCAGCACTTTCTGGCCTTCCTCCATGAGGGGCTCGAGCGTTTCGAGCAGGGCCTCAATCTTGGCACTGTCGGCGGTCGAATCGGGTTTGGTGAGGCGCGGATGACAGCAGATCTGGCGCAGGCGTAGCAGGGACGTCAGGAAATTGAACCGGTGTTTGGCCAGGGCCGCGGGGGTGTTGACCCGCAGGAGCATCGCCTGGGCTCGCTTGAGTTCCGCGCGGTACAGCGTCTTTTGTTCGCCTTCCAATTCGCAGAACAGATCCTCTTCGATGCGGTCGGGAAGATCTTTGGCCACCTGGGATTTCGTTCGACGCAACAAGAACGGACGGACCCGAGCGGCGAGGCGTTGGCGGGCGAGGGTATCGCCTTTGGAATCGAAGAGCTTGGCGAACTCGGCCCGACTACCCAGCGCTCCCGGCATCGCGAAACTCATGAGGCTCCAGAGGTCGAGCAGCTTGTTTTCGATGGGCGTGCCGGACAACACCAAGCGGTGACGGGCGCGGAGTCCTCGGGCCAGCTGAGCGGTGATGCTGGTGGGATTCTTGATGTACTGACCCTCGTCCAGAATGATGGCGGCGAAGTCGATTTTGGCGAGGCCTTCGCCCAGAATGCGCAGTTGATTGTAGTTGATGATGTGCAGGTCGGCGGTGGACGCCAGCGCGGACAGGTCCTTCACCTTCTCACTGCGCCAAACCACTACCTTGAGGTGTGGTACGAAGCGCTCGGCCTCAGCCCGCCAGTTGTCGGTGACCGACTTGGGACAGATCACCAGGACCGGTCCATTTGCAGGGAGTCCAGTTGGATCGACGAGTTCGTCCTCGGCCCCCTTGCGGCGCTTGGAGGATTTGACCGGAGCCGAAAGGGCGGCCGAGAGCGCCGGCGCTTCGAGTCGGTTGGCGGCGAGCTCCTCCTTGAGCCAGGCAATCCAGCCCAGCGTTTGCAGGGTTTTGCCCAGACCCATGTCGTCGGCCAGGATGCCTCCAAACCGATTGGCCGCGAGGTAGCAAAGGAAATGGAAGCCCTCCTTCTGATACGGCCGCAACTCCGCCCGCAAGGTGGTGGGAATGGCGGGCGTCACGCGGGCTTGGATTTCCACGGCCCGACGGCGAATCATCTCGTACTTCTCCTCGCCCACAAACGAGCGGGCGGCGGAATCCGCCAACTGCAGCGCGTGGAAGCGTTGCGCTTCACTGGTGAGCTCGTGAGGATTGATTCCCAGTTTGGCCAGTTGGGCGTCCTCTTCGGCGGACAGTTTGAACTCCAGCTTCCGCCAGCCTTTGGTTCCCAAGCGCACCCATTTGCCCCGGGCATCCAGTAGGGCCTTGATTTCCTCGGCGCTCAACTGGGTGTCGGTGACGTCCAGGATCACCTTGAGGTCGAACCAATCCATGCCGGCCTCCACGACATCGAGTCGCAGCCGGCCTGCCACCGTGGCGTCCTTAAACGAACCCAGCTCCCCGCGAAGTTCCAACCGAACCTGCGGCGGAACACTGCTCAGCCAAGACATGAACTGATCGGGAAACTTGGCCGTGACTCGCATCAGCCACCGTTGCCGGGCGAAGTCCCACTTGAATCCAGCCGGTTCCAGCAATCGGGGCAGATCGCCCACTTCCGTGCGATCATAAGTGACCAGCTGTTCGGACGATTCCGACGCTTTGACACTGGGATTCAGCTTGGCGTCCAACCAACTCGAGCCATTCCACCGTTCTCCATACTGACCATCGGGAGCCAGAGCGAGCGCATCGAGCACGGCGTACTCGGTGTCATTCCCGAAAGCAATGGTGCGAAGTTCGCCCTGGATTAGCGGCTGAAGCGCCACGGTTTGGACGCGGTCCGCGATGCGCGGCGGCAACGGGACGCCGAGGTATTGCAGAAAACGAACCCCAGTGGCGCCTTCGAGCGACGGCGCGGGAATTGGAGTTTCCGCCGCTGGATCCAGAACGCGATCCTCCACGGGCGGTCCCTGCCAGAGGGCATCGGCCGTCAGATACAACGTTGGTCTCCCCTGCAACACGGCGAGGGTCTTGGGCGCGGGGGAACCGTCGGGCTGAATCAGGCGAAGCCGATAGTCATCGCCATCGTCGGCGGCGGGGTCGAGTTGCCAACGCAGCGGTTCCGCAGGACGACGCAGGGATTCTCCCTCCGCTCCGACCAGAAAGCTGTCGAGAGCCGGCAGCCGCAGGAAGCGATTGAGCAGACGGCGGGTTTGTTGATCGTGGTAGACCAGATTGATTTGGTAGCCGTAACGCGCGCGTTGAGCGAGAGGTTGCCAGAGCAGGGCCACTTCGGGAGCCAGTTGATCGCCGTGCTTTTCGTCAAAGTCCCGAAACTTGCCCGCCTTGATGGACGTCCAATCCAATGCCCCCGGCTTGCGGTACTCGACCAGGGCCTCATTGACGGTGAACCGCAGCCGGAGCTCGATTTCATCGACGGACTTGGCGTCCTCGGTTGGACCCAACTGAAGATTGTTGAGCAGGGTGCGCCAACGTTCCACGTCCCGTCCCCGCCGCCATTGCAAGACCCTCTGTTGTAGTTCGGCCAACTGGGTGATGGGTCGAAGGAATTCGGGCCATTTTAGGTCCCGCTCATCGGCGGCCAGCGCCAGATAGCACCAAAACTCCAGCTCGTCCTTGGGTGGGGCGGGCCAGAGATCGAGTTTTTCCCAGGTATTGCCGCCCACCCGAAAGCCCAGGGCGAGGAGGTCGTCGCCGGTGATGATTGGTTTCTCCCGCAGGCGGGCGAAGCGTTCCTCCACCTTGCGCACGAAATCCGACTCGGCGCGGGACAAGTCGCGTCCCAGGGCGTTGGAGGCCTGACGGGCGAGAACCCCGGAGGCGGTGGGGGAGGTGGGTTCGCTCTTTTTCTTCCGTTTGCCTGCACTCAGGCTGCGCGCGGAAGCGGCGCTTTGTTCACCCAGGAGCGCCTGCATCATGCCCGCGGCGTGGTCGCATCCACCACCTGCCGGGCAGGAACAGGTTTCCCACCAGGCCTTGGTGTCCCGATCGTAGGACAGCGTCGTTTGCAGCAGGGTTTCCCCCTGAATGTCGGCGATGTATTCGATCCCGGGCTCCACGCAGCGTAGTTCCTGAATCGCCCCATTGGCCTCGAGTTCTTCGCCACGGCGGCGCGTCTCCGGGGGAAGCTCCTTAAGAAACTGCTGAGCGGCGGCGGTATCGAAGTCGGCAAAATCCCCGGGTTCCATTTAGGTGCGGAGGATAGGCGTCCGGACGGAAGCGACAAGGCGCACGGTGATCGCCGGAGGGAAATCCAGGCGGCCCACCCGCCTACCCTGAGACGCTGCTTGGCAGTTGTGCGGGGGCCAGGTAATCCTTCTGGCCCATGGGGATCTTTGGTCCCCGGGGTCACTTTCTCATCGCTTAATTTCCCGACAACCAACGCCAACCGACGTGTTTTTGTGAGAATCTTCCTCGTCCTCTTATGGGTCACCCTGGTGGGTTTGGGTTGCAAACCAAAGTCAGCCGCGCCGCCGCCAACCCCGCCCACCGTCGAGGTCATTCCCGTGCTCTCCAGCAATGTTCCCATCTTCCGGGAATGGGTGGGTACGCTCGACAGTGAAATTAACGCCACCATTTCCGCCCAGGTCTCCGGGTACCTGCTGTCGCGCAACTACGACGAAGGCAGCATGGTCACCAACGGCCAAGTGCTATTTCAAATCGATCCCGCGCCGTTCGAAGCCACCCTGGCCCGGGCCAAGGCCCAACTCGTGGAAGCACAGGCCCGCAAAGGCAAAACCGAGATCGACGTCCGCCGCTACACCCCCCTCGCCGCCCTCCAGGCCATCAGCCAGCAGGAACTCGACAATGCCATCCAAGCCGATCTCGCCGCCCAAGGCGAAGTAGCCAGCGCCCAAGCCCAGATCCAACAGGCGCAGATCAACCTGGACTTCACCACCATTCGCGCCCCGATCGATGGCATCGCCGGACTCGCCAATGTGACCCAGGCGCAAGTCGGCAACCTGGTCGGTCCTTCCACTGGCCCGCTCACCACCGTCACCCGGGTCAATCCCATCCGGGCTTACTTCTCGGTGTCCCAGCAGTTGATGACCGAAATGCAGCAGCGCGCCCTCTCCGAAGGCCGCGATCTGCGCTCGCCGGATCCCGAAAAAGGCTCCGCCTTGCAGCTCACTCTGGCGTCCGGATTGGTCTATCCCGAATACGGCCGCGTGCTGTTCGGCAACAATCAAGTCGATGTGAAAACCGGTACCATCACCGTGGTGGGCGAATTCAAGAATCCTCAGGGCCTGCTGGTCCCCGGCATGTTCGTTCGGGTGCGAGCTCGACTCGGAATGGAAAAGGACGCCCTGCTGGTTCCGCAGCGCGCCGTGTCGGATGTGCAGGGACGAACCATGGTCGCGGTGATTGGAGCCGACAACAAGGTCAGCATTCGTGGAGTCACCGCCGGCGAGCGGGTGGGTCCCTACTGGCTGGTCAAAGGCGATCTCAAACCCGGAGACAAAGTCGTGGCCGAAGGACTGCAGAAACTCCGGGAAGGAGCCGAGGTCACTCCCGTACCGTACGACCCCGCCAAAATCGGGACCGTGGCCAAGGCGAACTGATTCGGATCTGGAACCCTCCGGCTTCAACCCCTGACCTATGTCGAAGTTCTTCATCAACCGGCCCATCGTGGCGATGGTCATCTCCATCCTGATGGTGCTGGTCGGCATCGTGGCGATGCTCGAACTGCCGGTGGCCCAGTTCCCGAACATCGCGGATCCCCAGATTCAGGTGAAGGCGTCGTATCCCGGCGCGGATGCGATGACGGTTCAACAGTCGGTAGCGGTGCCGATCGAGCAGCAGATGTCGGGCGTCGACAACATGGAGTACATGTACTCCCTCAACGCCAACAACGGCTCGATGACCCTGACGGTGGACTTCAACGTGGCCACCGACCCCAATACGGATCAGATCCTGGCCCAGATGCGGCAATCCCAAGCGGCCTCGCAGTTGCCATCCGCGGTGAACAACCAGGGCGTGACGGTGCAGAAGTCCACGTCGTCACCGCTCATCATGTTCGCGTTGTATTCGCCCAACGACACCTACGACGGTGTGTTTCTGGCGAACTATGCGATTATCAATCTTAACGACCGCATGACCCGGGTGCCGGGCATCGCCAGCGTAACGGTGTTCGGTTCGGGCCAGTACGCCATCCGGTTGTGGGTGCGTCCGGATCGGTTGGCGCAGATGGGCATCACAGTCCCGGAGATCATCGCGGCCGTGCAGGCGCAGAACACGGTGAATCCCGCCGGGCAGATCGGTGGCGAACCGGTTCCGGCCGGACAGGAATTCACCTATGCCGTCCGGGCCCAGGGACGTTTGGAAACTCCCGAGGAATTCGGTGAGATCGTGCTGCGGGCCAATCCGGGCGGCGCGATTGTGCGGGTGAAGGATGTCGCCCGAATCGAACTGGGGGCGCAAAACTACACGATGAAGGCGCGTCTGAACGGCCGGCCTGCGGCCCTGGTTGCGCTTTACCAGCTGCCGGATTCCAACGCGGTGGATGCCGCGCGCGGGGCCCGCAAAATCATGGATGAGGCCAAGCTCAACTTCCCGCCTGACATGGACTACGTGGTCGCCCTCGACACCACGCTGGCCGTGACCGAAGGCATGCGGGAAATCGTTCACACGCTGGTCGAGGCCCTCATCTTGGTGATCATCGTCGTCTTCGTCTTCCTTCAGGGCTGGCGCGCGACACTGATTCCCCTGCTCGCCGTGCCGGTGTCGTTGGTGGGCACTTTTGCGCTGTTCCCGCTGTTCGGATTTTCAATCAACACCCTGTCACTGTTCGGACTGGTCCTCGCCATCGGGTTGGTGGTGGACGATGCCATCGTGGTGGTGGAGGCGGTGGAACATCACATCGAGCATGGGTTGTCTCCGCGGGACGCCGCCTTCAAGGCGATGGAGGAAGTCTCCGGACCGGTGGTGGCCATCGCGATCATTCTGGTGGCGGTATTCGTACCGACTGCGTTCATCCCGGGCATTACCGGCCGAATGTACCAGCAGTTCGCGGTGACGATTGCGGTGTCGGTGGTGATCTCGGCGTTCAACGCGCTGACGCTATCCCCCGCGCTGGCGGCGCTGCTGCTGCGTCCGAAAACGCGTGGCACCGGGCCGCTGCAGAAATTCTACGACGGCTTCAACAAGGTCTTCGGCAAGGTGACCGATGGTTACGTCCGGGCCTGCCGCCTGCTGATTCACAAGAGCGTCGTCGCGCTGGTGTTGTTGGCCGGATTGGCGGTGTCGGCCGGATTGCTGGGACGATCCATTCCCACCAGCTTCCTGCCAGACGAGGATCAAGGCTACGTGTTCGCCGGGGTGCAGTTGCCCAATGCGGCGTCGTTGCAACGAACGGATGCCGTCGTGCGTCAGGCCGAGGAAATCCTGAAGAACGTTCCGGGCGTCAAATACTACTCCTCCGTGGTCGGCTTCAGCCTGCTGAGCGGCGTGAACAACACCTACAGCGGGTTCTTCTTCATCACATTGGAGGAATGGAGCAAGCGCACGAAACCCGAAGAGCAGTACAGCGCGATCAAGGAACGTATCAATCGGGAGTTCGCGAAGATTCCCGGTGCCATTGGGTTTTCCTTCCCGCCACCGGCCATTCCCGGGGTCGGCACGTCCGGCGGCGTGACCTTCATTCTCGAGGATCATACGGGCGGATTGCTCGAGCCCAATTTGCCGAAGTTCATCGCAGCGGCGCAGAAGCGGCCCGAATTGGCCGGAGTGTTCTCCACCGCGCTGTTGTCCGTGCCCCAGGTTTACGTCGATGTGGATCGCGATCAGGTGATCCAGCAGCAGGTGCCGTTGAAGGATGTCTACGCCACGATGCAGTGCTTCATGGGCGGAGCATTCGTGAACTATTTCAACCGGTTCGGCCGCCAGTGGCAGGTGTACGTTCAGGCCGAAGGCGACTACCGAACAGATGCGGAAAACCTCGGTCAGTTCTACGTGCTGAACACTGCCGGCGACAAGGTGCCGCTCGACGCGCTGACCACCATTCGCAAGACCGAAGGCCCGGAATTCACCATGCGGTTCAATCTGCATGAAGCCGCGCAGATCAACGCCTCGTCCCGACCCGGCTTCAGCTCAGCCCAGGCCATGAAGGCCTTGGAGGAAGTCTTCGCCGAAACCATGCCGCCGGGCATGGGCTACAATTACATGGGCATGAGCTATCAGGAAAAGAAGGCCCAACAGGGCGTCTCGCCGATGGTGATCTTCGGATTCTCGCTGCTCTGCGTCTTCCTGATTCTCGCCGCCCAATATGAGAGCTGGTCCCTGCCGTTCTCCGTGCTGCTGGGCACACCCATCGCGGTGTTCGGCGCCTTCGCCGGCATCATGATCGGGCACTACGAGAACAACATCTATGCGCAGATCGGATTGGTGATGTTGATCGGTCTGGCCGCCAAGAACGCGATCCTGATCGTGGAGTTCGCGAAGATGGGATACGACCAAGGCAAACCCTTGTTGGAGGCATCATTGGAAGGCGCGCGGTTGCGGTTGCGCCCCATTCTCATGACCAGTTTCGCCTTCATCTTGGGCTGCGTTCCGCTGGCCAAGGCGAGCGGCGCCGGCGCGCTGTCACGTCAGGTCATGGGCTTCACGGTCATTGGCGGCATGCTAGCCGCGAGTTTCGTGGCCATTTTCCTCATCCCCGTTGCGTTCTACGTCGTGGAGAAACTCAGTGGCGGTAAGCACACTGGTCCCGAAGCCTCCGCGTCGACCGGCGAACCGACGCCCACTCCGACTCCCACTCCATCCCACTAACCTTCGATCCTTGGCGCCGACCATATGCAAACCTCCAAACGAACTCTGACCAACCATTTCCAGGATGTGGAACTCTGGAACATCAATCCCGACGCCACGATCGAGGATCGGGGCCCCTTCCTAGTGGTTCAAATCGGGGTTGCCCCGGGCGATGATCGTCAGGAGGAAAAGCTGTTTGCCCTCCGGCCGGACGGAAATTGGGCCGACCTCATGTATTACTTTTCATTGGGCAAGCCGGACGCCTTGGATCCAGTCGTGTTCGAATCGTCGCAGGCCGTGATGCAGTTGCTCGACCAATTGGGATCCAAGGCCAAGGTGGATCCAGTCACGGTCAGTGCCGAACAGTTGCGAGCCTGGTTGGATCGAACCCAGGGAGGAAACCTGAAGGAACGGCTCCGGTCCTGGTTGCAACAATACCGGAACCGACATGATCCGAATGCCGCTGCCTGAGTCACCCCGAGCGCATGAATTTCAAGAAGGCTGCGCAGATCGCCCACCGGTTTGCGGACCCCTTTCGGGTGGACAAGGGCAAGCGGTTCCGGCTCCGGGATTATGATCCTGAGGACACGCGCCACCTGACCTCCGACGACAAGGATCGGGCCGGTGAAGCCCTGCGATTGGGCGTGGAAACCTTGTCCGAGCTCCAGGAGCGGCTGTATGCGCAGGACAAATGGGCCGTGCTGCTGATCTTTCAGGCGATGGATGCGGCCGGCAAAGACGGCGTGATCAAGCACGTGATGTCCGGGGTGAATCCTCAGGGTTGCCAAGTGTGCTCCTTCAAGGCTCCAACGAGCGAGGAACTGGACCATGACTTTTTGTGGCGTTGTTCCCGGCATCTGCCGGAGCGGGGGCGCATCGGGATCTTCAATCGCTCCTACTATGAGGAAACGCTCGTCGTGCGGGTCCGTCCCGAACTACTCCACCATCAGAAGCTGCCGCCGGAACTGATTGGCAAAAACATCTGGGACGAACGGTTCCAGGACATTCGCGCCTACGAGCGGTATCTGTCCCGAAACGGAATTCTGGTGCGGAAATTTTTCCTGCACGTTTCCAAGAAGGAACAGAAGCGACGGTTCCTGGAGCGGTTGAACGAGCCGGAGAAAAACTGGAAGTTCTCAAGTGCCGATGTGGCTGAACGTCAGCGGTGGCCGGAGTATATGGCGGCCTATGAGGAGACGATTCGCAACACCGCCACTCCGGAATGTCCCTGGTATGTGGTTCCGGCGGACAACAAGTGGTTCACGCGAATTGTGGTCGCTGCCGCGGTCATTGACGCGCTCACGTCCCTGAACCTAGAGTTTCCACACGTGGATGAGTCAGCCCGCCGAAGGCTTGTCCAAGCCCGCAAACAGTTGGAAAAGGAATAATAGATGGCTCCCACAAATGCTGCCGACCTGAACCCGTCCTTCCGATGGGTTTCTCTGATCACCACTTTGGTGTTCGCTGTCATCCTGGCCGGTTGTGCCATGGGACCCGATTACAAGCGCCCGGAGACCCAGGTGACCTCGGAGTTTCGGGGGCCGGCCCTGGCCGGCACCAATTCGCTGGCCGACCTGCCGTGGTGGAGCCTGTTTCAGGATCCAGTTCTCGTGGACTTGATTAGTCAGGCGATGACCAACAACTACAACCTGCGGCAGATCGTCGCCCAGGTGGAAGCGGCCCGGCAGCAAGTCACCATTGCCCGCTCACCCCTCTTCCCGCAGTTGGGTTATTCCGGGTCGATTTCCCGCGGCAAGAACGCGGTGGCCGGCAATCCCGTTCCCGGAAGCGGCGGCTCCACGCAGAATTATCCCATGATCCTCGGAGTCGCTTCTTGGGAACTGGACGTCTGGGGGCAGATTCGTCGGTTGACCGAAGCAGCGCGTGCGCAATACCTCGCCACCGCGGATGGAGAACGCAATCTGCGGCTCATCATCGTCAGTGACTTGGCGACCGCGTACCTTCAGTTGCTGACCTTGGATGCAGACCTGGCCATCAAGCGGGAGGCGACGAATGCGTTCACCGGAACGTTGAAGATCTTCGAAGATCGACTGCAGGGAGGGGTAGCATCCCGATTGGAGACGGATCGGGCCAGTGCCTCCCTCGCCCGCGCAGCCTCCACGGTTCCCGACTTGGAGCGTCGGGTGGTTGCCGCTGAGAACGCCATTAATCTGCTACTCGGCCGACCTCCTGGTCCGATTCCGCGGGGCAACAAGTCCGTCAGTCAACAAACGGCCGTCGGCCCGGAGATTCCTGCCGGAATCCCCAGCGAGCTCTTGAAGCGGCGTCCGGATGTCGCCGCGGCGGAACAGGCGTTGATCTCGGCCAACGCGCTGATTGGGGCCAACAAGGCTCAGTTTTTCCCGTCGATCAGCCTAACCGGTCTGTTTGGGCAGGGCAGCACCGCTCTGGATGCCTTCACTGGGGGGTCTTCGCGGATCTGGTCCATTGCGGCCGGCGTGACTGGACCGATCTTCCAAGGCGGCCGAATTCGCGCTCAGTATGAGGCTTCCAAAGCCGTTTACCTGGCGGCCGCGGCCCAATACGAACAGGTGGTTCTCAACGCCTTACGCGAAGTCTCCGACGCCTTGGTGGCGCGCCAGAAGTACATTGCGGTCCGAATCGAAAGCGAGAAGGCAGTCGCGGCCTTGGAGTCGTCAGTCAAAATCTCCACCGACCGGTACCTCAATGGTAGGGCCAGTTATTTCGAAGTCTTGGAGGCGCAACAACAGTTGTATCCCACCCAGAGCGAGCTGGCTCAGGCTCGCTTTGCCGAGGCCAACGCGGTGGTGGACTTGTACCGCGCTTTGGGCGGCGGCTGGAACATCACCAACAATCCGACGTGGTCTCCGCCGGTGGAAACGGCAACTTTGCCGAAGTGACGGTGTTTGTTTCTCCGCCATGAATTCTGTTCGCCGTTTCGGAACGTTGCGCCTTCTCCTGCCGCTGTGGCTGGGGGCCGTCACGGTTGGGGCGGCGACCCCGACGGACAATCCGTACCTGAGTCTGACCAACCGCAACGCCTTCGGCATTCGTCCGCCGGCTCCGCCACCGGCCCCAGAAGTCGTGGCCCCGCCCCCGGCCGCTCCGCCTAATGTCTTCCTGACCGGGGTGTCCAACTCCGGCGGCCAAAAAAAAGCCTACTTCGCCATCAATCGTCCAGGCGGCAAGACGGCGGAATACGAAACGGTGTTCGAAGGGGAGGAGTTGGAGGATCTCAAGGTGCTGGAGATCGACGCCAAGAATGGGTCGGTCCGGACGTTGATTGGGGGTCGGGAAGTCACCCTGAATTTCAAGGACAACGGCCTGAAGTCTGTTGCGGGTACGCCAGTTCCGGGTGTGCCGGGTCGCCCGGGAGCCGTCCCCACGCCGGTCGCCCCAGTTCCCACCCAGGCCCCCCAGTTCAACTCCGGCGGTCCGGTCGTCATCGGGCGCGGCGGAGTCAATCTCAGCGGCGGGAATCAAGGGTACAACCCGACTCCAGCTCCTGCCGCCACTTACTCCCCGGGCAACGTCACCGAATCCGCCAGTGCGGGAAATGTGGGAAATATCCGGCAGCTTCCGGTCCGACCCGGAACCGACGTTAACCCCATTCAGAATGTGCCACAGCCCACCGATTCCAGCGGTCGGGTTCCGCTCCCGCTGCCGCCTCCCACCCGGTTCAATCAGTAACCGGCAGAGTCGTCCGGATTCAGATCACGTCCGGCTCCCCGATGATCGGCGTGTTGTCTTTCGACTGCACTCCCCCGCGCTGGAGGCTTTCGCCAGCCTGCGTATAGCCCGGAATGATCCGGTTTAACTGCTCCGGCGAGGCTCCCAGATGATCCCGGATGATCTTCCCCAAGACTGAACGGTAGTCCGTGTTGCGTTGGAGATAGCGGTCACCCGCCCGGAACATGGATCCGGTGGGTCCAGTCACCCAAGGAAGGACTCGGTCACCGTCCCCGCCGCAGTTCCACACCCCCGTCCGCTTCACTCCACCGCTCGAACCAGGCTCGAACCCCTTCACATTACCGCCAGCCACCCACATGACACTGGCCTCGGCATGATCGGTCCCGGCGTCGGAGTTTTCGATGGTCGTTCGGCCGAACTCCGACAGCGTCACTACCGCGAGATCGTCCCAACGGCACTTATTGGCGTACCGCGTGAAATACTTCTGCAACGCATAGAGGGACCAACCGACCCGCCGTAGCAAGCCGGCATGACTTCCCGTATGCGAACCCTGACCGGTGGTGTCATTCTTGGGATCCACCTGGTCGCTATGGGTATCCCAACCGTCAATGGAGACCCCCGCCACCAGGGCATCGGTGTTGTTGAGGATGATGGAAGCCGCCTTGAGCCGTTCAAAGAACTCGTGGGCGCTGGTCGGAACCACGTATTTGTCGGCCCGATTCCCCGACGTTCGCCGCCAACCGCCATTCTTCTCGGCCGTGGTGGGAAACAAATAGTAACCACCTCCGTTGGCATTCGCCCAATCCGTATCGCCATCGGTGGCCACGTCGTCCCGGAAGGTATTGTCAGTCTCGTCGAACTTCAGCTGGGCGAACAACTGCAGGGTCTCGCTCAAATTCTTGTACTGAAGCTCCAACAGATCCCGTTCCCGTTTGTCCGCAAATCGCGCGGCATTGGCCGCCGCCAAGGCCGCCGCCGCCTTCGAATTCCCCGGAACCGTGTTGGGAATGGACAGCAGACTGTACCGGGTGGGATCGCTGATGTTGGTCATCGCCGCCTTCGAACCCCGCAGGATCAGCGGCAGGGACGAACCAATGCTCACCGCCGTCAGAGGCGACGTGTTGGCCAGTCCCGACTCGATCATGGCCCGATACAACAGCCCATCCTTCACTCCGGAATCCGCCGGGGCGCCCGTCTCCCAGTAGGCTTGGGAATCAAAGTGGGAACGGGACTGCTTCGGATACCCCACGCGATGCACGAGGGCCAGGTCGCCGGAGTTGTACAGAGGGGCGAGAAATTTCAGTGACGGATGCAGGGCGGCAAAGCCATTGCCCAACGGCAGGGCGTAGGGATGACTGTAGGTGCCGGCAACCGAACCCACTTCGGGATAGAACGCGGGCCCGATCCGGGCCACCGGCTGCAACGGATCGGCTGTCAGCGCCAGATTGGGCCGGCTCGTGAGATAGGCCGGATCCGCCAAGGGAATCACGGAATTCAGACCGTCATTGGCGCCGCGCAGGAAGAGGAACAAAAGCTTGCGCACCCGACCGTTGGGACCGGGTTGACCGATGGTGCCCTCGGCCAGCGCGCGCTGCATGACGAAGGGAATGTCCGTCAAGGAGGCGAGGGCGGCTCCCAGGCCCAGCTTGGTGCTGTGGGAAAGAAAGGAACGGCGGGAAAGGATGTTCATGCGTGGGAGGGTCCTTTGGTTACTGTTCCTGGAACCGTTGGGTGGACATCAGCAATCCGACCAGACCCCGCAAGCGCTGATCATGAGCGGTACCGCCGGGCGACAGATTGGCAAACGGCGAGGCAGTCACCCCGTCGTCGGCTGTGTTGAGAAACTGGAGGGCCACTTCGCGGTAGGCTTGCAGATTCGCCTGACCTTCTGCCGGGAACAAGGTGGCGAGGAGGTAGTCGGTCACCCGAACGGGGTCCTGCAGCGCGGCGGATCCCAGCTTGGACTGGAGAAGACCGAGCACATCCACCCGGGTGCTGGCACCGGCATCGGACTTCCCTTCCATCCCCGCCGGCATCAGCGCCGACTGCACGAACCGGAGACGTTCCGCCAACGTGCCGGCAGAAATCCAACCGGGCGCATCTTCCGGATAACCATCCGGTTCGGCCCGATCAAATAGCCGCATTCGACCCGCCCGATTCATGAAGTTGTACACGCTATAGCCGTCGGTTTCGGCGGTGTAAGTGCCATCCGCTTTGCGCGCCCGCAGCGCTCGGATCGTGCCGACGGCGAACTCCAGAGGGGTTCGTGCCTTCTGAAGGGAGGCGTCATGATTTCGGAACAGCTCAGAATTGAAGATCACTTGCAGCACCGGACGAAGTTGTCCCTGCGGTTTGGCATTCTCCCAGGCCAGCATGCAGCTCCGAACCAACTCCTCCTCGGGAGTGGTCGTACCGTCCGCGAAGTCGTAGCCATGAGCGAACCCGTCGTGAACCAACAGTCGGCACAGTTTCACCGACAGATACTCCTGCGTGAACGGCTGATTCGCCATGTGGGCCAGAATGTCATAACCGTCCTGCAAGCCCGCCGAACCAGTCCGGGCGGGAAGAATCTTGCCGTACTCCCGCCCCGCCCACGGCGGACCAAACCGCGCCGGAACTTTCTTGGAATCCAACCGATTCCCCTTCGCGTCCCAATTGTAAAAGAGATACTTGGCGCGGCTGTTGTGACGGTCGGCCCGGTATCGGAGTCCCCAGACTCCAAGCACGTTGGTGTTCGCGTTCAACCCGGTGCCCGTGGCGTTGGGATTCAGGTAGTTCGTACTGCGGGCCGCCAGGGGGTTGAATTCATTGGCGGGATCCAGAATGTCCAATCGCCAACCCGTCCAAGCCCGGGAGATTTGGACGATATCCTGCTGGTCGTACCCGTTGTCCACGCCGAAGCAGAACAGTTCACAGAGTTCCCGCGCGTAGTTTTCATTGGCGACATTGTTACCATCTCCCCGAGACGTCACCGTATCGAGGTAGACAATCATGGCCGGGCTTTCGGCGCTGATGGTCAGCAAATCGAGGAACGTAACCTGTGGCTTCAACAACGCGTCCCGCCAGCGGACGTTCTCCACAAACTCTGTCCGTACCGAGAGATACTCGGGATCCGGCGTATCGTAGCCTCGACCATCAAAGTAATCCTGGGTCTTGCTCACTTGGGTTACGAAGTGGTTCTCGAAGAACTGTCGTAACACCTCGTGCAACTGCTTGGGCGATTGAATGGCGCGGAGCACATGCCAGGCCCTCAAATCCGCCCGAGTGGCGGTCCCACTCTTCAGCTTGCTGAACAAGGGCGCCGGACTGTTGGCGTCACCGCTCAGCCCGTGGGTGCTGACAATGCCGCTGCCAGAAAGACGCAGGGTCAGGCGCGCGCCCTGGCCTGACGTGAGATACCAGTATGACAGGGTGTAGGTCTGCGCAGCATTCAGTGACGGAGTGATGACCTGGTAGATGGAAGAGCCCTGGGTTTCCCCACCCTCGGTGGAGATCAGGTGCAGCGACGCGTTGCCGGAACGCACCAATTGGCTGCTGCGGGCAGACCCAATCAGGTTGGGCGACAAGTTCCAGTCCGTTCCCAAGGCGGTTTCGAATCCGCCATTCCGCAGCAGATTCGGACGCGAACCGTCGTCGGAGGTTCCGACCACCAGCCGGAGATCGTCGAGGTACACATCCCCCGGACCGTCGAGATACAGATATAAGCGGGAGGAACTTCCCAGCCCGGTGACCGTCACCCGCTGCCAACGGGGAGTGGCGTCGACGGTGTCCAGAGTCTCCGGAACTGATTCGGCATTCAGCTGTTCCGCAAGGTAAGCTTCCGGTCCCAACTGCCGGACCCGTTCTTCCTCGTCGGGAGTGGGACCATAGGCCACCCGATACAGCAACGTGGTGGCCCACAACTCGTTGGTGGAAAGCTGACGGGGAACAACCCGATAGAATCCGGCTGCATCGGTACCGACCGGACCCGTCCACTGGAACCCATTGGTGGCGGAGGCCAGAGGAGCAAAGATACCATCCAGCGCCGGTGCGAACTGAACTTGGTACTCCTCGGTCGCCGGAACGGGATCGAAACCCAGCTGAATCCGCTCCTGTCCGGACGACGTGTCGATTTGGCCGCTCACGGTGGTACTCGCGAGAGCAGTTGCAACCGAGCCTTCCTCGGCCCAACCGGAGAATCCGCCGCCCAGGAGGCAGAAAAGCAACAAGGAGCGAACCGACCCAGTCACGGTGTTCATGCGGCGAGTGCGAATATGGATCACCATTAGCAGGTCCCGCGCCGTTCTCCAACAGCAGACAGCAGCCCTCATTTGCACAATTGCCACCCTGGGTTGTTCGATCGGACGAATCCGGTCGATCATCGCCGGACTTGTCGTTGACCGCGGTCCCCTCGCACTCTGCCGCGGTTCGCTTACGCGACTCTCCGCACCATGTCCGCCACCGCCTATGCTGCCTTGTTCTCCTCGATCTTGTTCTTCGGCATGTTGGTGTTGATGGAGGTGGGCCGCCGCATCGGACGCCGGCGCTTGAAGCAGGATTCCGAGGGCTCCCGGGCGGGACTGGGCGCCGTAGAAGGTTCGGTATTCGGACTCCTCGGATTGTTGATCGCCTTTACCTTCTCGGGAGCGGCCACTCGCTTCGATGCCCGCAAAGAGCTGGTCAGCGCCGAGGCCAATGACATTGGCACTGCCTGGTTACGAATCGATCTCCTGCCCACCTCCTCGCAACCCGCGCTGCGGGAGAAGTTTCGCCAGTACCTGGATGCCCGTTTGGCCGCCTACGAACGGATTCCCGACCTGCGGGCCGCAGAGGTGGAACTGGACCGGGCCGATGCGTTGCAGGCGGAAATCTGGAAGCTAGCCGTCGCGGCCGGGCAGGAATCAGGGTCGGCTCCGGTCCTGACTCTGGTGCTGCCAGCCCTGAACCAGATGTTCGACATCACCACCACGCGCTACGTCGCCGCCCAGACTCATCCTCCCACGGTGGTGTTCGCTCTACTGGGAGTTCTGGTTCTGTCCGGTGCTCTGTTGGCCGGATATGGCATGGCCGCCGCAAAGTCCCGCAGCTGGGTACATACCCTCGGTTTCGCCTTTATCATGGCGGGAACCACTTACTTGATCTTGGACCTGGAGTTTCCGCGCATTGGCCTGATTCGGGTGGATGCGACCGACGAATTGCTTCGGGACGTCCGCCGAAGCATGGATCCCGTCGCGCCGCAGCGGTAACGGCGCAGCGCTTTGCGTTCATTCGGGAATCAGAGTCAACCGGCTAACCTTGAGGATGGGCAGGTTATCGCGCAGTTCCAGGTTTCCCTCGGCGCGAAGGAGACGGGCGGCCCACTGAACGTTGAACTGGAGCGGACCGCCATCTGGGCCCACGAGCAAAATCACCACCCCATTGCCGGAGGCGTCCCGCACCAGCAATCCTGGAGGAACTCCTCCGCTCAAACACCTTACGGCACAACCTCGATGAACTTTTCCGGTCGCCGGTCGCATCACCCCGAAGTAACACTTGGTATCCACGAGTTCACCGGTCAGGGACGCCGTTCCCAACAACGCCTCCGCACTGGGACTTGTCCGAGACTCGTCCACCACCGCGAACGAGCCGGGGTCATTCAACTCCAGCATCCGCGCGGGTCCCTGCTCAATGAGAGTTCCCCGGAAACGCACCCTTTGCCCATCGTGACCCTGGGCGAAGGCGGGCAACCCGAACTTCCCCGCACCCACCAACAGAAACTGCCGGTTACTCCCGTCGGATGAGACCTGCAACCGAGGCAGCGGCGTCTCAAACAGAATTCCCTCCCACTCCGGGGTCTGTCCGAAATCAAAGCGCCCAGGCTCAGCCGGAGACTGCCGGGACGCCAGCAGGCCCACCCCCATCACCAGAATCAGCGCGCCGCAGCCCAGGAAAATCCGCAGACGCCGGCTAAGGCCGGGAGGCGAGCGATCGAGATAGCCGATGTAGAATTCGTCCTTCATGACTTCAGATCCGGAATGGCGGCATCCGCCCGGGCACCTTCGCAACGGGTGCCCAACGGATTGGCCTGGGAGCGAATCCAGACGCGTCCGGCAGTCACCCGGGTTTCGTAGGTTTCCACGACCTCCTGAAAGGGAGGCGGACTGCAGCCATCCTCGGGCTGATAATTCCAACCGTGCCAGGGACACGTGATGCAGCCTTCCACGATACGACCTTCACCAAGCGGTCCTCCCTGGTGTCGGCAGACATTGGACGTCGCGAAGATTCGGTCCAGATGGCGGAACAAGGCGATCCGCTGACCGTTCACGGTCACCACCCGACCCCGACCCTCGCTCACCTCGTTCACCGCACACGCCTCCGTCCATCCTTCTGTCGGAAACTCCCCGGCGGTGTTATCCGGCTTGACCTCCTTTCGGGCAGCCAACACATGCAGGGAGGCCACCACCACGAATCCAAACGCCAGAGCCAAAGGATAGATTCCCGAACGTTCTGACTGCAGCACTCCCAACGCGACATGGGCCAAGACCAATCCGTAGGCCACATAGACCCCAAGATGGAGCGTCTTCCACAGTGACGGTCCGAGTTGTCGCAGCCAGAAGTCATGACTGGTCGCCGCCAGTAGGAAGAAGACTCCCAAGGCAAAAACTCCAAACGGCTCAAAGGGAAACTGGGACAACGTGACCCGCCCCTGACTCCAAAGGCGGTAGTCATCGCGGTATCCCGTAAAGACCCCAACCAGCGGATTCTCGTCCCCCAGGGCCTGAAACTGAATCAGCGAAAACACGCCGTGAATCAGGGCCAGCACGAACAGCGTCACCCCTAGATGCCGCCGATTGTACAGCAGCGGGAGGAAGCGCGGGTCCAGCCGGGCCAGCGGTCCAATGCTCAAGATCACGTGCAACAGCAGGATCGCGGTCAATGACGTCCCGCGAATGATCAACGTCTCCGCAGTGACCAGGGGGGACACCCACAGCGTGACGCCAATGTAGGTTCCCAGAGAAAGCAGCAGGAAACCCAGCAAGGTCAGGTCGTACCGACGTTTCTGTCGGTTCCAATCAACGGCGCGATAGGCCAGGGACATCGGGCAATTACGGCTTCAGAATCAAGGGGCCCCGAGATCCTTCGATCGGGAGCGGCGTGGGAGGAATTGGCGAGGCCCGCCAGAGCCAGGCAGCTGCGAGCAACAAGGGAATCACCACGAGCATTCCCTGCCAGAGGAGCCGATGCAGCGCACGCAACCGACGAGGACTAACCGGCGATTCCCCCCCGCCCAGGACCACCCGTCCGCGGTTGTGCTCCGTCCAGCGCCACGCCAACAGCGGCCAAAGCGCGGCGATTCCTGGAGTGATCAGCAGACGGAACCCCCAACCGGCGCCGTGGGTGGCGGGATCCAGACGGTGCAGCCCCCGCCACTGAAACACCCCGGCAAAGCCCAGCCCGAGCAGCAGATACCCGCCTAACCCCAGCCAAAACCACTCCACCACCAGCTTCATGCGACGTTGTTCCGCAGCCTCATTTCCCCTTCTTCTCGACCAAAGCCGGCCAATTGCCATCTGCTTTTTTGAGATTTCCCGCAGGATCCTCGTTGAAGTCGTCGCGAATACTCTGGTTCTTCTGCATCAGCAACCGTCCGTCCACGATCTGCCAGGCGTCAATTTTGATGTCCACCAGCGCCTTTCGGCCTACGCCGTAGGCACAGTATCCGCCGAACTGGGGTTCGTACTTGGCCGGGTTCGCGTCGAACGTCGCCTTGTTCTTTGCGGAATGAAACCAGTACTTGGCGCCACGATAGTCACTGCTGAATTGGGCCTGGCCCTTCACCGGACCTCCCACGGTAAAGAAGGCCACCGGATCGTATCCCTGAAGGGCAACTCCCTCCTGGTTGAGATTCTGAAGGATTTTATCCGCCGCCGAAACCGGTCCCACCAACCCAACTAAGAACACTACCAGCGCAAGCCATCGTTTCATGATGGCTCTGTCGGGGCCGGGCAGCGACTCCTTACACTCCGCGTGATGTTTTTTCGACCTTGGGGACTCGCCGGCCGGAGCGACCCGTGGCGACTGTAAGGATTCCCGGGAATAGGAGACCGACTGGAGCTTCTTATGCGTGGAATGAAACCGGTGACAACGACGGCAACGATTCTAGGTGGGCTGCTAATGGCAGCCTTGTTCACTGGCTGCTCCGCTCCGCGGATTCATCAGCAACGTCTGGTCAGTCAGCCGGACATGACCTTCTCCAGCGCGAGTGTCTGGAACTTTGATCAACCGCTTTCTTTGCAGACCGAGTCGGGCCGCGCCTTTGCCGGCGGCGGCTCGGCCGCGGGCTGCACCAGCTGCCGATGAATCAGAAACTCCTCAGCTGGCTGGGCAGCGTGGGCGCGTTTGCCGCATGGGCGGCAGAACCGTCCTCCGTGGAGTTCGCGTCCGAAGCCCAAGTGGCTTCCGACATTCGTCTCACTCAAAGCGCCGTGACGTGGACCGACAATGCCGGTCCCTGGCAATGGAGCGTCACTGCCCTCGGCGCCACCTCCGGAATCGACTACCAGCCGGTGACGGAGGACATTTTTGGGTATTCCACCTCTTTGTTGGAGGGACGGGTAGCGGGTTCGGTACTAGCCCGCTACACGGTGACGCCGCGGCTCACCGCCCTGGCGAGCGTCAACGCTTACGGCGGATATGCCGACTACCAAAGCATCTGGATCAATCAGTTCTACCAGCAGTCCTTCGCGGGCTTGCCGGGACTGGAGGAACCCGAGCCCGGCGGCGTAAATGGGAGTCTGGGATTTCGTTGGGAGTATCAGGCGGCCACCGGATTCGTGGAGAGCACCGTGACCCGTGCGCACGATGTGATCGCCCCGGGTTACGATGAAGTGATTGATCCGGATCTGGGCTTGGTGGCCGTGACGCCCCTGCGCTCGCAGCTCAATACGGTGGGCTGGACGGTGAAGTTCGAAAATGTCCTGACGCCGCGGTTGCGGAGTCAGCTGGAGTTCCGACTCGCCTCCCAAACGGAGGCCGGCTTGCGGTTGTCGGGCTTGGCGGCTTTGAACTATGCCGTGGCGGAAAACTGGGTGCTGCGCGGCGAAGCCGGCTACACCACGGAGGCCCCCGAAGAGGTCGGGATCAACCGCTTCCGGGGCGGCTGGGGATCGTTGGCGCTAAACCGCCGGCTGACGGAACACTGGTGGCTGAGCCTTTCCGGTCGCGGCTACACCGACAACGGGGAGATTCAGGACAGCATTTCGTTTTCGACCGCCGCACCTCCCGTTACCGCCTGGCAGGGATCCGTCGGAGTTCGCGCGGTGTTCGGTTCGCATTCCTTCAAGCTCTCGGGCGGCCCCTATTTCGTGAACTACGGGCCGGTGGATTTCAGCACGCTTTTCTTCGCCAACCTGTACCGCGACCGGACCTACGGCGTGATTCAGGCGGCGTATCGGTTCGAATTCTAAACTGCCATTCTTATGAAAATAATCCGTCGGCTTGTTGTTCTGATCGTCGGTCTGTGGGCTGGACTGGGGGCCTTGCCCGCCGCGACCTACCAAGTTGGGGATGTGGTGACCGAAGTGACCAACTTGGTCGACCGCGCCACCGGCCAACCCGTTCCGCTGACGCAATTGGAGGGCAAGATTCTGTTCATCGACTTCTTCGCCCACTGGTGCCCGGTCTGCCGAGGGGCGGCTCCGCAAATCCTCACGGAGATCGACGACTACTACGACACCCGGAAGGGCAATCCCGACGGCATTCCCGTGCTGCACATCGGGGCCAATCTCCAGGCCGACAGCACCCCGGCCAATCGGAATGCCACCACCACGTTCATCCAAACCTATCGCGTGCCGTTGACGATTCAGGACACCTCGCGCCGACTCCAAGGTCGCTTCGGTCCGACAAGTGGTCAGCCCACGTTCGTGATCATCAACGGTCTGACCAACTCCGCCAGCCATCGGCCTTGGGAATTGGTTTATGCCCGGTTCAGTTACCAGGACTCCCTGCAGACCCGTCCCATCGATCAGTTCCGCGCGGCCATTGATTCGGTGAAGGCCGGCCCCGGGCGTCTGCGGAGTTTCGCCATCGAACCGGATGGGGGCTGGGCGTTCGACCTGGAAGGCGGGCCTCGCGTGAAACGCCGTCTGGAATGGAGTACCGACCTGGAGGTTTGGCGACCATCGGAGGGCACGATCCCGGCCGACGCCACCTTTCCCTATCGTTTGCCCGCACCCAGTACTGCCTCGTCGGCATTCATCCGCATCCTCCGAGCCGACTGAACCCGGTCGGAAATTTTGGGCCCTTCCACCCGGCCAAATTCATGAAACGATTCCTGTTCGCCTTTCTGATGGCCTGGATGCCGGGAGGCTGGGTTTCCCTTGCGGGCGGATTCGATCAATCCCATTCCCGCTACGCGCGGGTGCTCCAGGCGACTGTCAACGCGGGTAGAGTCGACTACGCCGCCCTTAAGGCGAGCCCAGGGGAACTCGATGCCTATCTGGAGGAAATTGCGACGGTGCCGCGGAGCGAGTTCGATCAGTGGTCCCGCCCGGATCAGCTCGCCCTCCTGCTGAATCTCTACAACGCCGAGACCCTGCGTCTGATTCGCGATCGGTATCCGCTCAAGAGCATCCGCAGCATCGGCGTGCTGCCAGGGGCGGCGTGGAGGCAGTTGGTGGTTCGCTTCGGCGGACAGATAGCGACGTTGGATTTCCTGGAGAACCAAGTGATTCGGCCGAACTATCGCGAACCAGACATCCATTTCGCGCTGGTGTGCGCCGCCCGAGGGTGTCCGCCGTTGCGATCTGAGCCTTATTTGGGCTCGCGCTTATCCGAACAATTGGCCGATCAGCGACGGCAGTTCCTGGGCATGACGGACAAGAACCGATTCGACGCCCGGGAAAACACCTTGTGGCTCTCGCCCATATTCCGTTGGTACGAGTCGGACTTTCTCGCGGCCAAACCCTCCCTGGCCGAATTCGTTCTGAGCGATTGGCCGGCGGAGTCCCGACCGGAGTTGGCCGCCGCCGTGAAGCCGAGGGTTCGCTTTACGGAATACGACTGGAGCTTGAACGATCGACCGGCGGCGGCCCGGGACGTTACCGGCGGGAAGTGAGGGACGCCGCCAATGTGAGTGGACCGCCAGCCAAGCCTGGACTCGCCCACCCCAACAGCCCGAGGAGTCGACCCAACGGAGTGCGAAACTCCAGCCATGGCGCTGGCTGTCCCAAACGCGTTCGCAGGGTTCGGGCGGCCACGACGTACGGTGACAATTCGTGGGCCAGCTGGGTTAACCGCTCTCGCCGGCCGCGGCCAAAGCGAGGCGACAAGACAATCCAGGGCTTATCGGTAGTGGCATGAACCAACGGCGCTGGGCCCTGGGTGGTCGCCCGCCATCGCTCGCTCCAGGTAAACGAGCGCAGCCCGGCACAGTGCAGCACCGCCGATCCCGTCGGCAAAACCCGCAGGGGCAGCGAACCAAATTCGGGGCCGCCCAGGAGCGCCATCAGGACGTCCTGATCACTGGTGAAGTAGGGCGGGCGTTTGCCGACCGGCTGGCGGGCCCAGTCCACATAGCGTGGCTCATTCATGGCCTCTTCCCAACGGGTCAGGAGCGGCCGATGCGCCGCGGTGACCCGGATTAAGCAGGTGTTGATAGGATCCATCGGGGCCCGGTGCAGAGGCCAGTTCCAGGCGCGGGTTCGGGCTTCCAGAGTAAACTCGCCTTTGTTCGTCGCCCGGGAATCCTGAGTCACTGCAAGGGTTTCAGTGGGGAGTCCATCGAGCACCCGAGCCAGAGGCGTTTGGAGCATCAGATCCGAGTCCAGCCAGACCGCCTCATCGAAACCGCGAGCGAGCAGGGGGCGCAGGGCCTGTGGTTTGCAGTTCCATTCGAATCCCCCGGCCGGTCGTTCCGGAACGATTTCCAACCAACTCCATTGGCGGCACCACTCGGCGAATTCCGGAGAACTGCCGGGTCGATAGAGAACTGTGGGCGTAGTTTTTTCGTGCTGAGCCAGCGAGACCAGCAGGACCCGCAGGCCGGTCTCCGCTGACGGCCGATCGTCAGCGATGCAGAACACACGTGATGCCACGGCGCGAGGCTTGGGAAGGAACCGGCCCGTTTCCAGCTCAAAACCGGACTCGCGGCGAGGCAATCGAATCCGCGACGCCCCGAAACCGGCACCACGCGTGATCCGAATGCTAGACCAGCGACCTTTCCGGGACTCGAGGCGATCACCCCCGCTTCGCGGCAGGCTACTTTGCCAGCGGGTCTCCAAGGTCAGGATCGCCAGGAGCAAAATCCATTCGCCTGCTGCGGGGCAGGCATTCACCATCGCTCGCATGTCGCGCCTGAGCTTCCTCCCTTCGCCGGTGTTTAGCGGGAAACGAGCGGTCAAGAAGGTTCCCTTTGTGGAGATCCGCGAAGGTCGAATTCAAGGCGTAGTATCGAGCGGCTCTGACATCGAGCGAGTCTATGTTTCCTTCATAGAACTGAGCACGGGCCACTACTCCTGCAGTACCAATAACAACCGTCCCTGCGGCGGCTTGCGCGGCTCGCCCTGCAAGCATATCTGCGAACTCGTGGAGGAGGCTGTGGAGGAGTACGGGGAGGAATCTGTGCTCGCGATCCTCGGCGCGGAACCAGGGGCCACCGCGATGACCCACCTCATGGGTCTGAAGGGCACGCAGGTGAAAGACAACGTGGCCGTGATTTTCAGCCGCTTCCTTGACTACCTGCGCCTCACAGCGCTGCGGGCGCCGCAGCGTTTCGTGCCCGAGATGAATTGGTTTTAGGGACCTCCCAGCGGCACCGCTTCAGCGAATCCGTTTCCAGCCGAGATTCATGGACTTCACTTCTCTTCAAACCCCACCCGCCGGGCTTAGTGAGGCACTGTCCCAAGCCGGCGCGGTTGATGCCGCGTTGATGACTGGGCTCTCTCGCCTGCCCGAAGCCTTGCGGCAAGATCTGGACGCGCTGGCCGGCACGCTCGCGCACTCGCCATTGGGCGGACTGGTCGCCGATGCCGTTTCGCGGCTGAAGCGCTCCGAGTTCTCCGCTTCGGCTTGCCTTGGCCTTGCCGCGGGCCGCAGCGCTTTGTTCGGTGCCGCTTACGACGCCCTGCGCGAACAAGTGCACGGCGCCACTTCTGACGAGGATGATACTCATCTGCTGCCCACCGGTGATGACGCCCCGCTGCTCGGCGGAGTGCAGCAGTGGCTGGCAGAGTTGGCGGTCGCCGGGTTGCAGAATCTCACTGAGGCCAACTTGATGCCCTTCGCCTCGGTGCAGGCTCAGCTGCAAGCCCGCGCGAGCCTGTGCAATCAAGCGGTGTTGCTCGCAGGCTTCTGCGATGAGCTCATCGCGGTGCTCCAGCAGAAGCAGCGGGCAGGGTTGCCGGCACGGCGCTGGACCGACCTGTGGTGCGCGTCAATGCTCGGGGCACAGGGCATCACTTC
This sequence comes from Verrucomicrobiota bacterium, assembly GCA_017309115.1. GTDB lineage: Bacteria > Verrucomicrobiota > Verrucomicrobiia > Limisphaerales > UBA9464 > UBA9464. Next base: position 65,978 of record JAFLEF010000018.1, on the reverse strand, counting down.
GGCTCCCTCCTTCCGCACCGTCAGTGGCCGGCTGCATCCCTGTGGTGTGGACGTGCGAGCGCATCGGTCGTTCGTGGTCGCCACCCTGTGGGGCGTGTTGGAGACAAATGGGCAGCTGCAGGTGGTGCGCTGGCCATTTGCTTCGTGGAAAGTCAGCGTCTTGGGACCCGACGAAGTCTGGCGCGCCTTCGGGAGCGTGGCACAGCCCATTCTCAAAGCCCTGGCTGAGGGCAAAGCCCTGGCACTGGAGGCAGCCGAACTGAGCCGCGCGGGCGACCTTACGGTGCACGGCGAAGCATCGCTGGCAGGGCCTTCAGATCCCTTCGCGCTTGCGGCCGACTGGGCACCAGTACCCGCGCTGCGAGCGACCGCTCGCCACCCCGTGCATCTCGCGGAAATGGTGCGCATCGAGGCCTGCACCATTGCGGACGGCCTGGTGCAGATTGGCACGGTGGCGCTGCCGCTGGCCCTGGACCGCCTCGCTGGCTTGCAGGCAGAGGTCGAAGAAAAGCAACTCGGCGCGACCACCGGCATGATCGCCCTCCTGCGCTGGGATGAAGGCTGGCGTTTGCAACCCCTAGCCCTCCGCGGCAGTGGCAAGCTGAAGGCCGGCCTGCGCTTAGGCCAAGGCATCGCGGGCCGACTGACGAAGCTCAAGACGGAAACACTATCCCAATTGGAGGAGCGGGCCTCGCGCCTGCTGCGCGCATGAGTCTAACGCTTGCCCAAAAGGAACGAGCAGTCAGCTACTGGCGGTTGATCGGTGCTTGCTTTGCCCAGGATGAGCTCATCAAAGGCTTCCAAGATCAGGTGTCCGAGATCGTGAATCGTGAGAACCTACCGCTGGCGCTGCTGGATTCAGGCATGAGCCTGGAGGTGCTGCAGAAGCGGTACCCTGGACTGAGGCCCCACTTTGCAGACATCACGCGGGTGACGGCCGGGGCGGGAACTGCCGAAGCGGCGGGTGATCCGACTGATTCCATCACTCCTACTGCCCAGGTAGATCCGACCTCGATCAGCACGGCTCGCACGCTGGTTTTTTCCAAGATCCTTCTCAATGTCTTCGGCCCGAACGCCCGAGCCCCACAGTGCAGCGCCCAGCAGTACACCCAGTGGTTGGCTGATGTCTCCGCCTTTGAGGAAGCCTTCGGTTATGCGCCCGGCATCTTGCGCGGCAGTGGCAGCGCAGGGACGAGCAGCGGAAGCGCTGGTGGAGGACTCGGGCCTGGTGGTGGCCCTGGTGGCAACCGCGAACTAATTGATGACCAACAGCTGCGTGCCGAACTGCAGGCCATGGAGAGTGACATCATTCAGCGAATGGACTTGCTGGAGGTCCTTAGCCAAGACGGCCTCGCCGCAAACCTCCAGCCCAGTGCGGCCTTGGCCGAGCAGCTCATGCATCTCAAAGGCAAGCTGAGCGGCAAGGCCCTCCAGCACGCCCGCGCCTTGATGCGGCGCTATGTGGATTCGCTCGCTGAGGTTCTGCGCAAGCAAGTGCTCTCCAGCTCCACTGGCCGCATCGACCGTTCCGTTCCACCGCGCCGTATCTTCCGAAATCTGGACCTCAAGCGGACGGTCTGGAAGAACCTGCCCAACTACAACCCCGGCGACGGCAAGCTCTATGTGGACGACCTATACTATCGCCACACAGCCCAGAAAGAGCTGAACAACTACCTGATCGTGGTCGTGGATCAGAGCGGCTCCATGGTCAACGCCATGACGCAGTGCGCCATCCTCGCCAGCATCTTTGCCAGCCTGCCGCGCATCAAGGTGACGCTGATCGCGTTCGACACCTCGGTCATCGACCTCACGCCCTGGGTCCATGATCCCTTTGAAGCGCTCATGCGCACCAACCTCGGCGGCGGCAATGATGGGCCGCTGGCAATGGTCGAAGCCCGCGCCCACATCGCCGACGCACGACGCACCACCATGGTGTGGATCTCAGACTTCTACGAACGCCGCGAGCTGATGCCCATGATCAAAGCCGTGAAGGAAAGTGGCGTTCAATTCCTCCCGGTCGCCTCCGTCTCCGGCACCGGCTACTACTCCCTCGACGGCTGGTTCAAAGACGAACTCAAGAAGATCGGCTGCCCCGTCCTGACCGGGAACATCAAAAAGCTCATCGCTGAACTAAAGAAGAACCTCTGCCGCTAGCCCCATGCCGCCATCCTCAGACCCGCACGTTTGGCCGAGTTCGGCGCCAATCTGAGCCCCACCTGAGCCATCCAAGACTTCGCTTTAGTTCACCACTTTTTATCGCCTGCCCAATCCCTTCCCCTGACATGTCCAAAGCCACCAAATCCGAAGTACCCGCCCCGGTGTCAGCCACCATCCTGCGCGCGCCGGCTGAAATCAAATACGCCGAAGAGCTGGCGTGGTTGCGGACGGCTGATACCGCGCCACGTCCCTTTACCTGGCAGCTGTCCCCCAAGATGATCCGCACCTTCATCCTCGGCAGCACGCCTGCGGACAAACTGGAGCGTCCCATCGTCCAGAAATTCTACGGTGACCCACGCACCGTCGAGCGCGCCATCGTGACGCTCGCAAGTGATCGAGGACTGCTGCTGATTGGCGACCCCGGCACGGGCAAGAGCTGGCTGGCCGAGTTGCTCGCTGCCGCCATCTGCGGCAACAGCACGTACGTTGTGCAAGGCACCGCCGGCACTACGGAGGATCACATTAAGTATTCGTGGAACGTCGCCATGGTCATCGCGGCCGGTCAGTCGCGCAACAGTCTCATCCCCTCGCCCATCATGACAGCCATGCAGCTGGGCGCGACCGGTCGCTTCGAGGAACTCACCCGCTGCAGCAGTGATGTGCAGGATGCGCTCATATCCATCCTGTCGGAGAAGTATGTCACCATCCCGGAGCTTAAGGGCGACAACGTCGTCTTCGCCCAGCCTGGCTTTAACATCATCGCCACTGCGAATGCCCGCGACCGCGGCGTGAACGATCTCTCCACCGCACTCAAACGTCGGTTCAACTTCGTACAAATTCCGGTGGTAACGAATAAGAAGTCGGAGAAGGAGATCGTGCTCTTTCGCGTTCGCGAACTGCTGGCTCGCAACAAATTCGAAGTCAGCGTTCCGCCGGCCATGCTGGACATCCTGCTGCAGACCTTCGCCGATCTTCGCGAAACCTCCGCCAGTCAGGAGAGCGAAGACAACCGCTTGGAAAGCAGTCTTTCCACCGCCGAGCAAATCGGCGCCCTGGAGGATGCGGTACTGCATGGCAATTTTTTTGGTGCCACTCAGCTCGAGCCGGAGGCGCTGGCCCGCAGCGTCATCGGCACCCTCGTGCGCCGCATCCCGGAGGATGTGTCAATTCTCAGCAAGTTCTGGCACGGCGCTATCGAGAAGCAGGCCAAGAAAGCCGGAGGGGATTGGCAAGCCTTCGCCCAGGCCGGGATCGAGACCTTGGAAGCGATGAAGTGAGAGGCACACTAGCCATGTCCTCCCCCAACTCACCCCCCGTACCTCTCGCTGCCCACGAAGCGCTCCGCGCGCAGATTCGCGTCGCGGCAGAAGCCTTCGCCACGGATGCTCAACCGCTCGCCACCATTCTCGCCGGTCTCGTCGACGACGTGGAGCGGGCGATGCGCGAGCCTTTGGAGATCTTCCCGGTGTGCCATCACTCGCCGTCATCGGCGGTGCACATGGTGCGCCGCCTCCGAGAGCGCGCGCCGCGAGTCATCTTCATGGAGTGCTGCGAGGATCTGCGACCACTACTCGCAGGCCTGGCAGAGTGCACACTGCCGGTGGCCCTACAGGCCTTCGCCTCGGAGGCGGAAGGTTTTCCCGCAGACTGGGCTCCGCTCAATCTGGTGTGCCCTTTGTCGGAATTCTCCGCGGAGTATCAAGCCATCCTATTCGGCCTCACGGAGCCAGGAACGGAGCTGGTTTTCGTCGATCGAAGCAGCGACCACGTGTTCCAGTGGAAGCCCAAACCCAGCGAGCAGAAGGCGGCTGTCGCCGAGGCGCCCGCTGAAGATGATGAGGCCCTCGCCCACCCTCATGGCGATGCCCGAGGTGTGGAGTTGGGCTCCAGCTTGCCGACGCTCAGCAGCTTCACCGAAGTGCTGCTCCGCAATGCCCGCGTGGCACATTATAGCGAGTGGTGGGACCAGTATGTGGAAGCGCCGGTCATCGGCTCAGACTATGCCCACTACCGTGAGGTGTTTTTCCTTGTCGGCAGCCTCATCCGCCGCCTCGGACGCCGGGAGGAAGACATTGCTGAGGATGAGCTGCGCGAGCGCTTCATGTGGACGCGAATGAAGTCCTACCTAACGGCCCATGGGCTACGCCCCCAAGAGGCGCTCTACATTTGCGGAGCAGCCCACGCCGTAAGCCGCGTTCCCGAATTTGGCGCCGAGAGCTCGGTGCTGTGGGACATCCCGCCGGTCAGTGGTACGAAGTGGCGTTACGGCCTGCTGCCCAGCAGTTATGCCGCAATTGAGCGACAGTTCGGCCATCCCCCAGGCAGCCTTAGCATCGCCGACGACCGCTGGCGCAGTGAGCTGCGGAAAGCCCGGCTCTCGGCTTTCAAGCTACCGAAGAAGTCCACTCCGGCTGATGCGACCGATCCGGGAGAGAAGCTCCCTCAGGGTACCAGCACCGCGAAGAAGCCCCGCGCCATTCCCGCCTCCCTGCCGCCCTCCCGCACAGGCCAATTGCTCGGCTTCCTGGCTCAGCCGCCGCCGACTGCTGACGAAGATCAGGAGACCCTCCTTAGCTGGTGCACGGGCATCGTCGCCCTCGCTCGCAAGCATGGCTACATGTCCAGCACGGCGGACAGCATCGCCGTGTACCAAACCAGCATGCTGCTCTGCCACCTACGCAATCGCGCCCACCCCACGCCCTGGGACTTCCGCGATGCGGCGATCACCTGCCTGGAGAAGGACCAGGTGCCCAAGCGTCGCGACATTAATCGCCTGTGCGACCAGTTGCTCGGCGGTGACCGCATCGGGCGTATCGGCTATGACTCCATGCCGCCGCTAGCGCGCGATGTCTATGACCGCCTTAGTCTCCTGCCCGTGCAGCTAGAGGCGCGCAACGTCCAGCGCGCCTTGCTCGACTTCACCAAGCACCCGGATTGGCTGCCGGCCTCCGATTTGCTGTGGAAACTGCGGTGCTTGCTACCCGCCGAGGTCGTCCGGCCCATCATGGGCCAGCGCCAGCTGGGTGCCGCGCCGCCGCACCAAGAAAGCTGGGATCTCGCCCTCGGCCGTTACCAAGGCAGCATCATCCAACTCGGCTACGAGGGCATCACAGTTGAGTTCGTGCTCGAGCAGCGTCTGCGCCGCAAAGCCTTCGCGGAAACAGCGCGCACGGTCGATGCTCTGGAAGCCGTGGAGCAGGCCATCCTCTTCTTAAAGAGCGAGCGCCTCGTCACCGACCTCGGTTCCCAAGCTCGAGCGCTGCTGGTGAGCGAGCCCGATGTGCGCGACGCCGCCGCGATCTACGCGCGAATCTCGCGGCTCATTCACTACTACCGTTCTTTCACCCGCCTGCCGGAGTGGTGCGCCGACTTCGTGACCACAGGCTACTCGCACTACTGTTCGCTGCTGCCCACAACCTTTCACGACCGCAGCGCCAAGCCCGCTGACGTCGCCGCCATGCTGCAGTTCATCCTCACGTTGGAAAGCCTGGCACTATCGCTCGGCTGCGAGCGCAGCGAGCTGATCATCGCCATACGCCAAGCCGCGCTCACCGCCACGGATCCCGTCAAACTCGCCCTTCTGTGGTCGGTCGAGTGCGTCCTCCAGCTGCGCAACCTCAGCAGCTTGCGTGAGCAGTTTGACCGGGTGCTGGATAACCCCGTCGCCCTCGGTACGCTACCCGCTTGGCTCAACGGGTTCCTGCTCTCGCTGTCCTTCACTCCCGTCATGAGCAGCTTCACTGTGGAGCTGATGAGCAAAGCCTTCGCCTGGCTGCCCGACGAGGTTCTTATGCCGTGGTTGCCAGCCCTGCTCATGAGCCTGCGCGAGCATGCCCAAGCCAGTGGCACTCTCGCCACGCTGTTGAAGGAGTCCGCCAACGTTTTTCCCCGCACGTTATCCTCCCTCGAGGGCTGGAACCCTCCCTGGGAGCAGCGCCTGACGAGCACCAGTACTGCCAAATCCCTATCCCCCGCGAGTGCGAAAGCCAATTCAGGCAATCCCAGCGCCCAAGCCTTGCTGAGGTCCTATCCCCGCACGGTCGAAGCCCTCGCCAGCCTGCTCGGACAGCCGGTGCAGTGGCATGACGAACGACCCGCGGACGAGGCGACAAGCGAAGAATCAAGGGCGGTCATCGGCACCCCAAGCGAACCTATCGGCTCGCCTTTGCTCGTCGCACACCCCGCCACCGCGCAGGCGCTTGCCTCGTTGCTTCTCAACGAAGCCTAGACGGTGGGTTTTTACACCCGTTTGTTCACTTCGTCGTCCGGGCAGGTCCGACTCCCGGAACTGCTGCCCCACCTGTCGAACGGGTTGTCCCGGCGTTCAAACGAGCAACGAGCGCCCTCCGGATAGCTCCCACAAACGCCACCATTGAGTGCCAGGCAATCTGACGACGTGCGTGGCCGCCTTTCTACAGGGTACCAGGTGATCTGAAGCTCTGGCTGCGATGGATTGCCTGACACTCTGTGTGGATGGCCAGGGTGTCTCTATAGAGTGCCAGGCAATCTATTGTCACACGATCACCCCTTCTCACAGAGTGCCAGGTAATCTGTGAGTAAGTCCCGTGAGCGCCTTGGTGGAGGGCTTAGTAGGCGGGGAGTCGAGGAATCGGGGAATGTTTCCCCGCGATGGGGGCGGAGAGGTCCCAAGAGACCGGGCTTGGGGGAATTGCCTTCGGACGAGCGTTCCTTGCGGGAAATCGCACGAACTAATGGGCCATGGCGGCGTGACCCGTCCGCCGTTCGCCGGGGTGCCGCGAAACGGTGACGAGAGCCTCGCCTAGCTAGGGAAGGGACTGGCCGCCGGACTCAGATCAGCTGAAGAGCTCGAGCCGGAGATCGCGCAGCGTGTACAACTTGGGAGCGAGTCCGCGCATGCGGCGGGCGCCCGTGCGACGCTTGGGGCCGAAACGTTCAGGGAACGCTTGGAACACTTGTTCCACAAATTCCTGGGTTCCCAGCACCCCTCCATCAAAGAAGTACCGGATGTTCAATTGCACGTAGTCCACCAGGTTCACCCGACCCTTGTTCTTCAACACATCCAGCACCTGTGCGCGGGGCAGGCCCCGACGCAAGGGACGTCCCTCGGCATCTGTCCCTTCCCGCCCTTCCTCATTCCGGACGTACAGCTGCAACCGATACGTCTCCAACGCCTGGGTCAGCTCCGTACTGGTCTCACCCAAATGCTCCGCGCCGGTGATCACTTTCCGTAACCCCTGCAGCGCCCGCGGCTGTCCCGCCATCGCTTCCCCCAAGCCACTCCAGCGGTAATTCTCCGGTTCCTTTACCAGTCCGGCTCGAAAAGAATTGAGGTCAATGTACAGGGACACGGTCAGCAGCACTTCCGGGCATCCCTGGGTCAGCACGCTGTCGAAGCGCTCCTCCCACAACGTACCTTTGCGCTTATTGCGGCGGTTGTACCACCGGCTCAGCCGTTGTTTGAGCCGCTTCATGTATTCGCTCAGGTTCCACATCCCCTCGCATTGGCGTTCCACCCAGGCCCGTTCTCCCTCCTCATCTTTGGCTTGGCGGAACGCGTCCACTAGTTGTCGGGCTTTCTTCGGCGTCAGGGTCGTGGACGTCAGGCCCTTAAGCCGTTCAATGAGCTCATCGGCCGTGGGCAACTTCTCGGGCTTGGGCGGCACTTCCAGGAGCAGGTGGAAGTGGTTGGAGAGGATGGTGTAGTTGAGTACGCGCACTCCGCAGTAGGCTTCGTACTCACGCAGGAGCAGCACAAAGTACTCCCGCTCCTCCTCCCCGAAGATCTCCGCCCGATTGACCACCCGGGAGGTGCAGTGGAAGTGGTGGGTCCCCACTCCAGGAACTTTGTCAAAACGAGGTTGGCGCATGGCCCCCATTCCACCACAGCCGTAAGCTCCCCCACCATCGCCACATTTAACGACTCCTAGAGAGCCAAATCCACAGAGTGCCAGGTAATCTGAGGGGTACCCAGCGCGCGGGATATAGATTGCCAGGCTATCTGTACGGCGACCGATCACTGGTGACTCGTTTTGAGTGCCAGGCCATCAGACGTGGGCGCCTTCCGATAGAGTGCCAGGTAATCTGAAGGGGGGCGGCCGAAGACGGAAACGCCCGGACGGGGGAACCGTCCGGGCGCGCGGGATCCAGGGTTTAGGGAATCAGCCTACTTCTTGGTGGCGGTAGTCTTCCCGTGGCCCTTACTTGAACACCACCTCGGCCTTCGGATCCTCTCGGTACACGGCGCTGTGTCCGGGCTCCCATTTTCCGTTTTTCAGGTACTCCGACGACGTCACCAAGGTTCCGTCCGGAAGGAGCTCGCCAATCGCTTTCACCTCAGTCACTCCCTGGGCGTCGCCTGTCACCTTCTCCAGGCTGGTATACTTGCTGCCCGACCAAGTCATTGTGCCGGTGGTCTGAAACCCGGCGGTCGTGAAGTAGGTGTACACCAGACTCTTCTTTTCCGGACTCCACTGAATAATCGTTTCGCCGCCGTACACGCCCTGATTGATCGAGTGAAGAATGCGGATCGCCTGACCGTTCAAGGCCCGTTCCCAACGCGCCACATCCACCGTCGGCTTTTCTGGCGTCGAGTTCTTGAATTCCCCGCGCCACGTCTTTCCCAGCAACGGACGAAACTTCTCCAAATTCTCATTGAGCTTGGGTGAGTCCGCCGCAGTGGCCGGAAGGCCCAAAATCAGCAGAATTACGCCCCACCGCCCTACCTTTTGATAAATCGACATACTCAGTTCTCCTGTCTTTATGGGAAGCCTTGTTAAAAACTCTTCAGCGCCAGGCCCCCAAAATCGCCCCCATCAGCGAAAAGGAGACCAGGTGATATCCGGCGTGGATGGCGAGATAAGTCCAACTGCGATTTTCAAACAAGGCAACGATGCCGCCACCCGCTGCCACCCACCCTAATCCGGCAAGCGCCCCAGCCATCGCGCCCCAGACCATGTTCGTCCCCTCGGCCGCCAGAAACACCGCCAAGTTTAGTGACATGATCAGGGCCAAAACTGCCGAACCGCCGAACGTGCGAGTCTTGTTGAAGTCCGCCACGTCCACTTCGGTAAATCCATTGGCCCGCATCCAGGCCCGACCGAACAACAGGGGTGAATACCAAAGACCACCGACCAAAAACACCGAGACCGCCGCCACCAGCACCGCTCCAGGTTGAATCAGTTCGAACTTCATAAATGTGGGTCGAGTCTCCACCGATCTCACCGCCCGGGATTGGAAAAATTTTACCTCTGCCCCACCCGCTGCGAGGCCGCTCACTTCCGAAACGGCACATAACCCACATACTCCCCTCGTTCCCGAAGGTAGGTGGACGGATTGATTCCTGAAAACGCCCGGAACTCCTGAATGAAGTGGGCCTGATCGTAGTACCCACAGGCGCAGGCTAGATCTGCCCAATCCACTGACGCCTTCCGACCGATCGCCGCCAGCACACCCTGAAACCGACGGATCCGGCAGAAACGTTTCGGCGTGACTCCCACTTCCGCCTCAAATCGGGCTATGAAATGCTTGTGGCTAACTCCGACCTCGCGGGCCACGGCATCCACCGTGACCGAATGGGGAGACTTACGAAATCGTTCCAAAGCATGCGCTACTGACGGATGCCCAGCGCGTCCCGCTGCCCACCGCTGAAGGAGGAATGCCTCCAGTATTGCGAACTTGGCCGCCGAGGTGGCGCCGTCCCGCAATCGATCCCGCAGAGCGCTCAAGTCGCCCGGAAGGACCGCCTCTAGTTCCTGCACATCGTCCCGCAGCACCGTCGCTGGCAAGCCCAAGAACCGGGTGGCACCTCCTGGTTTGAACTGAACGCCAATCAACGAGGAGCCCGCCTGAGCATCGATAACGATGAATTCGCGGTGGGCTCCAGAAACCCAGGCCGTGCGAAAGTCCCGGATGCGTCGGTCGTCCAATGGATCAAACAACCGACGCGGTTGGTCGCTGAGATTAAACATCAGATGGAACGAACCATCCGGCAGAACCCGTTCTCGATCGTACGGCACGTCCAGACCTTCGTAGTACCAGAACTGTTGGATGAGTTCTTCCAGCGGCGGCCGGGGACGATGAATGGCGAAAATCATGGCCTGCGAAGTGATTTACCCGGAGTTGACGTAGGGACCACACCAGTTCGCCAGGGTTTCGACCACCTCAATTCCGAGTTCCCTCAAAGTCTCGAGAGGGAGTGTCTCGTTACCCCGCGCAATAACCGGGGGTCCGCCCCTACCCGACACTCGATGTGGGGACACCGCCAGATTCCCCCGGTTGCTGGTCGGCCAGTTTGGCCTGAACTGTGGCCAGAAATCGCTCGTCGACGGGGCGGAGGCTGCCGCGCCGCTTCAGATTGGCGAGTATCTCGTAGGCCTTCCGCCACCAAACCAATGCCTCGACCTTGTTATGAGACTTCTCGCACAGGCCCGCCAAATGCCAATAGGACACCCCAAGGTCGCGCTTCCAAACGGCATTGGCCGGTTCTCTGGTCGCAAGACGCTCGGCGATGGTCTTGCTCTCCTCGAACCATCGCAAGGCCCCGGCCAAATCACCCTGTGCTTCCGCTAGGTCGCCAAGGCGGTCCAGCGAGACGGACAGGTCGCGCTGCCATTCGGCATTGGCTAGGTCGCTGGCTGCAAGGCGCTCGGCGATCGTCTTGCTTTCCTTAAAGCATCGCCAAGCCTCGGCGAAATCACCCTGTGACTTTGCAAGGTCACCGAGCTTATTCAGCGAAACGGAAAGCCCGCGCTGCAATTTGGTATTTGCCGGGTTGCTAGCCGCAATACGCTCGGCGATCGAGCTACTTTGCTTGAAGCATCGCAAAGCCCCTACCAAATCACCCTGCGCCTCGCTAACATTACCGAGTTTGTTGAGAGATATGGACAGGTCGCTCTGCCATAAAGCATTGCCCGGATCGCTCACCACATGGCGTTCGGCGATGGTCTTACTCTCCGTGAAATATTGCATGGCCGAGGCCAAGTCACCCCGTGCCAGCGCAATGTCACCGAGCCGATCCAGCGAGACGGAAAGGCCGCGCTGCCATTCGGTATTGGCCGGGTCGCGAGCCACAAGAAGTTCCCTGATATTCCTACTCTCCGTGAAACATCGCATGGCCAAGGCCAAATCACCCTGTGCCAATGCAACGTCGCCGAGCCGATCCAGCGAAACGGAAAGATTGCGCCGCCATACGGCATTGGCCGGGTCGCTGGCTACAAGGCGTTCGCCAATTACCTTGCTCTCCGTAAAGCGGCTTAAAGCCCCAGCCAAATCACCCTGTGCGACGGCTAGCTCACCGCAGAGGGTTAACCATTCCGCCATCGCCGAATCGTTTGGGAACTTGGCCGTGGATCCTTCTCGAATGATCCGGGCTCCTAGCGTGACCATCCCCAAATCCACCACGCTGCGTAGCAGCGGAAGGAGCACCTGGACGGTTTCGGTGGCACTGGGAGCCTGACCCGAGACCACAATTTGCTGCCAGAGAGGGCTCAGGGAATTCCAGGTCAGCATCGCGGCACCTCCCGAGACGTTGCGCATGTTTTCCCGAGAAGTGGTCGGCTCATCCCTTCCAGTCGTGGGCGTGAGCTCGAGAAACTCGAACTTAGGCGAGCACCATGAAATCAGGTCACGCGCGTGGCTAAAGGCAAACGGAGTCTGAGGAACATCCAGGCAAAGGATGATCTGAGCAGAGAAATCCCCCATCGCTTCCCGTAATGAATTCAGCTGCTTCCAGAAGGTGACCACGGCCGAGACGTCAGCCTCCGCCACGTTTCCAGGCACCGGCCGAAGAAAAATTGCGGGAACCTTAGGGCTTGCCAGACTGCGGCACCGGTCGACCAACTCCGGACAATATCCCAACTCCTTTGAACGCGGCTCGTAATGGACCTCGTGGAGCGGGCGCGGTTCAATCCGGCTCCGCAACCCAGAGAGCAATTGATCCAAAGCGACGGCGGAGGCGTAACGGAGTAGCAAAAGCCCTGGGACGGGCGCCGCCAGACATTCCGCCAACTCAGGCAGATCAGGGAGAGATGGCGCCGACATCGTAGCCAAGATCTTGAAGATATTTGCGCGCGAGTGGATGGACCCCAAGCCAGCCGGTGCCGTTGTATTCGAGAAGGGCGCCGCTCATGAGGAGAAGCTGGAGGTCGGGATCCGGCTGGGCGCGCTTGGTTTGGCCGCCAGCCTGGGCCCGGGCGATCTCAGCCAACTTCTCCTGGAGGATCTTTGGATCCTTGCGGTCCTCCGGAGGGTAGGCGATCTGCAAGCCGAGAGTCGTGACCATCCGTTCCAAAGCGAGGTCAATGGCCGCGCGTGAGATGATCCCTTCGGACCTCACCGTGCGGAATTGGGCGGCGGTCTGGATGGCTTCAAAAATGTCACGCAAAACGCCACCGGTTCGTTCGATCAGCAAGGAAAGTGCATCCTCCGGCAATACGGACGGAGTAACCCGTTCGCGAACCAGATGGTTCAATGTGTCTCGTCCTTCGGCACAAGGCTTACCGTCGGGTTGGCAGACCTTGATCATGGGCAGCGCCAAGTCGTGTTCAAAGTGGCTGCGGATGGCACCGGCGTCGGCGGAATGGAACGTAAAGACCGGAATGGTGTAGATCGCCCGGACGGCGACTTCACTCAGGATGCGGCCATCGAGGACAAAAATTTGGCGGGCATCGGCGAGCCCCAGCTTGTCGAGTTCCTCAATGACTAGGAGAAGCTTAGCTGCGGGATTGCCTTTCTTAGCCTGCCACGCCTTCTCAGCCGCAATGGTGAGAGCATTGACAGCAGCGCAGAGTTCGCCCTTGCGACGACGAACGCGGTGAATGGTACTTTGCTCGGTACGACTCCCGAACTTGAGCGAAGCAACGAGCTTGGCTTTGAGACCCAGGAGTTTTCCCAAAACGCCAGTACTAACATCTGCTCCGGCCTCAGCCTGGAGTTCGCTAGATCGCTCGTCAGTTTGGACGGCAGTCGTCTCCGCAAAAAAGGCGAGGACGGGCTTCAGGAGGTCCTCGTTGAGGGACAATTTTTGCTCTGCGACGACGTCCATCAACCGGGTACAGGCGGCGAGCAGGACGTCAGCAGCCTCATTGCCGCTGGGAGGGAGAAAATCGTCAGCCCTCAACGCAACAACCAGCCATTCGGATCCAAGTTGGGAGAGGAACTTGTTGATCTCGGTGCTCTTGCCGCAACCACGATGGCCGTGGACGAGTACCCGTGGAGTTCCCTCTTCCTGGAGCACAATTGCCAAGTTGTCCCGGAAACTGCTGTGGACATCCCGGGCATCGGCCGTCTCGACCCAGAAGCGATCCAACCCTTCACCTATAAGTGGCTTGGGGGAACAATTGACCCGCGCTTTTTCGAGCGTTTCTGCGGCGAACGTCACGCACTTTTCATAGGTCGTCACCAATCCAATTGCAACGGCCGTATCGTCTGCAGTTGAACGCGAAGTGGAAGGCCGAGCCGTCGAACTTCCAGATTCGAGCTGAGCGTTGTCCCCCTTCCTACGTCAGCAGCCCGGGAATAATCCGGGCGCCGCCAGCGATGCCGGTGAGGCGCTCCTGGCGGCCGTTGACGTCGAAGAAGAGTTCGTCGTGACGCAGGCCCAGTGCCGCCAACAGTGTGGCGTGCAGATCCCGGAACTGGATCGGCTGATCCACCGCCATCAATCCCAGATCGTCGGTGGCGCCAATCGCGTGGCCGGCCTGAACGCCTCCACCCGCCAGAAAGATCGTGAAGCCCGCGGCATTGTGCTGACGACCCCGGTTGTCCTGCATCATCGGAGTCCGACCGAACTCGCTGCCCACGATCACCAGGGTCTCCTCCAACAAGCCCCGTTGCTTCAGATCCGCCAGCAACGCGGCAATCGGCTGATCCGTCCAGCGCGCCCGCGGAACATGATTCTTGGTCAGATCGGAATGCGCGTCCCAGCCGTCCTTGTCCGGCATGTCGTAGACCTGCACGAAACGCACGCCGCGTTCCACCAGACGCCGGGCGAGCAAACACTTCCGGCCAAAGCTCTGCGTACGCTTCTCGGCATGCTCGAAGCCATAGCTGCGTTTCAGTGCCGCCGGCTCGCGCTCCACATCACCCACTTCCAAGGCGGCGGACTGCATCCGATAGGCGAGTTCGTAACTGGCAATTCGGGCGTCCAGTTCAGTGAAGCCGGGCCGGCCATCGCGATGCCGGAGATTCAACTCGCGAATCAAGTCGAGGGTAGCGCGTTGTCCGGGAGCAAAGGTGTCGGGCGGCAGCAGATCCAACACCGGCGTTCCGGTATCGCGCAGTCGGGTGGGCTGGAAGGCGGCCGGAAGGAATCCGTTGGCGTAGTTCGCCGCGCCTCCGAGTGGCCCGGCATCGAACAGCATCACGTAGCCCGGCAGATCCTGATTCTCCGTTCCCAGTCCGTAGGTGACCCAGGAACCCAGACTGGCCTTGCCCGGCCGAATGTCGCCCGTGTGAAACTGATAACTCGCCGGCGCGTGGTTGTTGGAGTCGGCCTGAACGGAATGCAGAAAGCACAGGTCATCCACCTGCCGCGCCACGTTGGGGAACAACTCGCTCACCCACCGCCCCGACTGACCGTACTGAGCGAACTGAAACGGCGAGCCCATCAACTCGTCCTTGCAGCCGTGAAAAACATTAGCGAAGCGGGTTGCCTCCACCGCCTTTCGAATCGAAGCGGGAACAGGCTGCCCGTTGAGCTTCTGCAGCAGCGGTTTGTAGTCGAACGTGTCCACCGGCGAAGGACCGCCCACCAGATAGACGAAAATGATGGATTTGGCCCGAGGCGTGAACTGGGGAGCTCGCGGCGAAAATGGATTCAGGGGATCCAACTGCACCGCCGGCGCCGCAGCCCGGGCCTGAAGCTGAGGCCAGGCCCCGAGTGCCAACGCGCCGAAGCCCGCCCCCATCCGGCCGAGAAAGTGTCGGCGGGAACAATCGCAGGGGGCGAGGAACATGCCCCACAGGATGCGCAAACTGGACCGCCGAGCCAGCGAGGAATTTGGATCGCAAACCCTGAAAATGGGCCGAATTCGACAAGACCCTTCAGCAAATCCCGGCTTCGCCCACTTTCTGTTCGCTCCCAAGCCTGACGACCGTCATGTTGGCCGACTGAATACGACATCGACTGAATCTGACGTGATCGCTGAAACGGCTGTTCCCAACTCGGAAACACTCCCGTTGTCCGCTTCCGAACTCGTGGCTCCGACTGAGCCCACCGAGCCCACCATGGCCAAGGCCCCGACGACGATTCCGCCTCTGACCCAGGCCGGGGAACTGCCACCGGCCCGCCCGATTGGCGAATTCGCCGGGCGGGACGATTTCCCGACCTGTACCTTGAACGAACACCTCGACATCGGCGGCTTCACCGGCGTGGTGATCAAGATTATCAACCAATCCCTCAAGGTGAAGTCACCCGAGGGCGTGGTGCAGAGCTTCAACGCCATCCGCCTGAAACGAATCTATGGCCCGGTCATCCGTCCGGAGTTTCATGAACCCGCCCGGACCGACGAAACCCGCCGTCCGGCCCCTCTCGTTTCGCGTCGTCCGGATCCCGAACCCGAACCCGAGGCCGATGTGGACGCCGAACCCCCGCCGCCCCCGCCTCGCCGGGAGTACATCGCCCAACCCAATTTTGACGCCCCGGTAAAACCGATCTCGGAGTTTGCCGGTCGCGCCGACTTCCCCAAATGCGCCTTGGGCGAACATCTAGAAATCAACGGCGCCACGGGAGTCGCGGTGGAGGTGGTCAACCAGTCCCTGAAGGTCCGCGCGCCCGAAGGTCTGCTGCGCAGCTACAACATCCCCATCCTACGCAAGCTTTACGGAGATAAGCGGTAAGCGGTAAGCGGTAAGCGGTAAGCGGGAAGCGGGAAGCGGGAAGCGGGAAGCGAGACGGAGCCGCCCTCTCGCTTGGCTCACCAGCCGGTTGAAAGTCCAAAGGAGTCAAAACCGTTGGGGACTGATCCGCTTTGCGTCCACACACGGACGAGAAGCTCCGCCGAACGTCGCCCTACCGGTCTTTATCTCTCAGCTCTCAGCTCTCAGCTTATTGCGGCGCCGGCGCGGCATCTTGCTGCCGGAGAACATCCCGGATCTCGATCGAATCAACCTTCCCGTCACGATTGGCGTCGGCCACCCGGAAGTCCGCTTTTTGCCCCAGCCACAGTTTGAACTCCACGCCGTTGAGAGTTCCGTCCCGGTTCAGATCCCGCTTTTTGAGGATCACCTCGATGCGAATGGAATCCTCCGGTGAAATCGCTTCCACTTCCACCGTTGGCGAAGCAGCAGACTCCGCGGTCGCTGAAATCTCCGGGGTCACGTTTTTAGGCTCACCTACGGGTTCCGGACGGGCAACTTCAGGCGCGACGACCGCAGGCTCCGGGGACGCAGGCGCCGACGGAAGTTCAACTGCGGGCGGTTCAACCGGGGCTTCTGGGGTGGGTTCCGTGATCTTGTCGTCGACCCGCTCTGCCGGCCGGGCGCTGCGCACGCCGCCGACCAGTTCGGTATAGAGCGAGTTGGGAAACCGCTCCTTGAGCAGCGCCACGTAGCGATCCAGCCGGTCCGGATCGTTCAGCCCTACGAGATCGTACGCGAAGGCGAGGAGGAACAGAGTCTCAGGATCCGCGTCGGCCGGAGGTACTCCGTAAGGCGCCAACAACTCCTCCACCTTGGCTGGTTCTCCGCCAAAAAACGCCAATACCGCTCGCTCCTTGACGGGGAGGGAAGCCAATCGTTTCCCCAACTCCTCCGGGGACAGGTAGTCCTTCACCCATTTGTTCTGCGGCACGGAGACCAGCGGAGGCCGATCCACCACCAGCAGCGGGGACATGCCCGGACTCCGGGTGATATCAAGGCCCAACCAGACGCGCTGCGGATCCGCGGCGATGGCCTGAATCGGAGCGCCTACCGCAAACCAGCCCAACCAACGCCGGGACGGCTGATGCAGCAACAGCACCCGGCTGCGATTGGTGTTCTGCCCGTCGGAAGCCGCGATCCACAACAACTGACCATCCCGGCACAAAGCCGTTACCCCTCCGGGCAGTCGACTGGTGGGCATCACCGGGTTGATGGGCTGCTTCAGACCAGCGCTTTCCCGGGCATAACGCGCCCGGTCTCGCATCCGTTCCCGGATTTGGCCAATGACCCGTTGCCGAGCCATTTCGTAGGCGGCCGGCGACGCCTTAAAGCCGGCAGCGACCCGCATGCCCAGGCCACCTGGGATCGTCACAGTCAGCGGCGCAAACCGGTTCTCCACCACGTTGCTCTCCGGATTGATCCAATGCAGTCCATGTTCACTGCCCACCCAGAAGCCCCCTTCGCCGTCCCCGCTCAGGCACTGAAAACGCGGCGGATGAATCCGGGTGGTTCCATTGGCGAGTTCATCCCGCATCATCAACCACTGCGCGCCCCGCCGATGACGCAAGGCGACCGAAGTATCGGAATAAGCCGCCATCCAATCCCCCGAAGTTGTGAAGCCGTTCCAAGCGGAAGGTGACCGGGGATTTTCGGAGGGAGCTGCCTCTGCCGCCCGGATGAAGCTGCTGGATCCGGCAACCAAGCCCCACAGAACCCCATAGCGACCCAGGGCTACAACCGTCCCATCAACAAAACCCACCCCGGCCACATCGGTGCTGAGAAATCCCTGGGCCGGTCCGTAGGCATCGACGACGCCGGAGCCGAATTCCATCGCTGCCAAACCTCCGTTCAAGGCCATCCACAAGCGCCGGGTATCCGCCGCAAGGGCGTTGACGCTATGAATTTCCAAGGCCCCACGAACCGGCTCCAGTAATCCCCGGGCATCGCTATACGACCACAACCGTCCGCGACCACTGGCCAGGTTGGCGTCACTCCGCGGCCGAATCGCCGCCCAGAGCTGGCCGTCCGCTGCCAACAACCGTTCCACCGAAATCACCGGGACCGTTCGGGGAAACTGGGCGGAAATCACCCTCGGGGTCGCAAACGGCGGAATCCATTCAAACCGGCGCAACACCAAGGCGTCGGACGGAATCTCGTTGGTCACGGTCGCGTCCGGAACCTCAGCTCCATGTCCGCCACTCCACCAGATCAGCGCCGCTATCCAAAAGTACTTCAACAGTCCGGAACATGCGCTGCCGACCAAACTCCAGTCAAACCGGGGAACAGGTTATCCACCCGTCACTCAGTTCGCGGCCCGCCGGCGACGCAACCAGGCATGGGCGCCTAAACCGAGCAAGGCGACCGCTGCGGCGCCACCCGACGCTTCCGGGACCTGCGAGCCCTGGCGGAAGCTGCCATTGAACAACGGCGCATGAATCTCGACGGATGTATCCAAGTTCTTGACCGCCACCGCGCCTTCCATGGCGCCACCCTTGTTCTTCAAGGTGGCATAAGGAGCCAGCAGCGTGCCGTAAAATCCCCGGTTCATGGAGAGTTTCTCGGCCTCCGAGAAGTTCCACATCACCTTGGAGCGAAAACTGTCCTCGACGGACGGCTTGTTCTCGGTCCATAGCCCCACAAAATTGCCGGCCTTGTCCCAGGAGAACTCCTCGCCCTCGACGTTGATCACCACCGCCGAGGGATCCACTCCGTTCAGATTGAACTCAATCTGGGCCGTTTTGCCGTTCACGAAGAGGTTCTTCATGTCGGTCTCGGACAACGAGAAAACGGCCACGTCACCATTCGCAACCTCCTTGCCGACCACAAAAGTCGCCGCGTTTCCGGAGTAACTCAGTGAGCTATTGGCCTTCAAGGAGGCCAGGTATTCGGACTCCGTCTCGATTCCCTTAAAGACCTTCTCGTAATCGAACGGCGCCGTCCCGGTGACCGTTCCCTTGGAATTCATGTTCAGTGTCCGCTTGTGGTCATCGTCCCCCACCAGGGTCCACTGATTGCCCTTCTGAAAGGACTTGCCACTGTAGTAGGCACTGCCCGAATTCAACTGAATGGCCCCGCCCTTTTCGAGTTCGCCCACAATGGCCAGGTTGATCTGGGAGGCATCGGAACTGTAGTTGACCCCCACGTTGAAGGAGTTTTTGACGGTCACGTCGTTGACCAACGCCCGCCCCTCGACTTCGCCCACGTTCTTCAGCTCGTCGCTGACGATCAGATGATACCGGCTGAGCCACGAGTCACCCGCCCACGCTAAGGTGGAACAGGTCAGAAACGTGGCGCCCGCCAGTACCGGATAGAATTTGATCGTCATCTCACCGGTTACAGAGCAGGAACGCACCCATTCTCATCCCTGCGGGCCGGACGCGTCGTCCCCGCTCTAACCCACTGACAACCAATTGTTCAAAGAAAAACCCACACCCTGACGCAGCGGCTCCAACCGAGCCCCATGGTTCTCAGTTTCGCGGAAACAGGAAGCCCACCGGTGTTGCTTCTCGGCTTAATTCCGCAACGGCGCGAAGACTCACGGTCGAGCGGCCGGCAACTGACTCAACGTTTTTCGCTCCTGCCGTTTCAGAACGGCTTCAAACTTGGGAACGTACATCTGCGTTTCGGCGGGTAGCCGGCGGGAGATATCCTCGAACGTCTTGCCCTTGCTGGACTTCAAGGTCTCCCGGACCCGTCCCTCTCCGGCGTTGTAGGCCGCCAGCGTCAGCGGCCAGTCCCGGAACTTCAGATACAAATACCGCAGATATCCCGCTGCCGCTCGGGCATTCTTATCGCCATTCAGTCGTTCGTCCTGAGGTCGCAGCTTTAACCCCAGCGATTGCGCGGTGGCTGGCATGAGCTGATACAAGCCCGCCGCTCCGGCCGGACTGAGCGCCTCGGGATTGAACGCCGATTCGACTTCCGCCAGCCAGACGAGTTCCAGCGGCACCCGTTCCGCCGAAAAGACCGGTTTCAACCGGGGAACCCAGGCTGCCGAACCCCGGGAAACAGGTGTCTTGGCCACCTGCACGGTCCAGGCCCGGCGTTCCTGGCTGGCCGTTGGATTAGACGGCTTGGGAGCCGGCTGACCCGGTCGCGCTTGGGGTGGAGGAATATCGACCGACAGCTGATCAGCCACGTCGAAGTAGTCCATGCGGGGACGCAACCAAGCGGCGTAGGACCGCGTCGACGGCAGGGCCTCCAGCACGGGCAGGACGCTCCGCGCTGTCTCCCGGGCTTGGGCCAGATCCAGGACATATTCGCCCTGGAAGTCGGACTGAAGTTCCTTCAGCAGTTCCAGAGCCTTCTTTTGGTCGAGGTTTTTGGTGAAGGCCTCCAACGCTCGGGGATCCACCTGCTCCTGAATCAATCCCTCCAAATCTTCCAACGACAGCTGGCGGTTCTGGGCCAGAACCCAGACCGGACTGGTTCCGGCCCAGATCAGAAAACGGCGCAAGGAACAGCGAATCACGACCGCAACATCGATCCAAAGTCACGAGTTGGGCAACCGAGTTTCGGGAGGGACCCAGCCTGCATGGCCCCCTGATCGCGTCGCCTGAACGAACTTCGAATCAAATTCCGGTGAAATTTTCGTGATCGCGGGAACGGAGTTAGCGAAGAAGCGCCGGCCAATGCGTTCCTATCGGTTCATTGACTGGGCAACCCAGGTGTTTCTCGGGGCAGTTATCCTGCTCCTCCTGGTCGCCTTGGCCCGGGGAGGCGACCCGCGTCTGGCCGGAACCCTCCTGGCCGCCCAGTTCACCGTGGCGCTCGCGGTGCATGGACTGATCCGCTGGGAAGCCGGGGGACGCGCCCCAGCGATTGTCTCCTTCCTGCGCAGTTACTACCCCATTCTGCTCTACACCGGGTTCTTTCGGGAAACCGAATGGGTCAACCAGTTGCTGGGACTGACCCGACTGGACCCGATCCTGATCCGTTGGGAACAGTCGTGGTTTGGCACCCAGCCCAGTATCCGCTGGATGCAACTCGCCCCCCAGCCGTGGGTGAGTGAGGTGTTGTACGCGTCGTACTTCAGCTTTTACCTGATGATTGCCGGCCTGGGTCTCTGGTTTTGGTGGAAGCAGCCCACCGTGTTTACCCGCTTCGTCGCCGTGATGTCGTTCGTCTTCTACTGCTGCTACCTCATCTACATGGTGGTTCCGGTAGTCGGTCCTCGGGTGTTTTTTGACGCCAGCCCGGAACGCGAACTTCTGCTCCAACTCCCCGGGGGTGTGGCGCCGACGGGCTACCCGGAAGCCGTCCAGAGAGGCCCGTTCCATCTGCTGATGCGGTTCATCTACCGAAACTTCGAAGCGCGCAGTGCGGCCTTTCCCAGCAGCCACGTCGCCATTGCGCTCACCACCCTGTGGTTCTCGTGGCGTTATCTCCGACCCATCCGCTGGATCCATGCCTTCGTGGTGCTGCTGCTGTGCCTTTCCACGGTATATTGCCGCTACCATTACTTGGTGGATGTAGGCGCCGGAATCCTGACGTCCGTCCTCCTGACCCCGCTCGGGAACTGGCTCTATTGCCACTTCGAATCGAGCTCCGAAAAAGACTGCCAGCCTGGGCTCACCGATCATCCAAGGCGATGTCGGGCTGTACCGGTTCCAGATTCCCAACCGCTACCCAAGACTCCACTTCACGAGCCGGCGGAGAAGTGAGGTCTTCCCACTCCGTCCGTTGCGACGGGCATTTAGCCGCGGTTCGTGCCTGCGGGATCAGACCGCCCGCTCGTACAACCGGTAGGCCTTGTAGCGCTTCCCTCCGAAAATCCGGATCACGCGCTGAACGGCCTCGTTGTCCTCCAGAACCCACGACGCTTCACATTCCTGAAAGCCTTCGCGTTGGCAGGCGGTCAGTGTCTCCGCCAACATCGCCGCTTCCAATCCCCGGCCGCGATATTCCGCCCGCACTCCCAGGGCCACGAGCCGCATGATCCGGGGTTTCCGCCAGCCCGCCAGATACGGCAGTGCCCGCAACAACCCCCAGGACAGCAAGCGACCCCGAAGCGGTTGCAGCGCTTCATTAAAATCAGGAAGCGCGAGGAGAAATCCCACCGGCTCTCCGCGGCATTCCGCCATCCAGACCAGCCCGTTCACCAGCAATGGCGCCAACCGCTCCACCAGGAAATCGATCTCAGGTTCACTCAACGGCACCGCCCCCCAGTTGTTCTCCCACGCTTCGTTGTAGACCCGCTTGATGAGCGGAACGTCCTGCGGCAGCGACTGACGCGTAATCATCCGCAGGCGCAGTTCGGGATGTCGTTCCTCCAAATGCCGACGCACCTTGCGCAACCGGGATTCCGGCGCCTCCGCCACGGAAATGATAAACGCCAGAAGATCCTTCACTCGCGTCAGACCGGTGCCTTCCAGCAGGGCGGCATACCCCGGCGGATTGTAACTCATCATCAGAACGGGCGGCCGTTCGAAGCCCTCCACTAGCAGGCCGCACTCGTCATTGATGGACGGGTTCATCGGACCGCGAATCCGATCCATCCCCCGCTCGGCGAGCCAACGTCGGGCGGTGGCGAGCAGCGCTTCTGCGACCTCCGGATCGTTTACGCTTTCGAAGAAGCCGAAGAAGCCGGTGCGTTCCTGATGCAGCTGATTGTGGGTCTGATCGACGAACGCCGCGATGCGCCCGACCGGGCGGCCGTCCCGGAGCGCCCACCACAGCTGGCCTTCGGCGTGTTGGTAGAAGGGATTGCGAGGACCCAGGACGCCATGCATCTCAGAATCCAAGGGAGCCACCCACCTCGGATCTGTAGTATAGACCGCACGGGCAACGTCGATGAAGCGTCGGCGATCAGGAGCCGAGAAGCGGTCCAGCGGCTGGACGGAAAGAGATTCAGGCATCGGGACGACCGCAGCCTGAACAGATTACAGAGCCGAAGCGAGCCCCGTTACCACCAGGTAAAGGCCGGGTCGGGTGCCGGACCGGTATAGTTCCATTGGTAGGCGGTCTTCGGGAAACTGAAGAACTCCGTGTGACCGTCGCCAAAGAGCACGTTCATTTTGTATTGCCCTTTGTAGCCGTGCCATTGGTTCCAAGGATCGTTCTTATCCCGATCCGCCCACCACGGCCAGTCGCCTTGGATCAGCTTGTTGGAAGCGCTTTTGGCGATCTCGCTGGTTTTAATGGACGCCGCTTCCTTGGACCCGCGGGGAGCCTTGGAATCGCCCGTAACGTGTTTCACCCGCAGGGTCTCGACCGCCCAAACGGTGAGATAGCTATTGCCCCAGCCGTCGTAACACGTCTTGACCTTCTTGGCCCGGAAATCGGCCTTGTAGAGCGAGTCCCCCTTGTCCGCCGGGCAGCTCCAACTTTCAAACGCCGGCACGTACACATTCATCGGGCGATTGGTCACCGCGACCGGTCCTCCATGGATCGTCAGCACTCCCGTCTTCCCACCCATGGTTCCCCAATCACTGTAGATGGGAAAAGAGTCCCGGTAGTCGTCCGCATACATGTGCAGGCCGATCCCAATCTGCCGATGGTTGTTGTTGCAACGAATGGTCATCGCCTTGCCTTTGGCTTTCGCCAAAGCGGGCAACAACATCCCCGCCAGAATGGCGATGATCGCAATGACCACCAGCAACTCAATCAGCGTGAACGCGCGTCGGGAAGTCACGGGGAGCGTCATAGTTTGATTAGTGTATGACGTTGCCCCAACACCCGACAAGCCCCTAAACGGGTCAGACGAACATAATCGCCCAACCAAGGCGACGGCTTGTCACTGGGAAAATGGCCAACCCTTGCTATCCTCACCCAAGTCCATGTGGGTCCCATCAGGACATCTTCCGGGTCGATCGAACCGACCCCGGCCGACTGACGCCTTCCGCGCCGGATTCACCCTGATTGAACTCCTGGTCGTCATCGCCATCATCGCAATTCTTGCTGGCCTGCTCCTGCCCGCGCTTGGCCGAGCCCGCCAAAAAGCCCAGGGAATCAGCTGCCTCAACAATCACCGACAACTCACGCTCGCGTGGCTCAATTACGCCTTGGATCATCAGGAAAATGTCCCCGCCGCCAGTCCCGGATACCGGGGTGATCCGGAAGAAATTCCCTCCTGGATGAGTGGGTGGCTGGATTTCAGCCCCGGCAATCCGTCCAACTGGGATGTCACCCGCGACATCCACACCAGCCCGCTCTGGCCCTACTGCGGCAAGAACGCCCAGATCTTCAAATGTCCGGCCGACACCAGCCGCGTCACCCCCAATGACGGACCCTTCAAGGGCAGCCCGATACCCCGGGTCCGCAGCATGGCCATGAGTGCCTGGTTCGGCGGATTTGGCGGCGTGCTCGACGCTACTCCCAACGGTTCCAGTCCACCTTGGCGCCTCTATCGCAAGCTCAATGATCTCGTCGATCCGGGCCCGACCATGACCGCCCTGTTCTGGGATCAACGCGAAGACACCATCAACTATGGGAACTTCCTCATCGACATGTCTGGCTGGACCGATCGACCCGAGGAAACCAGGTGGGCGGTGGACCTGCCTGGCTCCTATCATGGAAATGCCGGCGGTCTCTCGTTTGCCGATGGCCATTCCGAAATCCGGCGCTGGGTGGATCCCCGAACCACCCCGCCCATCCGTCGCGGCCTCGACTGGTCCGACAATCCCATCCCCCTCGACCAGCCCAACAACGCCGATATCCGGTGGCTGCAGGAACGGTCGACCCGACGGCTGAATCCTTAGCTAGATTGGTTTCCGGGCGTGGCTTGCGGAGGGCGTCGGATTCGTGTTAGGAGCCGGGTCACACCATGCGCCTGCGAATTCGTTGCCTATCTCAGTGGGTCGTCCTGGCCGGCCTTCTGGCCCTCCCCACGCAGGCGGAGTTGTTCGTCAGCAGTTTCCTGAGTCACCAGGTCTATCGCTTCAACGACACCACCGGCGCCTTCCTGGACCGATTTCTGCCCAACACCGATCAGCGTCTGAGTCTTCCCCATGGACTGGCCTTTGGTTCCGATGGGCATTTGTACGTGGCCAGCGCCGGCAATGACTCGATCCTGCGCTACGACGGCCAAACGGGCACTTTTCGCGATACGTTCGTGCCCAACGGCCGGGGCGGATTGGACTATCCGGTGGCCTTGGTGTTTCGACCGGACGGACGGCTCTATGTGACCAGTCAGCTCACGGATCAGGTCCTGCGGTACGACGCGACAACGGGAGCCTTTCTGGATGTGTTCATCTCCGGAATTCGGGATCTGCAGGGACCGTCCGATCTAAAGTTTGGACCGGACGGCGACGTGTACGTGGTCGGGCGCTTCAGCAATCGCGTGGTCCGCTGCGATGGTGTCACGGGAGCCCACAAGTCCACCTTCGCGACGGAACACCTCTCGCAACCCTTCGGCCTGCAGCAGTTGCCGTCAGGTGATTGGGTGGTGATGAGCGGCAACGGGAACCGCGGAGTCCGCTTTGCCGCCGACGGCTCCTTTCGCGGCGACTTTCTGGTCACGGGCAACCTGTCCCTGCCGGTGGGAGTCTCCCTCGGTCCTGACGGAGCCCTCTACGTGGCCAACTTCAATGCCGGACAAATGGTCCGCTTCAACGCCACCACCGGCGCGTTTCTCAACGTGTTCGTTTCCCCGAGCCCAAGCGGCCTGACGGGTCCCAACTTCTTCACGTTTCGAACCCCGGAACCGCCCGTACTCCAGATCACCGGCTCGGCGGACACGGTCACGGTGCACTGGCCGACGTCCACCAGCGCTTGGCGTTTGGAATCCCGCTCCTCGCTGAATCAAATGGATTGGTCGACCGTCGGTTCGCCTCCGGTCGCCCAGCAAGGAACGAATCGCGTGACCCTGCCCACGCCGGAGACCGAACAATTTTTCCGACTGCGCCTTCCATGAATCCACTGATGTTCCGCCCTGCCCTGTGGCTCGGCCTGAGTACCTGCTTCGCTATGAGTTCCTTTGCCGCCACGAACCTTCCCGCCTGGAACCTGCTTCAGAGTTCGCGTCCGGTGGTGATTGCCCATCGCGGCTACTCGGCGGTGGCGCCCGAAAACACCCTGCCCGCCTTCGAACGCGCCTTGGCCGCCGGCGCGGACCTGATCGAACTCGACTACCATCACTCCCGCGACGGCCAGTTGATCGTCATTCACGACTCCACGCTCGATCGCACCACCGACGCCACGAATCGCTGGGGCGGACAGAACCTTCGCGTGGCGGACCGGACGCTGGCCGAGCTCAGGAGCCTCCAGGCCGGAATCGGATTTCAACCGAGCTATCCCCAGGCCCGATTGTCCACGCTGTCCGAAGCTATGGCCGTGATTCAACGCGGCTCCGTGACCTTGATTGAACGCAAGGGAGGAGACGCCGCGGCGTGTGTCGAACTGCTCCGCAAGGAAGGCCTGGTGAATCGCGTGGTGGTGCAGTCGTTTGATTGGGATTATCTGCGCGACTATCGCCGCCTCGACACCGAGCAGGTGCTGGGCGCACTTGGTCCGCCGGGGTCGCGGTCCGGGAAGAAGTTGACCGATGCCGAGAAGGCGCTGACGCCCGCGTGGCTCGACGAGATCAAGTCCCTCGGCGCCCAGGTGGCCGTGTGGAATCGTCAGGTGGACGCCGCTTCCATCCAAGCCGCCCATGAGCGCGGACTGAAGGTCTGGGTTTACACGATCAACGAGGCGCCGGTGGCCGACGCCCTGTTGGCGGCGGGCGTTGATGGAATCATCACCGATAATCCCGCCCTGATCTGGCGCGCCTTGGCCGTTCGTCGCCATTCGGAATAGCCCCGCCGTCGTGGCGGACCATTTGTTCGATTGAACGAATGGCGAAACCGGCTATTCCCGAGGCGTGCTCCGACTCTGCGTTCTGGTTCTCCCCGTGCTTCTGATGCTGCCTTCCCAGGCTCAATCCCTGGCGGAACGACTGGGCTATCCGCCAACAGCGAAGCTCCTCATCGTCAACGGCGACGACACCGGCATGTGTCACACCGCCAATCAGGCCACCATCCGTTCACTCGAAGAAGGCCTGATGACCAGTGCCACGATCATGGTGCCGTGTCCGTGGTTCCCCGAAATCGCCACTTACGCGAAGGCCAATCCGCAACGCGACTTTGGTCTGCACTTGGTGCAAACCTCAGAATGGAACACCTATCGATGGGGACCGGTGGCCTCGCGGAATGAGGTTCCCGGATTGATCGATCCCGACGGTTACTTCTGGCACGAGGTGCCCCAGGTGTACGCCAAGGGAACTCCGCAGGAGGCCCTGATTGAATCCCGCGCCCAGATTCGCAAAGCGCTGGCCGCCGGGATCGACGTCACCCATCTCGATTCCCACATGGGCACGCTGCAGTATCATCCCGCCTATCTCGAAATGTACCGGCAACTGGCGGTGGAGTTTGATCTACCGGTTCGGATGGCCTCCCAAGCCACCTTCGATGCCGCCGGCCAGTCGCAGTGGCGCGCCCGCTTCGCCGCCGATGGCACGCTCTTCACCGACGATTTCGTGCACGACATGAAGTACGACGGTGCGGCCAGCGTGAAGGAGTTTTGGAAGAAGCGACTGAAGGAACTGAAGCCGGGGGTTACCGAGATCTACATCCACGCCGGATTGCCGACAGACGAGCTCAAGTCCATTACCGGCAGTTGGGCGGTGCGCAGCGCGGAGTTCGAGGCCTTCACCACCGATCCCGAGATTCGGGAACTCCTGGAACGGGAAAAAGTCCAACGCATCGGCTACCGGGTGATCCGTGACCTCCAACGTTCCCTGCGCGCGAAACAGCCCCAAACGACGAAGCCGTAAGCGACCACCCCTGGGATGCACGACGGATTTACCGGCTTCCTGGTTCCGCCGGAGGAAAGTTGGCCGGCCGACCTCGGCCGGCGGCTTTCGGCACTGTCCCGGCAGGGAATTCACCTGGGCACGTCGTCCTGGAAGTATGAGGGCTGGCTCGGGGGTCTCTATACCGAGAAGCGTTATCAGACTCGGGGCAAACTCTCGGACGCCCGTTTTCAGCAGCAGTGCCTGGAGGAATACGCCGCCGTTTTCCCGACCGTCGGCGTGGATGCTACCTATTACACGTTTCCCACTGAGAAGTTGCTGCAGGGGTTGGTGCCGCTGGTTCCGGCTCACTTTCGTTTTTCCTTCAAAGTCACCGATCACCTGACCGTGAAGCGATATCCCCTGTTGCCTCGGCATGGAGAACTGGCGGGACAGCCAAATCCGAACTTTCTCAATGCCGAACTCTTTCGAAGGAACTTTCTCGGCCCCTTGGAACCCTTCCGAACTTCCGTGGGGCTGGTGATGTTTGAGTTCTCCCGCTTTTCTCCACTCGAGTTTGCCCGTGGCCGGGACTTTGCCACGGCGCTGGACGGTTTCCTCAGTGATCTGCCCGGTGGCTGGAACTACGGCGTGGAAGTTCGCAACCGCAGCTTCCTGCATCCTGACTTCTTCGATCTGTTGGCCGCCCACGGCGTCGCGTATCTCTTCAACCAATGGTCCGCCGGCACTTCCCTCGCCCGCCAACTCGCCCAGCCCAAGTGCTGGACCGCTCCGTTCGCGGGAGCCCGCCTCCTGACGCGACCTGGGACGGTGTACGATCTGCGCGACCGGCAGATGCATCCCTTCGATCAGATTCGCGAACCGTTCCCGGAAGTCCGCACCGAAATCCTGAACCTCTTTCGCGAGGCGCGCCGGCGAGGCGTTCCTTTGTTTGCCTACATTGGCAACAAACTGGAGGGCTGCGCCCCACTGACGATTCGCCAACTGGTGCAGGAGTGGGAACAAGAAGAGGGATCCCTCATCGGAGTCGCGAGCTAACGGCTGCGCCTCCCAGGGAAGATCCGCACCCAGCGACCCGTTGCCCGTAAACCAGCGCTGGAAGGCGCGAGCGGCCCTGTTCACTTCACCGAGGCCACCAACACCGGCTTCTCCGCCTGCGACTTCACCACGCCGCCGGGTTGTTCCCGGGTGATCACAAAGGCCGTCGGCTCCAAGATCGGTAGCTTGGCATCCACGGGAATCACCACGGTGCCATCCGCCGAGGTCACGTCGAAAACACCCCCGTCCACCGGGAACTTGGCGTCCCGTTTCGGATCCACAATCCACAGCTGATACTGCTCACGCTTCGGATCGTTCGGCCGAATCCCCCGCAAGGTCAGTACGCCTTCCTGTCGGCGGTTGCTCCAGAGCACCTCCCCGCCCTCTCCCGCCGTTCCCGGTCCGAACGCGACCCGCAGCACGTCGGGATCCGCTCCCAACTGGCGCGCCAGTTCCTGGGGTTGGGCTTTCGGTTGAAGTCCAGGATGCGCTGGCCCAAAGAACAGCATCCAGGCCACACACGCCGCCGCCGCCAGCCACCCCGTCCACGTCATCACGCTCGGACCGAACTGCGGGCGAACCACCTTCCGATCGGTCTGCACAAATCCATCGATGTCGGCCTGCAACCGCTGGGCCAGTCCCGGCGGCAAGGCGTCGAGACCCCGTTCCCGCAGCAGACCCACCGTCGTCGCCGCTGCCACGCGTTCCAACGACGCTGCCTCCGCCGCGGGATCCACCCCTTCCGTCACCCGGTCAACGAGCGGCTGAAGATGATCGTCTGGAAGATTCGGATTCACGGTCGGGCCTCTGCCGGACTCACGCCCAGCGCTTGACGAATTCGCAGCAATCCGCGGCGAAGTTGGGTTTTTACAGTGCCAAGAGGAAGAGCCAGCTGCGAGGCAATCTCGGAATGCGTGCAGCCGTCTCGTAACGACAATTCCAGTACCTGTTGCTGTTCCTTTGGCAACGCCCGCAGGACCGCCAGAGCCTGGGCCGATTCGTCATCGGCCGCCGAGCCTTCCGCAGCCTCCGCCGCCGGTTCCTCAATCTCCTCCAACGGCGTCAGCTCGGGACGTCGGGACCAACGGCGCCGGACATCCAGCAAACGCCGGCGAGCCAGGGTCATCACGAAGGTCGTCTCCGAGCCCAAGGCGGGCTCGTAGCGATCCGCCTTTCGCCATAGCTCAATGAAAATTTCCTGCACGGTATCCTCCGCTTCCGGGGATGAACCCAGAAACCGACGGGCGGCCGACCAGACCAGAGGCGCGAAGCGAGCTAGGCACTGCTCCATGGCCGCACGTTCGCCAGCGGCGACACGCGGAAGCAGGAGAGGCTCGTTCACAAAGGCCGAATCGGTACCTTTAGTCACAGTTTCCGCAACCGACAGTTGTGGCCTGAGCGGGGCACCCGCGTTGCTGGATCGGATACCCCAGACTCCCCAGCCCGCTGGTAGGTCCGAGGTGGAGAGAGGGTCGATCCGCAGATTCACTCAGATTTTCTCCGATTGCTTGTGGCGCAACACGGGCCCCGGCAGGTACGCCCGGTTGCGACCAACACGTTCCCGACCTAGTTCTGCTGACCAAAAAAATCGGTGTTAATCGGCGAATCTGCGGATGACCCCTGCCTTTTTCTCTCAGCTCTAAGCTATTTGGCAGCACTGGGCCTTCCGAACGGTCAGTAAGCCTGAGCGACCGCCGAACCATGCTGCCCGGAAGACTTCTTTTGCTTCGCCTGGTCGGCCGGCGGCAGCAGCACAGTGTCAATGATGTGAATCACTCCGTTGGACGCCGGAACGTCATTCTTCACGACGTTGGCCTGATTGATCTGCAGGCGTCCGTCGTTGAGGGTGATCGTGACCGGTTGACCTTCGAGGGTCTTGGCATGGCCGGCGGTCAAGGCTTCGGGAGCCGTCACCCGGCCTGCCACCACGTGATATTTGAGCACGGCCTGCAGCTTCGCCTTGTTCTCTGGCTTGAGCAGGGATTCGACCGTTCCCGGCGGCAGTTTGGCGAACGCGGCATCGGTCGGGGCGAACACGGTGAAGGGGCCGCTGGTTTGGAGGACGGCCACCAGATCCGCGGCGGTCAGGGCGGCGGCCAGGGTCTTGAATTGTCCGGCACCCACGGCGACCTCGACGATGTTGGCGGTGGTCGCGGTGGTTTTGTTGCCGACCTTGGTCAGGCAATCGCCGGCGCTCAAACTGGTGAGCAGCGCGGGCACGAGCAGGGAGGCGAGAATCGATTTCGGAAGTTTCATTGTCTACTTGGCTTTCTTGGTTCGTTTTTTTGTTCAGCCGAAGCGGCTGTCACCGAGGTATTCGCTGGCGTCGCCGGAATGGATTCACAATTTTCGCGACGCCGTCGGCACCGCTCGCGGGCTGTCGGTTCAATCGGGAAACCGAGGAAACCCGCCCGAACTTGCGGATTCCGGGCGCAACCTCCGGTCTATGCCGGCCTCCCACCCTGCCGCCTGACCTTAGAAGGAATGAGATTTGTCTTTGCAAACCCCGGCGCGTTTCCCATGTTCCGCCCGCTTTTGGTTCGGGGCGTAGCGTAGCCTGGTAGCGCGCCTGTTTCGGGTACAGGAGGTCGTGAGTTCAATTCTCACCGCCCCGACCATCTTAAGCTCCGTTGGTGACGGTTGAATTCACCCCGCAGTTCGCGCACGTGGCGGAATTGGCAGACGCGCTACTTTGAGGTGGTAGTGCCGTAAGGCGTGCAGGTTCAAGTCCTGCCGTGCGCACCATGCGGACCGACAAACCCCGGCGTCACCTCACCCTTTTGAGCTCCCTTCGCGACACCCCGTTTCCTCGCCCTCATTGGCTATCTGAATCACGAGATCGAACCGCGAGAACCGGCATCGATTCCAACCCCTGGCTTGCTCTTGGCGGCAGCCCCGGTATTTAAAGAGCGTCTTTGTTCGGGCCAGCTTAGCTCAGCGGTAGAGCAACGGTTTTGTAAACCGTGGGTCGTCGGTTCAATCCCGACAGCTGGCTCCAGCCTTCGCCCGCCAGAGCGGGCTTCGGCTGGGTAAACCGGGGGGATCCCTGAACTTTACGGCTCTGTTGATGACGAAGGCGTGAGAGTCTTTGATCTTCCTCAACGTGTGCGGGTGCAGGCGGAGAAGATTGCCTGCACATGGAAGTCCGATCCACTCGAGTCTGCCGAAACACCTCGGCGCCGGTGATACTGCCGTGGCCGTGCGACTGCGGGCTCCAGGTTCATCTGGACCAGCAGACCAACCGGAGTTCGGCGACCCGGCTGTCTCGCGGGTTGAGGATAGGTGTGCGGATCCGGTGCGCCTGTGGCTTGTATTGCGGGCAGCCCTCCAGGAAGACTCGAATGGAACGGCAACCGGCACGTCAACGGGACGCCCGACTCGAGTCTGCAAACGTCCGATAAACGGAAGCAATGTCTCTCCGCACCACCATCCTGAGCGCGGTCCTCCTGATGGCCGTCCATCCGGCCCACGCGGCGGCACCGGATGCGGCCGGCCGGGAGCTGGAACGTCGTTTCGGGAGCAAAGTTCAACCCTTTGTCAGCACCTACTGCCTGGAGTGCCATGGCCAGGAAACGCCCAAGGGCGACCTCGACCTCAGCCCGTACACCAGCGCGGAGAGCGTGGCGCAGGATTTCCCACGCTGGGAACTGGTGCTGGAGAGACTGGAGGAAGGCGACATGCCCCCCAAGAAGGCGAGGCAGCATCCGACTCCGGCCCAGCGCCGAGACGTCGTTGCGTGGATCCAGGAGCTCAGAAAGAACGAGGCGAAGCGGAATGCCGGCGATCCGGGACCGGTGCTGGCCCGCCGGTTGAGCAACGCCGAGTATGATTACTCCATCCGTGACCTGACCGGTGTGGACCTGCGTCCGACCCGGGAGTTCCCGGTCGACCCCGCCAACCCGGAAGGGTTCGACAACTCCGGGGAATCGCTCGCCATGTCTCCCGCGCTGCTGAATAAGTATCTGGCGGCCGCCCGGGAGGTGAGCCAGCACGCCGTTCTGAATCTGGACGGCATCGCGTTCGCGAGCCATCCGATGATGGTGCACACCGATCGCGACAAATACGGCACGTTGCGGATTGTCGATTTCTACCAACGCCAACCGACCGATTATGCGGATTACTTTGCCGCCGCGTGGCGCTTCCAAAACCGGGCGGCCCTCGGCCGTCGTCGCGCCAGCTTGGCGGACATCGCCGTGGAGGCCAAGGTCAGCCCAAAATACTTGGCCACCGTCTGGGAGACGTTGAACGCCAAGGAGGACGTCGGCCCCCTCGCCACGCTGCAGAAGATGTGGCGTGCCTTGCCCGCCCCGGAGCGTGGGAAGACGGACGCACAGGTACGCCCTGGCTGCGAGGCGATGCGGAATTTTGTGGTGACGCTGAGGGAGAAGATCCGGCCGGAGGTTCCCAATTTGTCCGCACCCGGGCTGAATCCGAGCGCGCAGGCGCTGGTGCTCTGGAAGGACCGGCAACTGGCGGCGAACCGGCGGACCTACGACCCGGCACGACTGCAGGTCGACGGGGTCATCAAGCCCCGGGTGGAAAAGGGAGCACAGCCAGACAGCTACAACCCGATCAAGACGAAGGCGAAGGCGCCCGAGGCGGACCGGGATCTCTTCGTTCCCTCGGATCCCGCGTTGCGGGTCCAGTATGAGGCGGCGTTCACGCGCTTCGCGGCGGTGTTCCCCGATGCGTTCTATGTCAAGGAACGCGGACGCACGTTCGTGGATCCAGAGGAGGAGAAGGCCAACGGCAATGTCGGCCGCCTCCTGAGCGCGGGGTTGCACAACCAGACCGGTTACTTCCGCGACGACGGCCCGCTCTATGAAATGATCCTCGACGAAACGGGACGTCGGGAATTGGACCGGCTGTGGGACGAGTTCGAGATGATCGCGGCGGTGCCCCAACGGATGCACCAAAGCACCGTGTACTTCGAGCGGACCGATTCGCGATTCCTCAGTGATGCGGAGTTCGATTTCGCACGCGCGGAGGACCGGGATTGCACCAGTGAGGCGAAGGTGAAGAAGCTCGCAGACCTTTACTACGCCAAGGCCAAGCGCACCGGCGCGAACGAACAGGTTCTCGCGGCGATTAAGGATCATTTCGAGCGGGTATGGGAAGCAATCAGCCGGGCCGAGGCGCTGAAGCGCGACGCCGAACCGAAACACCTCGACGCCCTGATGCAGTTCGCGCAGAGGGCCTACCGCCGTCCCCTGACCGCGCCCGAGCGCGAGGAGCTGCTCGCGTTTTATCGGGCCTTGCGGAACCAGGACGGATTGACGCATGACGAGGCGGTCCGCGACTGCCTCGCGAGCGTGCTGATTTCGCCAAATTTCTGCTACCGCATCGATCTCGTCGAAGCCGCGGGCAGTGGTCAGCCGGGCCCCGGTGCGCGGACATCCCGCCTGGCGAAAGCAAGGTCCGCCGCGCCGCCGGGATCGCTGCCCTTGTCGGACACTGCCCTGGCCAGCCGCCTCAGCTATTTCCTGTGGTCCAGCCTGCCGGACGAGCCCTTGCTGGCTCGCGCTGCTGCGGGCGACCTGCATCTGCCCAAGGTCATCGCTGCCGAGGCCCGCCGGATGTTGAAGGACGACCGGGTCCGCAGCCTGGCCGTCGAGTTCGGCGGCCACTGGCTCGATTTCCGCCGGTTTGAGGAACACAACGCCGTGGACCGGGCCCGTTTCCCAGGCTTCGACGACGCGCTTCGCCAGGCCATGTTCGAGGAGCCGGTCCGTTTCATCGAGGACGTGGTGCAGGCAGACCGCTCCGTGCTCGAGTTTCTGGATGGCCGCCACACGTTTGTGAACCCGGTCCTCGCGAGGCACTACGGCCTCTCCATTCCGCCGGTCGCATCCAACCAATGGGTGCGGGTCGACGATGCCCGGGTGGCCGGGCGCGGCGGTCTGCTGCCCATGTCCGTTTTCCTCACCGGAAATTCGCCCGGCCTACGGACCAGCCCAGTGAAGCGCGGCAACTGGGTCGCCCGTCGGATTCTGGGCGAACGCATTCCACCGCCGCCCGCCGCGGTCCCGGAGCTGCCTGCCGACGAGGCGACGCTGGGCGAGCTGACCTTGCGCGAGACGCTGGCCCGGCATCGCGCGGACCCGAGCTGCGCCTCATGCCATCAACGGTTCGATTCGCTCGGGTTGGTCTTTGAAGGGTTTGGGCCCGTCGGGGAATCGCGGACCCTCGACCTGGCGGGCCATCCGGTGGACACCCGCGCGGTCTTTCCCGACGGGAGCGAAGGCAGCGGCGTGGCCGGCTTGCGCACCTACATCCACGCGCACCGGCAGGAGGACTTCCTCGACAACCTGTGCCGCAAACTCCTCGCCTACGCCCTGGGCCGGAGCCTGATGCTGTCCGACGAGATCACAGTGCGTGACATGCGGGCCCGGTTGGACGCTAATGGCCGGAGATTTGGCAGCCTTGTGGATGTCATCGTCACCAGTCCCCAGTTCCTCAACAAACGAGTTCCCGGCGACCTCGCCACTCAATAAGACATCATGCGCGATTCCCAGGTCACTTCTCCGGACCTCCGCCGCGTCCGTCTGACGCGACGGACCTTCCTTCGCGGGGTCGGAGTCACCATGGCGTTGCCGTGGATGGAATCGATCCCGGCGTGGGGAACGGAGCCCCTGAAGGACGGAGTGCCGGCCCCCATGCCGAAGCGTTTCGCCGCGATCTTCTGGGGCAATGGCGTGAACGGCAAACATTGGTGGGCGAAGGGCACAGGTGCGGACATGGAATTGAGCCGGAGCCTTCAACCGATGGATCCGCTGAAGGCGAAGATGAACGTCATTGACGGCCTCTTCAACCGGTCCGCCGTCGGCGTGGGGATCCATCCCGGCCAGACCGGCAACCTGCTTTCCGGCATGCCGCTCCAAAAAGGCGCGGTGTTGCATGGCGGCATCAGCATGGACCAAGTGCTGGCGAACAGCATCGGGCAAGACTCGGTCCAGCCCAGCATGGTGCTCGGCTGCGAGCAGCCCATCACCGGCTATCACGAGACCAACTTCTCGATGGCCTACAGCTCGCACATCTCGTGGCAGAGTCCGGATTCACCGGTGCCGATGGAAGTATATCCCTCGCTGGCGTTCGACAGTCTGTTCGAGAATCGCGGCAGCCGGCGCGCGCAGAGCATCCTGGACCGTGTGAAGGACGACGCCTCGGGCCTCGCCCGCCGGGTCGGCGCCCGCGACAAGGCCAAGCTGGACGAGTATCTGACCAGCGTCCGCGAGGTGGAGAAGCGCATCGACCGGATGCGGGACGACCGGGCCAAAGCGGTGGCGAATGCCCGCGGCAGGGAGGTCCCGGTGGTGATGATGAAACGGCCCGACAACGGCCTGCCGGAGGACATCCGGGAGCATATGCGGCTGATGTGCGACATTACCGCGCTGGCCTTCCAGACCGACAAGACGCGGGTGGTTTCGCTGTTGCTCTGCCGCGACCTATCGGGCCTGTTCTATCCCTTCCTCGACGTCCGCAAGTCGCACCATTCCGCGTCCCACGACGACCTGTCGGACGACTATGAGCGCATCACCCGCTACTATTGCAGCCAACTGGCGTACCTTGCGGGGCAACTGGAAGCGATGCCCGAGGGAGAAGGCAACGTTTTGGATAACTCCTGTCTGATGCTCCTGTCGAACATGTGGTCCGGCAACCGCCACGACAGCACGCGACTGCCGCTTCTGACCGTCGGCGGCCTCGGCGGCGCTTTGAAGACCGGACGCGTGCTCAACTACGGCGACAAGGGCGACGAAAACCGGAAGGTCTGCAGCCTGTATCTGGCCCTGATGGAGAAGATGGGAGTGACACTAAGCCACTTCGGTGACGCTGACGCACCGCTCACGGGTATCTGATTCCCGTCCGCGTGAGGAAGCCTGCCGCCAGCTAACTTAGCTAACCGTGATCACTGTCAACATGCACGAGGCCAAGAGTCGGCTGTCCGAACTCGTCAAGGCGGTCGAAGACGATAACGAAACCGTCATCCTCCAGCGCCACGGAACACCGGTCGCCGAACTGCGGCGATACCAACCCACTCTACCGAAGAAGTTCGACCGTCTGAAGCCCCACCCTCAATTGAAGGTGACTTTGGCCACCGACTACCATCCCACGGAACCTTTGCAGCCCGACGAGCTGGCCGATTGGATGCGATGAACTACCTGCTCGACACCTGCGCGTTTCTCTGCCTGGTGAATGGAAGTGAGGACCTGTCGCCCCGGGCCCGCGAGGCCATCGCCTCCCCCACCGCAACCGTTTACCTGAGCGTCCTGACAGCCGCTGAACTTTCCATCAAGGCCGGGAAGGGCCGCATCCAGCTTCCGAGTCCCGTGGAAACGTGGATCCAAGACGCCGTCCGTCTGCATTATCTGACTCTTTTGCCATCGGAACTCGGGCCCGCTGCCACCGCTGGAACCCTTCCGTGGATCCACTCGGATCCATTTGACCGCATTCTCGTCGCCACCGCCCGCCTTCATTCCCTCGCGATCATCACGGCTGACGAAAACATCGCCAAATACCCCGGCATCCGGACCCTCTGGTGATCTGGCTTGGGAAATGGTTGTGCCGGGTTGTGCCGGGTGAACCCGCCACCGCCAGGGGCCACGTTCCCACGACGAAAAGGGCAGTCGCCTCAACGGAATCATCCAGGCCGTGAAGCGCAAATCCCGCGGCTCCGCACCCGAACATCGCCCTCGGCGGGTATCATCTGCCCAATCTCGGCCCGTGGACACGGAATCTGTCGAAATCAACGGGCATTCACCCGCTGAAGCTTCGGGAGAGTCTGTTCCACCGCGGGTTATGGTCCACCTGGACGCTTCCACTGCCGCCAATCCCGAGTGTCGCTCGCGGGAATGATGGCGAGTTCCTCCGGCTGGAGCGGCCAGGGGCTGGCAGACGAGATGGGGCGGGCCACGCCGATTCCGGGATACGTAGCCGCGGAATCGGAACGGCGGGAGAATTCGCGAGCCCCCGGGTTCACAAATCCTGGGTCGTTCTCGGCGTTGGAATCATCCAGGGCCATCTGCCGCGGCTCTGCTCCGTCCGCCGGCCCCCAGCGAATCCAATTGGTGCCATTCTTCCAGAACAAGTTGTGCTCCACCGCAGGATTCCCCAAGGAGCCGGCCCCGTCGCGCGTTCCCCCCACTACTCCCTGTCGCAGGGCGACGGGATGTATTGCGAAAATATTGCTGGAGACCGTGGGCGAGGAACGTCCCAACATGGACAGGGCCTCCCGTTTGTTACTCACAAACGTGTTGCCGGTGATTAGATCTGAGCTGTTGAACCAGCACGACACGCCATCCATTTCATTTCCAAAGAACACGTTTCCATTCACCAGGGCCCGAGTGGTCCCGGAAGCGTAAATGCCGCTGCGGGCATTGGCGAAGATGAGATTCCCCAGGATCGTAGGAGAACTGTCATCATATCGGATACCGTGCCAGGCCGCACCCGAGATCCGGTTGGTCCACAGGGCTGCCACCCAGACACCCCGACGCAGCACCACTCCAGCGTAGTAACAGTTCCGGATGTCGCATTCCTGGATCGTAACCCGTGAACCTTCAGCGGCGACGATGCCCGTGTTCCAAACTGCCGCGACCAGACATCGCTGAAGTTGCCCTCGGGAGCCGGGGGAGAACACCACACCGTTGCCGGCGCCCCCCACCACGGCACACTCGACCATTTGGAGCTCGGCGTTCTCCACCTCGACAATTCCCTGCGACGAGAGCTTTTCGGGGTCAATGGTTCCCGGGCGAGTGATTCGCATCCCCGACAACAGCGCCCCGCCACCTCGTACCGACACCGCAGCTTCCATTCCCGAACTCGCGTTGGTGCCTCCCGGGCTCACCCAGAGGTTTGTCGGTCCAAGAATGGTCTTGTCCCATCCCTGGCCTAGCAAACGAACTGGCCGGCGGAGGATCACTTGTTCACTAAACCGTCCCGGCCCAAGTTCTACGACCGCGTAATCCGGAACCGCATCCAGGGCCGCCTGCACCGTCGGATACTCACCGGAACCATCAGCCAGAACCCGGACCCTTAATTTCCCGCCGAAGGCACGTTTCTTGGAGTCAACTTCGGCTAACCCGGACATGGGTCGTTGATCGGCCCGGAGCTGTGGTTCCACTGTCGCCGATGCTCGCCGACGCATCCATCGGCCGATCGGAACCGCCTCGGTCAGCACCAGAACGGTCAGGCCGGCCGAAGCAAAGAGAACTAGGGTCACCACCGCGACCGTCCGACCCAGGCGGTCGGACCAGCTTTTGATTCCCAGAATGAGGGCCAGGAGCAAAGCGAGGCCGGCGAAAGTCAGGGCCAATTCATGGCGAGGGGACAGGATCATCAGCACCAACGTCCCCAGGGTGCCCGCCAGCATCAGGGCGAATCCTAACCGGGCCCAGCGGCGTAGGCCCACCCGCTGGATTTGGTCCACCATACGTCCAGGGGCGAGAGCCTTTTCCTCCGGATTCGGCGATGTCCGCACCGCCTCCACCTGGGTCTTCAAATCCGCAGCTGACTGGAAACGACGCTGCGGCTCCTGTTCCAAAGCCCGAAGGACAATTTCATCAAGGCGCACATCCACCTGAACCCGGCGAGACGGCGGCAGAAAATTCCCGGAAGGCCGATCGCCCGTGAGCATCTCGTAAAAGACCACCCCCAGGGAAAAGATGTCTGCTCGCGCATCCACAGCATTGGGATGCTGGCGTTGTTCCGGGGCCATATAGTCCGGGGTTCCCAAGGCGGCCTCGGTGAGCGGCGAATCGGATTCGCCACGATCCAGCAATCGGGCAATACCGAAATCAGCGATCTTGACCCGACCCTGTTTGTCTACCAGCAGGTTCTCCGGCTTGATGTCCCGGTGGATGATGCCCTGGCCGTGGGCATACTCGAGGGCTTCGCAAATGGGAGGCACAATAGCTAGGGCCTGTTCCGGTGCGAGATGCCCCGCGGCCAGCAACTGACGCAGATTCACCCCATCCACAAACTCCATAAGCAGGTAGTGAAGTCCCCCCGATTCCCCATAGTCGTGCACCGTAACAATGTTGGGATGGTTCAGCCGGGCGAGAGCTCGAGCTTCGCGGAGAAACCGTTCGGTAAACGCGGCATTCTGATCTCGTGCAGGCGCCAGAAGCTTGAGGGCCACCCGCCGGTCCAGTGATTTTTGCCGAGCTTCGTAAACCACCCCCATGCCACCACGTCCCAAGCAGCGAATGATGGCCAATTGGGGAAAATGAGGAGCCAGTTCTTCTGGGGATGGCACGGGTGGGACAGCCCCTTCCTCCGGGCTTCCGCTGGTGGCTTCGGTGGGGGCGGACAGGTTTAACGCTCCGAGACACCGCGGACAAAGTCCCTCCGGCGCCAGAGCGGGCACCGGTTTCTGACACCGTGAGCAGATTCGAGGAGAAGGTTCGTTCATCCACTACCTATTCCGGACTGGCTGCCGTTTGTTACCCAGAACTTCATTCTCTCAACCTCCTGCCAGCAGGCTCGCCACGTGTCGAACTTCGGCATCCACCTCCGAAGGATCGGCCACGGTGTCGGCTACCGCGGCACGGAACAGCTCCCGAAACCGTTTTCGCAGCCGATGCACCGCGACGCGAGCGGCGCCTTCGCGGATGCCGAGGTCCGACGCGATCGCCGCATAGGGGATTTCCCCCCGTTCCGAAGCCAAATAGGGCTTCAGCCGTTGGAACTCCGCTTCCCGGCCGCTGGCCAGGTGATCCGTCCGGAGCCGATTCAGGGCTTCCTCCAACAGCGAGAAGGCCCACTGCCGTTCGAAGACCGCTTCGGCGCCCAATCCCTTTCCCAACTCCGCCGCCCCTTCCCATCGTGCTTCGGCCACCGAGGTGTCGAGTGGAACCCGCCGAAATCCGCCGCCCCGTTTTTCGGCCCGGGACCGTTCCCGTTGGTTCGCCAGGAACCGTTGCAAAACCACCCGTAGGAACGTTCGAAACCGTCCCTGCTCCCGGTCCGCCGCCCGCAATTGGTCCTGGCCCAACAGCCGGGCAAAGAACTCCTGGGTGAGATCCTCGGCATCTTCCGGACCATGCCCCCACCGGCGCACCAATCCGTAGATGGGAAACCAATACGTCCGGCACAAAGCTTCCAAGGCCGCCGTGGAATCGGGCGACTCCCGGTCGGACGCCGCCAGGACAACGGACCAATGCGTGGTGACAAAAACCGGCATGACTTCACCAAATTACAGAGCAGAGCGCGGAAATCACAGCGGGATAACCCGAAGTTTGTCGTGAAGTGAGGTGACTTCCGACCCGGCAGCGCCGACGAAACGGACGGGCACGTTGGACCAACTCGGAAAGCCTGAAACGTCGCTACTATCGGTTGGGGTCCCACTCTGGAACCACCGGCGATTCCGCCAGAGCCTCGACCAGATGCCGCAGTTCCGCGCGGACATCGCCTTCGGCCGGCAGGGTCTGCGCGATCTCGGCGCGGACCAGTTCGCGGAAGCGACGCCGTAACCGATGAATGGCCACCTTCACCGCGCCTTCGTTGACCCCGAGTTCAGCCGCCGCGCTCGCCTGCGAACCAGGTTCCGCCGCGAACGACAGCCACGGCTTCAGCACCAGGAACTGCCGGTCCTGCCCGGCAGCGATGGACTCATGGGCCAAGGCGGCCAGGGCGCCTTCCACCACGGTGACCGCCCATTCGTGATCAAACAGTGCGTCGAGGTTGGGCGCTTCAGTGGGTGTGGGCACCTCGAACCCGGTGTCGGTGCCAAGTTCCATCGGTAAGTGCTCCGCCTGGCCGCCATGCTTCCGGCGACTGGCGCGCCGCCGCCGGTTGGCGACGAAATGCTTCAGCGCGCCCAACAAATAGGAGCGAAAGCGGCCGGATTGCCGATCCGCACCAGCGAGTCCATCTCGCGCAAGAAGTCCGGCGAAAAACTCATGAGCAACTTCGCGCGGTTCTTCCGGGGCGCAGCCAGTGTGTTCCAGAAACGCAACCACAGGTCCGTAATAGGCAGAACAGAGTTCGGACAGCGCAACGCGTGCGTGCTCGGACCCTCCCTGAGCGGCCAGCACCTGCGTCCAACGGGTGGTCGCAAACGGGGCAGCGGCGGATGAATTCATGTTGGGTCAATGACCGATTCCACCCGGTATGGGCGGCCGGGGAGTGATCGCCTCCGGACGCTTCAGCAAAAACAGCATTCCGGTGAGCAGAATGGCCACGAGCGCGATCAGCGCCGCCGAGACGCCACCGCGCGATGGACCAGAACACGGGCGAGCGAAGGCCAGCAAGGTCAGGCCGCCGAGGAGGCACGCCGCGCTGCCGATCCAGACCGCGAAGGCGAAGAACGCCTCCGCCGGTGCCGGATTCCATGAGGAATCGCTAGCGACCTGATACGCCATCCACGTACCGAGCCCGCCCAGCGGCAAACCGAAGACCAACAACCCGCCGCCGAGCCACTGCATCCAGCGGCGTGGCGGGCGGTCCGACGGCCCCGCGCCACCCGAGCGAAAGAGCAACCAGAGTCCCCCCAGCAGCATCGGAAGCACCGTCAGCAGCGGGCCGGAACGATCCGGTTTCGGGACGCCCTGTCCGAGGGTCCGCTCCAGCTCTTGGCTCCTCTGAATTGCGTCGTCGAGTTCGCGCTGCATCCGGGCTTGCCCGAACTGGTTTTGAGACCGCTGCGTTTCGTCCGGGGCGTTAGTAGTACGCCTCGTCCACTCAGCCAACTGCGCCCGGAAATCCGCCTCCTGGGCCTGGGCCACCTGGAGCCTCACCACGATCCCTTCAGTTTGCGCCTGGGCTTGAGCGTGGCGGCTGGCGACCAATCCCCAGCCCAACCCCAGCGCGCCCAGGATCATCAAGGTCCCCGCCACCCGGTTCCACGGGCTAGGGGCCGAGGTGGCGTTCCGGTTCGAGCTCCGGAAGAGGCGCCCGATCAGCCGTTGCCCGAAAAATCCACCCAGCAGCATGAACACGATGAACGCGAAGGGACTCACCAAGCTGCCGCTGCCGACAACGCCCTTACCGAGATTGAGGAACAGAAAGGTCGCGAAGGCCGGGGTAACAAACGCTATCAGCAGGAAGATCCGAAGGCAGATGTGGCCGGGCGGCACGGAAACGCGTTCGCGCGGCGTCTCGGCAGGTTCCTTTCCGGTGGCCCGGGCGACCGCGTTGCGGATCGCAGCGTGCCAGTCGGCAACCCGGGCGTTCCAGGTCGAGGGCCAGGCAAACCAACCGTCCATCGGCGAGAGATAGACTTGTTTCGTTCCGCCTGGGTCGTCGTAGGTCACGCTCAGCAGATCAATTCCCGCCGGGTTCATGGCGAGTGGATATTGGCCGATGCTCACGTCCCGGATGGTCGCGAGCGGGATGACCGTGGTCCCGCGAGCGCAGACATGAGTGAGCTGATGTTCATCGAGCAACAATTGACCGCGCGCCCGGTGGATGGAGAACTGGCCCTCTAGCGTGTTTAAGTTCTCGGGGGTGGTAAGGAGGCCGCTGGCCGACTTCAACAGTCGGGGAATGAACGACGACTCGGGAACAGCCCCGGGTGCGCGAGAGGGCGTCGCCGCGACCGTATCAAGCTGGGTCCGAAATTCCCCTGCCGTGGCGTAACGGAGCTCCGGCTGTGTCGCCAGCGCCCGCAACACAATCTCGTCCAGGCGGACGTCGATCTGCACCCGGTGGGACGGAGGTTCGAGGCGGGCACCGGGCAGTTCGCCGGTGAGGAGTTCGTAGAGCACGACACCGAGCGAATAGATGTCGGCGCGGTGATCGGCCCCACCCGCCGGATCGCGCTGTTCCGGCGCCATGTAGTGCGGCGTGCCGACGGCAGTCTGGGCGGTGAGGGTCGGCGACGGTGGCGTGCCTGGGCTGTTGCTCGCGGAATCCGGAGGCGCCACCTCGGCCGGGCCAAGCGGCTGCTTTCCACCCGTCCCAAGCATCTTCGCGATGCCGAAATCGGCGATCTTGATCTGGCCGTCTTTGTTGAGCAGCAGGTTCTCCGGCTTGATGTCGCGGTGGACGATGCCGCGCTCGTGCGCGAACTGAAGTGCGCCACAGACCGGCGGCACGATGGCCAGCGCCTGTTCCGGCGTGAACCGACCCGCCTGCATCGCCTGGCGCAGGTTTACGCCGTCCACAAACTCCATGAGCAGGAAATAGAACCCCTCACCTGCCGACCCGTCGGGTGTCGCCGCGAAGCCGAAGTCATGCACCGTGACAATGTTCGGGTGACTCAGCGCGGCCAAGGCCTGAGCTTCCTTGGCGAACCGCTCGGCAAAGGCTGGATCCTGTTCCCGACCCGGCGCGAGCAGCTTGAGCGCGACCATCCGGTTCAACGATTTCTGTCGGGCGCGATAGACGACACCCATGCCGCCGCGGCCAATGAGTTCGAGGACTTCGAGTTGAGGAAACGCCGCCGCGACCGCCGCAAGTTCCGGCACCTTCGGCGGAGAGGCGTTCGGTTCAGCTTCCGTGGCCAGGGCCGCCCGAGCGAGCAGACAGCGCGGGCACAGTCCCAGCGCCCGGCCCGGCGCCAACGGACGCTGGCAGCCGGGACAGCGGTGGGACGGAGAGGAGGTGTCCATACGCGCTTTCCTGAACCGTGGCCGGGACGAGGTTACGGGAAAAGCGTGGAATAAAGGATTTGCGGCTCATCAACACCAAATGAAACCAAACTGAAATCCGAATTCGCTGCTCCGATGGATCGACTGGAATGAACGGCCCGGCGATGATGTCCTCAAACCGATTAACTGCTCAGATGATCTTTTACCTGTCACACTTGTCGAACGACGAGGTTGGCGCATTTCTCAAATGGGCCGATGAACACCTGAAT
This sequence comes from Verrucomicrobiota bacterium, assembly GCA_017309115.1. Classification (GTDB taxonomy): domain Bacteria; phylum Verrucomicrobiota; class Verrucomicrobiia; order Limisphaerales; family UBA9464; genus UBA9464. The sequence continues at coordinate 21,417 of JAFLEF010000018.1, read as the reverse complement.
CAGCAAGCCGACGACTACCGCGCCCGCTTCGCGCCCGCGCTGCGCGGTCTGGCGCTGGTTCACGCGGGTCGTTCAATAGAAGATGTTTCGCCGCAGACTGAGGCTGCTCGACGTTTTCTTGGCTGGACAAAAACTCGACACTGGCTGCTCGGCGAGGATTCCTCTCAACCACCGAGATGAACCCCAAGCATTCGTCCGCTTCCACTTGGAACTGAACGATTCGATGCCCATTCTGCCTCACTGTCTCGGCTGGTTTGTTGACCGATGCGCCGCAGTGCTGACTGCCGTTATCCTGCTCCAGAGCGGGAAGGTGCTGGCGGCCGGGCCTGTGGTTTCTGGCCCGACCTACCGGCCCGACCCGGCGGAGAAGTCACTGGAGTTCGAGGATCTGCCGCTTGCTTCGATCAAGACCGGTTCGACGAACTTCAACCGGTCACCAACGGGACTTCTGCTCGCTGGCATCGCCGCCACGCCGGTGCGGGCCGCCGCGTCACCCGTGAATCTCATCTTCGACACCGACATGGGCGGAGATTGCGATGACGTGGGGGCGCTGTTCGTCCTGCACGGAGCAGTCGAACGCGGAGAAGCCAAGCTGCTCGCCACCATGGGCTGCGTTTCCGCCGACGCCATCGCTCCGGCTCTGGATGCCATCAATACTTGGTTTGGGCGTCCGGAGATTCCCGTGGGGACCTTGAAAGACCCCGGATTCCTGTCCGGCCCCCATTTCACCAGCGAAATCGCCAAGCGATTCCCTCACAAATATTCCAGTGGTCGGGATTACCCGGACGCCGTGAACCTGTATCGCCAGCTGTTGGCGCAGCAACCCGACGGCAGCGTGGTGGTGCTCGCGGTCGGTCCGCTGCGAAATCTGGCCAATCTCCTCAAGTCACGTCCAGATGACGCGAGTCCCTTGGATGGCGTGGCGCTCGTCGCAAGAAAAGTGCAACGACTCGAGGTCATGGGCGGGAACTATCCCCCATCGGCGACGGCGAAGGAGGGAGAGTGGAACTTTCAACAAGATCCCGCCGCCGCCGCGCTGGTTTGTTCCACCTGGCCGACGCCAGTGCTCTTCAACGGAGAAGGCGGCTCGACCATGTCCGGTCGTCGAGCCACCTATGAGATGCCTGAGCACAACCCTCTGACGATGGCTTACCGGCACTATCCGGGCGTGGGTTTTGCCGGGGATCGGTTGAGTTGGGATCCCATTTCCTGCCTGGTGACCGTCCGGGGCGCCGCGCCGTGGTTCAAAATCGTCAGCGGTGGCGTCAACGTCACGGACGCCACTACCGGGATGAATTTTTGGAAGACCAACGAAAACCGGAACCACTCCTACCTCGTGTTGCAGTCGCGCAAGTCCGAGGTTGAGACGGCGCTGGAGGACATGATGGTGGCGGGAAAAGGCCGACCGACCAGCCTGACTTTCAATACCGCTTATTATGCCGATGCCGGCATGGCTCAAATCACGGCCAGCGGCGCAGCTGAGGCCTCCGTGGCGCCGAGCAAAGCGTTCGATCAAGACGAGAAAACAGGGTGGCTGGACCAGGCTGCGTCGAGTTGGATTCAGTGCCAATATGTTGATGGACGGAAAGCGCGCGTGACTTCGTATGTCGTGGTGTGTCGGGACCCGGAGCGGCGGCCGCGCACGCTGGAGCTGTTGGGTTCCAATGACGGAGGGAGCACTTGGACGCGGCTGGATTGGCAGGAAGCGCCCGCCTTCAGCGACGAGGCGACGCGACGCGAGTTTCCCATCGCCCAGGTCGCCAAGTTTAATCTCTATCGGCTCCGCGTGACGGCCGCGGACAACGGAGCGGGCGTCCAAATCGCCACGCTGGAACTCAACGAAGCCATCCACTGCCGGCCCGAGGTTGCCGTCGCCCACGTCACCCTCGACCAGTCTTCCTTGCACCTTGCGGCTCACAGCCGCGCCACGCTCAACGCAACGCTGGCACCGAGGGACACCTTCGAGCGCGACGTCAGTTGGAGCAGCAGTAACCCGGCAGTGGCGGAGGTGCGTCGTATCGGCGAGCAGACCGCCATCGTCGCCTCGAAGCGCCCCGGCACCTGCACCATCACGGCCACCATCGGCCAGGTGCGGCAGAGCTGTGCGGTGACGGTTACGCCGACCACGCTACCGATGCGCTGGAGCTTCGATGAACTCGACGCCCCGCCGATTCCCGGCTCCGTGTCGGTGTCGGACCGTCGCTTCACCCTCACCGGCTGCGGTCATGCGATGACGGGCTTTTGGGAGCGAAGACGCGACCAAGGAGCCTATGTCAGCCGAACCGTCCCAGGCGAAGCCACGATTTCCGCCCGCCTAATCAGCCTCGCTCCGAACGTCGGCGGTCCCGCCTATCAGTGGGACTCTCGGCCCTCCACCGCGGCGGGCGTGATGCTGCGCGAATCACTCACCGAAGGCTGTGGCCGTTACGCGCTCCTCCAGATCGAGGCCACCGGCCAACTCGTCTTCGGCTGGCGCGACAAAATCGGACCCGACGAAAGCCACACGAAGGAACTCGGCAAAGTAACTTTGCCCATTCATCTGAAGCTCACGCGGACGGAGCGACAGATTCACATCTTCACCTCCACCGACGGCCAGAGCTGGGGTGAACCCTTGATGACGCACACGACCACCATCGATGGTCAGAGCCGCCTCGGTCTCTTTACCTGCTCGGGCAACACCTTTGCGTCCACCACAGCAGTCTTTGAATCCGTCTCGGTGCATTGATGAGTTGCATCGATCTGAGAGCCGAATGTGTCGATGGCGTTCGTGAGGGAAATCATCTGGAAAACACGGTCCTCGCGACGCGAATTCACGAGCCCTGGCGGGCGGAGATGTTCATTCCGCCAGAGCGGCGGAGCGCTGACGCAGAAATTTCCGAATTGCCTCGTCCTCGGTGAGGCCGATCGCACGGGTGTAGGCGGCCCGGGCTTCAGCAACGTTTCCCAGGCGCGCCAGAACGTGCGCCCGCACCGCCCAAAAGGATTGATAGGCGGTGATGGTGGTGGTGGGAATCTCATCGAGCTCGCGCAGGGCAGCCGGAAGTTCGCCCGCTTCCGCGAGCGCGGCGGCGCGACTCACAAGCGCGCCCACAGTCGGGGCGTGGCGAATCAACTCCCCGTAGAGCTGCACGATGACCCGCCACTCAGTGCGGCCGGTCAGGCGGCGATGGGAATGGACGGATTGAATCGCCGCTTCCAACTGGAAGCGCCCGACCCGCTGGAAGGACGAGGCGACGGTGAGCGCGCGCTCAGCCTCTTCAAGCATCGGGCGCGACCACAGCGCGTTGTCCTGTTCGGACAGGGGGACGAACTCGCCGGAGACAGAACGTCTGGCCGCGCGGCGTGCCTCGCAATGCAGTTGGAGCGACAACAAACCGTGGACCTCCGGCTCGTTCGGCAGGAGGCCGAGTAACACGCGCGTCAGCCAGATGGCTTCAGTTGCGAGGCCGCCCGCGCACGCATCGGTGCCCGTGGGATTTTCCCAACCGGAGTTGTAAGCGGCGTAGATCGCTTCGAGCACGGCATCGAGACGCGCGGGGAGATCCTTCGCACCCGGCACCGCAAACGGAATGCCCGCGATGCGGATCTTGGACTTCGCCCGGACTAGGCGCTGTCCCATCGTCGCCGGGGCGACGAGAAACGCGGAGGCAATGCGGGCGGCATCAAGACCGAGGACGGTTTGCAGCATCAACGGCGTGCGCGCGGTGGCATCAATGGCCGGGTGCGCGCAAAGGAAGAGCAGTTTCAGCCGTTCATCGGGAAACGCCTCGTCCGCGCCGTTGTTGGCGAGAGTTTCCATCATGTGCTGCACCGTGGGCGCCAAGCGTTCGCGAACTTCGGTCCGGCGTGATTCATCAATGAGGCGGCGGCGGGCCGTCGCCAGCAGCCAGGCCTCGGGCTTTTGCGGAACTCCGTCGCGCGGCCAAGTGGTCAGCGCGGCGTGAAGGGCATCACTCAACGCATCCTCGGCACCGGCCACATCGCGTGACCGGGCCGAGAGATACGCGACCAGCCGCCCGTAGGACTCGCGAGCAATGGTCTCGACGGCTGCCAAGGCATCCATGCCGGGTGCGGAACGAGGGAATCACTTTCCGCCCATGTCGAGCACCGGACGCACTTCGACGCCACCGTGGGCGGCGCATGGGGCCCGCGAGGCCCACTCCAGCGCCTGATCGAGCGAGGGCACCTCGATGATCAGGTAGCCGCCGAGTTGTTCCTTAGCGTCGGCAAACGGCCCGTCCTGCACGTGACGCTTACCATCCTTCAGGCGCACAGAGGTTCCCGTGTCCGGAGGCTGAAGCGCATTGCCGTTGCCCGTCGCCACGCCGGCCTCGTTGATCGCCTGCATGTAGGCACCCCAGGCGCCCCAATAGGTACTGGTGACGGGATTCTCATCGCGGCGGGCGAACTCGACCTTCGATTCGTAGAACATGAGCATGTATTCCATAGTGTCTTTCGTTTTGATTTTGTTTCTCGCACAGGATCATCCCATGCACCGCTGATGACGGACGAGCCAGAGGCATTTCGACAGGGCAGGGAAATTTTCAAAAAGAAAAACCCCACAGAAAATTCTGAGTGTCTTTGCGGAGACGGTTCGGTCCCGTTGGCCCGTGTGCCCAACTACTTCGTCGCCTGGCGGGCATCTTCGCCAACTCCGCTTACTTCGAGTGGACGGGTGCCCACGCCGTTCCGGCATCGCTCCGACAGATGCTGGCCTGTTCGGTGGGTTGGCCGCCGCTGAATGCTCCCCTGGTGCAGTCCGCTGACAATTCGGGGAAACCGCAAGAACAGTGCTTTACGGATAAGCCCATTATATCTACAAGCTCGCGCCACAAAGAAAGACAGTCAGTCCACCAATCCCCAATTAAAGGCTGGTCTCCCCACCTACCCCATGGCAACCCCCAAGCGCCCGTCGACCAAGGCTGGAGCCAAGTCCAGCGAGAAAACCTCCAGTCCGTACGTCTCCACCGGCCATTTGCCGCCGCCAGAACAGGTGAAGGCACTGGTGACCGAAGCGCACCGGCGGTTCAAGTCAGACACCGAGGGACAAAATTCACAGGTTTACCCGGCGCTGGCCAAGGTGCCTAAAAAGTTGTTCGGAATCTGCGTGGTCGGCACCAGCGGCAACGTCTATGCCGTCGGTGACTCGGAGCATGAGTTCACGATCATGAGCGTCTCCAAGCCGTTCCTGTTCGCCTTGGTCTGCCAGGCCGTGGGCGTGGAGGAGGCGCGTCAGAAAATTGGCGTGAATGCTACGGGGCGCGCGTTCAACTCGCTGGAAGGCATCGAGCGCAACCCAGACGGACGGACGAACCCAATGGTGAATTCGGGCGCGATCGCCACGACGAGTCTGGTTCCTGGGGCCAACCTTGAAGCCAAGTGGAAGTTCATCCACGAGGGGTTGTCCCGGTTCGCCGGACGCACGCTACCGCTCAACGAAGAGGTCTATATTTCGGCGTCAGAAACCAATTTCCGGAACCAGAGCATCGCCCGCATGCTCCAGAGTTACGGTCGGATTTACATGAATCCGGCCGAGGCCGTGGACTTGTACACGAAACAGTGCGCCTTGAACGTGAGCGCTCGGGATCTGGCGGTCATGGGCGCCACCTTGGCGGACGGCGGGGTGAATCCGATTACCAAGGAGCGTGTGGTGAACGCCGATGTGTGTCACTACGCCCTTGCGGTGATGACGACCGCCGGCTTGTACGAGACCTCCGGCGACTGGCTGTTTGACATCGGACTGCCCGGGAAGAGCGGTATCGGCGGCGGGATTGTGACGGTGTCTCCGGGTAAGGGTGGATTGGGCACGTTTGCCCCGCCGCTCGACAGCGCCGGCAACAGCGTCAAAGGGCAGTTGGTGGCCAAGTTCCTGTCGCAGCAGCTGGGAATGGATCTGTTCGTCTCGCAGCCGGCGGTTTGAGCTGATCGGTTTCGGTGAATGGCGCCCGGTCACGGCGTCGTTGAGGCGGGGAAGGGCCGAATCTGGAAAACAAGAAAACAGGAAAAATACCTTCAGAACACGGTCAATAGCGATTTGGAAAACAGTAACTCGATGAGCACAACCACTAGCCCAAAACCCGAAACCGAAGCTCAGGATCCCTGGCTTCCCATGATTGTCATCGGCATGGGCCAAGCGTTGATGTCATTCAACGTGGCCGCCCTGCCCATCTCCATGGGGGGAATGGTCAGTGAATTCAAGGTGCCACCCACCACCGTGGGCACGGCGATCGTCATGTATTCCCTGGGTGTTTCGGGCTTCATTATGCTCGGGGCGAAACTCGGCCAGCGCTTCGGTTCGAAGATTTTCTTTCAGGCGGCCGTTTCGCTGTTTCTGGTCGCGCTGATTCTCATGGTGATCAGTCCGACCGCTTCGGTGATGCTCGGAGCCCAGGCGCTGGCGGGGTTGGCAGGTGCCGCCTTGGTGCCCACCCTGGTGGTGCTCATCGCCAACCACTTTCGCGGGGGGCAACAAGCCAAAGCGCTGGGTTGGCTGGGGTCAGCGCGTGCCATGGCCGGAGTTTTGGCGTTCTTGATCATCGGGACTCTGGAACGATTCGTCAGTTGGCGCGCCGCCTTCGGTCTCCTGATCGTTCATGCCCTCGCCATTCTCATTCTCAGTTTCAAGCTCAAGCCGTCCACCGCCCGTCCTGAAGTGAAGATCGATCTCTTCGGAGTGCTGCTGGTCTCGTCGGCGGTCATTCTCCTGAGTTTCGGTTTCAACAATCTCCGAACCTTCGGCTTGTTCCTGGCGCGACCGGCGGCCCCTTTCGACATTCTGGGCATTTCCCCGGCCCCGATGATGATTGTCGTCGGACTGATGCTGGCTTCGGCTTTCTTGGTCTGGACCCGCAAACGGGAAGCCGACCAGAAAATGCCGCTCTTCGCGCTGGAGGTGGTGGATTCCGCCAAGGAGCGGGCCACGGTTCTCATGATGTTCCTCATCGTGGGCATGGAAGCGGCCACGAATTTTTCGGTGCCTCTGTACATTCAGATCGTTCAGGGCCGCGATGCGTTTCAAACCGCCATTGCCATGATGCCCTTCAATTTGTCGGTCTTCTTCACCGCCATCTTGATCGTCAAACTCTACAAGCGATTCACTCCGCGCCAGATCGCCAGTTACTCGTTTACCCTGGTGGCCGCCGGGGCATTCTGGCTGGCCTTCGTGGTCAGCAACAATTGGAGCACGCTCCCAGTATTGCTGGGATTGGTGGCGTTCGGCATCGGCCAGGGAGCCCTGGTTACCCTGCTGTTCAATGTGCTGGTCACGTCCTCGCCCAAGGAGTTGTCGGCCGATGTCGGCGCGCTGCGCGGCACCGCCGGCAACCTCGCCGCTTCCGTAGGAACAGCCCTCATGGGTGCGCTGGTGGTCGGCGTGTTGAGTGCGGGGGTCATGGGCAAGTTGACCGCGAATCCCATCATCACCACCGAACTGAAGGATCAGGTGGATCTCGACAGCATCAACTTCCTGAGCAACGCCCGACTGGAAGAACGCCTGAAGCAAACCACCGCCACGCCCGAACAAGTCACCGAAGCGATGCGCATCAACGAGGTGGCCCGACTGAGGGCGCTCAAGGTGGCCTTTTTCGCACTCGGCGCTCTTTCGTTACTGGCCATCTTTCCCTCCCGAATGTTGCCGGACTATCGACCTGGCGAGGTTCCGGATGATTCGAAATTGAAGAAGGCCTAGACGCTTGTTCACCGAAATCAGACCAAGTCTCCAACAAGATCAACCGGTAGCAAAACAGTGCACGTATGAAAGCCGTTAGAGGAACCAAACTTCCGTCGGCGTCACCCGTCGGTTCGAATGCGGCAAGAATGACCAAGGGCCTTTGTTCCGCCGCTCGGCCAGGTAGAAGCGCCTGGTCGTTGGCCGTTCTGATTTGTCTGGCTCTCACGGCAGAACACAGTTCCACCAAGGCCGCAGAGATCGAGGAGGGGTTACCTCTGGAAATTCTGGGGCCGGATGTGGAAGGCCTCAGTTGGACGCCGGGGCTCACGCCGGAATCGCCGGAGGCCGAGTTGAGTGACATCTACGCCCGCCGCGGCGGCTACTTCCAAGTCCCGGTGATCTCCCCGGCCTTCGACACAGCATCGGATCGCTTGGATGACCTAAACGAGAAGTATGGTCTGCGAATCGCCACGGCGTACACGATGCTGTTTCAAGGCTTGAGCGGGGGACCGTGGGACCAATTCGGTGGGGCGGGCGACGTGGACCTTATGTCTTCTTGGACCGCCGTAGGACGGGACACCAAAAACCCTGGGCGATTGGTCTTTGACCTTGAAGATCGTTTCCGGATCGGAGACCGGACGCCCAATTCACTGGGAGGCCAGATCGCGACCCTTCAACCCACGGCCAACACCTTCAACAACCGGGGCTTTGTCGTCCGCGATGTGTTTTGGACCCAACGGGCTTATGAAGGCCAATTGCGTTTCCTGATCGGCCGCGCGGATTCCACGGATTACTTCGGTTCGACCTGGATGCAGAGTGCGAACAACTCGTTCGTGAACCGAATGTTTGCCGCCAACCCGACCATCGTCGCACCTGGACACGGTCCTGCGGCGGGCATGTCCTACCGACCGAAAGAGGTCGACTTCTACATCAGCGGAGGAGCCGCCAACGCCTACGGCACGACTTCCACGACCGGATTCGACACCTTGTTCGATGAGGCGACATTTTTCTCTTGGGGTGAAGTGGGCTGGACGCCGACGTTTGGAACGTTTGGCGAAGGCCGATATACGATGTCGGGTTGGCATATTGGGGATCGGGAACTGACCGGCCAGGCTTCGGATTGGGGCCTGTCCGTGGTCGCCGATCAGCGAATCACCGACACCGTCCAGGTCTTCGCGCGCTGGGGCCACGCCGACGGCGGCGTCTCGCGGGTTCAAGACTACTTCCAAGCGGGCACTGGCTTCCGGGGCTTGATGGGGGACCCGGGAGACATGGCCGGAGTCGCGCTTTCCTACGCAATTCCCACGGACAGCACGGCCCGCGACGAAAAAGTGTTCGAAGCGTTCTACCGCTGGCAACTGACCCGATTCTCCCAAGTTTCCGTGGGCGCCCAAGCGATTTTCGACCCGAGCTACGGTCCCGGACATGATGTCGTGGGAGCGTTTTGGGGACGCTTGCGAGTCGTTTTCTGAGCAATCTTTTTTCCAACCCGCACACTTCGTTTCGAGCGTGAGAAGACGTGGCCTTCTTCCAAGCCGACTATCAACCTCCCTCAATTTCAGATTGATCCATGAGCCCCTTTCTTAGCGAACTGGAAGAGCGCTTTATCCGCTACGTCAAAATCGATACGACAGCGGACCCGGCTTCCACGACGTCGCCCAGCTCCCAAATCCAGTTCGACCTGCTGAACCTCCTGGCTCGCGAGTTGCAGGAGATGGGCGCGGCGCAGGTCGAGACAGCCGCTTACGGGGCGGTTTTTGCCACCATTCCCGCGACGACGGAAGCCTCCACGCGCACCATCGGCCTGCTGGCGCATGTGGATACGGCCCCGCAATTTTCGGGGACGAACATCAAACCGATTGTTCATCGAAATTACAGCGGTGAAGACATCGTCCTGCCCGACGATCCCAGTCGAATCCTGTCCCCAAAGGAGTTGCCCTATCTCGGTCAACGGCGTGGTGACGATATTGTCACCGCTTCAGGAACCACGCTGTTGGGCGCCGACGACAAAGCGGGAGTGGCCATCATCATGGCCGTGGCGCGGCATCTTTTGAACAATCCCCACATCCCTCACGGCCCGATCCGGATCGGTTTCACGACGGACGAGGAGATTGGGCGGGGAGTGCCCGCGGGGCTGCCCGGCGCTTTGAAAGCCGACGTCGCCTACACCCTCGACGGGGCGCATCGGGGCGAAATCGTTTATGAAACCTTTTCCGCCGACGCCGCCAAAGTCGTGATCAAAGGGGTCGCGATCCACCCGGGTTGGGCCAAGGACAAATTGGTGAATGCCGCCCATCTGGCAGCGAAGATTGTTGATACCCTGCCGCAGGCCACGCTCACCCCCGAATCGACTTCCGGCCGCCAGGGCTTTTTACATGTCGTCGGGATGAGCGGTTCGGCCTCGGAGATGGTGATCGACATTATTCTGCGGGACTTCGAACGCGAAGGGCTCGCGGCACACGGTGCGCTGCTTCAAAAGGTGTGCGACGCCGTGCAGGCGGGCGAACCGCGCGCCACCATCACCTGCACCATCACGCCCCAGTATCGCAACATGCGATACTGGCTCGAGAACGACCTGCAGCCCGTGGAACTGGCGCTTGAAGCCTGCCGAAAAGCCGGCGTCGAACCATTCTCGGTTCCCATCCGGGGCGGGACGGACGGCTCACGCTTGACGGAGATGGGAGTTCCCACGCCGAACCTATTCACCGGCATGCAGGAGATCCACGGGCCCTTGGAATGGGTCAGCCTACAGGACATGGCGGCGGCGACGGAAACCGTCATCGAACTGGTACAACTCTGGGCCGTTGCAGGCCCGCCCAAGACGCCAGCGGAACCTGCGCAGGAATCCCCGGCGAAGACGGGATCCGCGGTCGATTAGACCGACGAAATCTAGGACTCCACAAGACACTACCAATATGACAGACCAAGCCACTGCCGGGCCGACCAAGGCTTCATTCACGGACAAACTCCTGAACACCGTTGAAAAGGTTGGCAATAAGGTGCCCCACCCGGTGTTGATGTTCGCCTACCTGATTGTCGGCGTCATTGTGTTATCCGCTGTGCTCTCGTTCTTCGGGGTCAGCGTCACCGAAAAAGTGGCCGTGCCAGTGCCCATTGAGATGACGCCGAACTTTTACGAGGACCTCAGCGAGTACACCCTTTCCGGAGCGGAATCCGTCGATGTCAAATACGAGATCAAAGAACAGACCATCGCCATTCGGAGTTTGCTGAGCGTTGACGGCATCCGCTTTTTGTTCACCTCGTTTGTACCCAACTTTCAAGGATTCGGCGCCTTGGCGGTGACGCTGATCGCTCTGATGGGTGCGGGCACAGCCGAAGTCGCCGGTCTCATGGCCGCGCTGATCCGCAAGATCGTCAAGGTGGCTCCGCGCGCGGTCATTGCCTACCTCCTCGTTTTTGTGGGTGTCCTCTCCAGTGTGGCGTCGGATGCAGGCTATCTGATTCTGATTCCGCTAGGAGCTGCCGCGTTCGCGGCGGTGGACCGCCATCCCATCGCCGGGCTGGCAGCGGGATTCGGAGGGGTGGCCGCTGGCTTCATGACCAATCTCGTCCCGACGCCCACCGATGCCATGCTCTTCGGCATCACCAACGAAGCTCTGGGGATGATTGGCAAACCGCCAGTTTCGATCACTGCCGATTACTATTTCCAAGCGTTCTCGGCCATCTTTCTGACCTTTGTGATTGGCTTTGTCATCGTGCGCATCATCGAGCCCCGGTTGGGCAAGTATAATCCTGCTGACGCGGGGGATCAGGCCCAAGCTGCGGCCGCCGGCGAGATTGATCCGGTCCTGGAAGCGCGCGGTTTGAAGTGGGCGGGGCTGGCCCTTCTCGCAGTGCTCGGCTTGGTCATGCTGGCCACCCTCCCGTCGGGCGCGCCGCTTCGCGACACCGAAACCGGCAACATCATCGGCCAGACACCCTTCATGGGCAGTCTGCTCTTCATCGTGATGTTGTGTTTCTTCATTCCCGGCATCGCATTCGGCATGGCCAACGGCACTTTCAAAGGGGCCAAAGACGTGATTGCGGCGGTCGTCAAAACCTTCTCCGGGCTCGCCGGCCTGATCTTCATGCTGATGATGATCAGCCAGTTCATTGCCTACTTTAATTTCTCGAACATCCCCAGCGTCGTTGCCACCGCGCTGGCGGATCGGCTCGGGCAGGCCGGCATCCCCGCCCTCCCGCTGTTGCTCGGGTTCATCTTGGTGATTTTTGTCTTGGATTTCCTCCTTCCGGGGGCGCTGGCGAAATGGGCCATCTTTGCGCCAATTTTTGTCCCCCTGTTTGTTCAGCTGGGCGTTCCTGCGCAAACGGTTTTTGCCGCGTATCGCATCGGCGATTCGCCCGCCAACACGCTGACCCCGCTCCTGGTTTTCTTCCCGGTGATCGTCACCTTTGCCCAGCGCTACCAGAAACAGGCCGGAGTCGGGTCGGTGGTCGCCCTGATGCTCCCCGTGGCCGGTGCAGTGCTGGTGGCATGGACCGCCCTGTTCATCCTTTGGTTTCTGCTCGGCATCCCACTTGGCCCGGGCTACCCCGTCCGTCTCTGAATTGAGCTGAAGGTTACTTCGACTGGGTTGGTGCGGTCCTGATCGGCCTCGCCTTGCTCACGATTCCTTCTTCCCCATCGACTCGCGGCGGAGGGCACAAGGGGATCCGGATACCGGGATCATCCCGAAGCTGCTGACCGTCCTGACTTTGACGTGCCTTCCGCGCTAGATTCTTCCGCAAGTGTCGATTGAAATCTACCAAGCTTCATTTCATAACACTCAAAACCGAATCTGACCGTTACCCATTTTGAACGACCTCACGATCCTCTTCACGATTCTGGCGGCGGTCATTGTCCTGTTCGTGACCGAGAAGATACCTGTGGTGCTGGTGGCACTCGGGACGGCCTTGGCGTTGTACTTCACCGGGATTCTGAGTTTAGGTCAGGCCTTGGGAGGTCTCGGGGATCCCTCGACGATCTTCATCGCGTCCCTGTTTGTGGTCAGCGCGGGCCTGGAAGTCACCGGAGTAACGGCCTGGGCCGGGCAGTTGCTAATTACGAAAGCCGGGGAAAGTCGAGTCCGCCAACTCGTGCTGATCATGTTGCTTAGTTCGCTCCTGACAGCCTTGATCAGTCTTAATGGAGCGATCGCAGCGCTGCTTCCGGTGGTGGTCGTCATGGCGGTGCGGTTGAAGCGTTCGCCGTCGCAGTTGCTCATGCCGCTGGTGTTCTCGGCCCACGCGGGCTCGATTCTCGCCCTCACCGGATCCCCCGTGAACGTGCTGGTCTCGGAAGCTTCCCAGAACGCCGGCGTGGGGTACTTCGGCTTCTTTGAGTTCGCCATCGTGGGCGCGCCGCTGTTGGCCGGCACCATGGCGATCCTAGTGGTGCTCGGCAAACACCTGTTGCCAAATCGCGCCGGTGAATCCATGCCCACCGACCTCAGCAAGCACGCTCGGACGTTGGTCGAACAGTATCATCTAGTGGATGGTGTCTCGCAGTTGCGGGTGCGGGCCACTTCGCCCTTGGTCGGATCGCTGCCGGAAGCCGTCAAACTCGATGACTTTCCCGGGCTGAGTGTTATCGGATTCCAAGACGGCACCACCGGTCGACCGTTGACCCAAAAAAAACTCTCCGCGGGCGACGCTTTGCTGGTCCGCGGCGATTCCGCCTCGACCGCCAAGTTTGCCGCAGATCAACACCTCGCTCTCAATTCCAGCGACGCGAACAGTGAGTCATCTTGCGTTCTATTCAATCGTACCTCCGGGTTGGCGGAAGTCGTGATCCCGCCCCGTTCAGCCATGGTGGGGCAAAAGGTTTTTCCCGGCATGGTGACGGAGAGCGGCGATCTCATCATTCTGGCAGTGCAACGCCGCGGCGAGGTTCAACCGGCCGGCGAAACGGTATTGGAAGTGGGAGATACCATGCTGCTACAGGGCACTTGGTCGGCGCTGGATAAACGCCTCGCCGACCCCCAAGTGTTGGTCGTCAATTCGCCCGACCTAGTACGGCGACAGGCCGTCCCCATGGGCCAGGGGGCCTGGACGGCCATCGGAATTCTCGTCGCCATGGTGATCGCCCTCGCCACCGGCGTGGTGCCGGCAGTCATCGCAGGAATGGTCGCCGCGTTCCTGATGGTTCTCCTGCGGGTGATGTCGGTGGATCAAGCCTATCGCTCGATCAACTGGACCACGGTCATCCTCGTGGGCGCCATGACCCCGCTCTCCGCCGCGATGGCGGAAACTGGGGCGGCTCAAATGATGGCCGACAAGTTGGTCGGCCTAGTGGGTGACGCTGGCCCATATGCGTTGCTGGCGGGACTCTTCATCCTGACGGCCATCCTAGGCCAGCTCATCAGCAACACGGCGACCGCCCTAATCATCATTCCCATCGCGGTCGCCGCCGCGGGCGAGATCGGCATCTCACCCCGACCGGTGCTCATGAGCGTGTGCATCGCGGCGGCAGCCTCGTTCCTCACCCCGGTAGCGACCCCCGTCAACCTGATGGTCATGGGGCCGGCAGGGTACAAGTTCAGCGACTACTGGAAGCTAGGTTTACCCTGCATGATCTGGTTCTTCATTATGGCCGTCTTCTTCGTACCCCAGATCTGGAAGTTCTGACCGCTCGCCTTTGCATTAGTTGCTGGTCAACCGCTCAGGCGACAGCAGCACACCCACTTTCTCGCGCGTCAGCAGTCCCGACGAAACAATCAAGTCAGCGATGTTGGCATTCGTCGCCAACGCCTCTTTGGCCAGCCGCGCGGCGGCTTCATAGCCAATGTCCGGAATCAGGGCAGTGATCACCCCGACGAACGAAGCAACCTGTTTCGCCAACCGGTCGGCATTGGCGGTGATGCCCTTGATGCAATTCTCGCGCAGGGTGGTGATCGCGGCGGTCGTCCATTTGAGATTCTCAAACAACACGTGCGCCATCACGGGCTCAAACGCGTTGAGTTGAAGCTGCCCAGCCTCGGCCGCCATGGTCAGCGTTACATCGCCGCCAGCCACCACGAAGGCCACTTCGTTCACCACTTCCGGAATAACCGGGTTCACCTTGCCCGGCATGATGCTCGACCCGGCCTGACGCGGCGGGAGATTGATCTCGCCGAATCCCGCCTGCGGTCCGGAGGAGAGCAATCGCAGATCATTGCAAATCTTGGACAACTTCATGGTGTTCCGCTTCAGCGCGCCGGAAAGAACCATGAAGACGCCGACGTCGGTGGTCGCCTCGATCAGGTTGGACGCGGTCACGATCGGGTAGCCCGTGATGTCGGCGAGATGTTTCCGAACGGCTGCGGCATACCGCGGGTCGGCAGCGATGCCGGTACCAATGGCCGTCGCACCAAGATTGATTTCACCTAACTCGGTAATGACTCGTTCGAAGCTGGCATGATCCTCCGCCAAGGCCACCGCAAAGCCTTCGAACTCCTGTCCGAGAGTCATCGGGACAGCGTCCTGCAACTGCGTCCGACCCACCTTCACGATCCTGGCAAACTCCCGACCCTTTTCGCGAAAGGCATCCTCGAGCAGTTTAAGTTCGGCCAGAAGCCGTTCGATGGACAAACACAGACCCACCTTTAGGGCGGTGGGATAGGTGTCGTTGGTGCTCTGGCTGCGATTGACATGGTCGTTGGGATTGAGATGCGCATAAGCACCCTTGGGGTGACCAGCCAACTCCAGCCCGCGGTTCGCGATCACCTCGTTGGCGTTCATGTTGGTCGACGTCCCCGCGCCGCCCTGCATGATGTCCACTATGAACTGATCGTGGAGTTGTCCGCCCTTGATCTCCTCGCAGGCCCGATCGATGAGATCGGCTTTGATCGCGTCTAGCACACCGATCTCGGCGTTGGCCCGCGCGGCAGCCTGCTTCACGCAGGCGTACCCGAAAATGAGATCAGGATAGATGGAAATCGACCGGCCGCTGATGGGGAAGTTTTCCAAGGCGCGAAGGACATTGATGCCCCAATAGGCATCGCAGGGAATCTCGCGGGAACCGAGACTATCGGTTTCCGTCCGAGTTTCTGGGCAGGAGTCCTTCCGGGTGTTGATACTCCTGCGGAAAGCGGCGTCGGCACGTGAATCAGCCATGGCGGGTCGAAATAAAGTGTTAGCCAGAGACAATCAGGGACACCGGTTCGAGGAAAGGTCAACGTGGGTGAAAGGAATCTGATAGGCCCTGCGGCGGGTCAAAGTTCTCGCAGCGCGCCGACAATGACCATCAAGCCGAGCGTGGCCAGCACCAGCGTCATAAAAGTAGAGTTGTAACGAGCGAGAAGGGCCTTCAGCTGATCCAAAGGACCTTTTGCCCGTTCGCCCAAGAGCAGCCACAAGACCAAGGGGGCGGTAACGCCGAGACTCGCTACCACCGTAAAGATGAGCAGCGCGCCGATCTGAGCGGCGAAAACGGGGGTCTGGGACGCAATCGCTAGGGCTCCCGAGCTGACCAGAACGGCATTCTTGGGATTCACGACAACGAGGAGAAATCCCAGTACGAGCGCTCGCGGAGTACGGACCGTTTCGATGGCGGCCAGCCAGCGCGGGAGTTCCGGATCCGTTCCGGGCTCGGGTCGGGCGCGCCATTTTTTAAGAGCGAGCCCAAGCAGGAAAAGGCCCAGCGGGAGGCGCAGGCGCGAAATCCAGGCGGGCGACCCTTCAGGATTCAGCGGCAGGAGATCGGCAGTCAGCATCAGCAAACTGCCAAGGAGCATGAACCCAAGCGCCCATCCGAAAAGAAAGCCCAGCAATACCCCCGTTTCCCGGCGCGTTAGCAGAATCAGCGGGATCGCCACCGCGGGCAGCGTCGCGAGCAGGAGGCCGAGGGCGATGGGCAGGGATTCGACGAGGGCGTCCCACATGGGCAGGCTTTCTCAGCTGATCTCTCGAACCCCCATCTTCCCAGGAACCCTCCCTCGACGGGATTGGTTCAGGAAGAGGGCCGCGCCCTGACTTCGGCGGGGAAGCGCGGATGGAAGAGTCGTAACAGTCATGGCAACTTCGGGCTTTGGGCGCAGGAAGTTTGGTGAAGGTACCTGGCGGTGGTGCTTGAACGCCACCTCAGGCTGACTTGAACCGTCGCGACGTGGCCTGAACGAGCCGGGGTGAATCTAGCGGCCGAAGAATCGCCCGCGGGTGGCAAGTGAAATCAACCCCTGCCCGGTTTTGTCAAAACCTTCAAATCGCTGGACGAGTTTAGGGATCTATGAGATCAACCGCTATCCGATGAATCCAACACTTAGGCCCACTGCCGCAGTTGCTCCCAAGACTCAATTCACGTCGTTGAGTCGCGTCAGGCCGGTCCGGTTTTCACTTTGTTCTCTGCGCGCCCGACACCTGTTGGCCGTCGCCGCGCTGGCGCTGACCCTGCCTGCGGCCTGGGCTCAGGAGGCAGAAGACCTTCTGGATGACCAACCCTCGCAGGAGTTCAAGTTTTTGGGCAGTGGTGGATTGGCTTGGCAGGGCGAGGCTGATATTGATGGAGATGGAGGAGGCACGATCCAAGTGAACCGGTACGACGCCGCCATTGGCTTCGAAGCCGCCCTCACCCAGAAACTGACGTGGCTCAACACCTTCTTTGTGGGACTCAGCGACTACGAGTTCGACGGTGGCGGATTTGCGGCGGGCTCTCCCTGGGAAACTGTCCTTTTCAACCGGTACGGCACGCAGTTGGCCTACCAAATTGATGAACACTGGGGCGTCCGTGCCGGTGGTGTTTTCATGTTTTCCCGCGAGACCGACGCGGATTGGGACGACGGCTTCACCGGCGGCGGCTCGCTCGGAGTGGATTACCGAGTCAGCAAGACTCTGTTTCTCAGCTTGGGTATCGCCGGGGTGACTCAGATTGAAGGCGGCGCGCGAGTGGAACCAGCGGTGGCGATCAACTGGCTCCCGGCGGAACAATGGACTGTCCGGGTCGGGGCCGTCCCGGTCAGCGGTGGCGCCGCCGCGGGCGCCGAAGTCGAGTACCAGTTTACGCAGAACTGGAACGTGGGCTTGGGCCTGCTCTTCAATCAGCGGCGCTTCCGCTTGGACGAAGATTCCGCAGTGGCCCCCAATGGAGTGGGTGAGGACGACACCTTGCCGCTGCGATTGCGCCTGGGCTGGGACATTACCCCACAGGTGTCGCTGAACTTCCTCGCCGGTATCGTTCTGGGGGGTCAATTGCAGTTGGATGACGAGAACGGCAATACGTTGCGCGAACAAGACTATGATCCGGCCCCGTATCTGGGCGTCCGGGCGGTCGGCCGATTCTGACCATTCTCGCGCGTGCCGATCAGACTGGATCGAACGGGTGGGAGTTCTCTCTTGCCCGGACGAAACAACTGAGTCGCCCCTCTGCGAGGTAACGATTTCAGCGGTCGTTTCAACGATCGGAAACGACTGCGGACTTGCTGAAGACTAGCCCGTCGGGTTAGTCATCAAGTCGTAATGCCTTGTTCCGTGCTGATTCCGCGCCACTCAGCTGGACTCTGGAGCTGCCGGTCCGGAGTTCAAGAAACGGCAGGAATGTCGGATGGGCCCCATGAAACCTGAACCCGCAGCGTCCGGGCCAGCAGCCAAGCCCCCTCGAACGGACACGTCCGTCCTGATTGAGTTCATGTTCCGGCTGGGGCAGGCCTATCTCGGCTGCGGCGAGCAAACGGCGAAGGTGGAACTCCTCCTGCGTCGCACGGCTTCGGCGTATGGAATGCGTCGGTCGCGGGTCGTGGCCTTTCCCACCGCCGTCTTCATTTCGGTCCACGACAAGGAAGGTGAGCGGGTCACACTCGCCGAATGTGAACCCCAAACGATGCGACTGGACCAGATGGCCGACGTTTACCGTCTCGGCGAAGCGGCTCAAAGCGGGCAAGTGGAGCCAGCCGAAGGGTTGCAGAAGTTGACGGCCATCCTGCGTCAGGACCCGAGATTCGGACCCGTTGGGGCAATTGCGGGACACACGATTCTCACCATCGGACTGGCGCTGGTCCTCATGCCCACATTGACCAACCTCGCGGCCGCATCGGTTCTGGGGTTGATCGTCGGGTTGATCAAGCTGTCCAGCAAGGGACGCGGAGTATTGGCGGTTCCCCTGCCGGTGATCGCTGCCATCGTGGTTTCGATCTTGGTCTTTCTGGCCATTCGACGTGGCCTGCCAGTGGATCCGCTTCACGCCTTGGTCCCGCCGTTGGTGACCTTTCTGCCGGGCGGCATGCTGACGCTCGGTATGGTGGAGTTGGCCTACGGCGACATGGTCAGCGGAGCCAGCCGGCTTATTGCGGGATTTGTACAACTCGTTCTGTTGGTCTTCGGGCTCGCCATCGGTGCCGCACTGGTGGGTTACCGGCCCGAGGATCTCGTCAATTCGGCGGGCTTCTATGTGCAGCTACCTCTGGCTTCCTGGGCCGGGGTACTCGTGTTCGGACTGGGTGTCTATCTGCACTTCTCCGCCCCCCGGAATTCACTTCACTGGATGATGTTAGTCCTGCTCTGTGCGTTCGGAGCGCAACGACTCGCGGCAGGCGTGTTCAACAGCGAGATCAGCGGCTTTTTCGGAACGCTGGTGGCAACTCCTCTGGGTTACCTCATCCAGCTTCGCTTCCGGGGCCCACCCGCAGCGGTAACCTTCCTGCCCAGTTTCTGGCTGCTCGTGCCGGGTGCCTTGGGGCTGTTGAGTGTCGCCCGAATTTTGAGTGATCGCGCCGCCGGGATTGACGGCTTGGTGACCGTGGTGTTTGTGATCACTTCCATTGCGCTCGGAACGCTTGTCGGCGCGGCCATGTACAAGTGGCTGACCGAACGATTCGGGTGGTGGCAACTGCAGGTTGGGCGGGTCGGTTCCTATTTTCGGCGCGCGAACAAACGTTGATGGATGGTGGGTCACTATGACCGGCCGCGGGGCGGGCCGTTCGTTTCCTCCAACTTGGATCAGCGCCAAAACCGGGCGCGTTGATTCCGCGTCAGGTGTTCGTACGAGGAGTAGTCCTTTGCCAAGCCATCCAAATAGCCCAGGACAAGCTCCCATGACATGTTGTCCCGTTCTTTCTTGGTGATGACTTTCAGGATATCCCGGGCATACCAGCCAAACATGTAGATTTGGGTGGGACGGGGCACCGCATTGTTGTTTGCCAGAATGGCTAAGCGTTCCACCTCGAGCAGCATCAGATGGAATTTTGCCTCCATCTGGGAATCACTGCGATCGCGGGTCAGCGATCCCGTCTCAATCGCCGCCATGTTTTGGGCGATGAATCCCTCCGGAGCGAAGAGGCGTTGATGAGCCTCGAGGAACCGGGAGACATTCTCCAGACGCTGATTGCGCAGGGTCAGGAACGAGTTAACAAGGAAGACCAAAAGCGCCACGGTGGCGCCAACAACTGTCGCCCAATTGCGGAGTTCGTCGCTGTTCAGGCCATCCACTCCAGTCGGGATTTTAGGGGTTTCCTATTTGTAAAGCGGCAGCAGGATGGGCACGAGGACCACGCAAACCACCATGACCACGAGGCTGAACGGCACACCGACCTTCACGAAGTCTCCGAATTTGTAGTTGCCGGGACCTACGACCAGGGTGTTTACCGGCGAAGAGATCGGGGTCATGAAAGCCGTCGAAGCCGCCAGCGCGACGATCATCGCGAAAGGATAGGGAGAAGCCTTCATGTCGTTGGCGATGGCCAGCGCGACGGGAGCCATGAGGACCGCGGTGGCGGTGTTCGAGATAAATAGGCCCAACGTCGCGGTGATGAGGAAGATGCTCGCAAGCACCACGTGGGTGCCCGCGCCACCAGTCGCCGTCATCAGGGCATTCGCCGCGAGATCGACGCCACCGGTGCGCTGCAGCGCGAGGGAAAAGGGCAACATTCCCACGATGAGGACCAAGCTCTTCCAATGAATCGAGCGATAGGCGCTCTCGAAATCGATGCACCGCAGAGCGCCCATCAACAGGCACGCAATCAAGGCTGCCTGGACGTTGGGCACGACGCCGCTGATCATCAACCCCACCATCAACAACAGGCAGGCCACCGCTTGCGGAGCTTTACTCGCAGCGGGCAAAACTTCCGACATTTCAACGGGCAGGTTGAGCACCACTAGATTGGCGGTGTCGGATCCCAACGCCCGAATGTCCTTCCAGGGGCCAATCACCAACAACGTGTCCCCGACGTTCAGCTTCTCCGTCAAAAGGTTACCCTCCTCGGCGACGGAACCGCGACGCAGACCGATGACCGTCAGGCCGTACTGGGTTCGAAATCGGGATTCAACAACCGTCCTGCCCGCCAGATCCGAGTTCGCTCCCAACATGACTTCCGCCATACCGATCTCTTGCGACCGATCCGTGAAGTAGTCGCCACTGAGTGGCAGCACCTCGAGGAGGAACTTTTGACGGATCGTCTCGACAGGCACTTCCGGCGCGAAGAGGTCCAAGAGCAGGATGTCGCCCGCCTGGATCTCCGTGTTCGAGATTGGACTGAAGACTTGGCGGGAGAATCGGCGATTCCGTTCGATCGCTACGATGTTGGCGCCGGAACTGTGGCGAAGATCCAGTTCGCCGATGATCTTGCCGACCAGTGGCGACTGCTCCGTCACCCGGAGCCGATGTTCCCGGCTCGCGAGTTTGTACTGTTGAACCCAACCACGCAGGTTGGGTCGGGAACCCCCAAACGGGCTCCCAAATTTCTCAGGAATAGCGGTTTTGTTGGTGTTTAGGGTCGCGGTGCGGGAAAAACCCGGACAATTTGGGAACGACTTTTGTCCAGTTAGGCCCAGTTTCAGCGGAA
>JAFLEF010000017.1 GCA_017309115.1 Verrucomicrobiota bacterium | reverse complement strand
GCGCTCCAGTCCCGCCACCTGCGGGTGACTCACCAACTGGAGAGCCGGATGCGGGAGATCCGCACGTCCGGTTCGGAGGGAGGGGTGGGGTCAATCCCCCATTCCTACCTCTATAAACGCTTCGCGATTCCTTCACCGTTTCACCAAGTCTCCCCCTCCCACTTGCTCCCGCTCTCCCCGCTAACGCAGGAGACAAATTAACGCGCCGGAGCCGCCGCTGGGCTCGCCCGAGGCCGCACCGCCTCAAACGTTCCCCAAAGCGTTAGCGCCGCACCAACGACCTCCAGCAGACTCAGCCGCTCGTTAAAGAGGGCCATGCCACCCAGAGTCGTGAGCAATGGAAGCAGCATCTGGATCGCCGATCCGCGGGCTACCGAAAGCGAACGGAAGGCGTGGGTCATGGCGAGTTGCGCCAACCCCACCAAAACGGCCGCGCCGATCAGAGCGGCCAGAACCCCGCTGGGCAGGGAGCGAACGGATCCGAAGCTGAACGGCAGGGTGAGCGCCAAACTCCACAGACATTGGGAGGCGAACACCGTCGAGGGATGTTCGCTGTGGCGCAGTTCCCGGATCAGGACCACTGCGCCCCCGGCCGTGATCGCGCCCAGGAGTCCCACCAATTCCCAGACGATGGCGCCTGGCTTCCAGGCATCGGACCCCAGGAAAATCATCAGACCCGCCAGCGACGCCAACATCCAACCCCATTGCCGCCGGGACATCGATTCGCCAATCCAATATTGGGCCATCAAGCCGGCAAACACTGGGTAGGTCAGATTGAGAATCACCGCCCGGCCGGCCCCGAGATGCGGGATGGTGAAGTAGAACAGCAGAATGGCCACCGCCCCCACCAGACCACGCGCCAGAACCAAAGGCCGACTCACCAGGTTCCGGGCCTGAAATCCCCGTCCGCCAAACAGCGCGGCCACCAATACCAGACCGATGACGCCCCGAAACGCGGTGGCCACCCACGCATCGGCGACTGGGGACGCTTCCGCAGCGGCCCGTAGAATGAGCACGTTGCCGGCGTAGAGCACAATCGACAGCAGCATCCAAGCGACGCTGTGACGTTCAGTGGGTGGGTGATGGTGGGACGGAGGTTTCATTTCGTCAGAGTGACGAACCGAGTCCCGGGAAGCGTTCTACAGTGCGCCAACCACCGGAACCCTTCCTGGGCTTCCGGTCGTCGGGAGGCAGTTCAGCCCAGACAGCCGGAAGCGCGCAGCCAGCGCCCAATACGGGCGGAGGCTGCTACGATTACACTGTTCCAGAGGGTCAAACGCATGTTGCGGCCAGCGGTGTAGGACGTGACGCACCCGTCGGTCAAGGGCGGATCCTCGGCGGACTCAGCCGGAAGGTAGACGAGGCCAACGGCCGTCGACTCCGTCCGTCGCTTTTGCGCCCGTCTAGTCGCCGGGAGTTCACTCGACATCAGTTCGGCCCCGGAACAGGATTCTCCACCGGTTTCGCCACAGGACGATCAATCGATCGCCGTCCCCGTATGCGGGGTCCCAAGGCGAGCACCCATTACCAAAATCTCATGAGCACACTGACCGTTATTGGCTACGACAACCTGTTTCAGGCCGAAGAAGTCCGCCTCAAACTGCGGAAGCTACAGGCGGAGTACTTGATTGACCTCGAAGACGCCGTGGTCGTTACCAAAGACCAGGAGGGAAAAGTGAAGTTGAATCAGGCCATCAACCTCACGACCGCCGGAGCGGTGAGTGGCGGGTTCTGGGGATCCTTGATTGGTTTGATCTTCCTCAATCCGTTGTTGGGTCTGGCCATTGGAGCCAGCACCGGCGCGGTGTCGGGAGCCCTGACCGACCTCGGCATTAACGACCAGTTCATGAAGGATCTTGCCGCCACTTTCAAACCCGGCAGCTCAGCCCTGTTTGTCCTCGTTCGCAAGGCCACGCCGGACAAAGTGCTGGAGGAACTCAAGGGTTCCGGCGGCACCGTCCTGAAGACCTCCCTGTCTCACGAGGACGAAGCCAAGCTCCAAGCCGCCCTGAGCGCGAAGAGCTAATCTGGATTCGCAAACTCACGCGCACGTCAGGGGGCGGGGTCGAATCCAGGCAGCCATGTTGTCCATGTTGCCCCTCCCCGTCCCCTGATTCGCCGCTGGGCAACGACGCCCATCATTGGTACTTTCTATTCGGTTTTCGCGCTGGCTGACAGCCCGAATCACATCCATGAACCCTTTGTTCCTTCTGCTTCGCCGATTCACCGGAATTTTGGCGATCGTGTGGCTGATGTCCGCCGTGGCCAGCGCCCAGGCACCGTCTTCCGAGCCGAAACGAAGTCAGTCCGACCTCGAGACCCTGTTGGGCCCCATCGCGCTCTACCCCGATCCTCTCCTGTCCATCATGCTGCCAGCGGCCTGCTATCCGCTGGAAATCGTCGAGGCCGCCCGGTTCGTCGCCAACACCAATAACATTCCCAAGATTGACGACCAATCCTGGGACGTGAACGTCAAGGGCGTGGCCAAAATCCCGGCCGCCTTGCAGAAGCTGAATGAGAACCTCACCTGGACCTCCAATTTGGGACAGGCCTTCCTCGATCAACCCAAGGAGGTCATGGACACCATCCAGGTTCTGCGGAACCGGGCGAATCAGGTGGGGACCCTCAAAACCACCGAACAGCAGATCGTCATCGTGACGAACATGGTGGTGGAGAAGACGGTGGAAACCAAAGTGGTGGTGGTCACCAACACGATCGTTCAGATCGAACCGGCGAATCCTCAGATCGTGTATGTGCCGCAGTACGTGCCCACGGCCGTTTATTATCCTCCGCCGACCTACAATCCGGCCACTCCGCTCATCACGTTCGGTCTAGGGGTCGCTGTCGGGGCCATCATCGCCAACAACTGCGACTGGCATTATGGCGGCGTTTACGTCGGGGGCGGCTGGGGTTGGGGCTACCACGGTGGTGGCAACTACTACGGCGGGAACAACAACGTTAATATCAACATCAACAACAACAACACGGTCATCAACAACCGTCCGCCTGGTCAGCGGCCGCCAAACGCCCAGCCCTGGAAGCCGGATACCAACCGGTTGCGGACCACGGGTGCCCCAGGCGCCGCTCAGGCGTATCAGTCCCGGGAAGCCCGGGGCTGGAGTTCAGGCTCAGGATCTCCCGCCGCCACCACCCGGCCGGCCAATACCGCCACCTCCTTTCCCGGCAACAACGCCCGGCCCACGCCGACGACAACCCCGGCCAATCGCCCGACCCCCACCGCGGGTAATCTCGGCAATAGCGCCGCCGCCCGGCCGATGCCGCAAACCGAACAGCGAACTCCGCCAACCGCCCGGCCCGCCACTTCTCAGCATTCCTCCCACTCCGCCTTTAGCGGCGTCAATCAAGGTTCCAATGCCCGCACCCAGGCCAACCGCGGTGCCGCCAGCCGAGGCGGCGGTGGTGGCGGCGGTGGCGGTCGCGCCATGGGGGGCCGTCGATGAACTCTGACCATCCTTCCCCGATGAACACCTTCGCATTGTTCCGGTCCCTGACGCTCGCCGCCGGCCTCCTGGTCGGCCTGGCCTCGGCTCAGGCCGCCGACGCCGCCCGCACGTTCCCCACTCCGGAAGCCGCCGCTTCGGCTCTCCGGGAAGCCACCACGACCCAGAACAAGGACGCGCTCCAGGCGCTGTTCGGTCCCGGAGGACAATACCTGATCAATCCTGATCCCGTCATGGGTCTCGGCGAACTGGAACGATTCTCCCAAGCCATGGCCCAGGGATATCTCCTCGTACCCGAATCCTCCGAACGGCAGGTTCTGGAAGTCGGTACCGACCGCTGGCCGTTCCCGGTTCCCCTGGTGCTGGCGGGTGGCCAATGGCAATTCGACGCCGCCGCCGGTCGGGAGGAAATCTTGGATCGGCGAATCGGGGCCAATGAACTCAAAGTGCTGGAATCCCTGCGCGCCTTCGTCGCCGCCCAACGCGAGTTCTCTGAATCCGACCCCAACGGTGACGAAATCCACGAATACGCCCGCCGATTCGTCAGCACTCCCGGAAAAAAGGACGGTCTGTTCTGGCCGGTGGAACTGGATGGCACGGAAAGTCCGATGGGACCGCTGGTCGCCGCCGCCCAAGCCGAAGGATATCGCGAAATGGGCCACGCTAAATCCGAACCTCAGCCCTTCCACGGATACTACTTCAAGATCCTCACCCGGCAGGGCAAGGCCGCCCCGGCCGGAGCCTACAACTATGTGATCAACGGCCATCTGCTCGGAGGGTTTGCCGCGGTTGCCTGGCCGGCGGAGTACGGCGAAACCGGGATCATGACGTTCATCGTCAATCAGCAGGGCCGGGTGTATCAGAAGGATCTCGGTCCGAAGACCGCCAAGCTCGCCAAGGGTATGTCAGAGTACGATCCGGGCCCGGGTTGGACGGTTTCTCCGGACTGATTGATCCGTCAGCTAGACGACGTTCTACCCCTCGTTCCTCGTGAACCGGCGCCGACTCGGGATGGTGGGCGCGGCGCTTTTGCTGGTGGTCCTGATTCTCGGATTGGGACTCGTTTGGTTGCGCCAAGCTCCCCGACCTCCAACCGCGTGGACTCTGCCAGATGGAACCCAGTTGCGCTGGGCCGGACTCACTGTTGGCACCAATCACCCATCGCCCCTGAAATATCCCTGGGAGCGTTGGCCGCTTCCGGTCTGGTTACTCTCGGCCCTCCCGACGGCAGGCTGGCCCAAGGATTATCCCGGAGCCTTTCCGGAACTTCGGATTTGGTTTCACACGGATCGCCGACTGCCCCTGCTGCCTTCCTACCGCTGGGATCTGATCGACGAGTCCGGATTCTCCATCGCCAACTTCTCCGCGCTTCAGCTCACGACCACCCAGGGCGCTTCCGCCATTCGCTTGGACTACGGACTGCTGGCCCGGCCGGGTGAGACGCTCCGTCTGGTGGTCCGTGACCCCCACCCCAAGGCGAAAATGGAACCGCCTGCGCTGGAGCTCAGCATTCCAAACCCGAGAAAAAGGTCCGCAGTGCCGCCCAGCTCCGAATCGGCGGACCTGCCCCAAAGCGCACCAGTCGGTCCCTGGCAGTTCACCCTCGCGTCGTTTGAAACGGGCGTGAACCGGCATCAACGAACCTTCGCCACCGCCGCGGAAGATTCTACTGCGTGGCTGACGTTTCTGGCGGCCAGCAATGGTGTGCCCAATCGCGATTGGCTGCCGCAACGAATCCAAGTGATGGACGAAACGGGAGTCTACCTGGAGACTTCCCTGGAGGGCTGGCAACGCACCCGCAACGGATGGCTGGTCAAACTCATACCGGGACCTCCAACCGGTCAACGCTGGCGACTGCGGGTGGAGTTCTCGCACAACGAAGGCTTTGCCCCGGAGGAACTGGTGACATTTCGGGGGATCCGAAGAAAAGGACTCCCCATCGTGCCGCTCGATCTGCAACAAACCTTGGGGCAGCAGGTCGTTCATCTGAAGTCCCTTAAACTACTGAATCCCGCAGAAAACAGTTGGCGGGCCGAGGTGGCCTTGATTGGGCGGGAACAGGGTCAATACCTGACCTTGGTGAGCGTTCAAGACCACACGGGATACGCGCAGTGGCACGAACCCCGGAATCTGCAGTTCCGCGCCCGTCCCGACCTGGAGACCCTCGACCTGACCTTCGCCGTGCACCGCGGGCTCTGGACGGAATTCGTGGCCGAGCCGGTAGACCTCCGGAAGCCCTGAAAGTACCCTTTAGGAGTTCACTCGACTCGCGGTTGGAATCACTCGTTCCGATCAAGAGCTGAGACCTCGGAAGGTAGAAACAAGGTAGCGCGAGGTTTCACCGTAGGGCCGGGATGACAGACGATCTGGCTCCCAGGTGAGCGTCTTGCTGTCGAATTTGTGTGCGGTTTAGTCTCGGGCGGGTGTTCCCCAGTATGGAAACGGTGAGCGACGAAGAATTGCTTCGGAGGTTTGCCTCGGAGGGATCTGACGACGCCTTTGCTGATCTCGTCGCCCGGCATCTGAATTGGGTTTACTCGGTGGCTCTGCGCCAACTCAACGGCGATTCCTCCGCCGCCTCTGATGTAAGCCAACGCGTCTTCATCGATCTCGCGGCCAAGGCGCACCAATTGGACTCCCACACCTCACTCGCTGGTTGGCTCCATACGAGCACCCGATTTGAGGTCAACCACCACCTTCGCAGGGAACAACGACGACGAGGGCGGGAGAAGCGAATTCTCATCGTGAATCAGATTCCAGACTTGGCGCCCAACAACCCACCTTGGGAGGAGATTCGCCCGCTCTTGGACGATTGTCTCAGCCAACTCGATGTCGCGGATCGTGAAGCCCTGCTTTGGAGGTTCTTCGAGCGACTTTCCCATGCCGACATAGGCCGGCGCTTGGGCTCCACGGAAAATGCTGCCCGAATGCGAGTGGACCGAGCCCTCGATCGACTCCGATCAAAATTGGCCTCCCGTGGCGTCATCTCGACCATTTCAGCGTTGGGAACCGTGCTGGGCCAGAACTCCGTTTCCAACGCCCCAATCAATCTTGGCGTCCAAATCTGCGTTGACGTGCGCGAGCAGCGAGTTGGGGTCGGCACCGCCACCAAAGTGGGTTCCCGATTGCCTCGCCCCATAGTTCCCGCGGGCCTCATCGCTCTGACGGCCATGCTCATTGCGTTTCTCGGCTTGGTCCGGCTGGCCCATGACAAAAAGCGCCTGACACTTCCCTCGGATTCCCATGATCAAATCGCTCAGGTCGAGCTATCTCCAAGTTGGACAGGTACCGGATCCAATATCGGAGCTTCGGATCCTCTTTCTGCCCAAGCCGTCTTTAGATTGACCGTCATCGGCGCGACGGATGGACGCCCGCTTCCGGCACTTTCGGTGGATGCTCTTGTTGAGGCGGACGACGATTCCAAACGCTTCGAAGTCGTTACCGGGCCTGACGGCAGGTGTGAAGTACCCCTACCGGAGAATCCTTCGGTCGTACAACTGACCACTCAAGCCGACGGTTGGGCGACTACTCGGCTTACGTGGAGGCCCCCAAATGGAGAACTCGTCCCGACCGAATTCACGGTGACCCTGGAACCCTCCGTTCATCTGGGTGGCCTCGTGATCGACTCCGAAGGCCAGCCAGTTCCTGGAGCGCACATTCAGTTTCGGCAGCAGGCGAACTTCACTCAAAACCGTCGCCCAATAAGTCACGAGTTTGGAATGCTGGAGACCACCACAAATCCTGACGGTCGATGGACTCTGAATCGAATGGGTTCGGACATGGTCCGCAACAGCCAACTGGTGGTGGATCATCCCAACCATCCGTCTTCAGGGGTCTGGATTCATCGAGACAAACCCGCCGAGACGGCCTTGCTCAAGGGCAACCATGTCGTACGACTCAGCCCCGGCACCGAGATTTCCGGACTCGTGGTGGATGGCAACGAACGTCCGATCTCGGGGGCCAGCGTAACCCTAGGTATCCTTAACGATCCACGCTTCCCGGCCGAGACCCAGACCACCGGCGAGGGCGGCGCCTTTGTTCTGAAGGGTTGCCGAAGGGGGAACCGACTTTTGACTGCGGTCGCTCCGGGATTCGCGCCCAACACCCTTCGAATCAGCGTCACTCCCGAAAACACTCAGTTTCGAATCAAGCTCGAACCTTCCCGAGCACTCCGACTTAAGTTGGTCACGGCTGATGGAACTCCCATTGAGGGAGGCCTGGCGTCACTGGATACCTTCGATGCGAATCATTACGATTCGGGCTCACAGCCCCCTCCTCAGGTATGGCTCCGACTGCGTTCCGGCCCAGACGGCCAAATGACCTGGAACGAAGCGCCCGACCGCGAGCTCGTCTTCCAGGTCGAGGCGAAAGGATTTCGAAGTACAACGATGGGACAAATCCGTCCCTCAGAGAAGACGCACACCCTGGTTCTCCATCCGGCCGTCACCGTTACGGGACGAGTGAGAAACGCCGACACCGGTGAGTTGATTCCGCGGTTTTCGGTCAGCGTGGGAAGTCCGGAAGCAACCTTCGACGGAGTCCGAGTCGTCACCAATTTGGTCTGGAGCTCTCGAGAGCGCTTTGGGGAGTCGTTCAGCGGGGGCCAATTCCAGCTTTCCCTGACGGAACCCGTGGTTAGCGAATCCCCGGAGGCCGGCTACTACGTCCGCATCGCAGCGGAAGGATTCGCTCCGTTTACATCCCGATGGATTTCCACTCAGGAAGGACTCATCCAACTAGATGCCAGCCTGAAGCCGACCCCAGGAATCGTCCTGGCCGTGACCAGTCCGCAGGGAAGTTTGGTTACCGGAGCGGACGTGGCCATCCTTCGTTCTGGTGCCCAAGCGATTCTCGACGGATTTGCGCTGTATTCAGGAAACGAACGCGCAGGGGTGGTTCAACATCAGACCGACCAACTGGGCCAAGTGAGTCTGACCTGGGAGGATCCTTCGACCCGAATTGTAATCGTTCACCCCTCTGGATATCTGGATCTGTCCGCCGAACTGGCCTCGTCCCAAAGGACCTGGAGGCTGCAATCGTGGGCCAAGATTCAGGGGTATCTCGAATCTAATGCGACACCTTTGGCGGGTGTCCGGCTCGCCCTGTTCGGTCGGGGTGGACTTCATGACCCAGTCAGGTTCGATTCGCGACGATTCCAAACTCTGACCGATGCCGAAGGTCGATTTGGTTTCGAGAGTGTGCCTCCCGGTCCGCTCAAGTTGGTCATTCTCCACCCGATAACTCTGCACCAGGGGACAAACGCGTGGCGTCATGGCGAGGAGTTAGAATTGGAGGCCGAACCGGGAAAGACGACGCCGGTTCATTGGAAGACCACCCGCAGAAACGCATCTCTTTAGTCTCCACGACTCTTAATCCGAAACGTTTCTTCGACCCGACGGGAAGTGCTCGTACCATCCTTCCCTTCCTTCGAAATCTGCGCTGATCTGCGTCAATCTGCGGATCAATCATCCGGCTCTTTGCGCATTACCCGGGACCGGCTCAAGCCGGGACTCCGAACGGGCCCACTCGCTTCACTGGAGCGCACGCAGAAACGCGACGTCCGAAAGCGAGGCAGTGGGTAAAGTAACGGTGGCGGGTGAGGCCGTGGGATTCACAGTCTGACTCGTCTCCCAGCCGCCAGAGAGGGAGTTGCTCTGCTGCACGAGGAGCGGAACTCC
Organism: Verrucomicrobiota bacterium; assembly: GCA_017309115.1. Lineage (GTDB taxonomy): Bacteria > Verrucomicrobiota > Verrucomicrobiia > Limisphaerales > UBA9464 > UBA9464. The sequence continues at coordinate 116,290 of JAFLEF010000017.1, read as the reverse complement.
CGGCGTGCATTGGATCAGCAACACGGCTTCCCCGGATCCATTCAAGGTGATGGTATTGATCACCGGGGCGGGCACATTGCCCGAGGATGACGCCAGGGGAACTCGCGTGAGCGCCACGCTCCCGGAGGAGCCGTCCGGACTGTCGAATCGCGTGAACGTAATTTCGGCCAAGTAGGTATGACCCGCCTGGAAAATGGTTCCCGGAAGTTCCAAGGAACTCAGGGCGCCCAACCGGGGTTCCGAATCGAAAACCTGCATTCCGTCCGCCTGATCGTAAATCTCCACCCGCACGCCACCGAGGGCGGGTGAGTCCGGAGTCCAGCGAAGCGTATACGGTGCGCCCGCGGGAATGCTTTGCGCCGAGGCAAAATTCAAAACCTCAGCCGGCGACGGCAATTGCGTCTCGTCGACCCCCAGCACGTATTCCGACTCGCCCGTCAGGAAACTGTCGAAAGTGTAGGTGTAGGACCCGGAGCGAAACGCGGATTGCAAAGCGGTTTGGCTGAGAAATTCCTGATAGTATACAAACCCACCAAACTCCTCGAAGAAGTCCATCCCCCGAAGCGATCCTGTGGGCGGTTGCAGCGTGACGCCGCGGACAAACAGCAGGTTGTCCGGGTCGCTGAGAAAATCCCCACTCATCTCCATCACCGCCAAAACGAAGAAAGGAACCTCTTCGTCACTCGACGGGATCGGCACCGGCGGCGCCTGCTGGGTCTGCTCAAAATAACCGGAGCGGTAGAGGGAAATGCTGGAGACATCCTGGGCCAGGGCCGAGAACCCACCCGCCATAACCAATCCGAGTCCCAGTTGAAATCGCCGCCAAAGGTCTGAATGCATTGTGCACGCAAGCCTTCTCGTACTGATTCCGCGGTCAAGCCTGTTCCGATGCGAACGCCTCGAAATCACGGCTCGCCGGACCAGCTGAGAGCTGAGAGCTGAGAGAAAAATCGTGAATCCCAACGCGTTAGTAGAAGGGCAGACGGGTTTGTGGACGCATTGCATACCAGTCCCCCGGTTTTGGTTGCTCTCAACTTTCAACTTTCAACTCTCAACTTCTTCACTCAAGGCGCCACGACCCGGAAGAACCGGGGCGGCGCCTGTTCCACTGGCACAGTGTAGGTCATGGCTTGCCCCGTCCCGACCACGCTTTCGAGCAACGTCCAACTTTGTCCCAGAGCCGGCACGGTCTCGACGCGATAGGTGACTCCAGACTGCGAGGCCCAAGTCAGCTTCAAGCCATTGTTCGAAATCTCGGCACCCACCGGGAAGGTCGAGCCGGAACCACCGGTCACCGTCACCATCACCGGAGTCGCCGCCGATAGAATGGGACTACCGGCATCCGTCACTCGCACTTGGAATTGTCGGGTCCCCACATCCGCGGCCGAAGGGGTCCAGGAAACCACGCCCGAACTCGCGCCGATCGTCATGCCCGCCGGAGCCCCTTCCAGCGAGAAACTCAGGGCCTGCGGCGGGAAGTCGAAGTCCCGCGCCGACACCGCCAGAACCCACAGTTCTCCCACCGAAGCGGCTTGGGCCGCGACCGCATCCACCACCGGCTGCCGGTTCACTTCCCGAACCGTGATGGTGAAGGTCTCCTCGTCGCTCAAAGCCGGAAGGCCGTTGTCGGTCACCCGCAGGGTTACCGTAACGACGGCCGGTCCCACCGCTTCATCCGGAATCCAGCGGATCAAGCCCGTGCCCGGATTCAACGTCAGGCCGGCCGGTACTTCACCGACCCAGGAATAGGTCAGGATCTGTCCGGCATCGGGATCCACGGCTGACGCCATCCGTTGGAGTTGTGTTCCCTCGTCCACACTCATCGCTCCGAGCGCCGATAACACCGGAGGTTGGTTGGCCACGCTCGGAGAATTCGCTGCCCCTGGAGTTGGACGGGTGGTCCGGGACCGCACAAAGGGCTGACCGTCCGGCAACGAAGCCCACGCTTCGTTCGCTCCCAGGGCCGGGTATTCCAGGTAATCCGCGAGTTCCCAGCCAGCGGGAGTCGGTCGCGACAAGGCCAGCAGTCCCGCACCGGTCGCCGGACGGAAACTGGCGTGCAGCTCACCGACACCAGTCTCGGAGACTTCGTTGTCGAGAAACACCACCACGAAGCCGCCAGCCGGAATTCGAGTCCCGGCCGGAATCACCCATCGTCCCGGAGTGCCCAGGGAATCCGTCAGCGCCCAGCCATCCAAACCAATCTCAATTCGTCCGGCGTTGTGAATCTCCACCCAAGGCTCTCGATCGCCGAAGCGGTCGGCCAACCCGGTGGTGTTATTCGGAACGACTTCATTCAGCCAGATTTCTGGGAAAGTCGCGCGCACCGCCGCCACGTTGTTGGAAGCGCCCGGAGTCAGCCCCGGCAAATTGCCCCCCTCCAAATCCAGCCGGCACCCCATGACGATGTCGGAACTACCCAGTCCCGACTGGTGCACTTCCACCGCCAGCACATTGACTCCCACCTGCAAGGCCCCAGCGGGAAGCGTGATCGGCCCCACCAGGGTGGCATCGGCCACATTCGGCGAGGCGGGCGTGTTGAAGTCCACCACCGCGTCCGGCGGGATGTTTTGCCGGAAGATCTCCTGACCGTTCAGATAAAACACCGCGCCATCATCAATGACCGTGGAGAGGCTCAGCGTGACTCCAGCCGGAACCGAAGGCAGTTCAAACCGGGTGCGGAAGTAATACGTGGATTGACCCAGGTTCAGCAGGGTGTTCTTGGGCGCGGGAAGGTCCGCGTCTTCCCGGTACAACAGGCCTCGACCCTGGGGCCAGGCGGAGTCCACAAACGACTGATTCTTCCAGGAGGCCTCCAGCGGACCTGATTGGTAATAGCGCCATTGGTTGGTCAGCACCACCAACTGACGCGGCCCATTGTAGGCCGGTGCTCCAGACCAGTTTGCCACCCGGGCCGGACTCTGCCGGTCATCGATCAGCTGCAAGGATGCGCCCGAGCCATTGGCCGCTGCGGGCCACGGCGCACGGGCACTGTACCGGACGGGCGAGAGAATCCGCGAACTCGGAGCCGGCGGGCTGAGGCGCAGGTAATCATCCTGCACTCCCAGACTGCCCGTCCAAGCTCCAGCCAACCTGGGAACGGCGCCGTAGAGCGTTCGGAAACTCGCGGCGTCCGACGCTACGCAGAGCAGTTGGCCCGGAGCCAGCGTCGTGCCCGTCGGGAACGTGAAACTTAGTGTTTCTCCGATCAGTCGGTACCCAGACAGATCCCACGCCGTCACCGCCGACGCGTTCTTCAGCTCGATGTACTCCCCCTTCACCGACGCCGGGCGGTACATGATCTCGCTGATCACCACGTTGAAGCGAGGGGTCACTTGAATCCGCAGCGGTGCCGAGGCGCTGGAACCCTCCACGCCATCGCTGACGCGAACCGTCAGCTCGTAGGTGGCCGCCGGCGAATCGCCCGGAATGGTCCAGGCGAACTCGCCCGTGTTGCCATCCAAAGACACTCCCGGCGGCGGGGTGCCTTCGAGGGTGAAGACCAACGGTTGCGCCGGCAGGTCCAAATCCGTCGCCGTCGCGGTGAACCGAACGGTGGTTCCAGCCTCGGCGGTCAGCTCGGGCAAGGGATCCAGCCGTGGTGGCTGATTCGCCTCCGCCACATTGATTCCGAAGGACCGCGCGGTGCTAAGTCCGGCAGCATTGTTCTCGGTGACCCGAACCAGAATGACGTAATTGCCCGGTCCTTGCGTTTCCGTGGGCGTCCAACTGATCAAGCCGGTGGATGATTCGATGTGCAGTCCAGCCGGGATCGTGCCCTCGAGTGAATACCGGAGCGATGCCGGGGGATTGTCGGCATCGACCGCGGTCGCCCGAAGGACGAACGGCTGCCCCTCGACCGCACTCTGGGGTTGGATGTCCGCCAGATCCGGCGGGTTGTTCACTTCGTTGACGGTGATCACGAAGGACCCGGGCGTACTGGCCGAAGGCGTGGCGGAATCCACCACTCGCACCTGCACGGGATACACCCCCGGTCCCTGCGCCTCCGTCGGCGTCCACGTCACGCGACCGGTCGCGGCATCCAAGCTCAAACCCGGCGGCACTTCGCCGACCCACTCATAGGTCAACGTATTCGCCGGCAAGTCAGCATCCGTCGCCGCCAGCTGGAACGACAGCGTGGATCGCTCGTCCACTAGTTGATTCTTCAACTCCACCCAGGCCGGCGCCTGATTCGCCTCGGTCACTGTCACCGTTACGCGGGTCGAGCCGGTGCGGGAGGGGGTTCCATTGTCCGAAGCCCGAACCGCAAAGGAGTACACTCCTGGTCCCTGGGCTTCGGTCGGCGTCCAATTGAAGTCGCCGGTAATTTCGTTCAGCACCGCTTCCGGCGGGGCATCCACTCCCAGACTGTAGCGAATCGTTTGTCCGGGTTCGTCGGTAGCTTGGACCCGGAACTGCACCAACGTGCCTTCCGCCCGGGTCAGATCAGCAATCGGCGTCACCACCGGCGGACGATTGCCGCCCGCCAGAAGGTTCGGTGCGCCGGGCGAAGGCTGTTCCAGTGCCACCAAGGGTCCTGCCTGACCATCCGGGAAGCGTCCCTGGCTGATATCCGACTGCTGAGCGCCGAAGGAAAATCCATCCACCAGCGCCCCGTCCGGCCCGAACAGCGCCAGATCTTCGCCGCCTGCACCCAACCGAAAATTTGTGTGCAGTTGGGGCGAACCATTGGTGTTGGCCCGGGTTTCCTCATCCGCCCACACCAACAAAAACCCTCCGGGCGGCACCACGAAGCCCGCCGGAATCTGGAACTGCGTGCGGTTGGTCAGATTGTCGCTGAGGAAGTATCCCGTCAGATCCACGGGCGCGGAACCGACGTTGTAGAGTTCAAACCAGTCATCCCTTCGGCCGTTCACCACGTTGGTGAGTGTCCGAGTATTGCTGGCCATGAACTCATTGATCACCACGTTCACCGGCGGGAAAGCCGGATCATTCGGCGCCCCCGGAGTCACCTTGAAGAACGTTCGCCGTCCCCGCGGCTCGCCGTCCGGATAACTGCCCACACTGCGCCCAATCGGTTGCTGCGCGTAGTTGACGTAGTCGAGGACGGCCGGCTGAGCGGGACTCCCCTGGGACCACACCAGCGCCACGGCGCCGTTGGTCGGGTTCAGTCGGAAGTTGGAGTGAAGCGATCCCGCTGCGGATTCCGTCGGCTCGCCATCGGCCCAAATCACCAGAAAGGCGCCGGGAGCCAACGCTGGGGTCCCCGCCGGAATGCTCCAGCGGGCCAAGTCGGAATAGGAGTCCGTGAGCACCAGGCCCGCCACTTCGACCGGAGCGGTTCCGGAATTGTACAGTTCGATGAACGGTTCGCGTTCGCCGCGATTGTCCACCGGACCGTCCACGTTCTGGGGCAGCACTTCGTTGAGCCAGAGCGTCGGAAATGCCGCCAGCGAACTGCGTAGGGCATTGGCTCGACCCGGCGTGACTCGATTTACGTCATTCGTCGCCGGCGCCGTCCAGTTGGCCACCCGCCACGCGCCTTGGTTGGAATCCACCAATTGCAGGGACGACCCGAGCCCGGCCGCGGCCGCCGGCCAGGGGGGATCGTCATCATAGCGAACCGAGCTGATCACCTTCTCCGTACCCGGAGTCGTTCCCGGTTCCAGCAACGTCAACGTCTCGCCCCCGTTGTCGAGCGATCCGGGAAACACATCGAACACGGGAACCGTATTGCCATAGGCGAGCGCAAAGGCCGTGCGATCCTTGGCCAGCACCAGATACGAGTTCGGCGCGATGACGGCGTTCGAGGGAAAGGTGTAGCCCACGCCTGAGAGCACCAGGCCGGAGAGATCGAACGGCACATTGACCGAGCGGTTGAACAGTTCGATGAACGAACCCCCGGGCAGGGGCGAGTCGTATTGGATTTCATTGATCACCAGGAAATCCGCCGCCTGAGGCACCGGACCGTTGTAGGTCACGGTGATCGAATCGGTGGCACCGGGAACAACGTTTCCAGCGCGGTCGCGTCCGACCAGGTTCAAAGCATTGGCTCCCGCCGCCAGGGGAACGGCGACGCTGAAGGTGTTCACGTTGGTCCAGCGCACCGGGAAGACCACGCCGTTGATCTCCAGTTGAGCGACTGCAAACGGAGCAGTCCCGGTGATTGTGGCGACAGGCTGCGTGGCGGTGAAGTTGGCGCCGCCACTGGTTGTGATCGCGAATGCGCGATTGGCCGCGTTCACCTGACTCAGGAGAAAGTTGCGTCGGGCGTCGATGTAGGTCGCGATCGGTTTGGGATCCCGTAGATCTCCCGCGGCCCCCACCGTGAACCCGTTGTTCTGAAGCACCGCCTTGCGGGATTCCAGCTGCGGTCCGTACTGAGCGGGTAGCAGGGGTCCGTTGGCGGCATCCAGATAAGCCCGGAACAAGGCGCGCCGAAAGGCCGGCTCGTTATAGAAGGCATTCGCGACGGGGTCCTGATTGGACCCTCCGAGGCTACCGCCTCCGAGTGGATCCTGGGGTCCATTGCCCCGACCCAGGACAAAGTCGATGTCCCACGGGAGCAGCTTGGCCCGTTCACCCGGTTGGAAATACAGGTACATGTTCTGGCCCACCGAGAAGGTCCAGGAATCCCAGTTGCCGCAAATCCGGTTGAAGGCGAAGACCCGCATCCACTGCTCCATGTCGGCCACGGCCTGCATGCGGTTGGCGTAGTCGGTCGTCGAGTTGGCCGCGCCGACCAGATTGAAGATGTTGGTGAGATTATTGGCGGATCCCAGCCACCCGCGGGTTTGCCAATTCCACCGATACCGCGCCGGCTTCAGGCCCAATCCGGCGGAATTGAACCGCTCCAAGGTCGCGCCCCGGGCATCGAATCCCTGGTTGTCGTCATTGAATTCAAACCACACCGCGATCTTGTACAAATCCCCCTCGTCCACGGCCGGGAAGAACCCTTCGGCAAAGTCATTGTTGGGCTGCTCCAAATCCTCCGTGACGTTGGAGTACTGTGAGCCGTTTCGGTACAGGCGGATGTAGTGGCTGTGCAGATGCGGGATGCCCAGGCGGGAGGCGATCCAATTCGCCACCTGGGTCCGCATGCCCGTCTCTTCGGTATCGCCATTGCCAGTCAATCCCAGCACCCGGTCCTCCGCGCCAAGGAGCAGATCGTCGCCTGGAACAGTCACCACGAAGTCTCCGTAACCACCGTGGAACGGGCTGCCCTTGTCCCGGAACCCTGCACCGTAAATCGCCCGGGCATTGCCATAAACCACGGTGAGATCGCGGAAGCGGTTGTTCAGACCGTAACTGCTGCCGCGCGCGTTCTCCGTCGCTTGGGTCGTCCACAAATGGTAGTGACCGAAACTCCCGTTCGGAGCCGGATCGCCCCAGCGCACCAGGCATTCGCTCTCCGGAAACTTCGGCGGGAAAACCCGGCTGGCTGGCAAACTGGCGCCGTCGGTCGCCTCCACCCGGAAGGCCAGCAGGCTGCCCTCACTCCGGCCGGTCAACGTCGCACTGTAAATGCCGTCCCCAGCCGCGGCATCCACTCCGGAACCATCATCCCGCATGATCACCGAGGTCGCCGCGCCCGACGGATCCACTCGGAAGCGCAGCACCACCGAACCGAGTCCGTCCGGATCCGCCACGCGAGCCGTCACCGTGACCGCCTGGCCAACCGCCGGCAGCAGCGGCCGATGCTGGACCTCGGTGATCACCGGACCCGCATTGACCAGCAGCCGGCCGTTCGCTTGACCCGGCGAACCCAGATTGTTGGGCACCGGAAGGCGCCCATAGGCCTCGATCCAGTTGCCATGGGTGCGCAACAAAATTTCCGGCCATCCGCGCAACCAGCGAACCTTGGCCCGAAGTGTAGCCTGCCCACTGGCCGTTGGCGTGGAAGCCAGATCCGCGCGAACACAGTTGGGTCCGGTATCGCCATCTCCTTCGGCCACCAACCGCAAACATCGATTTCCTGCGAAAGCCTCGCCCGTCTGCAACCGCGACCGGAAATGGTTGCCCCAGAATTGCCATCCCGAAGCCCCCTCGAAGTCGGCATTCCCCAGCAGGTTCGCCCCACCCGTTTTGAAAAACTCCACGTCGTCCACCAGACATTCCCCGGCTCCCATCAGACTGATCTGGAATCGATCCGGGGACCGACCGTCCATCCCGTTATCAAGATTCCCCGTAAAGGCGACGGTGGTCCACGGTGCCTTGGTTGATTCATCCGAATCCGCCCAATTGGACGGCTCCAGCGGATCCGCATCGGGATCGGTCAATTCCAAACTCGATCCCCCGCCATCCGCCCACTGATGCCACCGATCCTTCTCCCGGTAGAACGCTTCGGCCACCACGATGTGAATGAGGTTCGTCACCTGATTTCCCTGGTCGTCAGTCGCGACGACTTCATCCGGCATGGCCAAGGCAACTCGTTCCCCGCGATTGGCCAGGGTCCCACTATAATTGCCCACCACCCGGGACGGTTCCAGCGTGGGGTGATTGGAACGAATGCGCGCCGCATCCTTGGCCACAACCAGAAAGCCCCCGGCGGGAACGGTCGTGCCAGGAGCGAATTCAAACTGCACTCCCTCGGTAAACCGCCAGCCGCTCAAGTTCACCGGCTGAGTCGAACGATTGTGCAATTCCAAATACTCATCCGCGTCATCGCGGGAGATCGGCTGGTACATCAGCTCGTTGATGACAATGGCCTCCTGACGCCACGCGGCATTGCCAGCTCCCGGTGTTGGCTGCAACAGACGCCGAATCGTCTGACTGCCATCCGGCGCTCGGCCCGAGCTGACCCCGTTCTCCTGTCCGCCAAATTCCACGGCATCGAGAACCCGGGTTCCGTCCGCGCTCAGCAGGAACACCTGTTCGCCAGCAGAACTCAGACGAAAGCCGAGTTGATTCTGATCGAACACCAGATATCCGCGCGGGGCGATCCGCGTGCCCGCCGGAAGACGGAACCGGTTGGTGGCGGGATCATCGGTCAGGACGCATCCGGAAAGATCGACCTCCGTCTTGCCCCGATTGAACAGCTCCACGAAATCCAATTGCGGATCATCGGTGTGAGCCAGGAACTCATTGATCACCACTTCCCGCAGCGGGGAAGGCTGAATCGCATCGTAGGTCCCCGGGGAACCACCAATCACCTCACTGGCGGACCACGCCCGGGGATCATCCGGGCCGTAACTCGGCCGCGCGAGTACCAGCGAAACGCCGCCACCATCCGCGGCCACTGGCCAGGGCGCTTTCGGTGAGTACTCGACTTCCAGTTTTAGGGCTCCGAACGCATCGAAGACCTGGAGAACCTCCCCGGAGTTGTTGAGCGAACCACTGAAGGGGCCGAGTCCGCCGGGAACCTTGGACACACTTTGCAGTCCCGCAGGATCAGCAGCCACGACCACAAAGCCACCGGCCTCGAGTTTGTAGCCCTCCGGAAACGTGTACTGAATCGCCCCGCCCAATCGCCAACCGCCGAGTTCTTCGAAGACCGGACCCGCATTGTACAGTTCCACGAACTCCAGATTGTTGGTCACTCCCGGCGGCGGCTGGGGGTGATACATGATTTCCGAGACGACGATTCCCGTCTTTCGGGTGGTCGGTCCCAGCGGCTCACGTCCGGTATCCAAAACCCCAACGACGGGATTGACCACGGCTCCGTAGTCATAGAACCGGGCGGTGGTCTGGGAATCCACTTCCCGACTTGAGGCCGCCAAGCCGACGTAAACCGGAGATCCCAGGTTGATCGAGACCGAGCCCAGCGAGGTCCAGGTCCGACCATCCAAACTCCCAAACCCGGAGACAGTGCCGCCAATTCGCTGCAAGCGCAGCCAGGTGATCCGACCGTTGAAGGGAAATCCGCCACGCGGAGCGGCGGACACCTGATTGGCTCCCGCACTGGATCGGCTCTCGAAGTACGAACCCACCTGCGCGGAACTCGTGAACACGGCGGCATAGGCGGAATTGGTTTCGAGACTCGCCCGAGCCATCAACCCCGCTTGAACGTACGGATCAGTGATGTCTAAGGAATCCACGCGGACGCGCAGATCGAAGTCCCCGGTCCGCTGTTCCCAAGCAAACTGATACTCGTCGGATGTCCGGCCCGAACCCCGGCCTCCTCCGGTCACCTGGAAGGCCCCCTCCCCCAGTCGCACGATGGAACCATTGGCGGATCCGATGCTTTGCGAGACCAACTCCAAAGCGAGGAACCCAATGGAGCTTCCCGCCGCGACCGTGTTCGGAGTCCGCGCCCGGTCCCGCAATCCGCGGACGGTCACCGAGTAATTCTGCGCAAAGGTCAGCGGGGAGACCGTCAGCACAATGGTTCGCGGATCGGTGCCGAGCGCCGCCCCGGAAACCGTGATTCCGCCGCTCACGGTGTAGTTGGCCGGAGCCGCCGCGGACGTCGGGTCCATTGGTTCGGAGAACTGCAGTTGAATTCGGCCCGAGCCCAAATTGACCCCCGACAGCAGCACCGGCGCCGTCGTGTCGGGAAGGACCGTCAGCGTTCCGGTGGACGTGTTGGTGGCCCCAATACGGTTGGTCAGGACCGCCCCAAACAACGCTCCCTGATCATCCAAGGTGACCGGGCCGTACGACAGCACCAGGGAATTGGCACCGGCGAGCGTTTGGCCATTGCGGCGCCATTGCACCGCGACGGGATCGATGTTGCTGACCTTAACCACGAAGGTGGCCAGTTGCCCCTCGATAACCGTGGTGTTGGTCGGCTGCTGGGTGATCGCGGGCGGGGTGAAAGCGGTCCCCCAAGGCAGAAGGTACGTGGCGGGAATCGGCCCCTCGTCGATGCCTCCCGGCCGAAGCCAGCGCACGGCCAGATTATCGCCGCCACCACCTTCCTTCATCAGCGCCGAAATGTAGTAAGCCTTGTTGGCCTGAAGGTTGATCGTCGCCGACTTCTGTTGGGGGTACTTCTCCCATTCCCGCGAACCGGTCCACTCCGGCACGGAACCGATCAGCCGGGCGTTGGAGGGGTTCTCATCCGTGCTGAGATACAGTTCGCCGTTGTCGTCGGAGGAGATCCAGAAGGTGTAACTCCCGGTGACTGGAGGAACGATGTAGCCGTGGACCCGTTGGCCGTAGTTTTCGAACTGGTCGGTCGGAGCCTCGAAGAACTCGGTGAGATCCTCCACCAACCCCGGGGAGTTGGGATAGGAGGGGGAACTGGTCAGCTCGGCGATGGAGTTGCCGGGAATGTCGAAGAAGACTTCCCGCCGGATGGACCCGGCGTGGGCAACCAAACCAGCCCACAACAGAAGAAAGAGCAACCGGTTCCCGAAGGAACGGTGGCGTCGGCGACCAAGGGGGAGAGACACGCCGCTGAGGAAATTCATGGAATCGAGCTCAGAAAAGAGCAAATCCCAAGCCGACTACCATCATTTTCCGTACTGAGAGACGATTCCCCTGGTCCCCGGGACGTCTCCCCTGCTCCGCCATCCTTGCCCGGATATTTCACAGGCTTTCGTCGCGAGGCGCCGCGAAAGCCCGTCTGGCAAGGCGGCCGAAACGATTTCGAACCGGGCTGTATGGGGACATACTGTCCGGCGAGGAATGCGAGGCCAACGCCGCCAGACGGGCTTGCAGCCAGCCGCAGCAGAAAGAGTGTGCGATATCCGGGCTAGGCCCGCTGCGCCCGCGCCCGTCCGGTGGACTTCTTGGCGTAGGGCGAATGCAGGTTGAAATAAATCCCGCAAAGCGGCCGCGGATGGTCGTTTTGGCTGAGAATGATGGTCACGTGGCGGTCGAGAGCGATGCCGTGGCGCATTTCGGGCGCCCGGTTCTCGTACGCTTGAATCGCCTTGGCCATCAGCGACTGCAGAGTCGCCGCACATTCCTCGGGGACTTTCTCCAGGCAAACCACATGGCGCTCGTAGCTATGGAGTGCCGCGGCCAGTTCCGGCGCGAAGGTGTCCACGGTGAGTTTCACCGCGCAAACCTACGAAGATCGCGTTCCCTGTAAAGCGCGGCCCGCAGACGAAACGCCTCAAATTGTCTGCGAGAGGAACCCGCCATCTACCCGCAGATCCGTTCCCGTCACAAAACTACTCGCCGCCGAACTGGCCAAAAACACCGCCGCGCCGATCAATTCCTCCGGCCGACCAAACCGGCCCATCGGCGTATGCCCCAGAATCGAGCGGGTCCGGGCCGTGGGCGAGCCGTCTTCATTGAACAGCAGCCGGCGATTCTGTTCCGCCGGGAAGAACCCCGGGGTCAGGGAATTCACACGCACGCCCCGGGGCGCCCACTCCCGGGCCAGAAACTGGGTCAGACTGAGCACCGCCGCCTTCGCCGCCGAATAACTCACCACCCGGGACAGCGGCAGATGCGCCGAGACACTCGCGATGTTGATGATGCTACCCCGACCCGCGGCCACCATGGCGGGACCGAAGACCTGACACGGCAGCAGCACGCCCCCCACCAGGTTCAGATCAAAATTCCCCCGCCAGGCGTCCAGCGGCAAGTTTTCAAACTGCTGGGTATCGGTCACCGTGGCCTTGGGGTCATTCCCGCCGGCGGCATTCAGCAGCACCGTAGGGGCTCCCAACTGATTCCGGATGGCCTCCTGCGCCCGCTGAAGCCCCTCTCGATCCACCGCGTCCGCCGCCACAAAGAGCGCCTGGCCTCCCGCTTTACGAATGGCTTGGGCCCGGGCCTCGCCCCGTTCCGCATTGCGGCCCACCACCGCCACGGTCGCCCCCGCCTCGGCCAATCCTTCGGCCAGGGCACCGCCCAACACTCCCGTGCCGCCCAAAACCACCGCCACTTCGCCGCTTAAGTTGAATCGCTTCATGGAACCAAAGAAAGCAGTTCAGGGATTGGGAACACTCAGCACAACGTAATTCTTCCGACCCTTTCGCAGCAGCAGATGCTTCCCAAACAGCAGGTCCGCAGACGTCACCATCCGACCCACCTCGGTGAGCCGATGATTGTTGAGATAGAGTCCGCCGCCTTCGAGGTCTTTTCGTCCCTGTCCTTTGCTCGGACACAAGCCGGCCGCCACAAAGGCCTCGATCACCGGCAAGCCAGCGTCGGCCAGCGGTGCGGTCAGGCTGCGCGTCGGAACCTCGCCGACCAGTTCGTTGAACGTTTCTTCGCTGAGACCTTCCAGCGTGGCTCCTGAGAAGAGAATTTCACTGGCGCGAATGGCTTCCTGCATGGCCGCCGTGCCGTGAATCAGTTCCGTGAGCGTCTGCGCCAACGCCCGGTGCGCCACCCGCTTTCCAGGATCCGCTGTGTGCTGCGCCGACAGCGCCTCAATCTCGTCCCGCCCCAGAAAGGTGAAGAACTTCAGATAACGAATCACATCCCGGTCGTCGGCGTTCAGCCAAAACTGGTAGAACCGGTACGGACTCGTCTTCTTGGGATCCAGCCACACGGTGCCCGACTCAGTTTTGCCGAACTTCGTGCCATCCGCCTTGGTGATCAGCGGCAGGGTCAGACCGAAGACACCCCGACTCAGCTTCTTGCGGGTCAGCTCGATGCCCATCGTGATGTTGCCCCACTGATCGGAACCGCCGATCTGCAACTCACATTCCTGATCCCGGGCCAGCACGTAGAAATCAAAGGCCTGCAGCAGCATGTAGCTGAACTCGGTGAAGCTGATGCCCACCTCGCGATCCTCCATCCGGGACCGCACCGATTCCTTGGCCACCATTTGGTTGACCGTGAAATGCTTTCCAATGTCACGAAGGAACCCAATGAAGGAGACGCCATCGGTCCACTCGGCATTGTCCACGAGACGGGCGGTGTTGGGCGTGACCCGGAAGTCCAGCAAGCGCGCCAACTGCGGCTTCACCGACTCCACATTGGCCGAGATTTGTTCCTTGGTGAGCAGACTGCGCTCAGCAAATTTCCCGCTGGGATCGCCGACGCTGCCCGTGGCGCCGCCCGCCACCGCAATCGGGATGTGTCCCGCATTCTGAAACCGGCGCAGACACAACAACGGCACCAGATGCCCGACATGCAGGGAATCCGCGGTCGGATCAAAGCCGCAGTACAGCGTGATCGCCCCCGCCGACAGCCGCTTCTTCAGCTCCGGAAAGTCCGTACAGTCGGCGATCAGTCCCCGCCACTCGAGGTCATCTAGAATGTTCATCGAAGGCGTGTGTTATCGCGGGCGAGGCGGATCCTGAACAAGGGGGAAGTTGCGATTCCCGGGTCCATTCGATGCCGACCTGGGGTAGCTGGAGGCTTCCCAAAGTTACTCAAGCGGCGAGTGACTTTGCGCCAATTGGTACGCCCGCCAGTCCTCGACCGTGTCCACATCCGCCAGTTCCCGCAGCAAGCGGACCTGGAGCCCCAGCCGTTCCGCCCGATGTCGAGTCTCCGCCAAGACCGTGGACTGTCCCCAGGAAATCCCCTGAAACAACTCCGGATGCGGCTCCCGCAGCGCGATCAGCCAATAGCCCCCATCGGCCGCTGGTCCGAGCACGACATCGACTTCCTCGAGGGCCAGCCAAGCGGCACCAATGTCCTCGGGCATGATCCACGGACAGTCCGTTCCGATCACCACTGTGCCCCGCGCTCCGCCGCGGAAGGAATCCGCAAACGCCCGGATCAGGCGCTCGCCCAAATCCCCGGGCCCCTGGGGACATCTGGACCAACTCGCCGGCCCCAACCCAGACACCTCCGCCGCCGCATCATCCGGAGTGAACCGCAGTTCCACTTCGGTCAGATCCGCCAGGGCCGTTACTGTCACCTCCAGCAGTTCCTCATAGGCCTGCAAGGCCGCTTCGGCGCCGATCGCGGCCGCCAGTCTCGTCTTAACGGTGCCCGGCCGGGGTGCCCGCAGAAAGACCAGCAATTGGTTCGCGTGCCGCATCACCGTTGACCCCAAGCCCTCTCCTCCGTCTGGACGACCGGCTCAATAATCCTGCGCCCGGTTCATCAACGGCGACTGCCAAGCACCCTTGGCTCCCGGCGTATTCACCCGCGGCGGGGCGTCCATCGGCGGCCCCATCGGGCCCTGCGGTTGCTGGGCCATTTGGGGCTGCTGACCACCCGGATTGGGCATCGCCTGCTTCCCCTGCTCGGCCAGCTTCTGGCGAATGCCGTCCAACTGTTCGCTGACTTGCTCGAGCTTCTCGCCCGTTTCATCGGACGGCTCCAATCCCTGCAACTGACTCAACGCCTGTTCCGCCCCTTCGAGTCGCGCAGCCTTTTGCTCCATCGATTCCGAGCGGGGCTCTTGCATCAGCCGGTCCGCCAGCTTGGACAGCGCCTCCTCCAGGCGGTTCTGAGTGTTCTCCGCCTTGTTTTTGAGTTCCTGCTGCCGCGGCTGCAACTCGGCCGCTTGCTGATAAAAATCCAACGACTGCGAGAGCATCATCGTCTTCTGTTCCAAACTCTGCTGATCGGCATTCTCGGCCAACTGATCCGCCTGATCTTCCATGACCTGCGCCAGGCGACGGTTGACGGCTTCCAAAGTCTCCTTGGCCGGTTCGTGATCAGGCACTTTGTCGAGCGCCTTCTCGACCTGCTCCTTGGCCATGCGCAGGACGGCCAGTTTCTCTTTGGGCCACGGCATTTGCAGCTCGTTGGCCATGAGAATCCGAGCGTTGAAGGTCAGTGCATCCGCCAACCGCTCCTTGCCCTGCTGGAGCGCATCCTTGATGCCGGCGTCGTCCGGCTTCAATTGGGCGGCATCCTCAATCATGGCCACGCCCTCCTCGATTTCCTTGAAGTCGGGCCGGGGAATCGGCGCCTCGTTCCCCCGAGGCTGCACGAGTCGGGTGGACTGGGATTTCCGGGTGCCTTCTTTCATCAGCGCATCGGCCAGCTGGTCCCGGGAGGTTTGTTCTCCGGCTTTGGCTTCGGAATTCTGGGGATCGGTTTCCTGGGCAGCCGTGTACCGTTCGAAGGCGTTGCGCAGCTTCTCCAGCTTCTGGGCCAGCGGCGTCTCCTTGCGGTTGGCCTCGTCCAGATTCCGTTTCGCATCCGCCAATAGCAGGGTCATCAACTCCCGCCGCACATACTCAAAGTTCCCCTTGGGCTCGGGATCGTCAGACTCCCGGATCAGCGCCGCATACTGCCGCAGCGACTCCCGCCAACGGGCAATGGTTTCCTCCAGATTGGTCTGCCGCGCCGCCACGCCGAGTTTGAACTCCGCGTTGCCCTTCTGAAATCGCGCCTTGCGGGCCACTTTGCGATTCCCCAAAGCCTCCGCCCGATCCAATGAAACCAGCGAATCCTCGTACTGCCCGATCGCATAGGCCGCCAGCCCATGGTCATAGAGCAACCGCGCGTTGTCCGGATCGCGTTCCAACTCGGCCGCCAGCTTCTCCAGAACCGCTGCCGCCTGACCGTTGGTCATCATCGGCTGGAGCGGCACCACATCCAAGGCCGCCCACAGGGGCGCACTGCCGCCCAGAGCCAGCCATAGTCCCAGAACTCGTCCGCTGTGCTTCCACGTTCGCATCCGTTGCCTTTCTGGTTTTGCGTTAGGAGACCGCTACGGGGCGCCGGGCCACCGACACCAACCGACGCGGCTTCATTCGCCGCTCGGCCGCGAGCACAACCTGCCCCAGAAGACACGCCACCGCCAGCGCGAGCGGCAACGGAAACAACTCCTGGTAATTCTTCAGATCTTCCCGAGCGGCCGCCTCGGTCATGGGCGCCAGCACCTCCTTGCGAAACTGCTCCAACCCCTCGCCCCGCTCGCCAAACCGGAAGTACCGGCCTCCCGTAGCTGTGGCCAATCGTTGAAGATTGCTCTCGTTCAACCGGGAAATGACTTCCTGTCCAAAACTGTTGCGAGCCGAACCGCCCCGGGACATCGGAACCTTGGCGCCAGTGGTTGTTCCGACCCCCAGCGTGACCACTTTCAGTTGATACTGCCGGGACAAGCGCCGGGCGGTTTCAATGGGATTTCCCGTGAGGTCTTCACCGTCCGAAATCAAGACGATCAACCGGGGCGAAATCCGATTCGTTTCGAAATACCGTCCGCCCCGCTCCAAGGCCGAGGTCAACGAGCTTCCAGGATCCTCCAGCGTATTGGGATCCAGGTACCGCATCATCATGCGCAGGGCGAGGGTATCGAAGGTCAGGGGCGCGTTCAGGTAGGCCACGCCGCTAAAGGTGATCAGCCCGATCCGATCCGACTTCGTCGCCGCCAAAAAGCGGTCCAGCGCATTGGTCGCGACGGACCATCGGCTGGGCTTGATGTCCGTCGCCAGCATGGATCGCGAGGCATCCAAGGCGATCAGATAGGGAATGCCCTGAAGTTCAGTTCGATCGTTCTTTTTGAACCAGAGCGGCCGGGCCAACGCCAGCAAGACAAAGGTCAAAGTCGCCAGGCTCAGAACCAAACTCCATCGGTCGGCTGCGGGCCACCGATTGGACTCGGCCCAAGCGCGCTTTTCTCCCCCCGTGAAAACTGTCTTCCGCTGTTGTCCCCACCGCTGGGCCCGCCACAGCAGCAGACCCACACCCAGCACGAGGAAGGGCGTCAGATAGAACAACCAAGAATGGGCGAAGCGCATGGGTTCAGGATGGGTTCAGGCCACTCGCCTCCGGAAAAACTGCGACCACAGGGTTCCTCCCAGCCAGGTCACCAGGGCGGCCCAGGCAAACCAGGGATACAGTTCCTGCCAGCTGACGTACCGCTTTTGCACCAACTCCCGTTTTTCGAGTTGATCAATCGCGGCGTAGATGTCCCGCAAGGCCCGGGCGTCCTGGGCTTGAAAAAACAGCCCACCGGTCATGCGCGCCACCTTGTTGAGTTCGTGGTTCGCCGCCGCCGAGGGTGTGACCGACTCCGGGCCGACCATGATGGTGTACACCTTGATGCCATTTCGCACCGCGATCGGCGCCGTCTCCAGGGGTCGGGGGCCGGCGGAATTGTCGCCGTCGGTGACCAGAATGATCACCCGACTCCGGTCGCTGTCCTGCTTCAGAAACGTCGTGGATGCCTGAATCGCCCAGCCGATCCCAGTTCCCGTGGCCAGTTCCGCTTCCTTCAGGGAATTAATGGCCCAGTCATGATCCAGAGTCAGGGGGCTGACCAACCAGGGGGTTCGGGCAAAACAGACGATGCCAATCCGGTCATTGGGACGTCCTCGAATGAAATCCTCGGTGACCACCACCAGCGCATCTCGGCGGCTAACGCGGCGTCCCTTCAACCGAAAATCGGTCTCGGCCATCGACCGGGAAAAATCGAGCGCGAGCATGATGTCGATTCCCTTGCTGGGATCGGGAACTTCGCCCCGGGGAATGCGCGGTCGGGCCAGGGCCAGAATCAGCAACGCGAGGGGGATCAGCAGCCAGTACAGCTGGAACTGTCCGGCGTGATACCGCGGAGCCGAACCCAATTTTTCCATCCCCCGCAGGGTCGGCACTGGAATCGAAGGCAGCGGTCCGCGGCGTCCCATCCACCACGCCAGGGGCGGCAGCAACAACAGGAGTAACAGCACCCACAGGTACTCAAACTCAAAGCCCGTCCAGTTGAGTGACACGTCGTTCATGGCGTGTGGAGGACTGCGGGCTTGGTCGGAACCACCGTTCCGCCCCGGAGAAACGTCTCCGCCGAATCCAACAGATTGGACTGTTCCGCCGGAGTTGCACCCTGACGGGCAAACTTCACGAGATCACAAAAGCGCAGGTATCGTCCGAGCCAGTCTCGCTGGGTGGTCGCCATGGACGTATCCCGGGCAGCCGCTTCCAAAAACTCCCGGGTCGTCTGAAACCGGATGGCCAGCCGGAACCGCCACTCGACATACTCCCGCAACAAGTCCGAGCACTCGATCGCCAGGTCATAGGCGCTCAATTGTCCCTGACGCGCCCGCAACTGGGCGAGGCGAGCCAGAAAGTCCGGCGTTCGATCCGGCTCCGGCGGTTGGACGCTGACGGGCTTCAACCGCACCGCCCACCGGCGCCACCACCAGGAACCCAACCAGGCGAACAACACCAACCCCAACACTGCCCCCAGCCATACCCACGGCGACTCCCACCAGGCCGGTAGGGGCAGCAACGTGAAATCCTCAATCAGGCTGGTGCGGTTCATGGGCTAAGCAACCCGCCGTTTGGCGGAGTAATCCAAGAACTTCTGGAGCCGCTGCGGCCACGGCTGATCCGTCCGCACTTCCAATTCCGGCACTCGGCCACGCCGGAACGTCGCAATCAAGTCCTGCTGGCGTTTCATTCCCAACGCCGCCCATTTCGCCCGGACTTCCGGATCGCTGGTGTCGAGCTCCATGACTTCGCCGGTCTCGGAATCTTGCACCAGCGCTAACCCCACATCCGGCAGTTCCAATTCCCGCTGATCCACCGTGCGCAGGGCGATCACTTCATGTCGCTGGTTGGTGGCGGCCAACGTGCGTTGCCACCGGTCCTCCTGCGGATCGTGGAAGTCCGAAAGCACGAACACCAGGGCGCGCCGATGCAGCAGGTTGTTCAAGTAATTCAGAGCCATGGTTAGCGAAGTGCCTCCCGATTGCGGTTCGGTATAAAGCAATTCGTGCAATAGCCGGGTAACGTGCGCCCGGGTCTTGCGCGGCGGCACGTAGCGTTCAATCCGGTCGGAAAACAGCAGCATGCCCACGCGATCACCATCCCGCACCGCACTGAACGCCAGGGCACCGGCGAGGACCGCAGCGAGCTCGCGCTTGGTCTCCGCTCCCGTCCCGGAGGCGATCACCTCGTCGGCCGCCGTTCCGAAATGACCGCTGGCCGAAACATCCACCAGCAGCATCACCACCAACTCGCGTTCTTCAATATGACGCTTGATGAACGGCTTGCGCAATCGAGCGGTCACGTTCCAATCAATCCGGCGCACGTCATCCCCAGGCACGTACTCCCGGACATCGGCAAAGTCCATCCCGCGGCCCTTGAACACGCTCGTCAAACGCCCGCCCATGAGCTGTTCACTGACCAGCCGGGAGCGGACCTCCACCTGACGAAGCCGCTTGAGGTAGTCAGAGGGCAGCATGGTCTAAATCATCAAGGGACTCGCCGAGCCACAACCGCCTCACGGAACCTTCACCTTGCTCAACAGTGTCTGGACGATGCTTTCGGTCGTGATTTCCTCCGCCTCCGCCTCGTAGGTCAGCAAAATGCGGTGCCGCAGCACGTCGGGAGCAATTAGCTTAATGTCATCCGGCGTGACGTGATCGCGACCTTCCAACAGCGCGCAAGCCCGGGCGGCCAAGGTGAGATTGATGGTCGCGCGCGGACTGGCGCCAATGCGCACCAATCGCTTCAGCTCCGGGGCCACACCTTTGCCGGACGCCGCTTCGCGAGTCGCCACCACCAGACGCACCACGTAATCCTTCACCAAGGCGTCCACGTGGATGTGGTTGATCAACCCCTGGTAACCGATGATTTCCTCAGGAGAAACCACCGCGTTCAAGGAGAAGTCCGGACGGGTCGAGGCCATCCGATCGAGAATGATCAACTCCTCCGCGGCGCTGGGATAACCCACGATCACCTTCAACATGAAGCGATCCATTTGCGCCTCGGGCAGCGGATACGTGCCTTCCTGTTCGATGGGATTCTGGGTGGCCAGCACCAGGAACGGATCGGGCAGCGGCCAGGTCTTGTCGCCGATGGTCGTCTGCCGTTCCTGCATCGCTTCCAGCAAGGCGGACTGGACCTTCGAGGGAGCCCGATTGATTTCGTCGGCCAGCACGAGGTTGGCAAAAATGGGGCCCTGCCGGGTGGAGTAGGTTCCCTTAATTGGGTCGTAAATCAGGGTGCCGGTGATGTCGCCCGGCAGGAGGTCGGGGGTGAATTGGATCCGCGAAAACTGACAGTGCGTAGCGCGGGCCAGCGAACTGACCGCCGCGGTCTTGGCCAACCCGGGCAGTCCTTCCAGCAGAATGTGGCCGCGGGCCACCAGACCCACGATCAGCCGATAGACCAGGTCGCGCTGGCCCACAATGACTTTGCCGACTTCGGTTCGAACCAGGGCGAGATGTTCCGCAGCGGCCTTGAGCTGGGCGGCGAGTTCCGGGTTGGGACTGGACATAATTTCGTGGGACTGTCGACCCGAAGCCAAGCAAAGCCAACCTCGTGAAGTCGAGCTTCGACGATGAGAATGCGCGGAAGTTCAAAGGATTTGGGGTCGGGATCCAGGCCAGCCGACCTCTTGGCGATCGTTCTCCACGCTCGTTGCGGTCGAGAACTCGGACACTCGATAGGATTCCGCGTGCGCCCCAAAGGAAGTCAGACGATTCTTCCACTCGTGAGCGCCTTCCCTCGCCGCCGCTTTCTCCAGTCCACACTCGCCGCTTGGCCCGTCCTTACGGCGTCATCATTGCTAGCCGAGGCCCTGGGCTGGGAGAACCAAGCCGATGTCGTGATTATTGGCGGCGGACTCGGAGGGTATGCCGCGGCTCTGGCGGCCTGTCGGGCAGGACTGCGAGTGGTCCTGACGGAGGAGACCGAATGGATCGGCGGTCAATTGACCTCCCAGGCCGTCCCGCCCGACGAGCACCCTTGGATCGAGCAATTCGGCTGCACGCGTTCGTATCGGGAGTTTCGCAACGCCGCTCGCCAGTACTACCGGGATCACTATCCGCTCACGGCCGAAGCACGGGCCAATTCGCGCCTGAATCCCGGGAACGGGTCCGTCAGCCGCCTCTGCTTGGAACCACGCGTCTCGCTCGCCGTGTTGCTCAACACCCTGGCCCCCTTCGTGAGTGGCGGTCGACTCCAGATCCTCACCGAACACGTCCCGGTCCGGGCGGAAATGAACGGAGACCGGGTTCAGTCGGTAACGGTCCGAAGCCGTCTCACCCAGCGGGAAACCACCTGGACCGCCCCGTATTTTGTCGATGCCACTGAATTGGGCGACCTGCTGCCACTCACCGGCACAGAGTTCGTCATGGGCGCCGAGAGCCGCGCCGAAACCGGGGAACCCCACGCCCCCGAACAAGCCCAACCGCTGAATCAACAAGCCTTCACCTGGTGCTTCGCCGTGGATCATCTGGCCGGCCAGAATCACACCATCGACCGACCCACGGATTACGCCTTCTGGCGGGATTACGTTCCGGCGATGCGGCCCAGTTGGCCCGGGCGACTGTTGAGTTGGGACATGAGCAATCCCATCACTCTGGAACCCCGACAGGTTTCCTTCGATCCCACCGGACCTGGATCCGGTCTGAATCTGTTCGTCTATCGGCGCATCGCCGACCCGACCAACTTTCTGCCCGGCACCTACCCCAGCGGAATCTCACTCATCAACTGGCCGCAGAACGACTACTGGCTGGGCCCGCTGGTCGGCGTCAGTGCGGAGGAAGCAGCCCGGCATGCGCAGCGCGGACGCGATCTCAGCCTGTCACTGCTGTATTGGATGCAAACCGAAGCCCCGCGACCCGATGGCGGAACCGGTTGGCCCGGACTCCGGCTGCGCACCGACGTGGTAGGAACGACCGAAGGATTGGCCAAAGCAATCTATGTCCGGGAGTCCCGACGCATTCGGGCTGAATTCACGGTCCTCGAACAGCACGTCAGCACCGAGTATCGCATGAAGGAAACGGGGCGGCCCAAGGAGGAAGTCACTGCCGCCGTCTTTGCTGACTCCGTGGGGATCGGCGCGTATCGGATCGACCTGCATCCCAGCACCACGGGAGACAACTACATCGACCTGAGTTCCCTGCCCTTCCAGATTCCGCTTGGTGCGTTGATTCCGCGCCGCGTCGAGAATCTGCTGCCCGCCTGCAAGAATCTCGGAGTCACTCACATCACCAACGGATGCTACCGGCTGCATCCAGTTGAATGGAACATTGGCGAAGCCGTGGGCTGGCTGGTCGCCCAATCCCTGCGAACCAAAGAGCCGCCCCGCCAAATCCGCAAGGACCCGAAGCGGCTGGCTGAGTTCCAGCAACTCCTCCGCACCCAGGGCTTTGAAACCGAGTGGCCGCGTCTGCGTCCGTTGTGAGCAGACCGCGAAGAGCCTCATCAACGGTGGAATCAAAACGGTGGCAGCAGTCGGCGGAATCCGTGGGCCAAAACAATCGCCGTAAAGATCACTCCCCGCGGAAACAGCCACCACGAGAAGGCCGTGTGGTCCGTCCGTCCCTGCGCCATCGAGTCGGCCAACTGTGAGAAGTACCGCGGCCCATGCGGGCAGTCGACGAGCTGAGACACCCAATCCGCCGGGATTCCCGACGGCATCGCGGACAACCCTGCCAGCGCCCCGGCAATGGCCGCCACCGTATCGGTATCCCCTCCGAGAGAGACCACCGTCTCAATGGTTTTACGGAAGTCACCGTAGTGGATGAACCAAGCCGAGACTGCGACGGGCATGGTGTGGCCGATGTATCCGGATACTCCCCGCTCCCGGCGATTCTTGGGTAATGCGTGCTCGACGTTCCCTTCCTGACAGGCCAGTAACGTGCGGCCTGTTGCCTCCTCCCATACCCGACCTTCCCCCGCCGATCGAAGCATCAGTTCCAAATCCGAAATTGTTGGCCGGGAATTCTCCCGGGCAATCCAAGCGGCTACTTCGGCGATGGCCTGAGCACCAAACTCCGCTTGAGGGTCGGAATGGGTGATCCGGGTCGACGCGCTGACGAATCTTCGGCGCAGTTCCCGATCGGATGGCTGGTAGACTCCGATAATCGCCGAGCGCATCGCCGCTCCATTTCCCGCCGAAAACACCCCACTTCGTGCCGGCGAAACACCAAACCACAGCCGAACCGTACTCCGCAGGGTAGCCCAACCGATACCGGCGGGAAAACACAGTAGCCAAAACCGCAGCCGCCAGGCGAGCGAACTGGCAAAGCGTTCCGGGGAGACCGGATTCAGAGCCAAAGATTGGGCAACGAACACAGTGTGGTCGGTGTCGTCACTGACCATTCCCCGACTAGCCAGGAAGCTCTGTCTCAAGGGCAACCTGAGAAATTGAGCGGTCCGGCGTCGCGACAGCCCCTCGTAGGGCAAACCCATTGAATCGCCCACGGCGCAGCCCAGTAAGCACCCGAGAATCTGATTCTGACGGGTCGCGATCGGGGATCGGCTGGAGCTCGTCATGGCGACGGGCTTGAAACCCCAATCAACCAAAAATGTTTCCGCCGAAAGCCCCCCGGCGTCCCAACGTCCCAAAAATCACCCGAACTCCCCCTCAGACCCTGAGGGTTCCACGGAACCCTCGCGCAGCGTAATACGACTGCGCACCGTTATGGTACACGAACACTTGCCCATACCGTTTGTCGCCGAAAAGCGCTCCTCCCAGCGACCTGATGTCGGTCGGAGTCCTGAGCCAACTGGAGGTCTTAGTATCGAAATCCCCCAATTCCTGAAGTTCGCGATACCCCTCCACTGTGAGGAACTCCACGCCCATGGAAACTGCCAGGCCAACCGCACTGTTCACGGGTTTGTGTTCCTTTCGGGACTCCAAGGCTGCGGGGTCGTAGCAGAGGCTCCTCCGTCCACTGGGACTCTCGGCCGAACAATCGCAAAAGGTGAAGCGGCCTGACCCCTTCGAGTATCCCACCACATCCGGCTCTCCACCCGTCGATTCCATAGCCTGAAGAGCTCGTAGCGCTGCAGTGTCAGTCTTGATCCGAGCGCAGACTTTTGGCCATTCGAGGTCGCGATGACGATGCCGGTTGGCTTCAAAACGAGCCTCCAAGATCTCCAACAGATTCTCCGCAATTTTGGCCTGCATGATGGAGAATTTCCGACACCACTGATTCTCCCAAAGCCTCGTGTCAGTCGACTCAATTCCAGCGGCCGCCGACCGGAAGGACACTGCGTCCGTCCCTCCACCGCCCTCAGGACTTGGCCTGTTTCACTTCGGCGACCCAGTCCTGATGTTCCAGGTACCACTTCACCGTCTCACGGATTCCCCGCTCGAAGGTGTACTCCGGAGTCCAACCCAACTCGCGCTGAATCTTGCCCGCGTCGATCGCATACCGGCGATCGTGGCCGGGACGGTCCTTCACATAGGTAATCAGCGACCGCGAATTCCCGCCCAGATCCGGCTTCAGCTCGTCCACCAAGTCACACATGAGCTGCACAATATGGATATTCGCCCATTCGTTGTGGCCCCCGATGTTGTAGGTCTCGCCTTCCCGTCCGCGATTCAGGACCTGCCACAGAGCTTCGCAATGATCGCGCACAAACAACCAGTCGCGAATGTTCATCCCGTCGCCGTAGACCGGAATCGACTTCCGAGCCAGGAGGCTTTGCAGGACCACTGGGATCAGCTTCTCGGGAAACTGATACGGGCCGTAATTATTGGAACAGTTGGTCACCACCGTTGGCAGCCCGTAGGTGTGGTGGTAAGCCCGAACGAGCAGGTCGCTCGACGCCTTGCTGGCGGAATAGGGCGAATTGGGCGCGTACGGCGTGGTCTCCAGGAAAAATCCAGTTGCTCCCAGGGATCCGTAAACTTCGTCGGTGCTGACGTGATGAAACCGACGATTGGCGAAGCTGCCATTCCAAAGATCGCGGCAGGCATCCAACAGATGGAAAGTCCCGACGATGTTGGTCGAAATGAAGTCGCCTGGTCCCGAGATGGAACGGTCCACATGAGATTCGGCCGCCAAATGGAGCACGTGGGAAATTTCGTACTGACGCACCACGCGCACGACCTCCGCCTTGTCGCGCAGATCCACCTTCTCAAACGCGTACTTGGGATGCTGGGACACCGCCCGAAGATTGGCGAGGTGTCCGGCATAGGTGAGGGCGTCCAGGTTAACCAATCGGGTGATCTCCGGACGGTCGATGATGTGCTGGATCAGATTTGAGCCGATGAAGCCGGCACCACCGGTAACGAGAAGGTTCATGCGCGAGGGATCGGAGGGTCAGTTCGGGAAAGGAATTATTTCGACTCGGGGACCCAATTGCGGAGGGATTCTTCGAGGGCCTCATCCACCGGGCGAATGCGGACGCCGGTCGCCAGCAACTTGCTCACATCCAGAACGCAATTCGAGCGAGGAGTCTGCGCCGCTGTTTTGTAAAACTCACTGTCGTTCTCGAAGTACTCGAAGGTTCGCTCCAAACGGAGGATGGCCTTGACCTTCTCCACCACCTGCCGAGTCGTGACCCAGCCGGGATTGGTGACGTTGTAGATCCCGAAGGGAGCCCGAAGCTTCCACAGATCAAGGCAGGCCTTGGCAAAGTCCGCCCGATGCGAGACAGCGTTCACGTTGTCATACACCCGGGAGTACCGTTGCACCTTGCTCAGGTAGTTGCGCGGACTGTCATAGCGATCAAAGGGAATGCGCAACCGCCAGAGATAACCATCCCCCACACCCGCCATCGCTTCTTCGCCCAGGGCCTTGGTGCCGCTATAGAAACTGCAGGGACCGTCTCGGAAGGAAAAATTGGGCGGATCCAGTTCCGTGAACCCATGCACCCGCTCCGGATGCTGCGTGACCAGATGAAACACACCCGGAGTCATCAGGTCCTTTTCCGGACGAAAATTTCCTGCCTGATCCGAGATCTTGGCTCCCGCGTAGATGCATCCGGAGGACACATGGCCATAGGGGATTCCTTCGGCCGTGCAGGCCTGAGCCAAGGTCAGCGGAAAAAGAGTATTGCCCTGAAGCGTGTCGGCTCGGGCGACTTCGCAGGCATCGACATTGGGTTTGCCGGTGTATCCGGCACAATTCACAACGAACTCCGGTCGGACGGCGCGCAACAGACTGCAGAGCGGAGTAAACCGGGTGTAATCGACTTCGGAACGAGACACCGCGCGGAACGGAGTCCCTCGAGCGGTCAACTCATCAGCAAAGGCCTGACCGACGTAGCCGGTGGCGCCAAGCAATAGGATCATGGTCTGGAAACGTGGGGGTGAGAGACTGGAACGAAACCCGGTTCGAATACCGGCTTGTTGCGGTAAGGATCAGCCACGTCGGGCTTCCGCGACGACTTCCTCGAGGTAAGCCCGGTACTCGCAACGCGGCATGGCCGCCGATACTTGGGCCAGCTGATCGAGGGAAAGAAATCCGCGACGGAACGCCGCTTCCTCCGGACAACCCACCTTGATTCCCTGCCGCTGTTCAATGGTCTGCACGTAGGCGCTCGCGTCGTGCAGGCTGCTGCTGGTCCCGGCATCGAGCCAAGCGAAGCCGCGCGCCAGCTTGCAGACGCGGAGGGTTCCCCGGCGCAGGTACTCGACATTGACGTCAGTGATCTCGAGTTCACCTCGCGCACTGGGCTTCAAATCCCGGGCTATCTGAACAATCGAGTTGTCGTAGATGTACAGACCGGGCACGGCGAAACTGCTCTTGGGTTTCTGGGGCTTCTCCTCAATCGAAATCGCTTTGCCCGTGGCATCGAACTCCACCACGCCATACCGCTCGGGATCATGAACGTGATATCCAAAGATAGTGGCGCCCCCGGTAAACTCGCTGAACGCCCGCTGGAACGCGTCGCCACCCCAGAAGATGTTGTCACCAAGGATCAGGGTGACCGGATCGCTGCCAATGAAGGTGTCCGCCAGACGGAATGCCTGGGCAATTCCCTCGGGCTTGGCCTGCTCGCGGTAGTCGAAGGTCACGCCAAAGCGCGAACCGTCGCCGAGCAATTGCCGGAAACGAGGGAGATCGTGAGGCGTCGAGATCAAACAAAATTCCCGCACTCCCCCTTCAATCAGGGTGGTCAGCGGGTAATAAACCATCGGTTTGTCGTAAACCGGTTGGAGTTGTTTGGAAGCGACGAGGGTTAGAGGGTACAGCCGGGAACCGGCACCACCCGCCAGAATAATGCCCTTCATGCGGCGCGAAGCCTAGAGAGGTCGGCTCCAGACGCAAACCCGGAAGCGGAACTTCTAGGAGGATTTTTCGGCACCGACCCAGTTGCATTTCTGAGAGTTGCCGTTGGCTCGACCATTTCGGATTAGCACTCCCGAGAAAATTCTTACCGCTCTCGGCAGAGCGATTCTAGGCCGCATCGCAGGGATGTTTTGAACCCGGACCTCTTGGCTGATAGGAAGCGGGATACGCGATGCCGGAACTCGATGAAACGCTGGCGGGAGAATTGGCCGACTGGTCCATCGCCGGTTTGCGCCGGGAATTGCGCCGGGTGGCCGCCACTTCCGGAACCCGTCTCGTCGTCGAAGGTCTGGAGTTGATCAACTTCGCATCCAACGACTATCTGGGTTTGCTCCATCATCCGGAACTCCAAGAGGCCGCCGTCCGGGCACTTCGTGATTGGGGTTCGGGCAGCGGTGCCTCCCGCCTGGTCTCCGGATCCCTCGCCCTTCATCACGAACTGGAAGAGTCTCTGGCCCACTGGAAGGGGACTTCCGCCGCCCTGACGTTTGGCAGTGGTTATGCCACGGCCCTCGGGGTGATACCCGCCCTCTTGGGGAGTGACGACGTCGTGATTCTCGACAAGCGGGTTCATGCCTGCTGCGTGGATGGCGCGCGCTTGAGCAAGGCCACGTTGCGGGTCTTTCGCCACAATGACCTGGAATCGCTGGAGGATGTTCTGAAGTGGGCGGACCAACGACGCGGTTCCGGGAAAAGCCGAATTCTAATCGTCACCGAAAGCGTGTTTTCGATGGATGGGGATCAGGCACCCTTGCCGGGAATCGTCCAACTGAAGGACCGCTACGGGGCGTGGTTGATGGTGGACGAAGCGCACGCGCTTGGGTTGTTTGGCACCGCTCGCTCCGGGCTAATTCGAGCCCTGGAACTCGACGCTCACGTGGAGATTCAAATGGGCACCTTGGGAAAGGCCCTCGCATCGGCTGGAGGTTATGTCGCCGGGTCCCGAGCCCTCATTGATTTCCTGATTCATCGCGCTCGGAGTTTCATGTTTTCCACGGCCCCGGCACCAGCGGCGGTCGCCTCCGCCCAAGCCGCCCTAAAGCTGATTCAGGGAAGCGAAGGAGCCCAGCGTTGTTCCCAGGTTTGGGCGATCGCTCGACAACTCGCCGCAAAACTGCAGCCGGGGCGCCCGCCAACCAGCGCTATTCTCCCCCTCATCCTGGGACCAGCGGACGCTGCGATGGTTGCCGCAGCCCGATTGCGGTCCCAGGGAATCTGGGTACCGGCCATCCGCTATCCTACCGTGGCCCGCGATTCGGCCCGTCTGCGGTTTAGTGTCACTGCCGGACATGAACTCACCGACCTGCAGTGCCTGCTCGAAGTTCTGCCGGCCGGGTCGAACCTGACCGCTGCCGAGGCCTGAGATTGTTCCCTTACCCCCGTGAAACCCAACTTCGCCCGACTTGATCAAAAGTTCGTCTGGCACCCATTCACGCAGATGAAGGATTGGCTCCAGCAGGAGCCTATCGTCTTGGCGAGTGGTCGAGGAGCGGTTCTGAAGGATGTCCAAGGTCGCGCCTACTTGGACGCAAACTCCTCCATTTGGACCAATCTGCACGGCCACAACCATCCGCATCTCAACCGCGCCCTCCGACAGCAACTGAAGCGGGTGGCCCACACCTCCGCCTTGGGTTTTGCCAATCCACCCGCCAGTTTGCTGGCCGCTCAACTCGCGCTCCTGACCCGAAGTGGGAAAGCCGTCGGACCGGAACTCGTTCGATCCTTTTTTTCCGACGACGGATCCACTGCCCTCGAAGTTGCTCTGAAGCTGGCCTACGAATTCACCCGCCGAACCCGGGGCGCCCGACCGGCGCCGCGCTTCCTTTCGCTGGAGGGTGCCTATCATGGCGACACGATTGGCGCGGTCTCCTTAGGGCACAGTCCTCTGTTCCATCGCTCGTTCTCCGGACTCCTCTTCAAGTCCGATTCCGTGATGGCTCCTTACTGTTACCGGTGTCCCTTCAATCGGGCTTCTCCAGAGCGTGCTGACGCCCGAACCTATCGCTCCTGTCATTGGGAATGCGTGGGCCAAATGGAAGCCAAACTGGAGACTGCCCGTCGGCAAAAGCGGCCGTATTCCGCCTTCGCGTTTGAACCCCGAATTCAAGGCGCCGCTGGAATGATTCCCCAGCCAGAGGGATGGTTGGCCCGAACAAGTGCCCTCGCACGGGAACATGGTGCCCTCCTCATCGCTGACGAAGTCATGACGGGTTTTGGTCGGACCGGGGGCAACACGCTCTTCGCCGCCTTGGAGGAGGGTGTCCGGCCTGACCTTCTGTGTCTGGCCAAGGGACTCGCCGGCGGCTATTTGCCGCTTGCAGTCACGCTGACTTCGCCGACCATTTTCGACGCGTTCCTGGGGGAGTATGCGGAGTTCAAGACCTTCTTCCACGGCCACAGCTTCACTGCCAATCCGCTGGCCGCCGCCACAGCCCTGGCGAGTCTTGAGTTACTCACACCTCGGGAGGCGCGATGGGAACGAAAACGGCTCGAACGACAACTCGCTTCCGAACTGACCCACCTTTGGTCACTGCCTTCAGTTGGCGATATCAGACAAGTTGGACTGGTGGTGGGAGTGGAACTGGTTCGCGATTGGACGACGCGCGAGCCTTTCGCACTGGCGGAACGGGCGGGAATCCGAGTTTGTGAAGCCATGGCCAAACGGGGGGTATTGACCCGGCCCATCGGGAATGTGGTCGTCCTCATGCCACCCTACTGCACCACGCCATCCCAATTGACCCGAATTGTGAGATCCCTTCACGACGCTGTCGTCGAAACCCTCGGCTCGCCTAGGTTGTCGAACTAAGAACTAAGGACGGAGCCCGGGCGACAACCCAACGAAAAAGGGCGGCCGACTGGGCCGCCCTTCTTGCTATATTTCTTCAGTCTGACGCCCGTCAGGCCGTCAGGGGAGACGGAGCCATCTCGGTCGGAGTCTGATTCTCCGGCACTGCGGGTTCCGGATCATCAGGAACCTCCACCAACGCCTTGATCTTGACGCCGCGGTGTCCGACGAAGCCGGTTCCGGCCGGGATGATGTGACCCATGATCACGTTTTCCTTGAAGCCACGGAGGGCGTCGCTCTTGCCCATCGTAGCCGCTTCGGTGAGAACTCGAGTCGTGTCCTGGAACGAGGCCGCGCTGAGGAAGGACTCCGTTTCCAAGGATGCCTTGGTGATGCCCAGGAGCACCGGCGCGGCTTCAGCGGGTTTACCACCCATCTTCTCCACGCGGGCATTCTCGTCCTCGAACATCGTCTTATCGATCTGCTCGCCCCAGAGGAAGATGGTGTCGCCGGGTTCGGTGATCCGGACCTTGCGCAGCATCTGGCGAATGATGATCTCGACGTGCTTGTCGTTGATCGTCACGCCCTGGAGTCGATAGACCTCCTGAACTTCGTTGACGAGGTGTTCCTGGAGCTCGTGGGGTCCGCAGACGTCCAGAATCTCGTGGGGGACCACCGGACCGTCGGTCAACTGCTGACCCTTCTTCACGAAGTCACCCTTGTAGACGATGACGTGCTTGCTCATCGGAACCAAGTGTTCTTCCTCGGTGTCGGTCTGCGGATCCTTGACGATGATGCAGCGTTTGCCGCGGATTGAAGGACCGAAGTCCACCACACCGTCGATGCGGGCGATTTCCGCCGCATCCTTGGGGCGCCGGGCTTCGAAGAGTTCGGCCACACGCGGGAGACCGCCAGTGATGTCCTTGGTCTTCGACGCCTTACGCGGAGTCTTGGCGAGCAACGAACCGGCCCCGATCTCGTCGCCCTCGGTGACTACCAAGTGCGCACCCGCAGGAATCGGGTACTGAGCCAGAGGTTCACCCTTCTCGTTCTCAACGATGATCTGCGGATGCAGGTCTTCCTTGTGCTCGATGATGACCAAGTCTTCCTGGCCAGTGGCTTCGTCAACCTCCTGCTTCATGGTGACGCCCTCGATGATGTCGACGAACTTCACCTGACCGGTCTTCTCCGAGATAATGGGGACGTTGTACGCATCCCACTCCACGAAGATGTCACCCTTCTTGACCTGACCATTCTCGGGAACGGAGATCACCGAACCAACGACGATGGTGTGGGATTCCAATTCCTTGCCGTCCGGCGAAGTGATGGTGATCGAACCATTCTTGTTGAGGACAATGTTATTGCCGTCATCCAAGGTCACCACACGCAGGTCATGGTAGTGAACTGTGCCGTCGTGCTTGGACTTGATCTGGGGCTGCTTGTAGGTCTGAGCGGCGGCGCCACCGATGTGGAACGTACGCATGGTGAGCTGCGTTCCCGGTTCACCGATGGATTGGGCGGCGATGATGCCGACGGCTTCACCGGGCTCAACCAACCGGCCCGTGCCGAGGTTACGGCCGTAGCAACGGGCACAAACGCCTACCTTGGTCTCGCAGGTCAGCACTGAGCGAATCTTGACCTTCTCAATACCGGCCCGCTCGATTGACTTCGCGCGGACTTCATCAAACTCCTCGGCCGCGCCGATGAGTTTATGCTGAAGGTTGGACGGGTCGTAGATGTCTTCGGCGGAATACCGGCCAAAGATACGCTCACTGATCTTCACGACTTCCTCTTCACCTTCGTAAATGGAGGCGACAAAGATACCGTTGTTGGTTCCGCAATCGTGGTCGCGAATGATGACGTCCTGGGCCGCATCGACGAGTTTACGGGTCATGTAACCCGAGTCAGCGGTTTTAAGGGCGGTGTCGGCCAGGCCCTTACGGGCGCCGTGCGTCGAGATGAAGTACTCGAGCACGGTCAGACCCTCCCGGAAGTTCGACAGAATTGGTTTCTCGATGATGGAACCGTCAGGTTTGGCCATCAGACCGCGGAGACCGGCCAACTGACGCACCTGGGCCTTATTACCCCGAGCGCCGGAATCGACCATCAGGAACACTGGGTTGTATTCCTTCTTGTTCTGGTTGGCTTCCAACGTCTTCAACATGACGTTCGCAATCTGGTCGGTGCAATGCGTCCAGATGTCGATCACCTTGTTGTAGCGTTCCTGATTGGTGATGACGCCCTTCTTGTGTTGTTTCTCGACGTCACTGATCTGCTTGTGGGCATTGTCGATTTCCTTCGACTTGGCCTCCGGAATGATCATGTCGTCGATCCCGATCGAAACGCCTGCACGGGTCGCTTCCGTGAAGCCAATTTCCTTCAACCGGTCCAAGGTGAGCACCGTGCTTTCATGGCCACAAACCTTGTAGCATTGGAAGATAAGGTCGCCGAGCTTCGACTTTCCTACTGGGAAGTTGGCGAAGCCGAGATCGTCCGGCCAGATCTCCGAAAAAATGACCCGCCCAACCGTCGTTTCAATCACCTTCAGGTCCGCGTTCCCATAAGTGGTCTTGCGGCCAAAGTCCGGATTCTTGATCCGAATCCGATCGTGTGTCTTCACCGAGCCGTCAGTGTGGGCGAAGATCACTTCCGATTTACTACCAAAAAGCATCAACCGTTCGCCTTCCTTCCGGGCCTTGCGAGGCTCGGCGGTCAGGTAATAGCAGCCCAGGGTGATGTCCTGGGTGGGTGTCATGATCGGCTTCCCGCTTGATGGGCTGAAAATGTTCAGCGGTGCCATCATCAGCAACCGAGCCTCCAACTGGGCCTCGACCGACAACGGGACGTGAACTGCCATCTGATCGCCATCGAAGTCGGCATTGTAGGCTGTACAGACGAGGGGGTGAATGCGGATCGCTTCGCCCTCAATCAACGTCGGCTCAAAAGCCTGAATTGAAAGGCGGTGCAACGTCGGAGCGCGGTTCAGCAACACGGCGTGACCCCGGGTTACTTCTTCCAAGATGTCCCAGACTTCCGGCGACTGTCGCTCGATCATCTTCTTGGCTGAACGAACCGTGTGGACATAACCGCGTTCCTTTAGTTTGCGGATGATGAACGGCTCGAACAGGACGAGCGCCATCTTCTTGGGCAGACCACACTGATTCAGCTTTAGTTCTGGTCCGATGACGATGACGGAGCGGCCGGAGTAATCGACACGTTTACCGAGCAAGTTTTGACGGAAACGGCCAGATTTGCCCTTCAACATATCCGAAAGGGACTTCAACGCACGGTTACCGGCGCCGGTTACAGCCCTACCATGACGACCGTTATCAAACAGCGCGTCCACAGCTTCCTGAAGCATTCGTTTCTCGTTCCGGATGATGACCTCGGGGGTCTTCAGCTGGAGGAGGTTCTTCAACCGATTGTTGCGGTTGATCACTCGACGATACAGATCGTTGAGGTCCGAAGTGGCAAATCGGCCGCCCTCCAACGGGACCAGAGGACGCAAATCCGGTGGGATCACCGGCAGCACCGTCAGAATCATCCATTCCGGGCGAGTCTTCGATTTGGTGAAGCCCTGAAACAGTTTGATCCGCTTCGCGATCTTCTTGCGATTCTGCTTCGACTTGGTCTCCAGCATCTGCTGCTGGAGCGACTCAATGGTCTTCTCCAACTCGATCTTGCTCAGAGCATCGCGGACCGCCTCGGCGCCCATTTTGGCCACAAAGGCATCGGTACCGTAGGTCTGACGCGCCTCGCGATACTCATGTTCGCTGAGCAACTGCAGGTCCTTGAGCGGCGTATTGCCCGGATCAATGACCATGTAGTCCTCATAATAGATCACGCGTTCGAGATTCCGGGCAGTCATGTCCAGCATCAAACCGATGCGGGAGGGCATGCACTTGAAGAACCAGATGTGCGACACTGGCACGGCAAGCTCGATATGACCCATCCGTTCACGGCGGACGCGAGCCAAGGTGACTTCGACACCGCAACGATCGCAGACAACGCCGCGATGTTTGATGCGTTTATACTTTCCGCAGGAGCACTCCCAATCCTTCACCGGTCCGAAAATGCGCTCGCAGAACAAGCCGCCCTTTTCAGGTTTGAAGGTTCGGTAGTTGATGGTTTCCGGGTTTTTCACCTCGCCCTTGGACCAAGAGCGGATGTTTTCGGGTGATGCGACCTGAATGGCGACATGATCAACTTGGTTGACCTTATCCAATCCGAGCAACTCGCGAGCGGTTTCCCTCGAAGAAATCATAAGTAGGACAGCCTCCGGTTACAGTTGAAGTCAGTGATCAAGCCAGGGCTGAAAGCACAGCCGCCGGTGTTTGGGGAGCCTCGGCCGGATTGGCATAGCCAACCCGCACATCAAGACCCAGGGACTGCATCTCTTTGACGAGTACATTAAAGGACTCGGGAATTCCGGCCTCCAGTGTGTTGTCGCCTTTGACGATGCTTTCATAGATCCGGGTTCGTCCTTGGACGTCGTCGGACTTGACCGTGAGCAGTTCCTGCAACGTGTAGGCGGCGCCGTAGGCCTCCATTGCCCACACTTCCATTTCGCCGAACCGTTGACCGCCGTATTGAGCCTTTCCGCCCAGGGGTTGCTGAGTCACCAGCGAGTAAGGTCCCACCGCACGTGCATGAATCTTATCGGCCACAAGGTGGCCCAGTTTCAGCATGTAGATGTAACCCACAACCACCTCCTGATCGAACGGTTCACCCGTTCGACCATCGAACAGAGTTGCCTTACCATTTTCACCGATCAGCGGTGTCAGGCCGTTCTTCTTCTGGTCGTCCACAACCTGCTTCAGGTAATTGCGAACTTCCTTCTCCTTGATGCCGTCAAAGACCGGCGTCGCGATCTTGATTCCAAGAATCTTGCAGGCCCAACCCAAGTGGGTTTCGAGCAACTGACCGACATTCATGCGCGAAGGCACGCCCAGCGGATTCAGCACGATGTCCACCGGGGTTCCATCCGCCAAATACGGCATGTCTTCCTCGGGAACGATTGCCGCCACGACACCCTTGTTACCGTGGCGACCGGCCATCTTGTCACCGACCGAAAGCTTTCGCTTCGAAGCGATGTAGACCTTGACCTGCTTGACAACTCCTCCGTCGAGATCCTCACCCGCCTCAACGCGCTCAAC
Organism: Verrucomicrobiota bacterium; assembly: GCA_017309115.1. Taxonomy (GTDB): domain Bacteria; phylum Verrucomicrobiota; class Verrucomicrobiia; order Limisphaerales; family UBA9464; genus UBA9464. The sequence goes on along the minus strand of JAFLEF010000017.1, from coordinate 80,645 downwards.
TTCTTCGGCGTGTTGGGAATCGAGATCCTCAAACTTCTTCTTAAAGGCCCCGATGATCTCGTTGATCTTGTTCCGGATCGGTGACGGATCGATCTCAATGCGATCGTACACCGTGGCGAGCTTCTTCAGCAGCGTCTTCGTGATCTTGCGATTGGCCGGGATGATGATCTCACCCGTTTCGCTGTTGACCACGTCCAAAGGAATCTTCTCTCCCAGCAGGATGTTCGAGAGGGCCTCGGTCAACTGTTCGAGCAGTTCCTCTTTTTTGGAGCGGAACCCGTCGTCGACTTCCTTGGTGACCTTCTTGGCCGTTTCTTTTTCCTCCTTGCGACCGATTCCCTTAGCACCGTCAGCCTTCGCGGACACCTTGATGTCCATCACGATGCCATAGGTCCCTGAGGGCACGCGCAGTGAAGTATCCTTAACGTCGGCCGCCTTCTCGCCGAAGATCGCTCGCAGGAGGCGCTCTTCCGGAGCCAGTTCGGTTTCCGATTTAGGAGTGATCTTGCCCACGAGGATGTCACCAGGCTTCACTTCGGCACCCACGCGGATGACGCCGTCGAGACCCAGGTTCTTGAGGGCTTCCTCACCTACGTTCGGAATATCCCGCGTGATTTCCTCGGGTCCAAGCTTGGTATCCCGAGCGACAACTTCGAATTCTTCGATGTGGATCGACGTGAAGATGTCGTCCTTTACGATTCGCTCGCTGATCAAGATCGCGTCTTCGAAGTTGTAGCCGTTCCACGGCATGAACGCCACCAAAGCGTTACGACCGAGTGCCAATTCTCCGCCCGCAGTACATGGTCCGTCGGCTAGGACCTGGCCCTTTTTCACCAAGTCACCTTTATCGACCAGAATCTTCTGATTGATACAGGTCGCCGCATTTGACCGCATGAATTTCCGGACCTGATAGACCCAGACATCATTGCCCGGATCGTGCTTGATCTTCTTCTTGCTGTCCGGCATCCGGCCGTCCTTGGTGATAATGATCTGGCTACCCGTGACGCTGGCGACTTTACCAGCCTCCTCAGCCACAATCACCGCCCTTGAGTCCCGCGCAACTCGATCCTCCAGACCCGTGGCAACGAACGGAGCTTCCGTGATCAGCAAAGGCACACCCTGCCGTTGCATGTTCGAACCCATCAGCGCGCGGTTTGCATCGTCGTGTTCCAAGAAGGGAATCAGACCGGCGGCCACCGAAACCAACTGCTTCGGCGAAACGTCCATGTAATGAACTTCCTTTGGCTCAACGTCGATAAAGTCACCCTTGTTCCGGCACGTCACCTTCTCGGTGAGGAAACGCCCCTTCTCATCGATCTGGGCGTTTGCCTGGGCGATGGTAAATCCTTCCTCACGGTCGCCCGTCAGGTAGTCAAGCTTCTCGGTAACCCGACCACTCTCGACCTTGCGGTACGGAGTTTCAATGAAGCCGTAGTCGTTAACCCGAGCGAAGGTCGCCAAAGAGGCGATCAACCCGATGTTGGGACCTTCAGGAGTTTCGATCGGGCAAATCCGGCCGTAGTGGGACGGATGAACATCGCGAACCTCGAATCCAGCGCGATCACGGGAGAGACCGCCTGGCCCAAGAGCGGACAGACGCCGCTTGTGGGTCAATTCCGCCAGAGGATTGATCTGATCCATGAACTGGCTCAACTGACTGCGTCCAAAGAAGTCGCGGACCACGGCCGACAGCGCCTTAGGATTGATCAACTTCTGGGGCGTCATGGTGTCCATGGTCTGGTCAAACAGCGTCATACGCTCCTTAACCAACCGCTCAGTACGGGCCAATCCAACTCGGCATTGGTTCGCCAGCAATTCGCCCACAGTTCGGATGCGACGACTACCCAAATGATCAATGTCATCCAAGCTTCCTTCGCCCTTCTTTAGCTTTAGGAGGTACTTGGTGGCCTCAAGCAGGTCCTTGCCCGTCAGAATACGGGAATCGCCTTCGGCAAAGTTCAACTTTTGGTTGATCTTGTAACGTCCCACGCGGCCCAGGTCGTAGCGCTTGGCATCGAAGAAGAGACGTTTGATCAGCGCCTTGGCATTGGCGGCCGTCGGGGGATCGCCAGGACGCAAACGCCGGTAGATGTCCTTCAGCGCCTCGTCACCATTCTTGGTCGGATCCTTCTTCAGGCATTTGATGACAATACCCTCGTCGATCGACGTATCGACGACGCGGATTTTGGTCACGCCCAACTCGGCGATTTGCTTGACGGTCGCCTTTGAAAGCGGCTCGAAAGCCCGCGCAACCACAATGCCTTTATCGAGATCGACCGCGTCTTCGATCAGAACCTTGTTCTGAATGTCTTCTAGCTTGTCCGCCTCTTTGACCGGGAGTTCTTCGATCTTGTAAAACAGATCAAGGATATCCCCGTCCTTGCCCACATCTTCCGGGCTGATCTTGGATTCCGGCTTGGGATGAAGACGGGCCTCCGCAATCGCGAATAGAGCGCGGAAAAATGTGGTTGTGAGGAACTTCCGACGGCGCTTTTTACGGTCGAGATAAACGTAAAGGAGGTCGCTGGTATCGAACTGAGCTTCGTACCAAGAACCACGATCAGGGATGATCCGGAAACTGTGGAGCAGCTTTCCATTCGGGTGCTGGGTCGTCTCAAAGGCCAATCCAGGCGACCGGTGCAACTGGCTAACGATGACCCGTTCCGCCCCATTGATCACGAACGTGCCTTGAGGAGTCATGAGCGGGATTTCACCCATGAACACCTTTTCCTCTTTGGTTCCCTTCTCGTCCTTAAGCAAAAAGGTGACGTAAAGAGGAGCCCCGTAGGTCAACCCTTCGCGTAAACATTCGAGCCAGTCGACCTTGGGCTCTTGGATTTCGTAGCTATGGAAATCAAGAACCGTCTTGCCATCATAGCTTTCGATGGGGAACACCTCCGTAAACACAGCCTGCAGGCCCGTGTTTTTGCGTTTGGATTGGGAAACATCCGCTTGGAGAAACTCGCGATACGAGTCGAGTTGGATTTCGATCAGGTTGGGAGGGGCGATTACCTCCTTGATCTTTCCGAAGTTGATGCGCTCCGTGACTTTATGTGGCATGGCGACCTTGGTTTCAGTTCAGCCGGACGGCCGGCTGGTCAACTATGTCAAAAGACGATAGGACGAGGCCGGGCGGCTCGAGTTATGGCGAGTCACCCGGTCTCGTCTTATGGCCTTCAAAAATTTCGCAACGCTCCCAGAGGGTAACAGCAATATGTTTGGCGGCAAACAACTTGCCAGCGGAATAAAGGGGTGACGGGACACTCGCCCCGCCACCCTGAAAGAAATCGAGCTTACTTGAGCTCAGTCTTGGCACCAGCGTCGTCGAGCTTCTTCTTGGCCGCTTCAGCTTCAGCCTTCGGAGCGCCTTCGAGCACCGGCTTCGGAGCACCTTCAACCAGCGCCTTGGCTTCAGCCAATCCGAGGCCAGCTTTGACTTCGCGGACAACCTTAATCACCGCGATCTTCTTGTCGGCAGGAACCGACGCGAGAATGAGATCAAAGGTATCCTTAGCTTCTGCGACCGGAGCCGCCGCACCCGCTGCCGGGGCCGCCGCCACGGCAACCGGAGCCGCCGCCGTCACGCCCCACTTGGTTTCGAGCGCTTTAACGAGTTCAGCAGCTTCCAAAACGGTAAGCTTGCTCAACTCTTCCACGATATTGTTGATGTCTGCCATGTTAGTTTGTCCTGTAGTCAATCGTCCGTTTAGTCTCGTCGGCGAAAGAGCCCCTTCGCATTAGTCCGCGGCCTGCAGACCGACGATTTACTCTTGATGTGATTCCGGAAGGACTGCAGGACGAGGCCGCCCCTCCGAAAGTTAAAAACCGGATCAGGCCGTCTGTTCGGACTTGGCCTTGATGACGCGGGCCAATTGCGATCCCGGGGTGTTGATGAGAGCAACGAGCTTCTGGGCGGGCGCCTGGAGCAATCCCAAGACTTTACCGCGCAACACATTAAGCGGAGGGAGGTCGGCAATCGCCTTGACCGCATCAGCGTCCAACCGTTGGTTACCCAAGTAACCAAACTGCAGTTTGGGCTTTTCGAATTCGGCTTGGAACGTCTTAACCACCTTGGCGGCAGCGGCAATATCCTCCTTGCCTGTTACAACAGCCAACTGCCCTGCCAAAGCACCCTCCAAGTCAGCCACTCCCGCCTGCTTTGCGGCGACTCGGAATATGGTGTTCTTGACCACATGAACTTCAGCGCCGGCTTGGCCCAGGCGCTTACGCAATTCAGTGAACTTGGACACCGACAGGCCTCGGTAGTCCACCACGAGGAAAAACGGCGACGCGTTAAGGCGCGTCGCGTATTCGGCGGAAATGAAAGTCTTCTCCGTACGCATGAAAATATCTCCAGAAAGGATTAGTTGGCGCCGAATTCCTTGAGGTCCAACCGAACCGGCGGACTCATGGTCAACGATAGCGTGCACGTCCGAACGAAGACGCCCTTAGCACCAGAAGGACGAGCCCGAACAACCGCCTCAATCACCGAGCGAGCATTTTCAGCAATCTGCACCGCCGTGAAGTTCGCTTTCCCAACTGGCACATGAACGTTGCCAGCCTTGTCGATTTTGAACTCAACCCGACCCGCTTTGACTTCCTTGATCGCCTTGGCGACGTCGTCAGTCACGGTTCCGGTCTTCGGGTTGGGCATCAGACCCCGAGGTCCAAGCACCTTGCCGAGTTTTCGAACTTCCGACATCGCTTCAGTGGTCGCCACTGCGATATCAAAATCCGCCCAACCCTCCTGGCACTTCTTGATAAGGTCATCGAAGCCGACGTATTCCGCTCCTGCTGCCCGAGCTGCCTCGGCCTGCTCACCGGGTTTGGTGAACACCAACACACGAACAGTCTTGCCCGACCCATGAGGAAGCGGGCACGTTCCGCGGACCATCTGGTCCGATTGCTTGGGATCAACTCCAAGGCGAAACGCCAGATCCACAGTTTCCACAAACTTGGCGCGGGGGAACTTGTGGAGAACTTCAACCGCCTGATTCAGCGGATAGCTTTTGCTGGCGTCCACAACTGCCAGAGCCTTTTTGAAACGTTTACTCGACATGATTTGGTGCGGTTCAATCGGGCGTGATTGCCCTCCCGCGATGGATTCGACCGAGCAGGAGTTGAAAAACTCCCGCGACGGAGCCCCATGCAGTGACAAATTGCGGAGGCAGTGTCAAAATCTTTCTACAGAAAACCACTGAGTGAAGGCCTCCTCTTCCCCACCACGGGGTCTACTGCCGTGCGCCCAACGTCCTGGTCCGTGATGCCATGAAGCCGCTGACCTTCATGTTGATTGCCGGGGATCCTTCCGGAGATCTTGCCGCGGCAGACTTGGTCCGGGCTCTACGGGAACGATTCGGGCCATTTTCCCCGCGCTTCATTGGAGCCGGTGGCCCGGCCCTTCAGGCCGTTGGCGTGGAGCTCGCCTACGAATTGACCGGACATTCCGTCATTGGTCTCGAGATTCTCAAGCGCCTCGCCTTTTTCCGCCGAGTGTTTAACGGGCTATTGTCGCTCGCAGAAGCTGAAACACCAGATGTCATCGTCGGGGTCGACTACGCCGGATTCAACCTCCGTTTTGCCGAAGCCCTGCGGAGGAAATTGCATCGTCGCTCGGGCCCATTCCAAAACTGGAAGCCCCGGGTGGTTCAGTATATCTCGCCCCAGGTTTGGGCATCGCGGCCAGGGCGAGCCCAGCGCCTCGCCCGATCCCACGACCTGCTTCTCACCATCCTGCCATTTGAATCCGCTTGGTTCGCTCAAAGAGTACCCCAACTCAGAGTCGAATTCGTGGGACACCCTTTGGTGGATCGTCATCGCCACAGTGCCCGACCCTCAGCTCAGGATCCTGAAAGCGGACCCTGTTTGGTCCTGCTCCCGGGGAGTCGAGTGAGCGAGCTAAGTCGACATTTGCCCGTGGTCGCCGCGGCTGCGGTTCAGGTTCGACGGGAGAGCGGAATTCGCCTGCTGTTGGTCTTGCCGGAGGAACGTCTACGGCCCATGACCCAGGCTCTTCTCGCCCCGTTTCCCGAAATTGAAGTTCAGATCGGGCAGCTCTCGACCGCATTGCTGTCAGCTACCGTGGCCCTGGCGTCCACAGGAACGGTGACCCTGGAATGCGCTTGGTTTGGAGTTCCCACCGTTGCTCTCTACAAGACTTGGTCCTTAACCTATCACGTTGGGAAGCGCATCATAACGGTTCGTCACCTCGCCATGCCCAATTTATTGGCCGGTGAAACTGTCCTCCCGGAATTTGTCCAAGACGATGCCAACCCGTCCCATCTGGCGTCGGCAACGCTCGCCTTGCTCAGGGATACCCCCCGCCGACTAGCGATCCGACGACGCTTACTGGAACTTGCCCAATCCTTGGGGCAACCCGGGACCAGCCAACGCGCGGCCGACGCAATCGCCCGGGTTCTCAGTCAATCCGACCGAAGCCCCTGATTGGCGGCCGCCTGGGCCGCCCTCACCTTGGACGTCGGGACGTAGTTTGCCATAAACTCCCTACGAAATTCATCAAACGTTCCCGCCTCCAGATGGCTTCGAATCTCGTGCATGACCTGAAGGTAAAAGTAGCTGTTGTGGATACTGACCAATCGAAGGCCGAGAATTTCGTTCACATTTAGCAAGTGGCGAATGTAGGCGCGGGTGTGATTCTGGCAGGCGAAACAACGGCATCCTTCTTCAATCGGACCGAACTCCGCCTTCACGGCCCCCCCCTTGATGGCGAACGTTCCTTTCCGTGTGAACGCCGTCCCATTTCGGGCGACGCGGGTGGGCAGAACGCAATCGAACATATCCACCCCTCGCGCCACCAACTCCACCAATTGAGCGGGCGTACCCAGTCCCATGGCATAGCGAGCCTTTTCAGCAGGCAGGTAAGGTTCCGTCAACTCCACAGCCCGCATCATTTCAGGCTCCGGCTCCCCCACGCTCACGCCGCCAATTGCATACCCGTCAAAGTCCATGGCCACCAGTTCACGAGCACATTTCTCCCGCAAACGCGCATCGCTCGCGCCCTGGACAATTCCAAAAACCCGCTGCCCTGCAGCCCGCGGCTGTTCCCGACATTCCGCCGCCCAACGAATGGTCCGCTTCACTGCGCGAACCACCTCTTCCGGCGGAGAGTGGTGGGGCGGACATTCGTCAAAGACCATGGCGATGTCCGAACCCAACTGCCGTTGAATTCCCATGCTTTCCTTTGGCCCGAGGAAAATCGCCGATCCATCCAAGTGACTCCGAAACTCCACCCCGTGTTCCTTGATTTTTCGAATCTTGCCCAAACTGAACACTTGGAATCCGCCGGAATCCGTCAAAATGGGTCCCGACCAGTTCATGAACCGGTGCAGACCACCCGCCAATCCCATGATCTCCATCCCAGGACGAAGACTGAGATGGTAAGTGTTACCCAAGAGGATTTGGGTTCCCATCTCCGCCAATTCCCGATTGTCGAGGGCCTTAACGCTGGCTTGGGTTCCCACCGGCATGAACACCGGCGTCTCCACGATCCCACGCTCCGTGCGTAATCGACCCCTTCGCGCCCGACTCTTCGAGTCGGTAGTCAACAGTTCGAACATCGGCTGGAGGCTCACCCGCTGAGCAATACGAATCAACTCGTGTCTGGAACTCGCTTGAGGCGGCCCGCTTCCAACGGTAGGTCGATTTCGATACACTCATCCTCAAAATCTACGCGCCAATGTCGGAGCCACCGAACTGCGGTCGATGGACCGCCATGTCATGAGTCGCCTTTAAAACGTTTTCTTGTCCCCACCGGAATTTCCCGCTCAATGCCGCCCCTCAAGGCGGCATTACTTTTTCTGTGACACCACTCTCTGAACACCGCCATCAAGCCGCGCTCGTCCTGGTCTTCTGCTGCGCCTGCTGGGCCTTCAGTTTTCCGGCCATGAAGGCTCTGGAAATGGTCGGCCAACGGACCACACCGGGAAACAGCAGCTTCTTCTTCGCCAATCTTTGCGTCGCCTACCGCTTCGCTGCCGCCGCTCTTATTCTCCTCATCTTCAATCCTCGGCGACTCCAAAAATTGACCCGCTCGGAGTTCCGTCAGGGTATCGGTATCGGTCTCTTCGGCGCCTGCGGACTGGTGCTGCAAATGGACGGAATGGCCTATACGCACGCCTCCACCTGTGCCTTTCTGACCCAAGGATACTGCGTCTGGTTGCCCATCTGGTTCGCCCTGCGTCACCGCCGCTGGCCCGCCGGGATCGTCCTTGCCGCGTCTGCCCTCGTGCTCCTCGGAGGGGCCATCCTCGCGGGGGTTGATCTGCGCCACCTTCGTTTGGGTCGAGGCGAGTGGGAAACTCTCGCGGGCTCGGTCATGTTTACCGGTCAAATTCTATGGTTGGAGCGCCCGGAGTTTCGAGGCAACGACGTCATTCGCTTCAGCTGGGTCATGTTTGTGACGCTGGCCCTTGTCACATTTCCCGTGGCCGCCCTGACCGCCCACGAATTCACCCACGTCTGGTCAGCGTTCCAATCCCCCTACGCCCTCGGATTGTTGGCCATTCTGGTTGTGCCGTGCACGTTAGTTGCCTTTCTGTTGGCTAATCGCTGGCAACCCGAAGTTCCCGCGACGGAAGCCGGCCTACTCTATTCGACGGAACCCGTCTTCACCTCCGCCGTTTCCCTGGTGATTCCCGCCTGGATTTCGGTCTGGTCCGGCGTGAACTACCCCAACGAACACCTGACCCCCAATCTGCTCATCGGCGGGGGACTCATCCTCACGGCCATCGTGATGCTGCAACTCCACGCCGCCCGCACCCATCCTTCCGGCTCTTCCACCTGACTGCCTCACGGTTTCCGTTCCGCCGCCGGTCGGGGTCCCAGGGGAAGCAATCGCTCCGGTCGAAAACCGACCTGCTCGGCCGGCGAACCCGAACGAAAGCCGAGTTCAGGCCGTTTCGGATCCAACAACTGCGGGTCAGCCAGCCGCGAATGCCGATCTTGTCCTCGGGCCTGCCATTGCCGCCAGGAATCCTTGCCGAAACGGTATTGGGCGAAATCCCCTCCCAGCCGGGTATCGAAGTATAGATTGTGGTCTAGCAGGAACTGCTCGGGCGTCCCGCCCCAGTTGCTTCCCAACAAGTCCCCTGAATCCCAGATGACCACGTTGTTGGTAAACCAAAAGGAGCGGTGTGGCTCCTCACGAGTTCGCATCAATTCATGCTCTTGATTGAACGCCAGCAGATTGAACCGAACCACGTTGTCTCGACCGTAATGCTGATGAAATCCCGCGCTTTTGCAGCCTGTGGCGACATTGTTCTCCAACAAAATCCCCGTGCTGCCTTCATCGGTATACAGGCCCCAGCCTCCATAGCCGTAGCTGACGATATCGCGAAAAACGTTGTTTCGGATGACCGTGCCCGGCTGGGGACCCAAGGTGTAGATGCCTCCCATATCGCTCAGCCGTCCCTGCCCCACGTGTTCGACCAGATTGTTCTCGATGACATTGGCCCGACATGCTGTCTCCTGGTAGCCCCAGTTCCAACCAACCGAGATCCCAGTGTAATACAGGTCCGAAATATGGTTGAAGGCGATCCGATTGCTACCGCTGTGGAAGACGATCACACCCACGGCAGGGGCAAAGATTCGACCCAGACCCAACAGGCGATTGTCCGTCACTTGATGCCCATGATTGGCTCGTTGCGAAGGAGGGTTGGCTTCGCCTGGTTCGCCCAGTCGTATTCCCCCGGCACCCAACTCCCGAAACTCATTTCCTTGGACGATCCAGTTCTGACAGCCCCGCGCCAATTCCAGTCCGTATCCTCCTAAGTTGACGAATCGGCAGCTTTCAACCCGACAATTCACCGCGAACTCCGCTTTCCAAGCGCCGCCGATGGGAGCCGCCGCCTGAGGGGAGATGAGCCCATCCGGCGGAACCCGGTAATCAGACTCCGCCCACGTAATGCCTTCGAACCTTAATTGCCGGACCGGATTTCCCTCTTCGCCGCTGACTCGAACTAATTCCAACAGTCGAGCCGCTGTGACCCGACGCAGATTTGGATCAACCCCTATCGGGGCCCGCCAACGAACGACTCCCGACGCCGGCTCCACCGCCCACTCGCCTTCCTGGTCCAAACCCTCCAGCGAATTCTCAACCCAGTACCGCGCGTCCGATTCATCCATCCAATAGGGTCTCGGGCCACCCGGAATGGTTACTTCCAACTTCTCGACGTCGACCGCCTTCAAGGGAACGCGGAGGTCGGTCCATTTCATCAACATAACCAACTCCACTCCGGGACGGGCCCAATTCGTCGACAAATCCCCGGCTCGAAACGGTAGAACGATCGGCGAGTTGGTCCCCAATCGCCCGGTGGCCCGGAAAAACCCATCATTGGGAGTCCGAGCCCGCCTTTGGCGATGCCCGTCCAAGTAGAGTTGGCGAAGATCCCAACGTCCATTCCGGACGTCCAGGACTTGCGTCTCCCAAACTCCGGGCTGACCGGAAACCGGACTCCAACGCTCCAATCGCCGGGCTCCGGACACAATCGGTGTCTCTCCCTGCCGAGCCCGCAGGATCAGTCCAGAGTCCCGAGGCCCCAGCACCAAGGTCTCCGGTAAGAAATGCGTGCCTCCGCGGAGTTCAATCACCGCCGGATCAATCGAACCCTTCACCCGAGTGCTCCGAAACGCTGCCAACGCCTCAGTCAGAGAAGTGTTTTCTCCGGGACCCACCGGTCCACCGGTCGGCGCCACCACCCAAATCGATTGCGCCGATGCGAACCAAACGCCAACGAACACTCCGACCAGGCACGCACGAAACAACAGCAACATGTGTCTCCATGGACGCGACTCTTCCCCAGTCACTTCAAATCCCCTCCCGAATACGGTCTGGTGATTCGTTGGTGGGTTTGTACCGTTCGTCCATGGCCAGAGTACAACCACCACGAGCGGCTCTCGAGGAGACTCCGCGCCGCCAGCCAAATGGATTTACGCTGATCGAGCTGCTCGTGGTTATTGCCATTATTGCGATTCTGGCGGGAATGATTCTGCCGAGCTTGGGGCGGGCGAGAGATAAGGCTCGTTCGCTCCAGTGCCTCAACCAACTTCATCAGCTCGGGTTAAGCACCCGGCTCTATGTGGACGACAACCGGGGAAGTTTTCCCGAGCGACGCACCGAGCGACGGTGGCCCACCCAACTCCGCTCCGGCTACCGGATCCTGGCAATCCTTCAATGCCCGAATGATCGCCAACGGATCTCCGCGTCCGCTCGAGCGACCGCTGAAAAGGATCCTGATTCCGCTCTCCGGAGCTACATTATCAATGGGTGGAACGACTACTTTAAGGTGGGCTTGGGCCTGGGCAGCGTCGACCAGGCGCTCCGACGTCCGATGCCGGAATCAGCCCTGCAGCAACCGCAGCAGACCATTGTCCTAGGGGAGAAACTTACCAACTCCAGCCACTTCTACATGGACTTTCTAGAGGGCAACGACCGCGATCAAATCCTGCGCAACATGCATTCCGGCGGTTCCCGCAAAAACAAAGCCGGCGGTTCCAACTACGCCTTTGCCGACGGACACGCTGAGTTCCTCAAGTATCGCGGCGTCCTCTACCCTCTTAACCTCTGGGCCGTCACCGAAGCTTTTCGAACCAATCGAGCCTTGGCCAACTGAAAGCAGCCCGGTTCGAGGCTCCAGCCGCGATTCCGCCCCAGAACCGCCGTATCCGGCAGCTGTCCGCCAAACCGTTCTTGGTCATTTCGTTTCCAAACCGGTTCACGGGTAAGCCCGCCTAGAGCCCCAAATGACTCCACAATTCCTCAGGTGACAGGTAAAGACTGATGAAGAACGGACCGAACTCCCCATAGCGGGCAGTGACCTCATCAAACCGCATTTCGTAAACGATCTCCTTAACCGCATCCAATTGGTGGGCCATCAACGTCACACCCCACTCCCAGTCATCAAGACCGGCCGAACCCGTGATCAGCTGCGCAATCCGACCAGAGTACTTGCGACCTGTCCGAGCGTGACTCGCCATCAGCTTCTTGCGGGTTTCGAAGTCGAGAGAATACCAATTGTCAGCCCCGCTCCGCTTCTTGTTCATAGGGTAAAAGCACATCACTTCCCACGCCTCGATTTCGGGATAAAGCCGGTAATGCTGGTACTCCGCGTTTCGTTTCTGGGCGGCGGCAAAGCGTTCCTCGAACTGAGGGTGCCCCGGGACGACCCCGTCGCGCGCCAGAATCGCCTTCAAGTCATCGTCGGTGGCAACGTATTCCGGAAGTTCGGTGATGCTGAGATAGCTATAGACCGGATTCAGCGTACCAACTGGAAACGCCGCCTCCAGTTCACGCTGCATGCTGCTCAATTGCCGGAGATCCGCAGCAAACAAGAGGAATATCACGTCGGCCTTTCCCCCAACTCCGGCAAACGTCATGACCCGCGGCGCGGCAGGCCCCGGAAAGCGGGCACAAACACCTCCCAACCGTTCCTGGGCAGACTTGGATTCCTCCGCAGTCAAAGACTGCCAACGAACACGGTCCAGACGAAAAAACAGGTGCGCCACATGGACGCCACGCGAGAGAGTGATAGCCGAAGAAGACATGCGACGACGTGAAGTAAACCCACGGCTTCGCCCCGCGCCAATCTACATTCGTTCCGGAAAACCCGTCACTCGCCGTCACTCGACCGCCAAGGCGTGCTCCAAGAGCTGAGGAAGCTGATCAAGAATCGCCGAATCAGCCGCCACCAAACGCGCTCCTGCGGCAATTGCATCCTTGTGCAGCTTCGGGTTTCTCAAGCTGGCGTAGCCGATGATCGGCACATGGGACACCGAAGGATCCCGCCGGAGTTCCTCGATGACACCGCAGAAATCGCCGTGTCGCAACGCGAGCTCGGCGACGAGCAACATCGGCTTTTCGCGACGGACGAGATTCAGGACGTTGGCCGCAATATTGACGGTCTGAACTCGCCATCCGGTGTCGGCAAGACGGTTGGCGATCTGACTTCCAGGAAGGAGACTCTCGTGAAACACGATGGCCAGCGGTTTCGTCACGCGACCAGATTGCGGTTAGGATCCGGGGATTTCACGAAGATTCGGGCTCTCGAAGCTGGGTTGGTGTAGTCTCGGTTCGGGTCTTCAAACAGAACCTGTCGAAAACGGAAGACGCAAGCGGGCGACGCAGCCTTGACCATCTGTTCGATTCTCCAAAGCGATGGATCCACCATGAGCTTCGACAATTTGTCGACAGAGTGTAAGTCCAATTCCGCTTCCCTTTGGCTTGGTGGTAAAAAAGGGGACGAACAGATTGGCGGGGTTGGCCAAGCCTGGCCCGGAGTCGGTAACCATGACTTCAACCGAATCGGTAGACCGACGCCAAACCACCACAATCCCCACCCCCATTGGTCGATCCAGAGAGGTATCGCCCGCCCCTTGCAGGACGGCATCAGCCGCATTTCGAAGGAGATTGATCAACAACTGTTCCAACTGGTCCGGGTCGGCGGAAATCATGACCGCAGGCCCTTCCTTGACCTCATGTTGTACCCTGGTCTCCACGGCGACCACCCGCCGTATCAGAGCCGGCAAATCAACATTCTGTTTCCGCGGAGCGGGCAACTTGGCCAGCCTCGCATACGCTTCCATAAATCGGGTCAGCGCTTCTGACCTTTGGGAAATCACAGCGAGTCCACGTTGCGCATCGTCCCGCCAGTCTTCGGGCAACGGATCTCGCGACAAAAGGGACTCCAAGCTACCGGCCAGACTTTTGATAGGAGCGAGGGAGTTGTTGAGCTCGTGACCAAGAACCCGAACCAACCTTTGCCAAGCGAGTCGCTCCTCTTCCCTCAAGGCTCGACTCAGATCTGTCAAAACAAGGAGTTGATGCGAACGACCATCCTGGCGAAACGTGGATCGGCGAACACCAAACCGGCCCACTGCTCCCGGAAACGTAAGGGGGATGGTCCGCGCCACTTCACCTGCCAAACACTCTGCGAGCCCTAGTTCCTGGGCTGTTCGCCCCAATAATTGTTCGATAGGCCGCCGTAAAAGGTTTTCTGCGGCCCGGTTGGCCAAACGCAGCCGTTGTGATTCATCCAGCGCAAACACCGCCACATCAAGTTCAGCCATTACCGTTCGCAGCAGGGCCGTCGCCTCCAGCGCGCCCAACCGTTGCTGCCGCAAGGTTTCGGCCAGCGCATTGGCTTCGATGAGCACCTCCCCCAGGGCATCGTCACGAACCGCCCCTCGCGCGCGCGTAGAAAAGTCCCCTTCTCTCAGTCCACCCAACAGATTCGCCAGCGTCTGCAAGGGAAACACAACCCGATGAACCAAGAGCGCGATCGTTACGATCGCCCACACAACCGACAGAGTGCCGACGGTGTATCGAACCGGGGGAGAAAAGTCTCCCCACCAGAGCAAAAGCAATACCACTGCGATTCCCGGTAGTCCCACCGCCGACGCCAACCACTTGAGGCGCCGTTCAAACCGCATCTGCGAAGACTGGGCCACCATATTCCTGGTTCATTCAACTCCCAGCAACTGACTCAACTTGGGACTAAAGCCCATACTTCTCCAAACGTCTGTAAAATGCGCTACGGCTTAAGCCCAACTGCTCTGCCGCCTTCATTGCATTGCCCCCACACCGGGCCAGGGTTTGCCTGATCAGGAACCGTTCGACCTCTTCCAGACTCATGTCTTCCAAGCGAGGGGCGGCCTCGCGCGTTCCTACCAACCCCAAATCTACAGCCCGAATCTGCGGGCCAGGACTGAGCAACACCGCCCGCTCAATCGCATGACTAAGCTCGCGGACGTTTCCTGGCCAATGATGGGCCTGAAGCGCGGTCAACGCGGCGGGCTCAAAACCCGTCAACTCCTTGCGATAACGCTGGCGCAATTGTTGCAAAAAGAAATGCGCAAGAGGCTCCAGGTCCTCCCTCCGTTCCCGGAGCGGAGGCAAGTGAATCTCAATGGTATTGAGTCGGAAGTAGAGATCCTGCCGGAACCGACCCTGACTAACCTCGGCCCTCAGGTCGGCGTTGGTAGCTGCAATCAATCGGACATCCGCCTGCTGCGTTCGGGATGAACCCACCCGTTCAAAACTTCGGGTCTCCAGCACCCGCAGCAATTTAGCCTGCTGGCCGGAGGGCACATTGGCAATCTCATCGAGAAACAGCGATCCGCCCTCAGCCATTTCGAATCGGCCAACTCGATCCGACTTAGCATCAGTGAAAGCACCCCGGACATGTCCAAACAACTCACTCTCGAAAAGTGTTTCGCTTAGTCCTCCCATGTTGACGGAAATGAAGGGCCGACTGGCGCGTGTGCTGGACGCATGAAGTGCCGCCGCTACCACTCCTTTGCCGGTCCCGTTTTCTCCGGTGATCAGGACGGTGGCGTCACTGGGTCCCACCCGATCAACCAGTTCTAACACCGGGCGCATCGCAAGCGACTGCGCCACCAGCACTGTTTTTCGCCCCTGCTGGGCCACATTGGCCGCAGCCAGCCGCTCCCCCTCCCGCAGAGCCCGACGCAGGGCAATCTGGTTCCGTACAATCGCCAGCAAACGGGCGTTCTCCCAGGGCTTTTGCACAAAATCCCGTGCTCCCCGGCGCATGGCTTCCACCGCCACTTCCACACTCGCCCAAGCCGTCATCACTACCACCGGAAGGCTGGCGTCCACCGTCAGTACCCGTGCCAAGAGATCCAACCCTTCCTGGCCGCTAGTGGTATCTCGCGCGTAATTCAAATCCGCCAAAAGTAGATCAAACTCCTGCCGGGAAATGGCCTCGAGGGCTTGGCGCGGAGAGGTGACCACCTCCGCCCGCCAACCTTCCGCCTTAAACAACAACCGAAGCGCTTCGCCGACGTCGGGTTGATCGTCAGCAATCAGCAATCGAGGAGCAGAAGTCACAGCCACCCCGGGGATGTAGCGGAGCCGCACCCCTCCGGGCAAGCCCGACACCAATTCCACTTCCTCCCCCCCCAAAAAAAACGCCCCGCTTCCCAAGGAAGCAGGGCGTGAAAGGACTCGGCGAAATCAATCAATCACATCGATGCCCATGTTCCGGGCGGTACCCGCGATCATGCTCACCGCAGCTGCTTCGCTGTTGGCGTTCAGATCGGATCCCTTGAGCTTTATAATCTCGAGGATCTGTTTACGGGTCACTTTGCCGACTTTTTCCTTGTTCGGCGTCTTCGATCCAGAAGCGATTCCGGCTGCCTTTTTGAGCAGCACGGCCGCTGGAGGCGACTTGAGAATGAAGGTGAAGGACTTGTCCTGATACACCGTGATTACCACGGGAATCACCAGTCCGGCCTTGTCCTTGGTGGCGGCGTTAAACTCCTTGCAGAACGCCATGATGTTGATGCCTTGGGAACCCAGGGCGGGACCGACCGGCGGCGCCGGGTTGGCTTGGCCGGCTTGGATCTGCAAGCGGACTGTGCCTGTAACTTTCTTGGCCATGATGTATGTGTGCTAAATGAATCGGCGTCGGAATGAGAAGTCGCGTAGAGGCGTCACGCCTTCTCCACCTGCCAGTATTCGAGTTCGACGGGCGTCTTGCGCCCGAAAATATCGACAGTGACCTTCAACTTGCCTTTGTCTGGCTCAATTTCTTCGATCACGCCACTGAAATTAAGGAACGGCCCGTCATTGATCTTCACCGTTTCGCCGATGTCAAAGTTGACCTTCGGCTTCTCGGTATCTTCGGCATCGCTGATCGCCAGTTTGATCGTATTGATCTCCTCAAGCTCGACCTCGGCCGGACGTTCACCGCCAATGAATCCGATCACGCCGTCAATTCCCTTGATGAAATACCACGGCTTCTCCAGAAGACGCCGTCCCTCGTCCAAAAGCGCCATCTCAATGTACAAGTAGCCGGGATGAAGCTTTCGGTTCGTTACCGTCTTTTTGCCCCCTCGAACCTCGACCACCTTCTCCATCGGAAGCAGAACCTCCCGAATGTAGGGCTCCATTTCTTCGATCTTGAGCCGCTTAAGGATACTATCGCGAACTTTCTGCTCCTTACCGGCGAGCACATGAAGAGCAAACCACTGGAATTTCATATGTTTCAGCGGCCTCCGATCAGGAGTTTGATCGCTCCAAGAACCCCCCAATCCACCACCATCAGGAAAATTCCCAAAATACCTACCGTCACCAAAACCATGACCGTGGTCTCAATCAGTTCGTCTCGGCTCGGCCACGCGCATTTCTTGAGCTCGTCCCGGGTATCTCCGACGTAGGAGGCGAAGCGGGCCAAGTAGCCAAATTTCCAAAGTAACCCAAAGGATACTCCGATGACGGCAACCCAGATTAGAAGTTGAATGTAGAAACTAGACACAAGTCAGAACGTGGCGGAGGGGGAGGGATTCGAACCCCCGGTGGGTGTGACCCCACAGCGGTTTTCAAGACCGCCGCAATAGACCACTCTGCCACCCCTCCGCGAGGTTTTGGCAGGGCGTGAGGGACTCGAACCCCCAACCAACGGTTTTGGAGACCGCTACTCTACCAATTGAGCTAACGCCCTGTCCGTAACGAATCTTTCCCCAATGAAACAAAAGGGAGGCTGGGATTCAATCCCAGCCTCCCGCGAAAACCTTAGGCGATAACGTCCGTCACTCGTCCGGCGCCAATGGTGCGACCACCTTCACGGATGGCGAACCGGAGGCCCTTCTCCATGGCGACCGGAGCCTGAAGCTTCACTTCAACGCTGACGTTGTCACCGGGAACCACCATCTCGACTCCCGCCGGAAGGGTCACACTGCCGGTGACGTCCGAGGTGCGGAAGTAAAACTGCGGACGGTAGTTGTTAAAGAACGGCGTATGACGACCACCTTCATCCTTCGTCAAGACATACACTTCCGCCTTAAAGGCAGTGTGCGGCTTGATAGAACCGGGCTTGGCCAAAACCATACCACGTTCCACATCTTCCTTCTTGATACCGCGGAGCAAGATTCCGGCGTTGTCGCCAGGGCGAACCTCTTCCAGAAGCTTACGGAACATTTCCATGTCCGTCGCCGTGGTCTTGCGGGTGTCCTTCAATCCCACGATCTCAACTTCTTCCATCTTCTTCAGCACACCGCGCTCACATCGACCCGTCACAACCGTGCCGCGACCTTCAATGTTGAAAACGTCCTCGATGCACATCAGGAACGGCTTGTCGGCCTCGCGCATCGGTTCCGGAACGAAGGTATCCAGCGCTTCGAGCAACGCCGCGATGGCCGCTTCACCTTCCGGCTTACCAGAGATCGCCGCCGTCGCCGAACCCCGAATAATCGGAGTCGTGTCGCCAGGGAATCCGTACTTGGTCAAAAGCTCGCGGATTTCCATTTCGATGAGCTCAAGCAGGTCGGCATCAGCAAGGTCAACCTTGTTCAGGAACACCACAATGCTCGGAACACCCACTTGGCGGGCGAGGAGAATGTGCTCGCGGGTCTGAGGCATCGGGCCATCTGCCGCGCTGACCACCAGAATTGCGCCATCCATCTGAGCGGCGCCCGTGATCATGTTCTTGACGTAGTCAGCGTGGCCAGGGCAGTCCACGTGAGCATAGTGCCGATTCGGGCTTTCGTATTCGACGTGAGAGACGGCAATCGTGACCGTCTTCGTCTCATCGCGAACCGTACCGCCCTTGGTGATGTCCTTGTACTCGATCATCGGGGCGAGACCCTTACGGTTTTGAACCGCGACGATCGCGGCGGTCAGGGTGGACTTGCCGTGGTCAACGTGGCCGATGGTACCCACGTTAAGGTGCGGCTTGGTGCGCTGGAAGTTGTCTTTAGCCATGTGACTGACGAACGTTTTCTGGTTTTCGCTTGTCTCAACCGAGTTGCTGGCTGGAGCCCGCGATCGGGTTTGAACCGATGACCTCGTCCTTACCAAGGACGTGCTCTGCCAACTGAGCTACGCGGGCATCGCCTTCGGCCGCTTACCGCCTTAAGGCGATAAAAAATTCAGTTTCCACGCTCACCGGAGCGAGGAAACCGAAGTCGGGCGCCTGCAACTCAAAATTGAGGCGCAAATTGATACGAGCGCAGCTTCCGAGTGTCAACGGGTTTCTGACCAGAAATAGCGCCATTTCTTTGCGCGACTCTTCGTCTCGCGAACCCGCCTCAAGAACGCTTTAATCGTCCCGATCAACCCTTAGGTTTGAAGTCAGTGTTTGGATGAAACAAGTACTTGTCCATTCCTCAGTGACTTCCACCGTTCACTTCCTCAAAAACGGCAGGAAATCCCAAACAAAAAAGCCTCGTCTTGCGGACGAGGCTATTCGTTGACCACTGGCTTCAGTCAGCCGGATCAGTTGATTAGGTACTCGCGGGGATCGGTAATGCGACCCGCGATCGCGCTCGCCGCCACCGTCGCCGGACTCGCCAAAAACACCTGTGATTCCTTGTGACCCATTCGTCCGGGGAAATTGCGGTTGGTGGCACTAATGCACTTCAGACCGGCCTGATTCATGCGTCCGAAGGTATCCACCGGCCCACCCAGACAGGCCGCACAACCGGCGTTCTCGGTCAGGCGGACGCCAGCGTCCTCGAGGATCTGCCAAACTGTCTTCGCTCCCCAACGGGTCGTTTGCAGATCGCGGACGATATCAGGTGTCGCCGGGACCCCGAACGTGTCAATCGAAACCTTTCGCCCTTCCAAAACCCGAGCAAACTCCACGAAGTCACTCGTCTTACCGCCGGTGCAGGACCCCACGTAGGCCCGATCCAACTTCACGTGGCTCAATTCCTTGGCCTTCTTGCGCTGTCCGGGATCCGGGTGGCACGCCACGGTGGGCTCAAGTTGATCCAATTCGACGACACATT
Organism: Verrucomicrobiota bacterium; assembly: GCA_017309115.1. Lineage (GTDB taxonomy): Bacteria > Verrucomicrobiota > Verrucomicrobiia > Limisphaerales > UBA9464 > UBA9464. The sequence continues at coordinate 60,878 of JAFLEF010000017.1, read as the reverse complement.
CATAAACGAACTTTTGGTCCGCATCAGCCTCCACCGGCTCATAGTTCATCGTGGTCCCATTCAGCCGCGTGCGCGTTTCCACATACTCAGCGGTCCGAGTATCGAACGGAAAAATCCCATTCTTCCCACCGGCTTCGATCGCCATGTTTGCGATCGTCATTCGGTCATCCATGGATAGGCTGGAGATGCCGGGGCCATCAAACTGCATTGCTCGGTAAGTTGCGCCGTCGAAACCGATCTCCCCAATGACATGGAGAATGATGTCTTTAGCCATCACACCTGGCTGCAGGCGACCTTCCAAACGAAAACGCATCGTTTCAGGAACCTTAATCAGCAGCTTACCCGTTCCCATCACAAACCCGGCATCTGTATTGCCGATTCCTGTTGCAAACTGATTGAACGCGCCGGCCATACAGGTGTGGGAGTCCGTACCGAACAAGACCTCGCCAGGCCGTGTGTGCCCTTTGGCCGGAAGGGCCGCATGGCAGACGCCGGCGTAGTTTGACCCGTACTGCTTTTTCAAATTGCCCTTGGTGGCGTCAAACACCCAATGACCTTGGGGATCGTCAATGACGTCGTAGAAGTAGGGAAGGTCCTGCTCCCGCGCAAAATCCCTCAGAATGTCGACATTTCGGTTCGATTTGGAATCAGCAGTGAAAATATAGTGATCGGGGATTATCACGACCCGACGCCGATCCCACACCTTGGCGTCGGCGCCAAACTCGCGCTTGAACACTCCAATGGTCCCGGGGCCGCAAACGTCATGTGTCATCAATACGTCCGCCTTGACCCAAATGTTCTCCCCAGCCTCGACCCGCGGTTTTCCAGCCGCTCGGGCGAGCAGTTTCTCCGTCAACGTCATAGTTTGTGAACTCTAGCGGACGGAGGAAACCGGGCGCAAGGGCGGCCCAAACTAGTTACGTCTCCAGCGAGCTACCCGACTCAGGCCATCTAGGTCGCCCAGTCAACTCAACTCCAGCTGGGTTCCCCGCAAGTTCTCCGCAGGTTATTCACAGGCCCAACGTTGACTTCAATCGCGACCTCGGCTACTTGCACGCGCCAATTGGAGTGCCCATCGCATGAGCCTCGCGTTGAATCAGCAGGTCCTCGTGTTGAACCGCCTGTGGCAGGCGGTCAATGTCTGCTCGGTGCGTCGCGCCCTCTCGCTGTTGTTTGAAGGTCACGCTCACGTCGTTTGCGGAGATCAGGAGGGTGACTTCAAAACCTACAACTTCAGCCAGTGGCGCGATCTATCCCAGGCCCGACCCCACGAAGATGAGTCCGTCGGCACAATTTCTTTCCGGGTTCGCGTTCCCCGGGTGATCCTCTTGATGGTTTTTGACCGTCTGCCGAAAAAAGAGGTTAAGTTCACCCGCCACAACATCTTCGAGCGGGACAAAAACACCTGCCAATTCTGCGGCGTTACGTTCGATCGCAAGGACCTCAACTTGGATCATGTCGTTCCCCGTGACCGCGGAGGTCCAACAACTTGGGAAAACATCGTCTGTTCCTGCATTCCCTGTAACACCCGCAAAGCTAATCGTACACCCGCCGAGGCGGGGATGCGCCTGATTCGCAAACCGAAGCGCCCCAAGTGGCGCCCTTTCGTTCAAGTAAACTTCGGTGCGCCGGTCCATGACTCGTGGAAACATTTCCTCGACCTTGCCTACTGGAATGTCGAACTAGGTCAGGAAATAGGCTGACACCAAAATCCGCTTCCCGCATTCCCGGTTTGGAAATCGGGCCGCGGGTCCTCACTTATTCACCGACGAGTTTTGCAACACGGAACTCACGGAAACTCCCCTCAGTTCAAACAATCTTCGGATGGTGTCCTCAATCAGATTGTTGGGACAACTGGCGCCGGCGGTGATTCCTACCGTCACTGGCCGATTGATTGGGTACCAGGTCCGGGTTTCGACCTCTTGGGCGATGTGCTGATTCCAGTGTTGGATCCGGTCCACTGATTCCATCTTGGCGGCATTCTTGATGAAGTAAGTGGGTAAGACCTTTTCTCCCATCTCCGCAAGATGGGAGGTGTTCGATGAATTGTAACCGCCCACCACAATCAAGAGGTCCATCGGCTCCTTCAGCATCTTTTGCAAGGCGTCCTGACGGTCCTGGGTGGCGCCGCAAATCGTATCAAACACTCGGAAGTGCTGACCCAGGTTTTCTTGACCGTGCCGCTTCAGCATCGCGCTCCGTATCCGCCGTTGAACCTCTTCGGTTTCTCCTCGGAGCATCGTGGTCTGATTGGCCACTCCAACCGCCGTCAAGTGCTGGTCGGGATCAAAGCCCGGCGAATAGGCGCCCCGAAACTTGCTCAAGAACTCATCTTTGTTGCCCCCGTCAATGATGTAGTTGCAGACGTAATCGGTCTCCGCGAGGTCGAATACCACCACGTAATGCCCGGTCCCGTACGCCCCCGCTTGGGAGGTCGTCGCCTTGGTCTCCTCGTGCTTGGCCTTGCCGTGAATAATGCTGGTCACCCCATCCATGCTGTACTGCCGGACCCGCTTCCAAACACTCATCACGTCACCGCAGGTCGTATCAACAGTCTGACAGCCGATTGCCTCCAACCGCCGGCGGGTGGCTACCTCGGTTCCAAAAGCGGGGATGATCACGACGTCTGAGGCCGTCAGATTAAGGGCCGCCAACTCCTCATCCGTCGGCTTGGGCGGAATGGAGACAATACCCAAATTGCGGATCTGGTCGTTGACCTCGGGATTGTGGATGATTTCTCCGAGCAGAAAAATACGGGTGGGAGCAGGAAACACATTCCGAGCGGCGTACGCCAAGTCAATTGCCCGTTCCACGCCGTAGCAAAAGCCAAACTCCTTCGCGAGTTTGATGGTCAGCCCACCGTGGGAAATGATTCCACCATGGGCGCGAATTCGCTCCACCAATTCGCTCCGATAGTGCGCTACGACCTGAGCCGACACCGCCTCCATGACGTCAGGACGTCGGAGATTCACTTTCTTCGGCGGAGTGGAAACAGGAGCAACAGAAGACATAACGGATGGGAGTCTAAGGAACAATTCGGAGGCGTCGAGGCGGGAGTCAGCCAAGGTCGACCTCAAAGCCCAGCGTCTCCGGGGAGTCGAATCAGATTTAAGAGATCATCCAGTCCACGATGGCTTTCTGCACGTGAAGCCGGTTCTCCGCCTCGGAAAAGATCGTGTCGGCGTGGGCCTCCAACGTTTCCGCATCGATCTCCTTGCCACGGTAGGCCGGCAAACAATGCATCACCAAGGCATCCGACTTGGCCCGTTTCAATAGGTTTCCATTGATCTGATACCCCTCCAACTGACGCAAACGCTCCGCTGACTCGGATTCCTTACCCATCGAAATCCAAACGTCGGTATAAAGTAGGTCGGCCCCCGTGGCGGCCCAATTCAGGTGAGGGGTTACGATGACCTTCGCTCCGCTGGCAAAATACCAGCAGGTGGTTCCCGTCGGAGTTCCGGGTAAAGCCGGTCCCTGGGTCCCTCCCGCTCGACGAAGCAGCGAGTCCGCGGGTTGATACCCCGCCGGTGCCGCTAACCTCAATTCGAACCCCAATCGGGCCGCCGCAAAAATCCAGCTGGCAGGGACATTGCATGCGGCATCACCGACATAGGTTACCACCTTGCCTCCAATGGATTCCCGACGACGCTCTTGGAAGGTGTAAATGTCTGTGAGGATCTGGCAGGGATGCTCGTCGTCAGTCAGGGCATTGACCGTCGGGATACCACTAAACTGAGCGAACTGATCCACATCACTCTGAGCAAACGTGCGAATGACGACGCCGTGGATCATTCGACCGAGTACCCGGGCGGTGTCCTGTATCGGTTCACCCCGGCCCAACTGAATGTCGTTGGCGTTAAGGAAAAGAACTTCGGCCCCCAACTCGCGCAAACCAACCTCGAAACTGACTCGGGTCCGGGTAGAGGACTTGCTAAAGATCAATGCCCACGTCTGTCCGCTGAGGGGACGGGCATGGTGCCCGCGATTCTGTTTGAAGGTGGGCACGCGACCAAAAATCGCTTCGAAATCCGCGACTGACAGCGTTTCAAGACTCAACAGGTGTTTCATCGGACCGTTCGCTTGCGGCGAAAAGCCGTGGATAAAACCAAATCTCCCTGCCTTGTGAATTCAAATTCTCGGTAAAATGCAGGCCCTCGGTAGATAGATGTCCCGAAAGCCACGCACGCAGACCCGCTTACTTTCGACGCAAAGGCCACAAAACCAAGTTGACCAGCATCCAGATCGGCAACGCGAAAACGACAATCGCGGCCGCCCGCGGCCACGACCAAGCCAGATGCCCAGCTTGAATCGGAAATACTGCAATCATGAAGTATCCCGCAAACCGGGACTGACCAAGGAATCGCATGCCCCGGGGATACTGGCGGCGAAGTCCGCTCCACAACGCCAGTGCCCCCAACAACACGACCACGACGGTCACCCCCCAATTCACTGGAAACCATCCTCCCGCCGCCACTTTGACCCCCCCATTGGACAAGCTGGATTGCCACACCCATTGGGCTCCCGACCAAAGCAAGGCAAACCCAGTCTGAATGGCGATGCTGTAATTGGCCTTGCTGGAATTCAACTCACTGACCACCCAACCGAAGTAGAGGGGTACGACTCCCCAGATTAGGTCCGCATGCCGAAACGGCACTTGGATGAGCTCCCAGAACGCCTCTGTTAGCAAACCGCTCACCCCTTTAGCTTCCGGACGCCTCGTGCTGGCGCCAAGGCCGAAGCTGGCCAAAACGTCTTCTCTGGCCGTACCGACTCCAAGATTGCCATTGGCCCGAACCTTGCGAAAAGTTGTCACCATTAAGCGTCCTGCATGAAGCCTCTCTCCCGCCTTGCCTCTTTGATAGTCCTACTCGGACTGATTGGTCTCGTTCTTCGTCAGTCCGAGACAGAATCACTCGAGCGCAGCGCCCCGCTTCCCCAGGAGCAAATCGAAACCGCGCCTTCACCTTTGGCCCTTCCGTCGCCTGATTCGACCTCGAAAGTTGTTCTTGCTGATGCTAATACCAAGCTCAGACCCACTGCCGAATCGCTTTGGCAAACGGCTCCGCAAGAACCGGCCTTCGCTCGATTCCGCGATTGGACTTCCCGTTATCTCGCCGCGCTCCCCAGCGAACGGATCCTTCTTGAGGCCGAAGGACAGGGCCTAGCGCAAACGCGCCGGGCGGAATTGAAGGAACTGATTGTCACCAACCCGGAGCACGCCCTCGATTTGGCGGTCCCAATGGCCGTCCGCCAGCAATTGCCCGATTCGGTTGTTAAACTGCTGGAGGAACGCCTGGATGGACGGGGCGAACTGGCGGTCCTGGCGACCTTTCCGCAACCCGGTCAGGAGGGCCGGAGTCCCGCCTCTTGGCGAACAGCGACCGTGGGTGAACGGACGTTTCGCGCACATGTGTACGGTCGCCGACTGGATGAACCTACTCGCCAGGATGTTCCGTTGCATGGATTGGCTGTTGATCAGGAATTGGCCGTGGACGAAAACCCGCTTCGCATCTTGGAGACAGTTGAAGCCGAAATTGCCCTTGCCGCGGCAGCGGCCTGTGCCGTTGACGCCGCGCCGATTCCACGGTCAGCCCTGGCGGTGGCGGCTGATGATGGCGATGGCACACCCTTGGTCCTGTGCTGTTACAACCACGGTGAAGTGGCCAACCAACGGCTCATCGACGCCGAATCGAATTCCGGCTCTACCGTCTTGACGGAGGATGGCTTGGTGCGCCCGTCGTCCGCCTACACCGAGGGGATTAAACGGCTGATCCTGATCCGCGTTGATTTTTCCGATAAGGTGGGCGAACCGTTTTCAAATTCCCGTGCCACCAATCTGGTGCGGTCCATCGACCAATTCTTTCGGGAGAACTCCTACGGTCGAGCCGGGTTTCGGTCGCTGGGAGAAGGCTCGACCATTACGCCTACCCTTCGACTTCCCCGGACCACTACGGAGTATGGCGCACTGGATGCCTCGAAGCTGCGGGAGGAAGCCCGAACGGCCGCCCGCAACGCCGGATTCGTACTCACCAGCTACGATTTTGATGTGATCTGTTTTCGCTCTGTCCCTGGCTTCGGTTGGGCGGGCTTGGGTTATGTGGGGGCGCCTGGCTCGTGGGTCCAGGATTCTTTCGATGAGGCCGGTGGCGTGTTTTCCCACGAATTGGGCCATAATTACGGACTGAATCACGCCAATTTTTGGGATACGGCTGGGGAAAGTGTCATTGGAACCAAGGGCAACGATGTCGAATACGGCGACAGTTTCGACACGATGGGCAACGCCTCAGCCGGCCGACGCCACTTCAATGTCCGCAACAAAGTTGCCCTGAACTGGCTTCGTCTGACCGAAATCCAAACCGTGGCAAGTTCTGGTACTTACCGCCTTTACGCCCACGATACGACCAACGCCTCCGGCATCCGCGGCCTCCGGGCAATCAAGGACTCCCGAACCAACTATTGGTTCGAGTACCGAGCCCGCTTCGCAGACAACCGCTGGATGTCCAATGGGATTGGAGTCCGCCGGGCCCGTTCCGATAACTCCCGCCAAACCCAACTCCTCGACACCACGGCCGGCTCACCGGATGGCAAGACCGATTCAGCCTTGGTGATCGGCCGAACCTTCTCCGACTTGGCTGCGGGCATTCACGTCACCCCGATCCAACGAGTGGATTCCGATCCTCCGGCCATCGATGTTGTCGTTTTCCGGGGAAAGTTCCCTGAAAACCGGCGACCAGCGGTCAATGTCACCAGTTCCTTGGCAACCGTCACCGTTAACACCCCTGTGACCCTAACCGCTACCGCCACGGATGCGGATGGGGACGCCTTGGCCTATGGCTGGGACTTCGGAGATGGCAACTTTGGAGCCAACGCGGCCACCGTTACCAACCGCTGGACCACCGCCGGCGAGTACGTCGTCCGCTGCGTTGTTTCTGACATGAAGGGCGGGGAAACAAGCGACTATGTGGTAGTTCGCGTCGGCAACCCCACCACCTTCCGAATTTCCGGCAAGGTAGAACGGGACAACCTCCCGCTTGAAGGCGTCCGAGTCTTTGTCTCGAACACCCGCCTGACCTACACCGGAAGTGATGGAACCTATGTCCTGACCGGACTGACCGCCGGTCAATACACTGTCAAGGCTCTCGCCGAAGGTCTCCTGTTCACCCGGGAGGGGTTCAGTAATCCTCTGACGGTTTCGTCCCATCGGACGGGTATCAATTTTATCGGCGCCCTTCCCGGGGACCTGGAATTCTCCACACTGGTGCCAGCGGGAGCGGAATGGCGTTACCACGATGAAGGAAAAGATCTTGGCACCCTGTGGCGAACGGCGTCCTTCGACGACACGCTGTGGAAGCGTGGGCCTGCCCAACTTGGCTACGGGGATGATGACGTCGTCACCGAGATCGGGTACGGCCCGGACGCCGGTAACAAATTCGTCACCAGCTACTTTCGACATGAGTTTTTCGTAGACGAGGCGGGCCGAATCATCAATGCCACCCTGGGCGTGGCACGGGATGACGGGGCGGTGGTTTACCTGAATGGCCGGGAGGTGTTCCGCAGCAACATGCCTTCCGGTACGATCACTTCGCGGACGCTGGCCTCGAGCACCGTTGGCAGCGAAGACGAATCCACCTACTTCGAGGCCGAACTGGCTGGGACCAGCTTCCTCGAAGGTCGCAATGTTCTGGCCGTGGAAGTACATCAAGCCGCCGTCGACAGCTCGGACGTCAGCTTCAATCTGCGTCTGGAGGCGCTGCTGGCCCCGGCGTCCGGAGTGGGCCTCTTTCCCACCCTGGTTCCGGAGATCACTCCAGAAGGGGTTCGGGTAAGTTGGCCGACCGCCTTCACTGGGTATTCGCTGCAATCGCGCCTGGATTTCCAAACAGATGAGGATTGGGCGCCCATTGATGTGCCAATCGAAACCATCGGGGACAAGCGCTCCGTCCTGCTGCCGCTCAACGATTCTCAACGTTTCTTGCGGCTGAATCGCTGACTGACCCGAGGGAGTGCGACTTGGCCTCTTTCCGCGACTCGCAACTCCTCTGTTTCGTTTCCTGACCATTTCACGTAGCTTCCCGCGAAATGTCCGTCCTGACGAAAAGTGAAAGCAAGGTCCTCATGGTCCTGCTGCTGCTTGTGGTCTCAGGACTGGTGGGCAAAGTTTGGTTGCGGACACACCCGCCCGAACCGCTGACCCCATTACCGGTCCCGACGGACGGAGTACCGCGCTGATATGGCCCAGGTTGACCTCGACACGCTGTTGACCCCGATCCTGGAACGGGACCCGCGCTACGCCCGTGCGGCCTATCATTTCGTGTGCGAGGCCCTCGACCACACGCAAGCGGGCCGCCAAGGTTCCTGCACCCAGAAGCGGCACGTCACCGGCCAAGAACTTCTGGATGGCATCCGTCAGTATTCCCTCCAGCAATTCGGTCCGATGACCTGCCTCGTCTTCGACGAATGGGGCATCCGTTCCTGCGGGGATTTCGGCGAGATTGTGTTCAACATGATCGAACACCAGATCCTGTCGAAGACGGAGACGGACAGCCGGGAGGACTTCAAGGCCGGCTTCAACTTCGAGGAAGCGTTTCGCCGGCCGTTTTCTCCCAGTCACGCCACCACTCAGAACCCGGTCTGACGAGTCGTCGTTGAAATTGGGTTCACGGTCGGAAACGGCTTTGGCCCGTTGAGACACCCGGGCTATGATGGGGACCAGCGATGACGACTGCTTTCCAATCTGGTTCTCCGTCTGCTCCGTCCATTCCCTCCACGCCGCCTGGTGTCATTCAAGTCACCCTGCCGAACGGCCTTCAGTTAATCCTGCGAGAAGACCACAGCGCCCCGGTCGTGAGCGCACAAATTTGGTGTCGAGCGGGAAGCGTCGATGAGGGTCGCTGGTTGGGAGCCGGACTCTCCCATGTGTTGGAGCACATGCTGTTCAAAGGCACGACCACTCGGCCGGGAGCCCGCATCGACCAAGAGGTTCAGAGTGCCGGCGGGTACATGAACGCCTACACCTCCTTCGATCGGACAGTGTACTGGATCAATGTGCCCAACACCGGTGCCGCCACGGCCATCGACATCCTTTGCGACATTGTTCAGAACGCCAGCCTGCCGGAGGATGAACTGGTCAAGGAACTCGATGTCATTCGCCGGGAGATGGACATGTGTCACGACGATCCCGGCCGCCGCAGTGGCCGGCGACTCTTCGAGACCGCCTTTGTCCGCAGCCCGTATCGCTATCCCGTCATCGGCCTGCTCGACATCTTCAATCGCGTGACCCGCGAGGATCTCGCCGCCTACTACGCGGAAAAGTACGCCCCGAATAATTGCTTCCTAGTGGTGGTGGGGGACTTCAAGACGGACGACGTCGTGGCCCAAGTCACCGCCGCCTTTGCCAAAAGCGGAGCCCGAGCACTGCCGTCTTCCACGCTCACGTCCGAACCCGCCCAAACCGCTCCTCGGGAGGTCATCGAGGAAGCGTCCGTTGAACTGGGGCACTTCCATTTCGCCTGGCATATCCCCGACATCCGTCACGAGGACACGCCCGCGCTGGATGTGCTCTCGACCCTACTGGGTAATGGCCGCAGCTCGCGCTTGTATCAAGCCGTCCGCGACCGGGCAGCGCTGGTGCACTCGGCCAATGCCTGGATTTACACCCCGGGCGACTCCGGACTGTTCGGAGTCAGTGGGGTATGTGATGGCGAGAAGTTCCTCCCGGCGCGCGAGGCCATTCTGCTGGAAATCGAGCGAATGAAGCAGGAACTGGTTACCGCCCAGGAACTGGCCAAGGCCGTCAAACAGTTCACCGCCGGCACCCTGTCCTCCCGCAAAACCATGGAAGGCCAGGCCCAGGATCTGGGATCCAACTGGATTCTCGCGAATGACCTCGGGTTCAGTGAGCGCTACTTGGCTTCGGTCCGGCAACTCACGCCCGCCGACCTCCAACGGGTCGCCCGACGCTACCTCACCGAAACCAACCGTTCAGTCTTCGCCCTGTTGCCGACCGGAACCGCGCCCCAAACCACGCGGCACCACGAGTCCAATACCGAGCACAAGGTCCATTTCCACACGCTTTCCAATGGATTGCGGGTTCTGCTGAAGGAAGACCAGCGGTTGCCCTTCGTGCAGTTCCGGCTCGCCCTGAACGGCGGCTTGCTGGCGGAAACCCAGACCGATTCCGGGATCACGGCGCTGTTCAGTCGAATGCTGTCCAAAGGCACGCGACATCGGACCGCTGAGGAATTGGCCGTCGCCATTGAAAGCCTGGGAGGTAGCCTCGAGCCGTACGCCGGCAATCACAGTCTCGGTATCTCAGCCGAAGTCCTGCGCGAGGACTTTGCCACCGGCCTGGATCTTCTCACTGATGTCCTGCTCAACCCAGCGTTTCCAGCCGAGTCCCTCGAACGGGAACGGGCAGCCCAACTCGCTGGTATTCGCGGTCAACGCGACCAACTGCTCCAATGCGCGTTCAAGTCCATGCGCCAGGGCTTGTTCGGCCCGCAGGGGTACGGCTTGGATTTGGCCGGAACCGAGGAATCCGTGACGCGTCTATCCGCTGACGATCTTCGGCACTTCCATCGGCACTGGATCGTTCCTTCGGGAGCCGTCCTCGCCATCTTCGGAGCCGTCAAACCCGAAACCGCCCTGGAAGCAATCGAAGCTTCGCTGGGGACCTGGTCAGGACCGTCCAATCCCCTGCCCCTCTCCCCCTCCAGTGCGCGCGGCGAAGCCCGAACCTCCGAGGCGCGCGACAAGGAGCAGGCGGTGCTCGCTCTGGGCTTCCCGGGAACCACCTTCGACAACCGGGATCGGTACGCTTTGGAACTGATTCAGGAAGCCTGTTCGGACATGGGAAGTCGGCTGTTTATGCGAATCCGGGATGAGCTTGGATTGGCCTACTATGTCGGCGCGACCCACTTCATCGGCCGCACACCGGGCTACTTCGCCTTCTACTGCGGCACCGCCCCGGATCAATGCGATCAGGTCGAGGCGGAGTTGCGGGCCCAGGCCGAGACGTTGCGCCGCGAAGGACTGACCGAGGAGGAACTCACCCGAGCCAAGGCCAAGGTCATCGGCCAGAAAAAAATCGCCCGTCAGGACCTCGGGCATCTCGCTCTCGCTATGGCCCTCGATGAGCTGTACGGGCTCGGATACGGTTACGGCGAAACCGACGATGCGATGTACGAAGCGGTCACCTTGGCCGACATTCAGGGTGTCGCGCAGAAATATCTTCAGTCTGAGAAATCCGTGGTTGCCGTGATCAAAGGCCAGGGCTGAAGCCTTGATTTCAGGAGGCAAAGTGCAGTTTCGCTGATCGCGCACCGGCTCCCTTTTTTGGCCAGTTCGCCCCCTCAACCTGAGTGACTGTTCGACAAAGCATTGACTCGGGCTCAGGTTGGAAGGGCAAGCGAAGCTCATGCGAACTGGACCCGATTTAATTCAAGCCACCCGAAAATTTGCCTCGGACTCAACCCTCCACAGCTGGTGGAGCGTGGCTTCCACCGGTGTCCTCCTCGTCGCTTCGCTCGCCGGGACACTGTGGTGGGAGAATCCCCTTCTGCGGATTCTATGCAGTGTGCTGAGCGGACTTCTGATTCTCCGTTCCTTCGTTCTGTATCACGATCAGCAGCATCACTCGATCCTCTCACGCTCGCGGTTCGCGGAGATCCTGATGCAAGGCTTTGGAGTTCTCGCGCTAAGCGCCAGCAGTGTCTGGCGCAGCTCCCACAACCATCACCACAGCCATAACTCCAAGCTGCGCGGCTCCCACATCGGCTCGTTTCCGATCATGACCAAGAGCCAGTATCTGAAGTCGAGTCGCGGCGAACGCTTCCAGTACCTCTTCGCCCGACATCCACTGACGATTCTCTTCGGCTACGTCTTCGTGTTCCTCTTAGGGATGTGCATTTTCCCGTTTCTGAACGACCCCAAACGCCATTGGGACTGCCTCGCCGCCCTGCTCATCCACGTTTCGATCGGAGTCGTGTTGCTGATTTTCACCGGTTGGCAGGGACTACTGTTGTTTCAAACGTTGCCCCATTTCATCGCCTACGCCATTGGCTCATATCTGTTCTATGCCCAGCACAATTTCCCGGACGTCAAACTGAATGACAAGTCCGGCTGGACCTACGAAAAGGCCGCCCTCGAATCATCGAGTTACATGAAGATGGGACCGCTCATGGCGTGGTTCTCCGCCAACATCGGATACCACCACGTCCATCACCTGAATTCACGAATTCCCTTTTACCGGCTGCCGGAAGCCGTGGCTTCCCTGCCGGAACTCCAGAACCCGAGGGTCACCACCCTGAGCCCACGGGACATCATCCGCTGCCTCCGTCTGAAGGTCTGGGACGTCGACGCCCAACGCATGGTGGGGATCCGGTAGCTCGGCGCTCTTCAATTCTCTCAATCCTCCTTCGAACATGAATCTCACCGCCACCGAAATTGCCCACCATGTCCGAGGAGAAGTAATCGGGAATGGAAACGTCCTCCTGACCGGATTTGCGGCCGCCAATCAAGCAGTGGTCGGCGACCTCACCTTTGCGGATCAAGCCAAGTATTTCGCCGTCGCAGAGCAAAGTCCGGCGTCGGCAATTCTCGTTTCCGGGGCCTTTTCCAGCATCGAGAAAGTGCTAATCCGCGTCGCCAACACCCGGCTCGCGGTGGCCCGACTGCTTCCGTTATTTTTTCCCGGCGAAACGTACCCGGCGGGGATTGATCCCAGTGCCAAGGTGTCACCAACCGCGACCGTCCATCCCAGCGCCCACATCGGACCCAATTGCGTTGTGGGAGATGGTGTTTCCGTGGGAGCCGATTCCGCGTTACTCGGGGGAAATCAGATCGGCCGAGGTACTCGCATTGGTCCCAACTCTCGGCTGCATCCGAACGTGGTCCTTTATCCCGGCACCGAGATCGGATCCCGGGTCACCATCCACGCGGGGACCGTCATCGGATCCGACGGGTACGGATACGTCTTTGCCGAAGGTCAGCATCACAAGGTACTCCAGGTCGGCAACGTGGTGATCCACGACGATGTCGAGATCGGTGCCAACTCTGCCATCGATCGCGCTGCCCTAGGTTCCACGGTGATTGGCGCGGGAACCAAAATCGACAACCTCGTTCATGTCGCCCACAACGTCGTGATGGGCCGCCATTGTTTGGTGATGGGCCAGGTCGGCTTTGCTGGCAGTACAACCCTGGGGGATTACACCGTCATTGCATCGCAATCTGGAATCGCCGGCCATCTGAAGCTTGGCCGTCAATCCACCGTGGGGGCCAAATCCGGAGTCATGCGCGATATCCCCGACGGCGGCACCGTCCTCGGAATCCCGGCTCAACCGGATCAGCAAACCAAGCGTCAATGGATCGCAGTGCAGCAGTTGCCGGAAATGAAGCGGCGTCTGCGGGAACTGGAAGAGCGGGTGGAACAACTCACCCGCGCCTCCCTTCCGCCAACCTAACCGACCGTGGTGTCGGGACCCGTCGGCCTTAAGCCTGATAGGCTTCCATCCCGACGCAGGAGCAAACCAGATTCCGGTCGCCAAAGACGTTGTCAACTCGGCCCACCGACGGCCAAAACTTGAAGTTCCGCAGTCCGGGAACCGGGTAAGCGGCTTGTTCCCGGCCATACGGTCGACTCCAAACGTCGGCCGTCACCACGTCGGCCGGATGCGGCGCATTCTTGAGTGGATTGTTCTTCGGATCCGCCTGTCCCGACTCAATCGCCACAATTTCCGCGTGGATTGCAATCATCGCATCGCAGAAGCGGTCCAACTCGGCTTTGGATTCCGATTCGGTCGGCTCCACCATCAGGGTCCCGGCCACGGGCCAACTCAACGTCGGCGCATGGAAGCCATAATCCATGAGGCGCTTCGCGACATCTTCCGCCGTGACGGTCTTGTAGGGTCGCAAATCCAGGATGCACTCGTGCGCCACCAACCCATTGGCGCGGTACAACGTCGGAAAATACGGCTCCAACCGCTGGGCGACATAGTTCGCGTTCAGAATCGCCACTTCGGTCGCCGTCTTCAGTCCTTCCCCGCCCATCATCGCAATGTACATCCAGGAGATGGTGCAAATGCTCGCACTGCCCCACGGAGCCGCACTGACGGCGCCAATCGGGTCCTCTCCTCCCAGATTCACCACCACGTGACCCGGTAGGAAAGGAACCAAGTGTTCCGCCACACCAATCGGGCCCACTCCGGGCCCGCCCCCGCCGTGCGGAATGCAGAAAGTCTTGTGAAGGTTCAAATGGCAGACATCAGCCCCAATAACGCCCGGCGACGTGAGCCCCACCTGGGCGTTAAGGTTGGCACCGTCCATGTACACCTGACCGCCCACCGAATGGACGAGGGCGCAGATATCGCGAATGGAAGTTTCAAAGACGCCGTGAGTGCTTGGGTAAGTGACCATCAAGCAGGACAACTGATCCCGATGCAGGTCGATCTTCACGCGCAAATCAGCGACATCAATGTTGCCTTCCTTGTCACAGGCCACAGCCACGACGGTCATTCCCGCCATGACGGCACTGGCGGGATTGGTGCCGTGCGCACTGGTGGGAATCAGGCAGATGTTCCGATGCCCTTCGCCCCGGGACTCGTGCCAAGCCCGAATCACCAGCAACCCGGCATACTCGCCTTGGGAACCGGCATTGGGTTGCAGGGAAACGCCAGCGAAGCCCGTGATCTCGCCCAGCCATTGTTCGAGTTCTTCGAACATCTGCTGATAGCCCCGGGTCTGGCCCACGGGAACGAACGGGTGGATCTTCGAGAACTCCGGCCAACTGACCGGCATCATCTCGGCCGTGGAGTTGAGTTTCATCGTGCACGATCCCAGCGGAATCATGCTGTGGCAGAGTGAAAGGTCCTTGGATTCGAGGAAACGCAGATACCGCAGCATCTCGGTTTCGCTGTGGTACCGGTTGAATACGGCATGAGTCAGATAGGCACTCGTCCGCAGCGGCAAGGAACAGGACACCGGGCTTAACGTCGCCACCGCTGGAGCCGTGGCCCCGACCCCGAAAACCTTCAGCAACACCTCCACGTCAGCCTCGGTCGTGGGTTCATCCAGCGACACACCCACGTGCGTGGCATCGACCCGGCGCAGATTGATTTGATGCGCCTCCGCCGCCTTCACCACCGCTGCGGCATTCGGCACGGTCACCGTCAGCGTGTCGAAGAACGTGCCATTGGAAAGCTGAAGTCCTAGCCGGCCGAGTCCGGCGGCCAGTAAGCCGGTGAGCGAATGAATCCGTTGGGCGATGGCCTTCAGCCCGGAGGGACCGTGGTAGCAGGCGTATGCCATGGCCATGTTCGCCAACAGCGCTTGGGCCGTGCAGATATTCGAAGTGGCCTTGTCGCGGCGGATATGTTGTTCGCGAGTTCCCAGCGACAACCGCAACGCCGGTCGACCCCGAGAGTCCTTGGAGACCCCGACCAACCGACCCGGCATCTGTCGCTTGAAGGCGTCCCGCGTGGCAAAAAAGGCCGCATGAGGCCCGCCATAACCCAGCGGCACTCCGAATCGTTGGGCACTGCCCACGGCCACGTCCGCACCGAATTCGCCCGGCGGCCTCAGCAGGGTCAGCGCCAGCAAGTCGGTCGCCACCACGAGCAGCGCTCCCGCCGCCTTCGCCGCGGCAGCAAAGGCCTGGTAGTCCTCGACCGTTCCGTCCGTCGCCGGATACTGCACCAGCGCCCCGAAGAACTCCGGGGTGAACTGGAAGGTCTTCCACGAGCCCACCACGACTTCCAATCCCAACGCCTTCGCTCGCGTCCGCACCAGATCGAGGTTCTGCGGATGACAATTGTCGGCCACGAAGAATCGGGAGCCCACCGCGCCGTTCGGAGATTCGCCTTCCTTGACCCGATGGCACAGCATCATGGCCTCCGCACAGGCGGTGGCTTCGTCGAGAAGCGAAGCATTGGCAATCTGGAGCCCGGTCAGATCACAAACCAGCGTTTGGAAGTTCAGGAGTCCCTCCAACCGACCCTGAGAAATCTCGGCCTGGTAGGGAGTGTACTGGGTGTACCAACCCGGATTCTCCAAAATGTTCCGTTGGATCACCGGTGGAGTGATGGTGTCGTAGTACCCCAAGCCGATGAACGAGCGGAAAACTTGGTTCCGGCTAGCTAGGGACCGCAGACGTCCCAGGGCCTCTATCTCGCTCAGCGCCGGCGGCAAGTTCAGCGGCCGAGGAAGGCGAATCGATTCCGGTACGGCCCGGCGGCTCAATTCCGTCAGGGATTCTAGACCGAGTACGTTCAGCATCTCCGCCTGTTCGGCGGGTTCCGGTCCGATGTGTCGGTGGGCAAAGATGTCGGTGAATGAAAAACGAGAGGAGGAAGCTTCTTGGCTCATTGCGGTCGTCGGGAACATCCCGTCAAGGACGGGGCACGGTACGGGCCGACGCAGGGGGCGCAAGCGCAGTTTGCTTTTCAACCGCGGTTCAGCTCCGCCTGAAGTTCTAATGAGCCTAAAAATCCGAAACTTTTGCTCCGAATCCGGCGTACTTCTTTCGCCATGAATCACTCTTCCGTTGGCCCGCGTTTTATCCGGGCCGCTCTGCTCGCAGGATTCCTCGCCACGACCTCCGCGTGGGCTTTGGAGACCACCACCAATCGCGTTTTTCAAGTGAGCCCCGGAGGTCGACTGGTGCTGGATGTCGATCGAGGGAGCATCGAAGTCACCACTTCCGATGAAGCCGCGGTCAATTTGACGGTTCATCGGGAAGTCAAACGGGCCAGTGACAGCACCGCCCGGGAAATGCTGGACCTACACCAACTCACTTTCACACAAGACGGTAACTCGGTCGTGGTGAAGGCCAGAATGCTAAAGCCCGATCGCAGCTGGCGCGGTCCCAATCTGTCCGTCCGCTATCAAGTCGTCGTCCCCAAACAATTCGATCTCCAGTTCGATACCGCCGGGGGATCCATCCGTGTCCCTGATCTCACCGGTAAGGTGGACTTGGGGACCGCGGGCGGATCGATCTCCGTGGGCAAGCTCGATGGAACCCTGAAAGCCGAAACCGCGGGCGGTAGTGTTACGGTCGAAGGCGCCACCGGACCGACGTCGGTCGAAACCGCTGGAGGCAGCATCCGACTCGGCGTCATGGGTGCAGCGGTGAATGCCGAAACCGCCGGCGGTTCCATTCAAATCAAATCCGCTGCCGGACCGGTTAAGGCCGAGACGTCTGGCGGCAGCATTGAACTGGGCGACTTACAAGGACCGGTCGAAGCCGATACCTCCGGTGGATCCATCTCGGCTCGGTTTTCCAAGAATCCGGCGGACGTATCCCTCGCCACGTCGGGCGGCAGCATCTCGGTCTATGTTCCGGAAGACTCCAGTTTCAATCTGGACGCGGAATGCTCCGGCGGCCGGGTGAGTTCCGAGGTTCCGGTCACCATCAGTGGTAAGCCTTCGCGCTCGGAACTCCGCGGTCCAGTCGGCCAAGGCGGCGCCAAGGTGGTCCTGCGCACCTCCGGAGGCGGCATCGCCATCAAGAAACTGGTCGCCACCAAATAGGCTTCCAACCCAACTCAGATCCCCGAAACCCCCGAGGTTGGCCTCGGGGGTTTTGCCTTCCGTCAGGCCTTCTTCCGCCACTCCACCTTCGGAGGCTCCGGCAAACCCAGAACCCGGTACGAAGTGCGGAAGTGCATTTTCGCCACCTTCGGCAGCAGGGTCGCGCCATGCTTTTCCACAAAAGCTCGGGCCGCGTCTTCCACCGCACTCGAGGCGCCCTTGGGAAGTTTTACGCCGTACTCCGTCTCGAGTCGCTTGAGCCGCTGCACAAACTCATCGCGCGCCAGAATGGACGCCGCCGCCACGGCAAGATCCTCCTCGGCCCGATGACGCTGCACCAACTCAATCTCCCGACCCAACGTCATCAGAGCCTTCCCCACCGTCTCCTTGTCCTGGGCAAACTGATCGCTGATAGCCCGGACCGGCGCCGGCACCATCCGATGCCGCTGCAGCATCAGGTTCTCAATGACCCGAGCGTGCCCCCAGGCCAACACCCGGTTCACCGAGCCGTTCGACTTGTGCATTCGGTTGTAGGCTTCGTTGCCGATGGGCACCACAGCGGTGACACATTTGGGCGTCTCCCGAATGAGCGTAGCCAACTTGGCAATCTGCGCATCGCTCCCAATGCTCTTGGAATCCCGGACGCCGGCGGACTTCCAAGCGCGGATGACATCGGCGTTGACGTACACCCCCGCCACGCAAAGCGGTCCGAAAAAGTCGCCCTTGCCCGATTCGTCCACGCCTAGTCGAGGTAGCAACAAGTCGGGATTCAATTCCTCTTCGTAGCCCACTTCCGCTTTTTGCAGCACCTCGGGCTCCAGCACGAACTCGACAAAGTCCTGGGTCCCCTTCCCCTGAACCACCACCTTACCAGACTCGTAGTAGGTGACGTTGAAATCCTTCTTCACGCCGCTGAACCGTGCGTAGGGAACGTCGCGTAACTCAAAGGTTCCATCCCGAACCCGGGCCTCCAACCGGTCAGCCTGCTCGGGAGTCAATTTGGCGGTGTAATTGGTCAAGGCCAGGATCTTCAAAGTTTCCGCCCATCAGAACAAATGGAAACTGCCCGTGCTCCCCGCCCCTCCAGTTCAATCAGTGAAGTAAAAGCGAGTCAGGTGGAAAAACACCGGCGCGGCGAAAGCCAAGGAATCGACCCGATCGAGCATTCCCCCATGCCCCTCAATCAGCGCCCCAAAATCTTTCACACCCCGGTCGCGTTTGATTGCCGACATCACCACGCCGCCCGCAAATCCCAGGGCCGTCACCACCAGCGCCATTCCCGCCGCCTGCACCGCGGTGAACGGCGTGGCGCGGTAGAGCGCCGCCCCCACGGCCGAGGCGCTGATCGTTCCCCCGATCAGTCCCTCCCACGTTTTGTTGGGACTGACCTGCGGGACGACCTTGCGACGCCCGAGGGTCTTGCCCCAGACGTATTGCAGGACGTCGCTTAACTGCACCACCAGCACAAACCACAGCAACAACACTACCGGATCGCCGCGTCGCAACGGCAACTGCAACAACGCAGGCGCATGGCTCAGACAGTACACACAGATCATCAGCGCCCACTGAATCTTGGCGGTCCGTTCCAGAAACCGCTCGTTGTCACCCGTCAGCGCACTACGCAGGGGCACGAAGAGGAAGGCGTACACGGGAATGAGAATCGTCCAGAGCCCGTACCAACGTTCCGCCACCATCCAGTACTGCAACGGGGTGATCACGAAGAATACCCAAAAGAGCGTCCGATGATCCCCCGCCCGCGTCGGCGTCAACGTGATGAACTCGCGCAGCGCCAGGAAGGAAATGAATCCGAACAATACCAACGTGGCGCGCTCGCCCAGGACCACCGCGCCGCCAAACACGGCTACCATGACCCACCACGCCCGAATCCGGGCGTTCAGGTTTTGAATCGTGTCGTTGGGCCCACGACTGCGCCCAAGCCACGTCCCGATTCCCGTGGCCAAGGTAAGAATGCCCAGGACCACGCCGAACAACATCACCACTGAGGAATCTGTCTTCATGGGGTTCGCAAACTCATGACCGCCTGCCGCGCCCGGACCAGAAAAGCCTCCTTGGTTTCGCCTTCAATCCAGGCCAGTGGTGCTCCAAACGTCACACCACCGAGCATCGGTACCGGCAGCATCTCGCCCTTGGGCAGGATCCGATTCAGATTCTCCAAATACGCCGGAATCAATTCCACCTCGGGCCGCTTTCGTGCCAGGTGATGCAGACCGCCCTTGAACGGCTGTGGATCCACTCCGGTAAACCGGCCGCCTTCCGGAAACAGGATCAGCGAATGGGTGGTGCCCAGCGCCTCAATCATTTGGGTCAAGGGATTGTCCGAGACCGTCGGCTTGCGCCGCTCGATCAGCACCGCGTGAAAAACCCGGGCGGCCAAATACTGCCGGAGCGGACCCGCGGTCCAGTAATCGCGCGCCGCCACCGGACGGGTCAATTGCCGGACCGCCGGGGGCAACACCGCCCAGAGGACCAAGGCGTCGAGATTGCTGGAATGGTTGGCGAAGTAGATGCGTTGGCGCACCTCCGGCACGCAACCACGCCAATGCGCGCGTGCTCCGGTCAACAAGCGTACTCCCAGGGCCAAGGCGTTGTCGGTCATGCCGCCTCCAAATTCCGCACGATGCGCTGAAGCCGGCGCACGCAGGTGATGGCCGTTCCCACAGTAACGAGGATCAATGCCACCTCCATAATTCGCGCGCTCCAACCCCACGGAACTGTCCCCGCAGCGATCAACGCCGCACCCGTCAGCATGGCCATCCGATGCGATTTCGACATTGGTCCTTGGAACTGCTGTCCTCCGCCAATACTCGCCCCGAGAGCCCGAACATAAGCCGTCATCAACGCGCCCACGCCCGCGCACCAACCCCAGACAGGATTCACGCCGACCCCGTATCCTGCCCCTACCAACACCATCAGGTCGGCTAACCGATCCGGCAGTTCATTGTAGATTGGTCCGGTGGTACTGGCCTTGCCTCCTTCCACCGCCACCAGACCGTCCAGCAGATTACAAAGAAGACGTCCTTGGATTCCCCCGGCGGCAACGAGGAAAGACCAAACGGTCATCAAGGCGGAAAATCGACCCTGGGCTGCCAGGGCCAGTCCAGCCAGACCCGCCAGGACCAAACCCAACACTGAGATCTGATTGGGGGTTACGGAACTCTGGGCCAACCGGCGCGCGAAGGCTTGGACCCAGCGGGCGTCGCGCGTTTTGATCGGGCGGCGGGCGGATAAATCAGTGGGCACGCCGGCACCCTGGAACGGCCCAACGCCGTCCTCCAATTCGAAAGTATCCAGAACCATTGGACCGAAAGCACCGTTGACGGGGTGATCCTCAGGGATCTGGAAACCAATAGATCAATTGAACTCCACCCGGAAACCCTCTGAGAGTGCGCCGTGCCGCCCTCCGAAGCCGCCGCCTCCTGGGTTCCTCCGTTGCTCGCCTGGTTCTCCCAACAAGCCCGGGATCTCCCCTGGCGACGAACCCAGGATCCCTACGGCATCTGGGTCTCCGAGATCATGCTGCAGCAGACCCAAGTGAAGACGGTGATTCCCTATTGGACCCAGTGGATGGAGGCGCTACCAACGGTCCAAAGCCTCGCCAACGCCCCGGAAGCGCGTGTCTTAAAACTTTGGGCCGGCCTCGGCTACTACTCTCGGGCGCGGAATCTGCGGTCCGCAGCCCAGCAGTTGGTCAGCCACCACCAGGGTCGCTTCCCGCAGGAGGTCGCAGGTCTGATGGAGTTGCCCGGCATCGGCCGCTACACCGCCGGAGCCATTGCCAGTATCGCGTTCAATCAGCCGGCTCCCTTGCTTGACGGCAACGTGATTCGGGTGCTCACCCGATGGCATTCGTGGGCGGGAGATCCCCGGAGCAAGGATCTCAATACGGCTCTATGGAGATGGGCGGAGGACCTGGTCCAAGCCGCCCAGTTGCAGCCGGCGGTGCCGATGCCGTGGAAATCAAAACTGGGAGCCTGTTCAGCACTGAACCAGGCCCTGATGGAACTGGGTGCCCTGATTTGCACGCCCCGAGCGCCGCAATGCCTTCTCTGCCCAGTTCAATCGCGCTGTTCTGCGGGTCAAAACGGCACTCCCGAGGCGTTTCCCGAAACTGCCGCCAGGCCCGCCATCACCGCCCGAACGTTCGTGGTTGCGGTGTTGGAACGGGATGGACAGGTCCTTCTGCGGCAACGCCCGTCCGGCGGCGTAAATGCGGGATTTTGGGAATTCCCCAATCTGGAAATCGCCGCTGATCATCCCAATCCCCGGGCCGCCGCGGCCGAATGGCTGGGGGTTCCTATCCGCCAACTTGAAGACCTCCCGCCGGTCAAACACGCCATCACACGGTATCGGATTCTCTTGAAAGTCTTCCATCTGAAACCCGGACCAAAGGTCGCCACCCAAACCCTGGGAACGGATTGGGTCTCGGACGACGACCTGCACACCCGGTCGCTGACTACCGCCCACGGGCGGATCGCCCGGCACTGGCGTTCCCGAAAGACCGCATAGACAAAGTCGTTCCAGGATGGTGCTGAACGGGCATTTCAGGACATCGCTAAAATTCCTGAGTGCTGGGCCCCTTCCATTTTTCAAAGAGACTCATAGGCTCCCGGTGATGTCCGACGACCACGCAACGCGACGCGCGGAAGATCCCTGGCGCGTCTTCAAGATTATGGCCGAGTTTGTCGATTCGTTCGACACGTTGTCCCGCTTGGGACCGGCCGTAACCGTCTTTGGGAGCGCCCGAACTAAGTCAGACGATCCCAACTACAAAGCCGCAGTAGCCATTTGTGAAGGCTTGGCGAAACACGGGATAGCCACCGTTACAGGCGGGGGTCCCGGCATCATGGAAGCAGCCAACCGCGGAGCCGCCCACGTCAAAGGCGTTCCCAGCGTGGGCCTTAACATCGAATTGCCATTCGAACAGAAGGGCAACCGATATGCCAATCTGGGCGTCAACTTTCACTACTTCTTCACGCGCAAGGTGTGCCTGGTCAAATACAGTATGGGATTCGTGTACATGCCGGGCGGATTCGGGACCCTGGATGAACTGTTTGAAGTGGTCACCCTGGTCCAAACCCAACGGATTCCTTCCTTCCCCATTATTCTCTTCGGAACCCAGTACTGGTCCGGTCTGTTGGATTGGCTCAAGAACACCCTCGAATCCGGCCGGCTCATTTCCCCGGGAGACCTGGATCTCATGCAGGTGACCGATGAGCCGGCTCAGGTGGTCGAATGGATCCGAGATTACCGCCGAAGCGTGGGTGTGCCCGAACAGGTGCCCGCTGCCTTCCGGTAACCCAAAAGATTCTGAGCCGAAACAGGATAACACCTGATTTGCAGGCACTTCCCACAGATAAAAGACCTTCGACTGCGCCGAAATCCCGCTAAGTTGCCGGCATGTACGAAGTGACCCGCCTAGAAAACGGACTGACCGTTCTGACGGCTGCCATGCCCCACATGGCCAGCGTGTCCGTTGGCATCTGGGTGGGCGTCGGCGGCCGGCATGAACCCGCCCGTTGGAATGGGATCTCCCACTTCATCGAGCATATGATGTTCAAGGGCACCCGGCGCCGGAATGCCGCTCAGATTTCCCAAGCCGTCGAAGGAGTCGGCGGCTATCTCAACGCCTTTACGGACGAGGAACACACCTGCTTCTACGCCCGCGCCCAACGGGAACGTCTCCCCGGGCTGTTGGATGTGCTCCTGGATATGTTCCTGGAGTCGCAGTTTGAACCGGAGGAAATTTCCAAGGAACGCGACGTCATCAAAGACGAGATTGCGATGTACCAGGACCAACCGGCCGAACAGGTCCACGATCTGCTGAATGCCCTTCAATTCCCGAGACATCCCTTGGGCCGGCCGGTGATTGGCACCCCCCGCACGCTCAACACCATGTACCGGCGGGATTTCTTCAACTACGTCGAATCCAACTACGTGACCGGCGCCACTGTCATCACGGCCGCCGGGAACGTGAACCATCAAGACCTAGTCAAACTGGTCCGGCGACGTTCCCGATCCTTCCGACCCGGCGAACGCCCCTCGTACGAAGCCGCTCCCGTTCGGGCCCGCGGACCCAGCCTGCGACTCACCCATAAGGACACGGAACAGACGAATCTCAGTTTGGGCATTCGGACCTGTTCCCGGCACGACCCCCGGCGGTTCGCTCTGCGATTGCTCAACGTCGTCCTGGGCGAGAACATGAGCTCCCGTCTCTTCCAAGTCGTCCGCGAACAGCACGGGCTCACCTACAACATCAACAGCTCCACCAGCTTTTGGGACGACTGCGGAGACTTGGTAATCTCCGCCGGGCTGGCGACCGACGAACTCAGCCGCACCTTAAAGCTCATTCGCCGCGAATTGCATCAGCTCACGGAGGCCGCCCCTACCCGGGCGGAATTCAATCGCGCCCGGGATTACGTCCTGGGGCAACATGAGCTCCAGTTGGAGAACACCGAAAACCACATGATGCTCCTCGGCGAGCATTGGCTGGGATACGGCCGAGTTCCTGATGCAGCCGAAATCACCGCTCAACTGTCCGCGGTCAAGCCGGCCGACCTATGCCGAGTGGCCCGCGACTTTTTTCGGCCGGAACACTTCAGTCTCGCCCTGGTCAGTCCGCGCAAGCGAGCCACTGACCTCGCGAAATTCCTGACCAACTAGCCGGCGCGAGTCAGGCCGCTGACGTTACACCACGAACTCCAGCGGCGGCGCCTGGGGAATCAGCCCCAGCGCCTGGCCGCGGCCGAGGAATCGGCGGATGCTTTCCCGACCTTTTTCGCCGTAATCCAAGGTCCAGTGGTTGACGTACATGCCAACAAACTGGTCGGCCAGATCCCGGCCCATGTCCCGCGCCCACTGCAGCGAATGCGCCACGGCTTCGGGACGGTGATCGAGGCTGTACTGAATGCTGCCGGTGAGAATGTCGCTCACCCGGCGGCGGAGTTCGACCGGGTGGCGTTTGTGAATCACGTTGCCACCCAGCGGCAAAGGAAGCCCGTCGTTCTCCCGTCCCCACCAAATTCCCAAGTCTTCACACAGCTCCAAACCTTCGTTCCGATAGGTCAACTGTCCCTCGTGAATGATCAGGCCCACGTCGGCCTGACCAGACTTGACCGCCGCAAAAATCTCGTCGAACGGCACCACGACCAGATCCAGTTCCCGACCCGGCCGACCCAGCCACAGCTGCAAGGCGAGGAACGCGCTGGTCATGCGCCCCGGGATGGCAATGCGTTTGCGGGCCACTTCTTCCCGACTGAACCGTTGCTTGGCCACCAGCATCGGACCGTAGCCGTCACCCATGCTCGCCCCGCTGGGCAGCAGGGCGTAGGTCTCACTGACGTACGCGTAGGCATGGATGCTGATCGCGGAGATGTCGAGTTCCCCTCGGGTCGCCCGTTCGTTGAGCGTCTGGATATCCTGCAAGATGTGTTCGAACTGCAGGCCGGGGGTCGGAATGAGTTCCTTGGCCAGACCGTAGAACATGAACGCGTCGTCAGGATCGGGGGAATGGCCCAAAGTAAGGCGGACTGTCTCCATGTGGACGAGACCCTACGACCGACGGCTCTGAAGTCGAGTCAGGCAAATTTCTGCCCCCCGATCGATGCTCCGGTCACGATCCGCCGGATTTCCGTTGGGCGCGTCGTTTGGCTTCCAGGAGACGACTGGTGGCATTGGCCGGAGCCGCCGGTGCGGCGGGAGCCTCCGGTTCAACGGCGGCTGTCGACGGACCTGGGCTGGATCCCTCTGTCGCCACCGGTCCGGCGGCTTGCCTGGGTTGGAACAACGTATCTGCCGGTCGGCTGATTCGGGGCTCGACCGAACCAGCACCCGTCCTCGCTCCCCGAGTCCGCTCGCGGGCCGCCAGCAGCGACCCCAAGGCTTCTGGAGTACCCACCGGCGCCGGTTGGGCCAATCCCAGCCGGGTGAGCAGCTTGTTCGCCCAGCGGCTCCACTCTTCCCGATCAAAATCGACGCGCCGCAAAGCCACGTCGGCCACGAACAGAATCACCAGAAATCCCAACAAATCACTCCACAGGTCCCGGGGTTGGAACGTTCTTCGGCGGTTCAACCGAAAGGGATTGTCGATCGCCGGGTCCAGCAGTTTCCCTCCGCCCGTTTCCGCCAAACGTCGCAAGAGGTTCAAATTGGGTTCGGTGGTATTGAACTCCGGCGAATAGTTCACACTGGCGCCCACCACCTGCGAACTTACCGGCTGACCGTCGCGCAGCTCCAGTATGTTGAGCAGATAAGCGCCCACTTCGCGGGTGGGAAACGTAGCCTGATACCGACCGGGACCCGTCTGCTGCAAGGCCACCGTTGTTCGCTCCCCTTTCGGCCCGACCACAGCCGCCTGCAACGTTAGGAAATTCCGGAAGTTTCCCTCGGCGTCGAGAGCCTCCAGCGACAGTACTCCCTGACCGTTTTCCACATTCACCTGGGTGTTGAAATCGGTGGAATCCACGCGTCGCAGAGCCCACTTGGCCACCTGCGACCAGAACTGCTGATACTGGGGCCAGCCAATCCAGTCCTGCGCCCACTTCGGCCGGGCATCACTCGTGAAGGCAACCGCCCGACCCAAGCCAAACTGCCAGTGGGCCAGCAACGGATCACCCTTGTCCGTCATCAGAGGAATCTCCGCCCGAGGCTTGGCCGTGGTCGCCACATAACCCCGCAGCTGCGGAAACTCTCCACCAAAGCCCCGAACCAATTCCGTACTCGCCGTCAGTTGCGGCCGGAAGGGTTCCTCAAAAATCGCCGACTTCAGAATTACCGCCGCCTCCTTAATGAAGATTTGCGGAAGATCTGCCGCCGACTTGACGTCATAGAACCGCCCGCCTCCTTCCGCCGCCATCTTCTCCATCGTGGTCGGCTGAACATGACCGCCGATCATGATCGTGCTGATCGTGATTTTCGCCCGAACGTAATCCTCCATCAATGCAGCCCCGGGCGCACTCGGATCGCCGTCGGAGAACACGATCAAGTGTTTCAGGTTCGCCGTGGATTTTCGCAGGTCCTCATAGGCCAGCGTCATGAGTCCATCAAAGCTGGGCAAATCGCCCTGGTTCATTCCGGCAATTTGGCGAGCCAGTTCGGTTTTGTTGCCTACAGCCTGAAGCGGGAACAACGCCCGTTCCGTTCCGTCCCAGAGCCAAACTCCCATCTCATCCGTCGGTCCCAGGGCATCCAGAGCGGCCAGCGCAATTTCGCGGGCCACCTGATTACCATTCGCAAACTCCATTCCGTGCATCACCAGACCGAGGGCGCCTTTGGGCAGGACCTTCTTGGAGTTGAGCTCCATGTCGACCGGCAGGGAGGTTTCAAGGGGGGTGTTGCGATATCCGCCCGCAGCAAATGCTTCGTCGCCCCCGATAGCCACCAAGCCAATTCCGAAGTCCCGCACCGCACTCTCCAGCAAGCGCATCCCGGCGAACCCCAAATCTCCCGCCGCCACATTGCTCAAAATGATTTCATCGTAACTCTGAAGTTCCGCCAAGGTGCCCGGCAACGCCCGCTCATCGACCAGTTTGACCTCCAACTTTGCCCCCCGCAGGGCAGCCACCAGGGATCGGTCCGCGTCCGGATCGCTGCTCACGATCAACACGCGGGGATCGCCACGAACGTTGACGAAACTACTGGCCCGGTTGTTTTGGGCCACAGCGTCGCCGTCGACCTGAATCTGCACGTCGTATCCAAAGAAACCCGTGTCATCCAAGGTCTGGGGAAAGGTAAAGAGATTCTTGCCCGCCTCCAGTTGGACGCGCTGCTCGCCCAGCAGCTGATCGTTTCGAAACAGCCGAACCGTGGCCGGCTGGGCCACATCAGAGTTGGCAAAAATCTTGGCCTCGAACGTCTGCCCTTTCTTCACCGTAGTCGGCAAACCGAGCTTCTGCACCGACACATCCCCACCCCTCCGAGATCCGAGAGGCAGAACATCCAGGGTCACACCCAAAGGTTTGGCGGCAATCAGGGCCGCCATGGCGTCGCCCATGTTTTCGTTGCCGTCGGACAGCAGAACTAGGCGCTTCTGACCGTTCTCCGGAAACGCCGCCGTCCCCAAACGAATGGCTCCGGCAATGTCCGTCCGCTCGGTTCCCACGACCGCTTGGATCTTCTCCGCCTCGGCCACCGAGCTCGCGGTGGTCTCCAACGCCGCATCGGTGCCGAAAATCAGGAATCCGCCCCGGTCCCGTTCTTCCTTGTTCCGGGCCCAGCGGTTGGCTTGGTCGCGCGACTGTTCCTGCTGGGCCGACGGCACGGAGTCGGACCGGTCCAACAAGAAGAACACCACCATGCCATTCTCCGGTCGCTTCCACTGCAAACCAGCAAGCGCGAAGATCAGGGCCAACAATCCCACCAAACGAACACCACTCGAAGCCCACCGCCGCCACGGAGACAGGGAGGCGTCCGATTTCCAAGCCAACCACATCGTCCACGCCACCGTCGGGGGTAGCAGCAGGAGCCAGTAGGGATGGGAGAATTGGAAAGGCACGGCCAGTACGTCGGGTCAGGGTTTGCGAATCAGTTTCTGAACTCGGTGGTTCTGGGAATCGGCGACGTACAGATTCCCCTTGGAATCCAGGGCAATGGCCCAGGGATTGGCCAACTGTCCCGGACGACCGCCCGCCGACCCCACCGTCTCAATCAATTGGTCCTGGGCGTCGAGAATCGTAATCCGGCTGTTGCCGAACTCGCAGATGTACTGGTGGCCGTTGGCATCCACGCGAACGTCGTAGGGGTAGCTGAACTCTCCCGGATTGGACCCCGCCCGGCCATAACTCCGCAAGAACTTGCCATCACGATCGAACACCTGAATTCGGTGGTTGCACGAGTCCGCCACCAAAATCTCCCCTTCTCGGCCCAACCCCAACCCTTCGGCGCGATTGAACTCCCCCGGCCCCGACCCCGGCCGACCGAGCACCTGCCGGAGCAACCCCACCGCCACCGGACTCGGCCGGATGTTACTTCGCGCGTCCACCGGTTGGCCCAGTCGCCCCAGATCCTTCGCTTCAGCGCCAAACCGCTGCACGCGGTCCACCACAGTGTATTCACTGAGCACAAAGTCTCCCCGGGAATCCTGCACCACGGCTCGAGGCAAGATGAATTCTCCGGCGTTGGTTCCCTTGGTTCCCCATTGCGAAACCAGGAGTCCGTCCGGCGAGAAATGGTTCACCCGCATGTAATGGGGTTCCACTACGATGATGTCGCCATCCCGATCCAACGCCATCCCCTTGGGCTTGCCCAAATCGGTCTGTGGCATCTGCCACTGGAGTAGGAACCGACCCTCAGGACTGAACTTCTGAATCCGGCCAGTGATATCTGCGACATAGAGGTTGTCTTCCCGATCACAAATCAGGGACCGCGGTTTGTTGAACTGACCCGGAGCCACGCCCCGGGAACCCAACACTTCCACCCGGGAAAACATCCGGGAATCGAGCGGCGTCGAGTTCCCTCCCGGCGTCTGCGGCCCGCAGCCCGTTAGAACCCCCAGGGACGCCACGACGAACCACATCTTGCCAAGCCGGCGAAGACCCAGCCACAACAGGCCCGGAGCCAACGCCAAGACCAGCATGACCAAACAGAGGGCGTTCACCTCACCCGCATGGCCGTAATGCAGCAGATTGAAAATCCGGAGTGACAGGGTTTGTCCGCCCGGAGGCTGAAGGAGAACCACTGTTTCCACGTCCCAGAGACAGAGCAGATACACGACGTACCACGCCGCCAGGACTCCGGAGGAAATCTGCGGACGCAAAATCAACCAGCCCACGCGCCACCGACCACCTCCCAAAGAACGCGCAGCGTCGAGTAGCAGCGGGTCCGCCCCACGAAGGGCCAGCGCAACTCCCGCCCACGCTGGAGCCAGATACCGAATACCAAGCGCCAGCCACAGTATTCCGAGGCTCTGAAAAAACGCCGACGTCGCCGTTCGGTTGAGCAGGAGAATGAGCGCGACTCCCAGGAAAACTCCCGGGATCAGGAAGGTCAGCCAGGTCCACCGGGGAATCTTACCGGTGCTTCCGCTCAGAACGATTCCGAGCAACACGGTTAGCGTCGGCGGCAGTCCCGCAGTCCAAATCGTATTCCA
Source organism: Verrucomicrobiota bacterium (assembly GCA_017309115.1). Classification (GTDB taxonomy): domain Bacteria; phylum Verrucomicrobiota; class Verrucomicrobiia; order Limisphaerales; family UBA9464; genus UBA9464. The sequence continues at coordinate 31,249 of JAFLEF010000017.1, read as the reverse complement.
GATCTCGGTGGTTCCCGCAGCTACCGCCCCTGGCAGTTTGCTCCAGGTCGGTCCCGCAGAAATCAGCCGACCCAGCGGAAAGCCCAGGCACAAACCCACCCACAACAGCGCCACACATCGGACCGGCCACCGCACCGGCGCCAGCGCATACTGGAACGATTCCGCTGGCCATTCCCCCCGGAACCGCGGCCAGGCCACCGCCCGACCCCGCATCAGGAACAAGTAGAGGCAGGGGATCACCACCAGCGGCCAGCAGGCGCGCAGCGCTCCTGCCCAGTCAAACTGGGTATTGAACCGGATCCAAAACTCTTCGGTGAACACCCGAACCTGAAACAACGTTGGCACCGTGAAATTGGCCAGCGCCAGCACGCCCACTAGGGCGCCCGACACTACCAGTTCACCCGTCGAAACAGGAATCAACACGCCGCGAATAAGCGACCAACCGCGCAACTGGGGATCAGCATCCAACTGCGCCGATTGCACCCGCCCCCACGCTGACCCCACTAGTATGCTCACCACGGGCCACAACAAGGAGGCCAGAACGACCGAGGTGAGGAAGAGTGATCCCAGCGTCACCGCCGCGGCCGGCGCCAACGCCCGCCAACCGGCGGTCACATCCAGCCAGGCGTTGGTCGACAGAAAGGGCGGCAGGGCCAGATTCAGCAACATCAGTGCCCCCCAAATCTGTCGCTCCCGACCTCCCGCGGCCGCTCCCGCCAAAGCCACCACGACGCCCAGAGCCAAGGCCAGCAAGCCCGCCACCAGCGCCACCGCCAGTGAATTAAACAGGAGTGTGGCGTTCATGCACCGGAACCCTTGCCGGGGTTCGTTCGCCGCGACTCCATTGGGGTCAACTCATTCATTCATTCCCGCAAGCTGGACTTAGGGCTGGAAGATTTCCCGCAACTGCGCCGTGCCCACGTCAATCTCTCGGACTAGCTTCGGCCAGTCAGGTTGCATTGTTGCCACCGGAGATCCGGCGGACTCCAAAGCGCCCACCGTTATCAGCGAGGCTTGAACAGGCGCACTCTGAAGATATTGGACCAGCAGTTGCGTTCCTGGGTTGAGCGGCGTGGACTTGGCCACGACACCCACGGTGTTGGGAATCAGAAGTGAAAGTGCTTCGAGGGGCAGCGCGACCACCGGCACACCTTCCCGCTGTCCGGCGGTGATGTCGTCGGAATCCGTCAGTCCGATCCACGCCTCACCCCGCGCCACCCGTCGAATCACGTGGGAGTTGCCTTCCTCAATAAACGGTTGATTCGCCGCCAAGGCGCGACACCAGACGAGCCAGTTTGATTCGCCCCAGTGTTGCCTCAGCGCCAGGAAATGCGTGGCGGTCGTCCCGAACAGCGGTAACGCCAGCGAAACCCGCCCGCGCCAGATGGAGTTGGTCAAATCCAGCAACGACGCGGGCGGCGGTGGGACCGCGGCTTCAGGTTGGGACGGCATGACCAACCGTCGGCTGCGCTGGCCAAAGGCCACCCAACCGTTGGTTGGCCGGAAGACGCCCGCCTCGGTCAGTTGACGCGTGCGCAATTCTTCGTTGCCCCAGAAAACATCCGCCACGGGATGCGTTCGTTCGGCCAGCAGTCGATTGGCCAGCCCCACCGTCTTGACCGCCTCACTGTCGAACACTGGCTTGACGGTCCACCCGGACTCGCGGGTGAAGGCCGCCAACAGCGGTTCAGCGAACACTTGGTCCTGCGCACAGTACAGGATCACGGCCGGCCGGGAATCGGAACGGCGGCATCCCACCGCCAGCAGCGCGAACAGCAACCCGGCCATGACCGCTCCCCACCGGTTATAACGGCCGGACGTTGAGAGCGAACGGTGTGGTTCTCGGCCCATTATCGTTGGAGCGGGCTGCCACCCGGACCTCACGCGGTCCTCCGATGAAACCACCACCATTCCCCCAACATCACCACCAAGCCGGCCAGAGCGAACCACCGCCAGTACTCCAGATTCGCCCGTTGGAGGGGTGTTGCGGCCACCGTGCCCCGGCGACCCAGACTGAGTTCCTCGCTCGGTCGCAGGTTGCTTTCCTGGGCGTCCAGCAGATTGGCCACGAACACCAACTGATTGGTCCCCAGGGTCACTTCGTAGCGGCCCCGATTTCCAGTCTCCCCAAACACAAACTCCCGCGCCCGACTGTCGAGGGGCAGCGTTCGTTCGTCACCACCCGGCATCTTGACGCGGGCCGACAGAACCGTGCCTTCCGGGACGAGTGACTCGGCGAGCGGGAATCGAAACGGATCGCCAGCCCGTAACGTCAGCCGCTCCGCCGCGGCACTGGCGGGATTCAGCCACTCGATCGAATTGGCGATGAAGATCGGGAAACTGATCCGCAACGGCCAGGTGCTCTGGAGCGTATCGAATCCCACCCAGACGATTCGCTGACGCCCCAACTCCCCGGCAATCACCAACGGCGCCGCCGGCGAATCCACCAGGGACACCGCCCAGGTAGGCGTGCGGACTTCCAAGGCCTGGGCAACTTGAACGGTGTCGAAGCTCACGAACCGCAGCAGCTGATGCGTGTTCTTCCAGTCCACGATGGGCGGCGCTTCCAGGGTTCCAATGCCGCCTTCGAACCAGTTGGTATTGGCCACGTGAATCGCCAGCAGATTGGCCCCAGGCCACTCGGTGGGCGCCACATCATCCAGCACCACCACCGCCGCTTCCGGGCTCGCTACGGTGTAGTCCGGCACGGTAACGACTTCGATGTTCGGCCCCGCCGCGGCAATCGCCTTCTCGAGAAACCGATTGCCCCGACTCACGAGCAACACGCGAACCGGCTCGGGCAGCAAACTCACCACACTCGCTTCATTGTCCGCCAGCAAATCGTCGGGCTGGGTCAAACGAACCGAGAAGACGCCGTCCTGACTCTGATTGGCCACAAATACCACCGGCGTGGTGTTGGTGGGTCCCGCGGTGATTGACTTAGATTCGATCAACTCCCCGTCCAATCGCAGTTCCAGCAACGACTCCACGGAAGCACCGGAGAAATTGTTCACTGAAGCAAAGACGGCTCGCTGGGCCGGATTCTCCGGATTCGCCTTCACGTCCAGAGAAACAATTCCGAGGTTGTTGTTCCGTTGACCCACCCGGTGAAACACCAGCGGCAAATCAATCCGCTCGAACTCCGTCAAATCCACTCCCGCGCCATCACTGAACAGATGAACCTCGGCATCTGCGCGATCCTTGGTGAGAGTCGCCGCCACGCGCAGGGCTTCGGCCAGTCGGGTTGGTGAGTCGGTGACCTGCGCCGACTGGATCGCCCGACGCAGGGCCGCCTTTTCGGAGGTGGCGGACTGGCGAACTTCGGCATTGGCGCCGGCCACCATCACCAACATTTGTTGACTGGACGTGCCGAAGCCGGTCTTTAACCCATCCACGAGGTTCAACGCCTCCTGACGCGCCCGCTCGAAGCGATTCGGCGACTCGTCGGTAGCCTGCATCGACGCGCTGGCATCCAGCACCACGATCTGCAACGCCCCTTGTCCGACATTGCCGAAGAAGAACGGGCGCGCTAACGCCAGCACGAGCAACAGGAGCAGCAGCAATTGCAGCCACATGAGCCAGTGATTGCGTAGCCTTTGAAACGGCGCACTCGCCTGGTTCTCCGCGAGGAAGCGTTGCCAGAGCACCGTGCTGGGAACCAGACGAACGACCCGTTTGCGCTTCAGCAAATAGAAGGTCACCACCAGCGGCAGGGACAACGCAAACAACAGGGACCACGGGGAGAGGAAACTCATGACCGTGGTCCCACCTTCCCGGGCAAGCGCCCACCGCCGGCTTGGATCTGAATTGGGTGTGCCTTCATGACCGGACGAGCCTCAGCTCTAGGGCTTCTTCGGCGCGTAGTTGGCTTCCAGATAATCCACGATCGCGGGAATCTGATTCGTGGTCAGCGGGGCACCAAATCGAACCCGCATCTTATCCACACCCGCGGTCCATTGAGCCCGAGTCAGCGGCGGCTGCATACTCACATAGTCCAGTGAGTGACACATCACGCAGTTCGCCTGGATGAGTTCCAGACCCGGAGCGTTCTTCAAGGTGACTTGGTTCGTCGGCAACTTCCAAGCATCGCCTGCAAAGGGATTCTTCAATGGTTCCACCGGAACTTCACCGGAGATCCCGTGGGCCGCGATCCCGAGCAGCAGAGCAGCCAGAAGGATGGGATGGAAAGGGCGGTTCATGGTCAGACGGCGTTGACGGCCACGGGTTCGACACAGTTGCGCATGTAGCCCGCCGGATTCCACAGCGGTTCCAGCGGCTGAGATTGGCCCAGCCGGTTCGTGGCCCGGGCCATCAGCGTGTAACGGCCTCCTTTCGGAGGATCCCAGGGCAAAGTCCATTCGCGGAAAGCGTAATTCCCCACGCTCCGGCCCAGGCTGGCGGCTTCCCACCGTCGACCGCCATCCACCGAAACCAACACCTCACGAATTCCCTGCCCATCATCAAACGCGATGCCCCGCAGGAGCACCGGCGTACCCACCCGAACCTCGGCCCCATCGGTCAGGCTGGTGATGAACGAACGAACGTTCATCCGGTGAATCGGCACCGTTCGCTTCGGGGTCGTTCCTGGCGCAATGGCCGCACAGGGGTCATCCGGGATGCGGTATCCCGTGCTCATCCAAAACCCCTTGTACTCGGCATCGACAACCGTGATCTCGCTCAACTGCTTGAGCCAATAGGTGCCGTAGTAGCCCGGTACGACCAGACGCAGGGGAAATCCATTCAGCCACGGCAACGGTTCGCCGTTCATTTCGAAGGCCAGTAGGAGCTCGGGCTGCAAGGCGAGATCCACCTCCAACGCCTTCACAAAGTCCGGAGTCGCCGGCAGAAATGGAGTGTCCAAGCCGTTGAAGACGACCTGACGCGCCGTTGGTTCCAGCCCCGCCGCGCGGAGGACATCCGCCAGACGCACACCCCGCCAGCGGGCGCAACCCATGGCACCATGGCCTAATTGGCCACCGGCGATCCGCGGCTGAAAAAATCCCCGACTGTTTCCGGAACACTGAAGCACCGCAACCGTCTCCACGTTCTCGAACCGGGTCCGCAATTCCTCCACCGACAGCGTCAGCGGCGTTGTAACGTTGCCTTTGACCGTCAGGCGAAACACGTCCGGCTGGAGCTTGGCTTGGGGGGGCGGGGAATTCGTCAGATGATACCGGACGAAAAAGGCATCATTGGGCGTGAGCAGACTCTCGTTGAAGACACTGAACGGCGTCTCCAGCTGCGGTGGACGCGAGGTCAACTGAATCAGTGGACGCTTCTGCGGATACTTCGCCATGACCCGCTCGCCGTTCTCGAACGGCATTTGCACGAGGTCCTGCGCCTGCCCGGCCAGCCACGGGAGCCCCGCCGCCGCCCAGGCTCCTCGCTTCAAAAAATCCCGTCGGGAACTGGAAATCCACTTCATAGATACTTGCCGGACTTTAGCCCCACACTTCCGAGGCCCGCAATTGCTTCAGCAACAAGTCACCCAAATCGGTTGAACTGCTGACACTGAAGAACCGGACTCCCCGTCCGGCACAATACTCACGCAGTCGCTGAATGTAGTTTGCCACGGTCTGCTGATACGCCTTCAGACGATACCGCCCAAAAGTGACCTCCTGCTCGACGCCGGTCTCCGAATCCACCAGCCGAAGATCACCGAAAGCCGTGGGATCCAATTCCTCTGGCGCCAGTATCTGGACGGCGTGCGTCTGGAAACCGCGTCCAATCAGCGCCTTGAAGCCCTCCTCGTAGCCGGCGGGATCCAGGAAATCGCTGAGCACGATGGCGACGCCCGCCTGCCGGGCTTCCATGGCCCCTCGTTGCAGCGCCGCATTGAAATCCGCGGCGCCCGCCGCGGTCAGGGCGGTCAGACTCTGAAAGAAGGACATGGAAGACTTCTTCCCTCGGATGGACCGCAAGGCCGCCCGGTGGGCCTGTTCCGGCCCCGGTCCCGTCTCGGGAAACACATTCACCGAAACCCGGTCAAAGCCACACAGCGCCACGTAACCCACGGCCGCCGCCACCTGTCGGGCAAAATCAAACTTGGGCGGCGAACCGAAGTTCATGCTTTCGCTGGCATCCAGGAAGATCCGTACCGGCAACTCCCGCTCTTCTTCGTACAACTTAAGGAAGAGCCGATCGAGCCGACCGTAGAGATTCCAGTCCAGGTACCGCAGGTCATCCCCCAGCACGTAATTGCGATGATCGGCGAACTCGACGCTCAAGCCACGGGCCCGACTGCGCCGTTCGCCCTTGAGCGAACTCTTCGCACGACGAGCCGCCAGCATCTGGACCTGTTCCAGGCGCCGCAGCAATTCCGGTGTCAGCAAGGCACTCACGGGGAGCAATTGATCTGGCGTTCAGCTTTGCGAACTCCCGCCCGCAAACAAGCCGGGAGTTCGGAATCCGCATTGGCCGGGGCGCATTGAGCCTCCTTCCCGCCGACTACCCCTTTGGCGTTGAGCGCCCGACCTTGGTGGTTAGGGTGAGCAAGGTGTCGAAACTCACGTTCTGGTTGTTCGTTCTATTAACCGCGGTAGCGGTTGGACCGCTCGCTGCCCAGACAATCGAGAACTCCCCGGTTCCGCTGCTCACGACCGCCGCCGCCGTACGCGACCTGACCCCGGAACAAGCCGATCGTAAGGCCCTGTGCCAAGTTCGGGGGGTCGTCACCTGTAGTTCCAAGGAAGGGTTTCTGCTCTTCATTCAGGACAGCACAGGCGGAGTTTACGTTTATTACGAGGGCGATTACCCACCCTTGGGAGCGCTCGTGGAAGTCAGCGGCCGCTCCGATCGAGGTCTCTTTTCCCCCATCATCATGGCCAAGGAGGTCAAAGTCCTCGGCACGGCCCCCCTTCCCCGCCCCCTGCCCGTTGCGATGGAACAACTGGCCTCCGGGCGCTTCGATTCCCAATGGGTCGAAATTGAAGGGGTCGTGATTCGCCAGGCCGAAGACTGGGGACATCTGCTCCTGGTCGTAGCCACCGGGAACTCTCGGACGCCGGTGCGAATTCTGAAGTTCGGACAACCTCCCTGGCCCAACTGGGTCGATGCCCGAGTCCGGGTTCAGGGCGTTGCCGGAACTTCCTACAACGACCGTCGCCAACTCACCGGCTTCCATCTGCTCACCCAAAACACCAATTTCGTCACGGTCATCGAACCCGCCCCAGCTGACCCCTTCAGCGCCGCCATCCGGTCCAGCCGGACCCTGATGGCCTTCTCGTCCACTGGGCAGACCGATCATCGGGCCCGACTGCGTGGCGTAGTGACCTGGGCCTGGCCCGGCCATGGCTTTTTCCTGCGCGACGCTGATGGGGATGTGAAGGTGCACACTTCCCAAACGAATACTCCTCAAGCGGGCCAAGTGGTCGATGTCATCGGGTTTCCGGTTCCCACTCTCAACCGGCCCCAGTTGACCGAAGCCATCTTTCGGCCATCGGACGAATCCCAATGGATCGAACCCCGCCCGGTAACCGTCGAACAAGCGGCCCGCGGGGAGGCGGAAGGTCAGCTCGTCACCCTGGAAGGAACAGTGCTCCAGGTCTCGGAGAAACACCCCGACCACAGCGCCCTGCTGGTCGCTGGTCAGGGCAAGGTCTTCCGTTGCCGCTATCAGGAATCATGGTTCTCCCGAAATCTGTCCAGCTGGTTGGGGGCGCGGGTGCAACTCACCGGTATCTGCACCCGGGACTCAGTCTCCCCCTCTGGTAGTCAGGTTTTCTCGCTGTGGTTACGTTCGCCCAAAGACCTGACCATCCTCCAGGCGTCAGGCCTCTGGAAACAAAGACTCGCTCTCTGGGTCTTGGGCGGACTTGCCGGAGCCATCGTCCTCGGCGCCGTCTGGCTCGCCATGCTGCGGTACCGGGTCAAGCAACAGACCGCGGCCATTCAGAAACGCGAACACCTGCTTGAGGATCGCTATCTGGACCTCTTCGAGAACGCCAACGACATCATCTTCACCCATGATCTCACCGGCCGCCTGACCTCCATCAACACGGCCGGGGAAGCCATCCTAGGCTATTCGGAAGACGAGTTTCGCGAACGAAACATCGAAACCCTGATCGACCCGCAGGATCTCCCGGATTACCGGCTCAACCTCCAACGCCTCCAGGCGGGAACGCCCCGGGCCCATTTTGAACTCCGTCTGCGTTCCAAGTCCGAAAACGTCTTCACCGTCGAGGTCAACAACCGCCTGCTGTACCAGGACGGTCAAGCCATCAGCATCCAGGGAATCGCCCGCAATATCACCGAACGCAAAGCGGCCGAATCCGCCCTTCGCGCCAGCGAACGTCAACTGCGAGCTTCCCTCGCCGAGCGGGAACGCCTGGGCCGCGATCTTCATGACGGGATCATTCAATCGATCTATGCCGTTGGTCTGCGGCTTGAAGACTGCGCCCACGTAGTCAGTTCCCAACCCGAGAAGACTTCCGACTGCCTTAAGCAAATCACCGGCGAACTCAATAGGGTCATTCGGCAGGTGCGCGGATTCATTGTCGGCCTGGAGCAAAACCGAATCACCGGCGAGGAGTTCAAGACCGCTCTCAAGGCCCTAGTGCTCATGTTTGGCGATCGTCCTTCCCAAATCGAAGTGCAGGTAGATGACCGGGCCGCTGCCCTCCTCGACGCGCAACAAGCCACCCAACTCTTGAACATCGCCCGCGAGGCCCTCAGCAACAGCATCCGCCACTCCCACGCCGCACAAATTGCCTTCAGCCTCACGCCCCAATCCGGCCAAGTGCGGTTTGAAATCCGGGATGATGGCATTGGGTTTAACCCCCTTGCCACTCTGTCCGCCGGACGGGGACTTAAAAACATGGCGGCCCGGGCACATGAATTATCAGCCACCTATAGCCTCGACTCACAACCCGGCCAAGGAACTCGAATCGTGCTGGACCTTCCCATCAAATCCCCTCATCTCTAGTCTCATGAACATTCGACTCCTCATCGTGGATGATCATCCCATGGTCCGAGTGGGATTGCGGAGCATGTTGGAACGGTTTCCATCACTCGAGGTCGTGGGCGAAGCCGGGGACAGCCGTACGGCCGTCAGTCTCGCAACCCAACTCCGTCCCGATGTCGTCCTCTTGGATGTCCGCCTCGGCACCGAAAGTGGCTTCACCGTCTGCCGGGAACTTCAGAAGGTGGAACCGCCCATCCGGGTCATCATTCTCACTTCGTTCTCCGATGAGACCACGATTCTGGATGCCGTTGCCGCTGGCGCCGATGCGTATTTACTCAAGGAAATCAACGGAGAGGCCCTGGTGAAAGCCATCACCAGCGTGGCCGCCGGGGAGGTAGTTTTGGATCCCGCGGTTCAACGAGTCTTCGGCCGCCTGAGCGCCCCAACCGAACCGGTCGGCCGGGAAAATCTGGACCGCCTTTCGCCTCAGGAACGCCGGGTCCTGGCCCTGGTCGCCGAGGGCAAAACCAACAAGCAAATCGCCGAGGTCATGAGCCTCAGCGACAAGACGGTGAAGAACTACGTCAGCAATCTCCTCGAAAAGTTGGGACTCGGACGCCGCTCAGAAGCCGCCGCCTATTTTGTCCGCTTCCAATTCGCCTAACGTCACATTTTTTAACAGGGCCTTTTAGCACTAATCGTCCCAGGGAGTGCCCCAGGTTAAAATCACTTCGCGTCGACCACTCTTTCGCCGCATCCTTTCGGAAACGCTGCCTCTCAACGCACTTCGCCTCATAGGATTCCGTCGATTATAGGGCTGAACAGCACTATAACAGCCGTATTTTTGATCCCACCAACTGGTCCCTAATCGCACTGAGTCAGGGCCGTTTGCTCGGGTCTTCTTTCTTACACTCCCTGAGCCGGACTCCGACCCGTCCGAATAGCTCACTTCGGAAAACTGCATTTCGTTGGTGCTGACTTCAAGACCTTTAACCATGGACCCCACTCTCCAGTCCGCAGACGGCATTCCAACTGCGTCTTGAATAGAATGGTGCCATTACGCACCAAATCATGAACCTCACAAAATCAGTCACCCTCTCAACGCTGATTCTGGCCAGTGCCGGAGTCGCGAACGCGTTTCCCATATACACGGGAAGTATTTCCTACAGTGCCGATATTTCGGCTACTCCCCTGTGGGACAAGTCCACCACCAGCCTGAGCTGGGTGGTCAAAGACACCGGCCTAACCCAAGGCGGCAACGTCATCTGGAACTACGAATACACGTGGTCCACTGCTGACAAAAACCTCAGCCATATCATCATCGAACTCTCAAACACTTCGGTGGTGATCAGTAACCTAAAGGTCAACGGCGCCACCGGTTCGACCTCCAACTACGAGATCAAGACCTACACCGTCGGCGGCAACGGAGATTCTAACGTCGGTCTTCCCGGTGACATCATCGGCATCAAACTGGATGATAAGGCTGATCTGACGACAACGACGTTCAGCTTCGATACAGTCAATTCGCCGGTATGGGGCGATTTCTATGCCAAAGACGGAACGTCCAAGGTTGGAAACGGAAATGATGCGATCACCTACGACACCTACGCCTACAACACGACCTTTCTAGCGGCTGACCCGACGGACGCTCCATCCAACGGGTCGATCAATCACCACGTCCTCCGCCCCGACACGGTCACAACCCGCGTGCCGGATGGAGGATCGACGATCTTCCTGTTTAGTTCCGCGTTGGTCGGCTTGGGCCTAATTCGCCGGCGCATTCACTAGTCGTCGCTTCACAACTGCAGTTTGCAAGGGAGCAGGTCTACCTGCTCCCTTTTTCTTTGCCGAAAGGGTTTCAGCCTCGTCCATACGCAAACCTTCTTGCTGCATCCAACCCGGAACAGCATCCCTAAAAAACATGTCACCGGGATCCTGTCGACTGTGTTCAGAGGCTTTTTGTCCCGTCATTCGCCCCCGGTGAAAGGCTGCCATTCGGTGACAAACTGGGCGATTTACGGGGTGAGTTGCTGCGACTCTTCAATCCGATCCGAAATCATTCATTTTGCACTCCCGCTGGGGCGGGAGCCGTCTCGACCGGGTTTGATAAAGAAGTATTTACCCCTATTACCCAAAGCGGGTTCAATGTGAGTGATTCACTTCAGTCACGAATTAACCACCCCGTGATCAAATGTCGGAATTAAACACCACACCTCCCCTACCCAAACTACTTGGGCTCGCCATTCGTTCGCGCCGCCATGAACTCGGTTACTCGCAAGAGGAACTCGCGTGGCGGGCCGGCCTCAATCGGACCTACGTAACCGACGTGGAACGGGGCGCGCGAAACCTCTCCCTCTCCACGATCGACAAGATCGCAACCGCACTACGCATCCCGTTGTCGGGTCTGCTAGGTGGCGTAGACCGCTCCCGGGGTCTGGTGGCGCCTCCCCAGGTCGCCAGAGTTCCGGTGGAGATCCTGCTCGTCGAGGATAACCCCCGCGACGCGGAGTACACCGTGCAGGCGTTGCGCCGCGCCCGCCTCGATAACGTGATCCACGTGGCCCGGGATGGAGAAGCCGCGCTCAGCCATCTCTTCGGTTCCACTGACCGGGGCGAGAAGATCGTTCGTCGAACGCCACACCTCATCATCCTCGATCTTCAGCTTCCCCGGATGAATGGACTGGAGGTGCTGCAACAGGTGAAGGCGGATCCCACGGCCCGAGCCATTCCCGTCATCATTCTGACTGGCTCGGAAGACAGCGAACACGTGTCCGAAGCTCTCCGTCTCGGCGCCCAATCGTATCTGGTGAAACCTGTCGATTTCCACCGATTGAGCCGTCTGACGCCTGATCTAAACCTGACCTGGTCCCTCCAGCAACCGACCCTCGAGACCCCGAAGCAGGACCAAACTCCGTTGCGTCACTCCGAGTCGGTGGACAACCCAGCTGTTCCAGACAAGCTCGATCAATGAATTCCGGCCCGTTGACGACCCTCGAACGTCTCGCGGCCGCGGCGGAGGTTTGGCGCTGCCAAGAGGTCCTTCAGAAGCTGGAAGTTTTGGTGTGGGAAGCCCAGGTGGGCTCCCTGAAAACAGAGTACATCTCGGGACGCGCCGAAAAGATGCTTGGGTATCCCGCGGACCGCTGGCTCACCAGTCCCGGTTTCCCGTTACAGATCATTCACCCCTCCGACTTGGATTCCACGCGGCGCCTGATCGAGGAGGTGAGCCGAGATGGTTGCGACCAGAATTCGGAACTCCGCATTCGCCATGCAGAGGGCCGCGAGTTGTGGTTTCAGTTCCGCCTATATCCGGTCGACAGCCAGCGTCCGGTCCGGATTCTGCGCGGGCTTTTCGTCAATATTTCCGAGCAACGGGCGGCCAGTGCACCCTTCAACGTTTTCCTGGAGTCCGCGCCCGACGCCATCGTCGTCGTGGATGCCGAAGGACGAATGGTCAAGGTGAACCGGCTTACGGAACAGATGTTCGGTTTTGATCGTGCTGAACTTCTGGGCAACGAGGTGGAAATGCTAGTGCCTCCTCGCTATCGCCACTCCCACGTACGCCACCGCGAACAGTACTCGGCCCAACCCCAAACCCGTCCGATGGGAATGGGCCGATCCCTCACCGGACTCAAGAAAGACGGGTCTGAATTTCCCATCGAAATCAGCCTCAGCCCCTTTCAAAACGACCAAGGAAGCCTCGTCATCAGCATCATCCGGGACATCACGGAACGGAGGCGGGCGGAGGAGTTGATTCAAGCGTCACTCCGGGAGAAGGAGGTTCTACTCAAAGAGATTCACCACCGCGTGAAGAACAACCTTCAGATCACTTCGAGTCTATTGAAGCTTCAAAGCGGATACATTCAGGACGCGCGGGCACGCGAAATGTTTGCCGACAGCCAGAATCGAATTCGGTCGATGGCGCTCGTCCATGAGAAACTCTACCAGTCGAGCGACCTCTCGCGGATCCATTTTGCCGATTACATTGGGAGCCTAGCGACTCTCCTGTTCCGGACCTACGGCATCGACGATCAGCGAATCCACCTTCACTTCGGAGGCGAGGGTATCCATTTGAGTGTGGAAACCGCCGTTCCCTGTGGATTAATCGTAAACGAACTGCTTTCCAATTGCCTGAAACATGCCTTCCCAGGGGATCAGGCCGGTGAAGTATGGATTCAACTCGCCCCCCACGGGGAGGGCTTGTTGCAACTGACAGTCGCGGATGACGGTGTCGGTCTGCCTGAAGGGCTCGACCTCATCCAAATTGACACCCTGGGTCTTCAGTTGGTTCGCACGCTTGCCCAACAGTTGGACGGAGCGTTTGAAGCGGTCCGCAGTCCCCGAACCGAGTTCAGAATCACTTTCCCGGATTCCCGACCAGAGACCCGGTCGACTTACCATGAACCCAACAAGAATCCTAGTCGTCGAGGATGAGAACATCGTGGCGATGGATATCGAGCGGGGACTGCACCATCTCGGTTACACCGTCGTGGGGCGCGCGAGTCGGGGTGAGGACGCACTCGAATTGGCGGCCAAACACCGCCCGGACTTGGTGTTGATGGACATTCGCCTCAAGGGCGCTTGGGATGGCGTGGAGACCGCCGAACAGATCCGCCGCCAGTACGCCATTCCGGTGGTCTTTTTGACGGCCTATGCCGATGAACCCACGTTGGAACGAGCCAAACGAGCCGCCCCCTACGGGTATCTCCTCAAACCGTTCGAGGAAACAGAGCTCCATTCGGTCATCGAGGTGGCCCTGAACCAACACGCCGCCACCCGCTCGGCCCAAGCCGAGAGCCAGGAGGCCCTCCGCCAATCGGAGGAACGTCTGCAACAGTTCATCAACTCGGTCCGGGATCACGCACTCTACATGCTGGACCCCGCTGGGAACGTGCTCACGTGGAATGACGGCGCCGAGCACATCACCGGCTACACGGCGGCCGAGATCATTGGCCAGCACTTCGCCATTTTCTACCCAGCGGCCGATCGCCAGTCCGGCTTGCCCGAACTCGCACTTCGGACCGCGGTCCAGCAGGGTCAGTTTGATCGGGAGGGGTGGCGGGTAAAGAGGGACGGAACCCTCTTTTTTGCGGACGATACCCTCGCCACGCTTCGGGACAGTCAGGGTCAGGTGGTCGGATTCGGAACGGTTACGCGGGACATTTCCGATCGAAAACGGTCGGCTGACCAACTGAAGGAAAGCGAACTTCGCTTTCGCAGCATCTTCGAACAAGCGGCCGTTGGGGTCGCCTACGTCACCCTGGAAGGTCGCTTCGCACTCGTGAACCAACGTTTTGCCGACATTCTCGGTCGTACTCGGGACGAGGTTCAGCAGTGCAGCTTTGTTAATCTTACTCACCCGGATGATTTGGCGGCGGATCTGCAACTGACCCACCAGCTCCTGGCCGGAGAGATCAATACGTACACCCTAGAAAAGCGGTACCTGCGGCGGGATGGAACTCCGATCTGGATCAACCTGACCGGTTCACTCGTCCGCAACGACGACGGCTCACCCCGGCATTTTGTGGCTGTCGTGGAGGAGATTGCCCAACGGAAGGCAGCCGAGGAGCAACTGCGCCAGTGGCAGTCCGAGCTGGAGAAGCGGGTTCAGGAGCGCACCCTGGAACTTGAGGTCGCCAATCGGGAATTAGAGTCATTTTCTTATTCGGTTTCCCACGATTTACGGTCACCGCTCCGAGGGATCAGCTGTTATGTCCGGATCCTGGAGGAAGACTACGCCAAGGTACTGGATGCCGAAGGGCGTCGGTTGCTGGACATAGTGGGCGGCGAAGCGAAGCGAATGGGTCGACTCATCGATGACTTGCTCGCCTTCTCCCGCTTGGGACGGGAGCAAATGAACCGGGCTGTCGTCGATATGAACGTCCTGGTGCAGACGACCTACCATCAACTCACCCACACACTCTCCACGCCGGTTCCCAACCTGATTCTACATCCCTTGCCCCGAGCTCTCGGGGACCCGGCCATGCTGCGTCAGGTGCTGGCCAACCTGTTGGGGAACGCCCTGAAGTTTTCGCAGCACCAACCGGATCCTCACATCGAGGTTGGCGGCTCTCAGGACGCGGGGGAACTCATCTTCTATGTGAAGGATAATGGGGTAGGCTTCGACGGGAGGTTCATTCACAAACTCTTCGGTGTCTTCCAGCGACTGCATGCGGAAGAGGAGTTCGAAGGCACCGGAGTCGGATTGGCACTCGTCAAGCGCGTCATCACCAAGCATGGCGGTCGGGTGTGGGCAGAAAGTCAGCCCAACCAAGGAGCAACCTTTTTCTTCACGCTCCCGCAATTTGAGAAGTCGTCCGATGAACAACCCCATTGAAGTCGAGGTCCTGCTGGTGGAGGACAATCCCCGGGACGCGGAGATGACCCTTCGCTCGCTCCGCCGCCGCCACCTGGCCAATCACGTCGTTCACGTCAAGGATGGTCAGGAGGCATTGGACTGGCTGAATGCGACCGGCAATTACGTCGACCGTGACTGTTCCCAGAATCCCAAATTGGTGTTGCTCGACCTTAAGTTACCCAAGGTCGACGGCTTGGAGGTGCTCCGGTCCCTGCGGGCCAGCCCCCGGACCCGATTGATCCCGGTCGTCATTCTAACCTCCTCGCGGGAGGATAAGGACGTCATCGAAGGGTACGAACTCGGTGTCAACAGCTACGTGGTGAAGCCGCTCGACTTCGACAAGTTCTCGACGGCGGTCGCCGAACTTGGGCAGTACTGGCTGCTGGTCAACGAAACCCCCAAGTAGACTCCGATCGCCGAGCTTCCCTCAGTGATTTACTGACGAGCGGACACAGGCAAAGCATCCTTCTTTCCCTGCTTTGCCATGCGAATTGTCTCGTTCCTCTTGGGATTGGTCCTTGCGCTCGTCCCGGTGCGGGCGGTCTCCGAACCGGTACCCGTTCCCAATCAATCGATACCCCTCTTCGACGGCCGCACTCTGGACGGTTGGGAAGGTGATTCCAAACTCTGGCGGGTGGAGGATGGAGCGATAGTCGGAGGTTCACTTACGCAGACACTTCCCCAAAACGAGTTCCTCGCTACCACTCGCCGTTTCACCAACTTCATCTTTCGAACGCAGTTCAAATTGGTCGGAACCGGATTCGTCAACAGCGGGGTTCAACTGCGAAGCGAGCGAGTCCCGGGAAGTTCCGAAATGGCAGGATACCAATGCGACATTGGAGATCCGAACTGGTGGGGCAGCGTTTACGACGAATCCCGCCGCAACCGGGTTCTGGCCTGGTCGGATCTGGCACAGATCGAACCCACCCTGCGAAGGGGAGACTGGAATGACTATGTCATTCGCGCCGATGGACGACGGTTGACCACCTGGATCAATGGGGTTCTGGGCGTGGATTACTTTGAGCCCGATTCTGACATCATCGGTTCAGGACGCCTCGGATTTCAGGTTCACGGGGGCGGCGCGGCCCAAGCTTCTTTCCGGAACATTTCCATTGAACTTCTCCCGGATCGCCCCGAAGTGGTGGGCGCTTCCCCACCGCCGACCCCTCCAGGTCCCTCCCCCCTGTCTCCCGGGGAACAGCAGAAGACCTTCAGTTTGCCTCCCGGCTTCGTTGCCGAGTTGGTGGCTGCGGAACCGGAAGGCGGGAAGTTCGTCGCCCTAAACTTCGATCACGCCGGACGTTTGTGGACGATGACTGCGCTCGAGTATCCCTTGGATGCCAATGAAGCGGGTGAGGAGGCTCGGGCCTTATTCACTCGGGGTGGACGAGACCGGGTGCTGGTTTTCGACACGCCCACCGCCCCCGGGCCTCAGCGGGCGCGAACGTTCGCCGAGGGACTGGTCATGCCCTTGGGTTTGTTGCCCTATCAACGCGGCGCCTTGGTGCAGTATGGGAGCGAGATTCGCTTCTATTCGGACGCGAATCAGGACGGCGTGGCCGAGGGCTTCACCAATGTGCTGACCGGATTCGGCATCGAGGATTCGCACCTGTTTCCGCATCAATTCACCCGAGCACCGGGCGGATGGCTGTGGCTGGCTCAGGGCGCCTTCAATTCGTCACAGGTCAAGACCACGGACGGGAAAGTCACCGCCTTCAATCGAACGAAGATGGCCCGCTGGCGTCCCGATGGATCCGAGTTCGAAACCATTGGTTGGGGCCCCTGCAACATCTGGGGACTCGTTCTCGACCGACACGGCGAGTCGTTCATTCAGGAAGCCAACGACCAAGGTTGGCCGCTGATGCCCTTCCTCGAAGGCGCGTCCTATCCGGGTTGTGGCGATGATGTTCCGCGACCGTTTGCCCCCCCGTTTCCCAAGACTGGTGAAAAGGAAATGGGAGGAACCGGGCTGAGCGGTCTGGCCTACAGCGAAGGAGGCGACTCCTTCCCAGCCCCTTGGCGGGACGTTTTCTTCCTCAACAATCCCATCACCAGGAAAATCCAGGCCATCCGGGTCCACCGCACCGAGCACCGCACCGAGCACCGAACCGGGACCGAACTCGGGCCCAAGGACTGGACAAACGGCTGGACCTTGGAACACCTGCCGGACTTCGTCCTGAGCAGCGACCCGTGGTTCCGACCGGTGGCCATGACGTTTGGTCCCGACGGCTGTCTGTACGTGGTGGACTGGTATAACCAGATCATTTCGCACAACGAAGTTCCGAGGAAACATCCGGAACGGGACAAAACGCGGGGACGCATCTGGCGCTTTCGCCACGAATCGCAACCACATCGATTGACCGTCCCAAACCTCTCCACCGTTCCCGCCCAACAATTGTTGACCCACCTGCGGGCCACCAACACTTGGGAAGTGAATGCCGCATGGGAGGAGATTGTGGACCGGTCCGCGACCCAACTGGCTCCGCAGTTGGCTCAGTGGGTGACGGAAGCCGCGCTGCCCGTCGACGTCCGCATTCGGGCCCTGTGGAGTGTGGAAGGTTTGGGTGCTCTGACTCCCGAACTCATCGAGTCACTCGCATCGGCAACCGCCCGCTCGCTTCGACGGGAAGCCTTGCGCGCCGCCGCGGGTATGTCTTCAACCGCGTGGCCGGACCTCCGCCTCGACGCGCTGGCGGAACGCTGCTTGCAGGATCCGGATCGACTGGTACGCCAGGAGGCGATCCGAGTTCTGGCCGCGCGCCTGGGCAAGACCCAGGTTCCCTTGGCCATCCGGAGACACGTGGTCGAGCTCCTCGTCCAGGCTCAGCAGAGCCCCCCGAACGGCGGTGCGAAATACGGACCTTACTTTACCCAATTCGAAACCTATCTGATTCGCCGCGCTTTGGAACAACATCCAGAGCCGGTGGCGGCTTGGTTGAACTCGTTCGCCGGTGAAGTTCCCCTGTCGCAACGACCCGAATATGCGTTTGGCTCACTTTGCCTTGGGGGAGTTGAAGGTGCCCGCCGCCTGGCTGCGGTCCTTGGGAGTCTCAACCGGCCGCCAACTTCCGAAGAGATTTTGCTACTGGCATCCGCCGCCTCGGATCCCCAGGTGAAGGGCATCTGGTCCAGCTTGCTAGCTCAACCCGAGACCCTTCGTCGGTTGTATGAGCTGCGGGGGCAGGTTCGCAACGCCGAAGTCCTCGCGCCGGACCTCACCGTTGCCTTGCAGACCCTCGTCGCGCGCGATCCCAGCCCAGCCCATCGGGACTTACTGGTGCAACTGGCGACGGGTTTCCGCTTGGTGGGCCTCGAATCCGAAATCATTAGCGCCGCCACCCAGGCTGGCGCCACTCCGGAAGTGCAACTGGTGGCCCTCCGGGCCCTCCGCGAATCCGGCTCCGCCCGTGTGGACATCGTGCGTCAATTCACGAGCAGCGGAGATCCGGCGGTGCGCCGCGAGGCCGTCACCACCCTGGCCCAGTCTCGGAGCGATGCGGCAGTCCCGGCCTTGGTCCAGACATGGCCCAACCTGACGCCGGCTCTGCGCAAGGTCGCGTTGGAAGGACTGACCCGGTCACCAGCTCGAGCCCGCCAGCTCCTCACCGCGGTTCAAGCAGGCGGCATTGCCCGGGATGAACTGGACGGGTACACGCTCGAAAAGCTGGCGACTGTCCTTCCGGACGATTCGTTCCTGCGGCAATTGCGACAGGACCTGAGCACCGCACTTCGCCCTGTGCTCCGCCTCAATGGGGGCGATGAGGACGCAGTGGAGTCGAACTTCACTTTGGAGGGTCCTTTCACCCTGGAGTCTTGGGTCCGGCTCGACCCCGGCATTGGCAATCAAGACTCGCTCCTGGGATCTCCAGGCCAATTCGACGCCAATTTTTTCGGCGGTCATTTTCGGGTGTGGCTGGGCGGAGGACGGCATGACGTCGTGGTCGCCACCAAACCCATTGCACCCGAAACCTGGACCCACGTGGCGGTCACCCGGGATTCCGACGGAATCTATCGAATCTATTGGAACGGAGAGTTGGACGCTTCGAGCGCTCCGGGCGAGCTCCGAACGTTCACCGGACTGACCCTGGGACGCTCAACAGCTTCCGGAGGTACGGCCGGCGAATTTGCTGAGTATCGACTCTGGAGGGTCTGTCGCAGTCCTGATCAGATTAGGGCCTTCGCCAATCTCGAACTGCCCGCCTCCACACCCGGTCTGCTCTATTCGGGCCAGGGCGATTCGTGGGGCAACCTCAAGGGACAGGCTCATCTGGAACGGACCACCGATCTGCCACCCGTGCTCACCCAGGCAGAATCCGAAGCTCAGGATGCCAAGTTCAGTTCCTTCCGTGCGCTGGCATCGTCCTCCGGCGACGCGACTCGGGGGAGGGAAGTTTTTGCCGTTACCTGTGGCGTTTGTCACACCGTCCGCGGAAGCGGCGGACGAATCGGTCCTGCCCTGGATGGAGCCGGCGCCCACGGCGTCGAAGCACTGTTGCGCAACATCCTGACCCCCAATGCCGCGATGGAAGCCGGCTATCGCCGGTATCGAGTTGAAACTCTCGATGGTGACCTATGGGAAGGACTCCTAGCAGGTGAGGACACCGACACTGTCACCTTGCGTCAGCCCAACTCCGAGGATCAACGATTGGAGCGGAGCCGACTGAAGCGGTTTGGGTTCGTGAAGGGAAGTGTCATGCCGGAGGGTCTGCTGGAAGCCTTGTCGCCCGACCAGGCTCGGGACCTCCTCGCCTATCTGCTCACCTTGAAATGAGACTTTCCACCTTCATACCGGAGCAAACACGGCCTTCGGGGTTTCCAAAGGCGGACTGCTGATTACACTCCCGCCATGCCGCTCTACGAATATGAGCTCTGCGAAGGACACTGTGCCGCCTGTGGGGGTAAGTTCACCCTGCGCCGACCGCTGAGCGCGCCGGATCTCAAGGGGTGTCCCGCTTGCAAACGGCCCATTCGCAAAATCATTTCGGCTTTCAATACCCCGTCCATCACCAAACCTGTCTCGCATTCGGACGCCAAAAAGGCCGGCTTTACGGTCTTGAAGCGGGTCGGCAAAGGTGAGTATGAACGTCAATAGTCGATTCAGTATTCCCGAACATCCGGACTCTTAACCTCCCTCCTCCGATCATGAACCCGCTCGCTTCTGTGGAAACCGCGGTCACCCGCACGGCCTCCCGCCTCCGTTGGTTGCGGGGCTGGAACGGACTCTGGAAGGGCGCCTTGGCCGGTGCCTGCTTATACTTTCTAGCGTTGGCCGTCTTTAAGTTGGCACCCATCCCCCGCACTTGGGTTTCGGCGGTGGGCGTGATCGCCCTGGTTTGTCCGCTGGCTGGCCTGCTCTGGGGATTGCGTCGAACCACCACTCCCGCGGAAGCCGCTCGCTGGCTCGACGAACGTCAGGGATTGCAACAACGCCTGTCCACCGCCCTGGAAATGGGTCAGCAAACCGACGACAGCACATGGCGACAGCTGGTCGTATCCGATGCCTCGGCGGCCGCGGAGTCGATTGACCCGCGTCGCTTGCTGCCCGTCATTCTGCCGCGGCTGGCCCGTGGGGTCGCCCTCGTGCTGGCCCTGACGGTGACCTTGGGATTTCTTCCGGAGTACCGAACCCAGGCCCATGTTCAGGCCAAAAAGGATGCCGAGGTCATCAAGGAGGTGGGTCAAGAACTCGCCAAGCTCTCCAAACGCGCCGTCGAACAAAGGCCGGCCATGGCCGAACCGGTCAAAAAGAGCGTGGAGAATCTCGAAGAGCTCGGAGTGAAGATGGGGCAGGCCAAACTCTCCCGGGAAGACGCGCTGAAGGATCTCGCCAAGGCGACCGATCAGATGCGTCAGCAGGCCGCTGATTTGGCCCGCAATCCCGCTTTGCGAAAGATGGAAAAGGCGGCTCGTACTCCGGGCGGTAATTCCCCGCAGAACTCGCAGCAACTGCAGAAGCAGATGGAAGCCCTGCAGAAGCAACTCGGCGACAAGACCCCCACTTCCGAGGACGCCAAGGAACTGCAGAAACAGCTGGATCAACTCAAGGATGCGGCCAAAGCGATGGCGGACAGCGGTTCGGCTGAAGCCAAAGCTCAGCAACAGAACCTGGCCAACATGGCCCAGGAACTGGCCCGCAAAGCCGAGGAGATGGGGCTATCGATGCCCAGTCTGGATGACGCCGTGGAAGCTCTGAAAGGGGCTCAGGTGGATCAATTTCTAAAGGACCTCGAAATCGCCGAGAAGGATCTGGAGAAAATGGCCGAAATGGCGCGGCAGATGGCGAAACTTCAGCAGCAGGCGGAGAAGTTGGGCAAAGACTTGGCGGAACAACTCGAGAACGGGCAGGCACAAGCCGCGATCGAATCCCTGCGCAAAATGCAGGAGCTCTTGAACAAACCGGGACTCACCGAAGCCCAGAAAGAGCAGCTCAACCGGGAAATCCAAGACGCCATTACGCCCGGCGAAGAATATGGGAAGGTCAGTGAACACCTGAAGAACGCCTTGGCCAAAAGCCGGGAAGGAAACTCGTCGGGTGCCAAACAAGCCTTGGCCGCCGCCCAGAAGGAACTGGAGGACCTGATGCAAGAGATGGGCGACATGCAGGCCATGATGGCCGCCCTCCAAGGACTCAAACACGCCCAAATGTGCGTCGGGAACTGCCAAGGCTGGGGCAAGGGCAAGAGCTACTCCAAAAAGGCGGGCGGCAAATCCAAACCCGGTGGCCGCGCCGGCTTTGGCGATTGGGCAGACGACGATCCGTGGGCCTTACCCGACGAAATCGCTGATTCCTGGGACAACACCGGCCTGGAACGAAAAGACAAAGACGCTCGAGGTGTTTCGGAGCGCGATTCCAGCCTACCCGACAATCTTTCCGCCACCCGGTTGAAGGGTCAGATGCAACCCGGTGGTTCCATGCCGTCCATCACCCTTAAGGGCGTGAGTATCAAGGGACAGAGCAAGGTCGCGTACACCGAGGCGGTCCAAGCGGCACAATCGGATGCGCAATCTGCGCTCAATCAGGAACAGGTGCCCAAGGCCTATCGAAACTCCGTCCGCGATTACTTCGACGACCTGAAACAGTAAGTCGCTCCTACCGCCAAGGCACTCAGGCCTTCTCCTGGATCATCTCAAACTTCGCCCCAGTCAGGATCCGCTCTACAAAGGCGGTGGTGTAGGTGCCCCGCCGAAAATCCGGATCCTGAAGAATGGCCTGCTCAAACGGAATCGTCGTCTTCACCCCAGTGATCATGTATTCGCTGAGGGCTCGGCTCATGCGATTCATCGATTCGGCCCGATCCTTTCCGTAGGTGATGAGCTTTCCGATCATCGAATCGTAATACGGTGGAATGGTATACCCGGCATACGCGTGGGAGTCGATTCGCACCCCTCCCCCTCCTGGCGCATAGTACATTTCAATCCGACCCGGGCTGGGCCGAAAATCATCGAACGGATCCTCGGCATTGACCCGGCATTCCATGGCGTGGCCACGGAACTGAACATCCCCCTGGGAAATGCTCAACTTCTCACCCAAAGCGATCGAAATCTGCTGTTTGACGATATCGATTCCGGTCACTTCCTCGGTGATGGGATGCTCCACTTGAACCCGCTTGTTGACCTCCAGGAAGTAGAAGTTGCCGGAATCATCCGCAATGAACTCCACGGTCCCAGCGTTGGTGTAGCCGGCCGTTTCGGCGATCCTCAACGCGGCTTTACCCATCTTGGCCCGCAAACCCTTGAACTCCTTCTTGTCCAACAACGGAGAGGGAGTCTCTTCGATTAGTTTCTGATTTCGCCGTTGGATCGAGCAATCTCGTTCCCCGAGATGGATGATGTTGCCCTTGTTGTCCCCCAAAATCTGGAACTCGATATGGTGTGGGCTTTCGATGAACTTTTCGATGTACACCCCGCTGTTACCAAAGGCCTTTTCCGCTTCGGTTCGAGCCGTGTGATACCCCTTCACCAGCGCCACATCATTGTGGGCGACCCGCATGCCCCGGCCTCCGCCACCCGCCACCGCCTTGATCATTACCGGATAGGTAATCTTGCGGGCGATGGTCATGGCCTCCTGCTCGGTTTCCACGAGACCATCTGACCCCGGAGGCGTCGGAACGCCGGCGCGCCGGGCCAAGGCGCGACTGGAAGCCTTGTCGTGCAAGGCATTCATTGCGGCGGAGCGCGGTCCGATAAAGCGGATGTTGCAACTCTCGCAAACGTCGGCGAAGTGCGCGTTTTCGCTCAGAAAGCCGTACCCCGGATGAATGGCATCCACATCGGCAATCTCCGCCGCCGAAATGATCCGGTCGATGCGCAGGTAACTGTCGTTGCTGGGACCGTCTCCAATGCAAATAGCTTCGTCGGCCACCTGCACATGCATGGAATTGGCGTCAGCCTTGGAATAGACGGCCACCGTCTTGATGTTCAATTCGCGGCAGGCGCGGATGATCCGCATGGCGATTTCGCCGCGATTGGCTACCAGGACTTTTTCAAACATAGAGCGGTTCTAGGGACAACGATCTGGGGCTCTCTCAGCGGAGCAAAGCCCATGAAGTCAGGAGGACGACCGATTACAGGGGCCGAATCTTGAACAGTGGTTGCCCAAACTCGACGGGTTTGGCGTTCTCAGACAGTACGGCAGTGATGACACCGCGGGCCTCGGCCTTGATCTCATTCATCACCTTCATGGCTTCGATGATGCACACCACCGTTTCGGGTCCCACTTCCGAGCCCACTTCCACGTAGTATCCCGATTCAGGAGAAGGCGAGCGGTAAAAGGTACCGATCATGGGCGACTTAATTTCGGCATCAGTTGACGCCGCCTGCGTTGGCCCAGCGTTGGGAGGTTGCGGAGGCGAAGTTCGCGAAAGCTGACCAAACGCCGTCAACTCAGGATCATCTACCGGCGTCACTGCCGGAGAACCTGGACCGATCGGCCGCTTGAGCTTGATCTTGAAGTCTTTCTCTTCGAGTTCGAACTCCGATAAGGAGTTCTTTTTCATCAAATCGATGATGGCTTTGATCTCTTTGAGATCCACGTCAAAACCGGGGTTGGGCCAGCCGGTTAGGCAGGCGGTTAGAGTGTCCGGAAAAGAAAAAGAGCAGCTCCAACTGGTGGGTCTGCTCCGATCCCGGCACGACTGGACGCGGACACTAAGGAGGCGCCATTCCGTGGTCAAGGAACATGTCGGTACCATTCAAGTTGCAACGCCGACACCGATTCGCCGCCCGCCCGAACACCATCGCTGAGTCTACCTTTCGCATGGATTGGGATAGAGATCGCACAGGACGGCAATATCGCCGCTCAGGGTGTCCCTTCGACGAGCAGAACAGCGGCTTCCAATCCCAGAAAATAGGAAACCGCCCCAAACCCAGTGATCTGTCCCCGACAAACCGGCGCGATCATGGATTGATGCCGGAACTCCTCTCGAGCATGGACATTTGATAAATGGATCTCGATCACTGGAATCTCGATCGCAGTGATCGCGTCGCGCAACGCCACACTGGTGTGGGTGTACGCCCCGGCGTTGAGCACGACGGCCGCAAACTGTCCCCTCGCTTCATGAAGCCAATCCACCAACTGCCCTTCATGATTGGATTGGCGAAACTCCACGATCACTTCCGCGGCCTCCGCCCGCCGGCGAATCATCGCCTCGAGATCCGCGAGCGTGAGACGGCCATAAACCTCAGGCTGACGCGTCCCCAGCAGGTTCAAATTGGGTCCGTTGAGAAAGAGGATCCTCATCGGCGACGATTTAGCGTCAGCTCGTTCCGGGTGTCGAGGCTCCCTGTCCGCCCGGTTTCGTCTTCAAATCGACACCTTTTCGTAATCTCAGCGTTGACACTTTCTCAAGCTCGATGAGCCTATCCACGTTGTTTAGTCTCCCAGCGGCGCGGCTCGCAGGTGGGGCTGCGCTCGTTCGGGGTGACGGGCATTTGCTACCATGATCAAGAACACTGACCTGGTTTCTGAAACCCTCCGAGACTCCAAACACCCGTTCCGCGCCACGGCGGATCGACCGGGAAAAGCTCAAAAGCACCGCTACGAACGCCGCAAAGCGCGGGAGTTCCTAAAAATCACCGATTGGTCTGACGAAATCGCGCCGGCCTGAGGCCTGCGCTTGCCCTTCTGTCGCCAACGGCGCAGAACAACGCGTGATGTTGTTCCGCGTTGCCTGCAGCATTCTCGTGGGTTCGGCCGCCTTGGCGACAGATTGGCCTCAATTCCTGGGTCCATCGGGAGATAACCGGTCTCCCGAGACCAACCTGCTCGCTTCCCTGCCGCCCACTGGGCCGACCGTGTTGTGGGATCTGCCGGTGGGCACCGGGTACGCTGCTCCCTCCGTGGCGCACGGGAAGGTCTTTCTGTTCCACCGGAAGGACACTCGGGAAATCATTGAGGCCCTTGATCCCGCCACGGGAACCTCCCGGTGGACCAATTCCTACCCCACTTCCTTCCAGGATCCCTACGGATACAACAACGGTCCCCGTTGCGCCCCGCTGATCGCCCAGGGAATGGTGTTCACCTTCGGCGCCGAAGGCCGACTCAGCGCGTTCGACCTCGAAACCGGCCAACTCCGCTGGCAGCGGGAAACCGCCAAGGAATTCACGATTCCCGAGGCGTTTTTCGGTGTCGGCTCCAGCCCGATCCTCGTGGATGGTCGGCTCATCGTGATGGTCGGCGGCCAACCCAATTCCGGAGTCGTCGCCTTTGATCCCCTTACCGGAAAAACTCTGTGGGAATCCGTGGGCGAAAAGAACTGGCAGGGAGAGCCTATGTACGGCTGGCCCGGGGAAGCGCCCATCCAATGGAAACCCTGGGAGAAACAGGCCAGTTACGCCTCGCCAGTCGTCGCCAACCTCAACGGCGAGCGCACCGTGCTCTGCTTCATGCGCCAGGGCTTGGTCGGAGTGAATCCCACCAACGGCGCCGTCCGCTTCCAACGTTGGTTCCGCGCCCGGGTGGAGGAATCGGTCAATGCCGCCAATCCCGTCGTTCAAGGCAACGACATTTTGATTTCCGGCGCGTACTACCGGATCGGATCCCAGCTCCTGCGGACGCAACCAGACCATTCCCTCAAGGAACTCTGGCGCGGCCTCGGACTCGAAATGCATTGGAGCACTCCGGTGCTGGTCGAAGGCCAGCTGTATGGCTTTAGCGGACGCAACGAACCGGATGCCAAACTGAGATGCGTGGAGTTCGCCACCGGCAAAGTTCAATGGGAACGTGACGAGAGCTGGGCCAAGTACGCTTCCAAACAACCTTCCAGCTTCGGCCGCGGCTCGTTCATCTATGCCGACGGACGCCTCTATGCCCTGGGTGAAGGTGGCTTGTTGGGGATCTTTCTCCCAGGCACCCAGGGTTGCCAGGAAGTGGCCCGCTGGCAGGTGCCCAGTCTGCACTATCCCTGCTGGGCCGGACCCGTGCTCTCCGACGGACGCCTGTTCCTGCGCAGTGAAGACCGCATCGTGGCTCTCGACTTTCGCCGCCGTTAGGCCGAAACAGAATGTTACTCAACCGGATTCGCCCTTTGCTTCCGGCATGGCAACTTTCCCCGACACAGCTTAGTCTCCAGAAACAACCTTAATTCCCTCGCCGAACATGACACTCCTCGAAGCCCTAAAACAGTACACCGTCGTCGTCGCCGACACGGGCGACATTGACGCCATCGCCCGGGCCAAACCGCAGGACGCCACGACCAATCCTTCCCTGATCCTCGCCGCCGCCCAACTGCCCCAGTACCGGCACCTGATCGACCAAGCCGTCCTCTTCGCCAAGAAACAACCAGGCTCGGCCGATGACCGCATGGCCGCCATGATGGACAAACTGTTCGTCCTGTTCGGAACCGAGATTCTCAAACACGTCCCGGGCCGGGTCTCCACCGAGGTCGACGCAAAGCTGAGCTTCGATACGGCCGCCACCCTGACCAAGGCCCGCCAATTGATCGGTTACTACCATGAGGCCGGCATTCCCCGGGAGCGAATCCTCATCAAAATCGGCAGCACTTGGGAAGGCATCCGAGCGGCGGAAATCCTCGAACGCGAGGGGATCCACTGCAATCTCACCCTGCTCTTCAGTTTTGCCCAGGCCGTCGCCTGCGCCGAAGCCAAAGTCACTCTGATCTCGCCCTTCGTCGGCCGAATCTACGACTACTACAAAAAGGAAAAGGGCGCCGAAATCCCGCCGGATCAGGATCCAGGAGTCGAATCGGTGACCCGGATTTATCACTACTTCAAAAAGTTCGACTATCAGACCCAGGTGATGGGAGCCAGTTTCCGCCGAATCGAACAGATCACTCATTTGGCCGGAAGCGACCTGCTCACCATCAGCCCGGATCTGATCGAGAAACTCGCCACGACTCCGGGTGAACTGAAGCCCGCCCTGACCGTGGCCGATGCCAAGGCCAGCGCCGGCGAGAAGCTGCATCTCGACGAAAAGCTGTTTCGCTGGATGCACAACGAGGATGCCATGGCGACCGACAAACTCGCCGACGGCATCCGCCGCTTCAATGCCGATGCCCGCAAGCTCGAAGCTTACGTCCGGAAAACGCTCACGATTTGAGCCGGACCTCTGTTTGGGTTGGCTTGAGGCGGACCCAGGTGGCCCCGGGTCCGCCGTAAGCCGGCGCAGCCAAGTCAAACGACTCTACAATGTCCAACCGCCGGAGAATGGCTTCGACCGACCGGCGCAGCTGACCGATCCCGCGGCCGTGAATCAGGCGAACCTCCAACCAACCG
The DNA here is from genome assembly GCA_017309115.1 of Verrucomicrobiota bacterium. Lineage (GTDB taxonomy): Bacteria > Verrucomicrobiota > Verrucomicrobiia > Limisphaerales > UBA9464 > UBA9464. Next base: position 3,257 of record JAFLEF010000017.1, on the reverse strand, counting down.
CGTTCCCGGCAAAGCTGGAGATATTCCGGAATCAAACTGCCGATTTCTGACGGTACAAATCCGTGCAAGTCGAGCTCCCGGGTCAGTGGGTGCTCGACCGGTTGGCCCCCCTCCGCGGCCTCCGACTCGCCGGAAGATTCTGGAGTCGGCCCACTCATTTCGCCCGACGCTTGGGCCGACCCGGCCCGCGCCCCCGTTTGGCGCCTCGATCCCGATTGCGATCGGGAGTGGCCCGGGAACGCCCCTCCGCCGCGGTCGGACGCTCCTTGCGAACCGGATCAATCGTCTTCGGACGCCCCCGCGGCACCAGCACGATCGGGCATCCTTCGAAGCCAAACACTCGGCGCAACTCACCCGCGAGATATTTTTCGTAGGCCGGGCTGAACACTTCCTTTCGATTCACGAAGAGCAGCAAGGTTGGCGGCGACTGCTGCACCTGGGTCGCGTAGAAAAACTTTAACCGGTGGCCAAGTTTGCTGACGGGTTGTCTGCGTTCAATGGCGTCCGCCAGGGTCCGATTCAGAATCGCCGTGGGAATCTTCTGACGCCACTGCGCCCCGACGTACCGGACGGCTTCCAACAATCGTTCGAGCTGAAAGCCATCCTTGGCCGAGGTGAAGATCACGGGTGCGTAATCGAGGAAGAACAACTTGGCGTGCACCCAGTCGCCGAATTCACCCAGGGTCAACAGCTTCTTGGGCCGGTGAAACACCACCTCTTTCTTCCGCTTCTGGTACTCCGCCTCCTGAGCCAGCCGAACCTCCTCCGCCACCAGATCCCATTTGTTGACCACGACAATGCAGGCCCGTTGTGCCTCTGTGATCAGATCGGCAATTTTCTTGTCCTGCTCCAGAATTCCAGTCACGGCCTCCACCACGAGGACGACAACGTCGGACCGTGAAATGGCGTCCCGTGTCCGTTCGGCGCTGAAGTGTTCGACGGCATCGTCCACTCGCCGGGCCTTGCGCAATCCCGCCGTGTCCACCAACACAAATTGCTCGCGCCGCCCTTCGGTGTTCACCTCAAAAGGGACATCCACAGCATCCCGAGTCGTTCCCGGCACCGGACTGACGATCACGCGTTGAGAACCGGTGAGGGCATTTATGATGGATGACTTCCCCACATTGGGCCGGCCCACTATCGCCAAACGCAAGGGACGTTCCGGGGCGGGCGGAGCCGCTTCCGAACTTTCGGAATCCCCCTCGGTGGTCTCCGGCATCGGCGGTAGCTCCACCGCCGGAAGCTGCCGAATCGCCAGTTCCATCAGGTCATCGATGCCCCGACTGTGAATCGCGCTGACGGGAACCATTTGCGCAAACCCCAGTTGAGCGAATTCCGGCAATCCCACATCGGCCCGATCATGGTCCACTTTATTAACCACCACGATGACGGGTTTCTGCGCGGATCGCAGTCGTTTCGCCACCTCGGTGTCCAACGGAACGACGCCGTCCTGAACATTCACTACGAAAAGAATGACGGACGCCGCCTCTAAGGCCATTTGCACCTGATCAAAAGCGGCGGCCGTGATGACGTCATCCGCGCGTTCGCCGCGGAGCAACCCGATTCCACCTGTGTCGATCAAGGTGAAGCCGCGCCCACCCCATTCCGCCTCCACCATCACACGGTCCCGGGTCACGCCGGGTTGGTCGTGCACAATGGCAATTCGCCGGCCGGCGAGTCGGTTGAACAGCGCGGACTTTCCCACGTTGGGACGACCGACAATGGCGATAACAGACTGCATTCGCGCACTGTGCCGGAATCATGGCGAACCGGCAAAAGCCAAACCGTTTCAACTGGAATCAACCCCTGCGGGCTAACGGGTGAAACCGCGGGTTTTGAGCCAGAACAAAAGATCAACAGCCCAGGGATGAGGGTTCTCGAACTCCGGCGGTTTGGTTCCGAGACCTAGCCCATGTTTGCCATTTTGGTAGATGTGCAGGTCAAACGGAACCCGATGTCGCTCCAAGGCCGCCGCAAACTCCAAGGCGTTCCGCACCGGCACCGCCTGATCTTCTCCCGTGTGCCAGATGAAGGTGGGCGGCGTTCCTGGGGACACCTGCTGCTCGTTCGACAGCAAACGGATCTGTTCGGCCGTGGGGAATTCCCCCAACAGATTTCGCCGCGAACCCGCATGGCCGAACGCCTCCATGGTAATGACTGGATAGCAAAGGATTCCCAAGTCCGGACGCGAACTGTGTCGTTCCACCGGATCCTGAGCCTGCGGATTTCCAACCCCGAAGTGCGTCATCAGCGTGGAGGCCAGGTGACCGCCGGCGCTGCTCCCCATGATTCCTACCCGCGACGGATCGACGGCATAACTTTCGGCGTTCGCGCGCACCCAACGAACCGCCCGTGCCGCATCCTGGAGCATGACCGGGTGTCGATATCCGTGGGATCCGAGTCGATATTTCAGAACAAAGCAGGTGATTCCCGCCCGATTGAGAAAGAGGGCGTAATCTTGGCCCTCATGTCCGGCCAACCCTCCGTAGCCGCCACCCGGACAAATCACGATCGCCGCACCTGTAGCTAACTCTTTAGCTGGCAGATACGGAGTAAGCGTCGGTACGTCGTTCTCGGCCTCGCCCAAAGCCCCGGGGGCAGAGCCCTCCCACAGACGTTTCGCCGGTTGAACTTCAGCCGCGGCCAACACAGTGGAGATCATGGTTAAGAGGAGAGCGGCAAGTCGTTTCATGGCAGACAGCTTCAGCGTGAAAGGAAGCCGGGAAAGGTGCAAGGCTGCGGCCCCGATTCCAGCGTTGACTTGATTCCATCTTTATCGCCAATTGGCTTTGGCCGTCACAACGCCCGTGCCGGTGTCCGTATGACAGTTTGTGTGGCGTCAACCACCCAAGCAAAAACCCGCGCGTTGCAGGTTGCCGTCATGGCGTACTGACTGGCCAGTATCCTTGGTTTATGGACAGCAACCGCAGGCTCTTCGTGGGTAACCTGCCTTTTCAGGTTCTCGAACGCGACCTTGAAGACGAGTTTCGAAATGTCGGCGTCGTCGTCAGTGTCAACCTCATGCTCGACAAAGAGACCGGCCGTTCCCGGGGGTTCGCCTTTGTTGAATTCGCCACGGCCGAAGAAGCAGCCAAGGCCGTCGAACTGCTCAACGGCAAAGACCTGGGTGGTCGAGCGATGACGGTGAATATCGCCCGACCACGTGAAGAGCGTCCGCCCGGTGGCCGGCCCCGCGGAGGAGGGGGAGGGGGGGGCTACGGTGGCGGAGGCTACGGCGGCGGCGGTGGGGGAGGCGG
>JAFLEF010000016.1 GCA_017309115.1 Verrucomicrobiota bacterium | reverse complement strand
GGCGGAGTGATTCGTCGGTCCACAACCTTCTGGCTCTGGACCCCGCTTCGGCGGAGTTTAACCCACGCTGCACCGGCTCGTCACCCACACTAGACCGCACACCGTCGAGCCATAGGGTCTAGGCCACTTCACATACTTCCATGCATTACCGCCTTTATTCCGCGGTTTGCCTCACAGTCTTTTTGATTGTCGCTGGTTGCGAGCGCGCACCATCGAAGGCGCAGGTCGTCGGTTCTTATTCTGGAGAGTTGAACGGCGCAACGGAGTGGTTGGTGTTGCGCGCCGACGGGACTTTCTCACAGGAAGTTAGTTTGCCGGCCGGTGAGGAGGTTGCAGGCACTGGTACATGGACTCTAAAGCACAAGGCGGTCACATTGGATAGTTATATGCTTTTCTACAACGGGGAAAAGAATGGGGCGCTTGTTCAGCCGAGCAAGGTGTTCGGTATGATTTACGGATGGGGAGCAGACACGCTTTTCCGGGAGTTGGCTTCTGGATCTTACGCATTGAGCAAATGACCACGTGGCCTAACCCGGCTGCTTCAGTGAACACGCCGATTGCGCCTCGGTTCCATTCTGAGCACGGTTGACGGCGCGTCACTGAGCAGCGTCGTTCGGCGTAAGACCACGCGACGCGCACTTACGATACTCATAGCCCTCGCGGTCGGTTGGATTGTTTACATGATCGCGATGGTGATGACGGTTTACGACGGACTGCTCTCGATGATCTTCCAGCCGATCATCGCAGTCATCTGCAGTTCGCTGACCGTTGGGATGTCGCTGCTGGTCGGGCTGCTCTTCAAGGTTCCGGTCTTGGGGCGATGGTGGAGAGTGACCCCGATTCCTGTTGGCCTTTTGGTGGTCGCGAGTCTTGTGATCCTCTGCTTCGGTGCCAGCTTGGGACTGAGGCAGACATTCACGCACCCGGAGACACAACAGCCGATCGTCGGCCTTCGTCCCGATGCCGCGCTTGGAGGCTACTTTGTGCTCCTCTTTGCGATAGCCAATTGGCCACTGAAACAGAAATGGAACGCCGAACATCCAAGGTTGTATTGCTGCGGAGCGAAGCGGAGCCAGCAATTACACCTTTGGTTGAACAAGCCCGGAGTGAGGGGCGATAGCGGGGGCGGGAGTTTGGGGGAGCGTTGATGGCGCTTATGTTTTCACCCGGCGGGTAGAGCGGACGCGAGGGAGGCGAAAATCGGGCTAGCGGCGGAAGGTTCAGCGAGGCGAAAGGACACCCGGGAGGACGTTTGAGCGGTGGTGTCTGGATGATTGACTCGAAGAAGTGCGAGGGAGGAGGGCTCAGAGAGTGTCTGGCAGGCCTCGGGGTGCCTACGGGACAAAGGACTCCGGCCACGCGCTCGGTAAAAATTGGCGGGAGGGTGTTTCATCGGGGTTGGATGATGGAGGGAGCGACGACCACCGCAGGCCCGCGCTGACGGTAGGAGGTAGGAGGGAGCGATTCGGAGGAGGAGGCGCATGGGCTGACGACAGCACGGGCAGAGTGGGAGCGGTGCTGCTGTGATGGGGAGCGGGGTGGAGGCGCCGAACTGCACGGGCCCGCCGGCATGAGCTTGGACGCGCAAGCGCTTGGCCCGGGCGGCGGGATGACAGGAGCCGTAGTATCGGATGGACCGTAACCCTTGCGGCAGAACGTGCCGGACGTAGAGATTTGGGGTGGACGCCGCTGGTGGGTTGCTGAGCGACTCCCGGCTCGACCTCCTCCAGTCGTCCCGCTATCTACTGAACATGAGCAAGACGTTGACGCTGGAATACCCGGACACGCTACCCGACCTGCTCCACATGAGCCCGGCGGAGTTTGAGCGCGAGGCTCGACTGGCCATGGCGGTGAAGCTTTACGAAACCGGCCGCCTCTCCTCCAGCCAGGCGGCCGGCATCGCGCAGATGCCCCGAGTCCACTTCCTCTATGAACTCGGTCGTTTCGGGACCTCGCCCCTCCAGCTCAACGCGGCGGAGTTGGCCACCGAACTCGCTCATGCAGAACAAGCCCTCGCTGGTCATTAACACCAGTCCGCTCGTTGCGCTGGTTGCGGGGTTGGATGACTTTCGGGTCTTGGCGGAAGTCGCGACGCTGATTGTTCCCGGTGAGGTGCTGACCGAACTCACTGCGGGAGCCGACCGTGACCACGCAGCCGTGGCGGTTCGGGCTGCGGAGTTTTGCCAGATTAGGCCGGAATTTCCTTCTTTGCCGCCCATTTTTCAGGGGGTCCTCGGACCGGGCGAAGCGGCGGTACTCCACACCGCGCTAACGGAAAGCGTGGGCACGGTAGTGATTGACGAGCGCAAAGGCCGCCGCTGGGCCGCGCTCCATGGCCTGCGTGTCACCGGCACGCTCGGGATCTTGCTGGCTTTGCGACGACGGAGGCTGATTCCGTCCATGAAAGCTGCGACAGACCGCCTGGTGGCCAAGGGAATCCACCTCGACCCAACCTTGGTCAGTATGGTTTTGGAAGAGGAGTCGAGACTGTGAAACAAAGCAGCCACAGGAGCAGTCCGCTGGCCCGATTCTCGGGTTCGCTCGCGTTGCCGAGCACGGGCGTTCTAGAGGCACTTGGGATAAAAGGTTTAGGGCTTGGTCCTTTTCAGGCTCCATCCAGCCTATTCGCACCGCCCATGCAGTCAGTCAGGGGCAGCCCAGTTACGAACCCCGCCCCAACCCCCGCTTCGCCGCGCAGCGGCTTAGTTCAACAGGTCGCTCCACACGAACCGCCGCCAGCGTCTCGTTTTCGGGGCATCGAGGTTTTCGCACGCCACGCTTGCAGCCCGCCCACGTTGCCGGCAGCGCTCGGTGAGCTTTTCCGTTCGCCAGCATATGCGTGATGACACAGAGGAGTATCTTCAGAAGAATCCGTCTCACCTTTCACTGAAGTCAGGAGATATAGATAGGCTTCCGGAGTGTCATCGCAGTACAGCGAGGATGATTCAGAGTGCCTTCCCAGATGGATTGCCGCTCTGGGACTATTTTCCCTTGCTCTGTCTGTTTCGACAGAAGGGAATGTCGTTTCGAGGTGTCGCCGAGGCCATGGAAGCGTGTTTTGATATAGAGGTTCGCGACGTGTTGAACGACGCGTACGGCACCGAAGGCCCGGATGTCCTATCGATGAGATCGATCGCGTTCGTCAGCATTTGCTTTCGCATGGATTCGAAGTTTGGCAGAGAGAGCGATGAGACGTGTGGAATTGGCGAACAAACCGGATGCAGTGAACCCCGCGATTGCGTCGCAGTTTGCAGTCGTGCATCACTGGCGCGGGGTCACTAGTCCGGAGCGTTCGGCGACCCCAAGCGCCATAAACCATGAACAAGACCATGGGCATGGTTGGGCGTAAGGGAATTCAGTAGGCGCGTCCTGCCGTCCGCGGCTACGGCGGTTCATGGAGCGGCATCATGGGTTCGTCGCCCCGTTCAGCCGGTAGAACCGGGGGCCGTCATTGCGCAGATCCAGCCGATACGGACTCACCGCATTCGCCTCCGCCTGCCAGGGACCGCCCACGCTCGGAGCCGACTCCAGGGCGGCCGTGGACATCCACGTCACCACCGCTCCGTCGACGTCCTGGACGACCTGAAGGCCTTCGGTCCGCGGCACCCGATCGAACGAGAAGGATCGAACGGTCGCCCGGCTGGAAGCGGCGTCATACTCACCGCGGTAGAAGCCGCGGACCGGAAGCCCACGGGGAAACAGGGCGTTGACAATGGTCGCCGACGCCTCGGCCGAATACTCGCCGGTGGCCTGGTTCAGACGCCCCGAGCTGAGAGCCGGATCAGCGAAGGTCAGCGTCGTCGGCCCGCTCAAGATTCCGCTCGGCAGGGAAAAGGAGGGCGCCGTGAACTGGCCCTGCAGGACCGTCAACTTCAGGAAGCCTGTGTCGTTCGGATCGGGTTCCGCGCGGAATCTCACCTCGCCGTCAAACCGGTCAATTGTCACGGAACCGCCCCCCAGATACTCCGGGATATCGGTGGTGACACTCTGACTGTGCTTGGGATCCAGACGGAGGGTGAATTCCTGGGGCTCCGTCCCAACGTCGTGCCGTCGGACTGACCCCGCGGACTCGCTGTTGTCATTCGCTTCCAGGATCCGGCGAATGATCACGGTCAGCCAGGACTCCTCCGGTACTTCGATATACGAATTCGCCACGGCAACCGGCTGCGCGGGCGTGACCGTCGCCTGAACGGTGACTTCCCGGACCGGAGTCACCGGGCTATCCGTCGTCACGCGGAGGATGGCAGTGTTCGTGGCAGCCACCCCGGGGTCAGCGACGCACTCGATCACAACGAAGAGGGGCTCGTTCGTGGAGAACGCCGGGAGACGGAAGGGAGGGCGTCCTGCGGGATCCCAGGCGGCCTCCGGAAAGAACCGAAAGGCGGTCGGCTGTCCGGCCCATTCGATCGAGCGCACGGTCAGGTCGCCGGTCCCCGCATTCCGCAGGCGCACGCGAATGGGGAACCATCGCTGCCGGGAACCTTGTTCGATGGTTCCAAAGTCGAGCGTCTGGGCCGGTAACAGAATTGAATCCAACCTGCCCACCACTGGCAGTTGGTTCCGCCTGGGAACCAACTGGCGAATGCGATGCCCGTGGGTAAAGAGCATTGTCCCGTCTGGCAATCGTGCCATGGCCTCTACCGGACCTTGAATGCGAGCACGACTGGCCGGTCCTCCGTCGCCGTCGCCATCCCAGGCAGGCAAGCCGCCTGCCACGGTCGCCAGGATGCCCATTTCATCCACGTAACGGATCGAGTCGTACTGCCCGATGAGGAGATTCTGGTTTTGGTCCAACACCATGCCCAGTGGATAGGACAAGGTCCCGGTGCTCGCCGGGAACCCGTTCCCGGTCAGTCGGCTCGGCCCCGTCCCCGCCACGGTCGAGAGGATGCCGGCCGGCGAAACCCGGCGAACACGATGCTCGAACAAGTAGGACAGAAACAGACTGCCATCCGGCCCTACCAAAAGATCATCCGGTTCCCCAATGGCGGCGGCCACGGCGGGCCCGCCATCCCCGTCATTCCCCAGCCCACCGTTTCCCGCTACCGTGGTGACCACTCCATTCGTGTCCACCCGGCGGACCACCCGGTTCCTCCGGTCGACCACGTACAGATTGCCCGCCGTATCCACGCGTACCACCGAGGGCTGGTTGAATTGCGCAGCGACCGCCGGACCACCGTCTCCGTGAAACCCAGGAACGCCCGTCCCGGCCACCGTGGTCACCGTACCTTCCGGCGAAATTTTCCGAATCCGATGGGTCGAACTCTCGGCCAAGTAAAGAGCGCCCCGACCCTCCGCGGCCACACTGGCGATGCGCCCAAACGTGGCCTGACTCAACGGCCCACCATCCCCGGTGGCTGCACTCTCGGAACCACTGAGTACCGTGGAGACGATGCCATCCAAGCCGATGCGCCGGACCCGTCCCGGATTGCCTTCCACCACGTAGACCACTCCGGCCGAATCCACCGCCAAGTCCTTCGGGCTCTCAAACCGTGCCGCCAAGGCGGGCCCGCCATCGCCAGTCGAACCGAACTCCCCGGTCCCCGCCCAAGCCTCGACATCGTGTTCAAAGACCTTCGCCGACGGTACGGGATACTCCGCCAGCCAGACCTCGGCGGGGGCTCCGAACGAGGCGACGAACACATCCAGGTTCCCATCCAGGTCAAAGTCGGCCAGGGCAATCGCTTCAGACGGTCCATTCCCAAACTTGGTTCCGGCCTCCGTGAACCTCCCTGTGCCGTCGTTCCAATAGACCAGGTTGCCCCGCGGACGGGCCACGACCGCATCAATGTCCCCATCCCGGTCCAGATCGCCCAAGGCCACATCGCGACTTTGGCCGGTTCCTGGGCCCAACCGCTGGCCACTGTCCGCAAACCGGGCGGGGGTGCCCCTCTGGGCTCCGCCTTGGTTGATCCACACCCGGTCATGGCTGGGATCGGATTCCGCGGTGACGGCATCCAGATCGCCGTCCCTGTCGAGATCCGCCAGGGCCACTCCTAGGAACAATCCGGACCCCAAGGCCGGCCCCGCCGGCGTGAAGGAACCTTGGAACCCGCTGGCCGTCCGACCGGAATTCAGCCAGACCGACAACGCCTGCTCCGCCAGGACCACATCCACATCGCCATCCTGATCCAGATCCCCCAGGGCCACTTTGCTGCCCGAATCGCTCTCCAGCGCGATGGGTTCCCCTGCGAACATCAGTTCGCCCGAGGTGATCCAGATCTGGGCCGGCCGCCCCAGGTACCGGGCCATCACCACCTCCGGCAATGAGCCCCCGCCTAGATCGGCCAGGGCCAGCGCGCTGGGAAGGTCACCGCAATTCTCCCGCGTTTCCCCCGCCACAAAGCCCTGCGGATCCGAACGGAACCACGACCTCAGGGTCCCGTTGGCCTCATCATGGAGGGTCACCGCCCGGCCGGCCCAGGTGGGGCCGGGGGGCATCCAGGCGACCGCCACGGCATTGCTTCCCAGGGACTGCGGGCCGGCCACGAATTGACCGTTGCCCGAGTTGATCCAAACGCGGGTCGGCATCCCCAGTCCGGCGACGAGAACGTCCGCGTCCCCATCTCCATCGACGTCGCCCGACACCACATCCATCGCGAGATCCGCCGCCTCCCCCAACTGCTGCCCACTCTTGTTCAGGCGGAATTCAGGGGGCGCACCGGTCTGCGCAGACAGCTCAGCACCGCCCAGCGCCAACACCAACGCGAACCTCCGCAACCAACTTCCGATCTTGCCTCGATGTCTCCAATCCATGGGGAAACATTGCGCCAGCCCAGGTGAAAGGAAGATGAACGGCTCACGCCAAAGGTAGGCGAACTTCCACCCGTGTGCCCCGGCCCAGCTCGCTCTCTAGCCGGACGTCTCCACCGAGGGCCTCCACCAAGGCCTTCACGATCGCCAGTCCCAGTCCCGCGCCCGCACCTCGCCCGGATTCCACCCGGTAGAAGCGGTCGAACACCCGGGCAACATGCGCCGGAGGAATGCCCGTTCCAGTGTCGGTGATCTCCAGAATCGCCCGGGATCCCGCGGTCCTCCCGCTCACTGTCACCCGGCCTCCCGCATCGGTGTGGCGGAGGGCGTTCGAGAGCAGATTGTCGAGGATCCGCTCCACCGATCGGGCATCGGCGCGGACCGGGATCGCCGCCCCGGGCCCGCTTTCCTGGGAAAGCACCAGGTCAATCCCCCGTTGCAGTGCCAGGGGACGAAACCGTTCCACGGCCTGTGCTGCCAGCGGAACACTGTCCAGCGGCGCGGTCGGGCGGATGCTTTCGCCGGCGTCGGCGCGCGCCAGTGTCAGCAACCCATCGATCAACTCCGAAAGCCGGACGAGTTCCTCGCGATTGCTTTCGAGGACCTGCCGATACCGCGCGGGCTCCCGGTCCCGTCGCAGGGCGACATCTATTTCGGCGCGCAGGGCCGTCAGGGGCGTGCGCAACTCATGGGCGGCATCGGCCAGAAACCGGTTCCGGGCGCCGTAATCTGCCTCCAGCCGGTCCAGAAAGCCGTTGAGGGTTTCGGCGAAGGCGGCGAGTTCCGCCTCGGTCTTCGGCACGGGCAACCGGCCCTTTGCAGTCGGATCCAGCCCCAACCGCCGCGCCGCCTCGGACATGCGTCCCAAAGCGCGCAGCCAGCGACGGGTCAGAACGGCGGCTGCTCCCACACTCAAGCCCACGTAGATCACTCCTCCCAACACCAAGCCAGCGACCCGCCGCCGGTGCTGCGGGGCGCTCTGTCCGGACAGGCGCAGCTTCATCCGGCCACCGGCCTTTTCCGGCAATTCCACCAACAGCTCCGCCATGGGCGTTCCGGATTCCGACGCCGCCAGCACCGGAACGCCGGGCCGTCCCGGAGGCTCCGATGTCTGTCCGCCGAGGCGTTCCACCTGGAGCGAGAATCCCATCCTCCCCGCCTCAAACCGCGGGTCGTCCGCGAGGCGCTCGGGCGGCACTCCTTCCCGGAGGACCAAACCGGCGATCTGCACCTGATCCTTCAAGTGCTGGCCCTGAGCCTCGGTCGCGGCCTCATTGAGCCGGATCACCCCACGCCACACCGCCACTGCCGCCAAGACGGCCTGCATCAGGCTGAACCCGGCCAGAAACCTGTGGCGCATCGAGAGCACGGCGATCAAAAGACGGACCTGAACCGCAGACTGGCCTGTCCCGGATGAAATCCAGATGAAACACCTGGATTTGCGGGGCAACGGGTTCGCGGGTTCGCACTACCGGCCATGGTCAGGCTCCCGGATGACATACCCGGCCCCCCGGACAGTGTGGATCAGAGGCTCCGGGAATCCCCGATCCACCTTGGTCCGCACATGGTACAGAGTGACGTCGACGACATTGCTCAGGGAGTCGAAGTTTTCGTCCCACACATGTTCGACCAACCGGGTACGGGAGACGACCTCTCCGGCATGGCGCAGGAGGAAGGCGAGCACCTCGAATTCCCGGGCGGTCAGTTCCACCTCCCGTCCCCCGCGCGTCACCCGACGCCGGCGCGGGTCCAGTTCCAAGTCTGCCAGTCGCAACACCTCGGGCTCTACCTCCCGTCCCCGTCGAAGCAGCGCGCGCACCCGGGCCAGCAATTCCTCAAACGCAAAGGGCTTGGCCAGGTAGTCGTCCGCTCCGGCTTCCAATCCGCGGACGCGATCCGCCACGGAGTCCTGAGCGGTCAGGATTAGGACCCGGGTGCGATTGCCCGAAGCGCGCATCCGGCGCAACACCTCCAGCCCGTCCATTCCGGGGAGATACAGGTCGAGGACGACCAGATCCCAGGGTTCCGTCAGGGCGCGATGGCCCCCGTCGAGGCCATCGCGGGCGACACGGACCCGGAATCCCTCTTCTTCCAGACCCGAGGCGAGGGCGTCCGCCACCTTGGGTTCATCCTCAATGACCAACAATCGCATGGACAGCACGGCGACTCTGAAGGGAACCCGTTCGCAAATAAAGTCCGTCGCGGTCTGGGCTCTAAGCCCCGAGATCGGCGTCTCGAATGCGTTTGGGTCCTGTTCGGACGTGAATCCAATGACGGTGTCACTGGGGCTGGGACGGACGGAATTCTCGGTTGACGAATCGGCCCGTGGTTCGAGTGCCATCCTTCTCAATCCGGATGATCAACCCCGTTTGCGCGGCGGGTTCAAAATGCGGATAAGGGCGCTCGCTCAACACTTTGGATAGTCGTGCCTGACCGGCGCGGGTGCCGATGGATTCGAGACAGGTCGAGAGCGGAATGGTTTCACCCCGCTTTTTCAGCGCTAACGCGGTGTCGGTGCGCAGAAGCGGCTCGACCGCCCGGCCTAGTCCGGCCCAGAACTCGATCTGCCCGGCGATGGAACGTTCCGCGACCTCCCCGGTGAGCCGGGCGTCCAGGACGAGACTTTCGGAGAGCTTCACAGGTTGTCCCATGGAGCTAAAGTGGCGTTTTGCCACCTCGGGGGCAAGCCTCACCTGGCGGTGGGGAGATGGATGCCGCCTTCTACCGGCGGCTGCGGATTCTCCCTCCGCGAACTCCGCGTCCTCCGCGGGAGATTCGCTGCGACGATACGCGGACGCGTCTCGAATGCTTTCTGGTCCCTCTGAACGAGAGCCGGACTCCTTGGTCTTGTTGGGGTCCGTTGGTCAGAATCTGACCCCAGTGCCCAGACGGCGCCGAACGCTGATCGCGACGGCCCAGCCGCCGAGGAGGCTGAGCGGAATCCCGACGGCGGTCTCGGGTATGGGCGGGCTGTAGATGGGTAAGGTAGCGACCAGTCCCGCCTGCTCGGCGTTTCGTTGGGCGTAGAAGAGTTGGAAGCTGAATCGGCGGTGGTCAATCAAGCCGAGTTCGGGGGCGTCCGCGTTGAGGTCCAGGACCAACGGCGCGTTTTCCGCCGGGCGAATGCCTCCAAGGTCGACCCACAGCCGGCCATTGATGAACACCCACAAGTCGTCATCGCTGGCGAACTCGAAGACATTCGGCCGGTTCGCCATATAGGTCGAACGCCACGAAAAGCTCATCGTGAAATGAGGGTTGTGTCCCGTGTCTCGGAAATCTCCCAAACCTTGTCCGTCGATTGGAAAGAACCCCGTCGGGTAATAGAGCTGTAAATGCCCCGAGTTCCTACGGGCGTTCAAACCACTTGGAATCGCCAGGTTGTAGGTTGGATCCGGGACAAACCAGGACGCCAAGTTCTCCGCGGTGGTGAGCTGGGGCCGATCGAGGGGAGCTCCGCCGGTTGACCGAAACTCCGGCGTGAGCCCGGTCAACTGCGGTTGGACCAACCCGGGAGTCGGAGTCAGCCGCGGTTCCAAATCGAAATCGGGATGGACCATTCGGCCGAGTGAAGACGGTGCCCCCTCCCCGAGAAAGTCGTAATACATGACCGGCACCGTTATGGACCATACGGAGTGAGGTAGGACGAGGAGGCAAGCCAAGCGAAGTGCAGTCGAAATCGGGGTTTTCATGGGGTGTTCTGTTTCGGGGTGAGCGACGGGGGGACTAATCCGCAGGCTTCGGGCAATGGATTCTCTTGGCAACCTAGATTCCGGGGAACAAGGGAGTGGCGATCTCATTGGCATGGTCGAGGTACTTCTCTCCGGTCACCGATTCTTGTCCCTTTGGTCCGTGGCCGGGGACTACTGGGTGAGATGAAACAGACCATGAATGACTCAGAACTGCTCCAGGCCTGGGCCACCCAACGTGACGAAACCGCGTTTGCCCAACTTGTCAGCCGTCACCTGGACACGGTCTATGCCGCCGCCCGCCGCCAAGTGGGGCCTTCTCCGCTGGCGGATGACGTGGCTCAAGCCGTGTTCCTGGTGTTGGCGCGCAAGGCGGGTTCTTTGAGTCCCCGGGTGGTGCTCTCGGGCTGGCTGCTTCGCACCACCCGCTTCGTGGCTGCCCGCGCTCTGCGGGCGGAACAGCGCCGATCCCAACACGAAACCCTCGCCTCCATGCAAACCACACTCTCGGATTTACCCAACCCTCCTGAACCTTGGAGTTCCGTCGAACCGCATCTGGATGCGGCCCTGGCCGCTCTGCCGACCGGAGACCGGGACGCAATCCTGCTGCGCTTCTTCGAACATCAGTCGTTTCGGACCGTGGGGGAACGACTGGGGATCAACGAAGAGGCGGCAAAGAAGCGGGTTAGCCGGGCTGTGGAAAAGCTTCGCCATTGGTTGGCGAAACGGGGCGTGACACTCACAGCGGCCAGCCTGTTGGTGCTCCTGGGGAACCTTCCCACTACCGCTGCGCCCTCCAGCCTGGCCCGGCAGATCGCCCTGGCAGCAACGGCCAAAGTACCGGCTTCGGTGGCCAGCCTCGCCACCGGGGCCGTGCGCGATGTCTGGCTCGCCTCCCTGCGACGATTCCAACCCTGGGCCATCGCCGCGTTACTGGTCATTATGGGTGTGGCTAGGTGGCACTCGCTCCATTCGCGACCGTCGCATGATTTAACCTCCCCGGTGGCCGCCTCCCCGGAGTCAATCCCTGTGGCCCAGTTGAGCGCTACAACCAGCACCCTGAGCCCCGCGCAGCCGGGACCGTCCAAGATTCTGCTGACGGTTCGGTCGTCGGCTGGAAACCAGGCACTGAGTGCTCCCGTATCCGCCTCCATTTGGGGAGACCGTAGGCGACTGGGGACCGTGGATTTCCACACCGACGAACGGGGCTACGTCGAGATTCCGGTCAACGGCGTCGAGGTGAGCGCGGTCTTTGTCACCGTTTCCGCAGCCGGACATGTTCCGCAAATGATCTCCTGGAAACGCCACGAGTTCGTCGAGCCCTTCCTGCCGTATCAATGCGTCCTGGAGCCCGGGCAATTGTTGGAAGGCGTGGTGCAGGACGAGCAAGGCCGTCCGGTGAACAATGCTCAAGTGATCCTTCACGGGCCCGGATTCGATCTGGGAGAGCGGGCCAACATCGCCTACTCCCCGCGCTTCACGGCGGTCACCACCGATTCCGCCGGGCGCTTCCGCAGCGACCAACTCCCTAACCTCCGAGGCAATCAGTCGCACATGAGCTATTCCGTCCTTCACCCCGATTTCGTGCGGGCTCGGAGGTGGCTTGATGGAGCCGTCTCTCTGTCCACCAACCATCAGGTGGTTCTCCAGACCGGCCTTTGGGTCGCCGGACGGGTAGAGGACGAAGATCAAAACCCGGTTCCTGACGCCACCCTGGTCGAATCGGGAACCCATGGCGGTGATGAACGAAAAGCCGTGAGCGGTCCTGAGGGCCGGTTCGTCATCGGCCCGTTTCCCGCGGAACCCGTGAAGCTCGAAGTGCGGGCCGAAGGCTTCAAATCCTCTGAGCAGGAGGTTTCGGTGGGGGCTAAAGCCGAGGAACTGGTCGTTCGCTTGTCCCTTCCGGATGGCTCGAAAACCGACTGGGAACAGGGATGGGAGGCAGCGAAGACGGTGCGAATCACGGGCACCGTGGTCGATGCGGAATCGGGTGAGGCGGTTCCCCAATTCCGGGTTCGCCTGCTTGAGCATCGCGGGACCGCATTGAACTTCCTCGGCGAGGGGCACCAGGGGCGCTTTGACTGGCCCGTCCACATGGCCTTCCACCACCAATTCTCCCTGGAGGTGGAGGGCGACGGCTACGAACCAGCGGTCTCGGACATTCGGCCGGTAGGAGATGACGACCAAGCATTTGCGTTTCGACTGAAGCGGGGTGGTTCGGTCGTGGGGCGGGTGGTCGATGGGTCGGGCCACCCGGTGGCGGGTGCGGTGGTGGGACTCAACGGGTTGGGATTTGGCTTTATCGTTCGCGGTGCGGGGGCGTTTTCGAGCGCGGACGCGCCGCAGGCCATCACCGAAGCCGACGGGAAGTTCTCGCTACGCCTTAAGCCAAACTCAACCAGCCTGGTGGTGGTGCATGAATCCGGCTTCGCACAGGTCCCGGTGGCAGGAGCGAATTTGCCCACCATTAACCTCAGGCCGTGGGGCGCCATCGAAGGCGTGATGATCACGGCCGGGCAGCCGACTCCGAATCAGAGCGTTTTACTGCAACCTTGGTATCCTGACCACGAGTCCGGCCCGACTCCGGCATTGGTCAGCGATTCAGTGATGACCGACGACGCCGGACGGTTCCGCTTCGATCACGTTCCTCCCGGACCGGTCGCGGTCTGTCGGGTTTATAAGTATTCGCCTGGAGAAACGGGAATCGTAGGCCATGGTCCAATCCAACGGGTGGAAGTGCCTTCAGGAGGGGTGGCGGAAGTGACGTTGGCCCTGACCGGACGAGCAGTGACCGGACGCTTCGAACTCGCCCAACCCATCGCCGGATACGATTGGCGGCTGGACCTGCAAACGCTGGAACAAGTGCGCGCGGACCTCCCACCGGTGGAGATCCGGGATCACCCCGGCAGTCCTGAGTTTCAGAAGATGGCGTTGAAGCGCGCCCGCCGGGAGCGGCAGATTCATAAGTTTTATCCCGACATCCAACCCGACGGCACGTTTCACCTGCACGACGTTCCGGGGGGAAGCTATATGCTCAAGATCCGCCTGACGGCTCCGCCAAAAGACTCAGACGAGGACGGGCAAGCGTGGGACCGTCCGGAGTTGGGGAAACTGGAAGTTCCCGTCGTCATTCCGGCGGGGAGTTTCAATGATCCGCCGGTGGATTTGGGAACGATCCGAATTCCCGTCCAACAACCGTGAGTCGCTGTGACTTAAAGTGACACGTTAGCTCGCTCTTTGGATAGTCGCGCCTGACCGGCGCGGGTGCCGATGGATTCGAGACAGGTCGAGAGCGGTAAGGTTTCACACCGCTTTTTCGGTGCCGACGCGGTGTCGGTGCGCAGAAGCGGCTCGACCGCCCGGCCTAGTCTGGCCTAGCGATGGGGAGATGGATGCCGCCTTCTACCGCCGTCGGCTGCGGATTCTCCCTCCGCTAACTCCGCGTCCTCCACGGGAGAATCGCTGGATTCACCAGCGACGAAACTTGGACGCGTTTCGCGTGCTTACGGTTCCTGCTGAACGAGAGCCGGACTCCGTGGTCTATCGTTCCGCTTGAAGGCTGCTTTTCCGGTTTCCCGCCGCTCGTTCCTGACCTCCCTGGCTTGGGGAATTCCGGCCGCGTGTTTGGGTCAGTCTGCCTTGGTGGAACCGCGGTGGTTGAAGATAGAGACGATCCGTTTGGGGGAAGGCCCGATCCGATATCGCTTCGTCCACTTCACCGATGTGCACTTTCGGGGCGATTACCGTTGGCTGGAATCGGTGGTGCACGCCATCCAGCAATTGCGGCCGGACTTTGCCTGCTTTACCGGCGATCTGATCGAAGAAGCTCCCTATCTCAACGGGGCGGTGGAGGCGCTGCGTCCGTTGCGAGTTCCCTTGTTCGCGGTTCCGGGGAACCACGATCACTGGAGTCGGGCCAATCTGGGGATCTTGGCCCAGCTGTGTCGGACCAGTGGTGGGGCTTGGCTGCCGGATCGAGCAATCCTGGCCGACGATCGCCTGCGGATTCATGGGGTGGACCGGCTTCCCGGTTCCTATGTGGCGGAAGCAGGAGTCTTCAACTTGGTTCTCTCCCACTTTCCCATCCACATTGACCGCCTCCGACAACAGCGGTGTGATCTGATGCTGGCCGGCCACAGTCACGGCGGGCAGGTGCGGCTTCCGTACTTTGGTCCGCTGCTCCTGCCGGGTTCGGTGGGGAAGTATGATCTGGGACTGTTCGAGACCGCGGCCGGCCGGATCTATGTGAATCCAGGAATTGGGACCCTGGCCTCGTGTTCGTTGCGCTTCAACTGCCGACCGGAAGTGACGCTCTTTGAGGTCAGTTGAGCGAGGCTCAGCGGCTGTGCAAGACCGCGGCCGGGTCGGCAGAGAAGGGGGTCGCGGACTCGTCTTCGCGCGGCAGACTGCCGGCCAGAATGACGAGCAGAGCGAACGCCAAGAACGCCAAAAACGTTTGCAGTGGGGAGTAGTGATTCAGACTGCGTTGCACCCCCAAGGTATAGTGTTTGGAGGCGGGCTTTGGCTATGCCACCAAAGGACTACCGACCTCGGTCCTAGCCGGAACACCGGAACGATTCAGACCTACTGCGGAGGAACGGTGAACCGCAGATTAAACGGAGATTCGCGCAGATTTCACTTTGGGTTCTGACGAGTTCGGGGTCAGGGGGAGGTGCTCAAGGAGCGTTTGGAGAGCGGACGGGGACGTTTCTTCTGCCCGAAAAAATCTGCGTTTAATCTGCAGTTCAAACTGCCTCCTTCCGGCTTAGAGCAGTCCGGTCGTTTCCGGGAAGCCGCACACCACGTTCATGGATTGCACGGCCTGACCGCTGGCGCCCTTCACGATGTTGTCTTCGGCGCTGACCACGATGAGCCGACCCGTGCGCGGATCGAGTCGCCAGGCGAGTTCCAGCACATTGGTTCCCACCACGTTTTTGGTGTCGGGCAGGGCCTTGCCCTCGAGAACCCGGACAAACGGTTCCTGGCTGTAGGCGGCCCGGTAGCATTCGGTGATTTGCTCCCCGAGACGGGCGGTTTCCTCCGGCGTGGAGAAGTGCTGCGCCGGGGCGAGGTAAAGCGTGGTGAGAATGCCGCGGTTCACCGGGATGAGGTGCGGCGTGAACTGGATGGTGACGGAGTCGCCGGCCGCCAAACTGAGTTCCTGTTCAATCTCGGAAAGGTGCCGGTGCTTGGGAAGTCCGTAGGGCCGGACACTCTCGTTGCACTCGACGAACAGGTAATCGATGTCGGCTTTGCGTCCGGCGCCGCTAACGCCGCTGAGTGAGTCGGCGATGATTCCCGTGGGCTTGATCAACTTGGCGCGCAGGAGCGGCAGCGTGGGGAGCAGAATGCTGGTGGGGTAACAGCCGGGGGAGGCGATCAGCAGGGAATCCGGCAGCTGGCTCCGATACACCTCGGGCAGTCCGTAAACCGCCTTGGCCAACAATTCCGGGGCTGGGTGCTCGTGCGCATAGAATTCCTGGTACGTTTGGGCGCTGCGAAGTCGGAAGTCGGCGCTCAGGTCGATCACCGTGACGCCGGCCTGATGTAGGGGAACCGCAAACTCGGCGGCGACCCCGTGGGGCAGCGCCAGGAAGACGATATCGGCCTGCGTGGCGAGCACGCCGGGGTTGGGATCGGTGAAGCGCAGCGCCTTCGATTTGGGGTGGCTGGCGAACTTGGGAAAGACTTGGGCGACGGTTTGGCCCGCATTGGCCCGGGAAGTGACCGCCACGAGCTCAACGCGGGGGTGGTGGAGCAACAGTCGGACAAGCTCCTCGCCGGAGTAACCGGAGGCTCCCACGATGGCGACTCGGACGGGTGAGTGATCAAAGCGCATAACTCAGTTCGGTGGGGAGATTCTCCCGGCCGCCAGCCGCTTGTAAACGTCGGGGTCACGTTTCTCGAGGTATCCGCCGGGTTGGCTCAGGTCAGTAAACCCAAAACTTCGATACAAGTCGTGGGCATCACGGGGCACAAAAAAACCCTGCTGGAAGGACCAGCAGGGTGTTTGAAAATGGGCTTCTTAGCGTTTGCTGAACTGGAAGCGCTTGCGGGCACCGGGCTGGCCGTACTTCTTGCGTTCGCGCATACGCGGATCGCGGGTCAGCAGCTTGTCCGCCTTGAGGAGCGGGCGGAGCGTGGTGTCACTGGCGAGCAAGGCCCGGGCGATGCCGTGGCGGCACGCACCGGCTTGTCCGTTGGGACCGCCGCCAGCGACGCTGATCTTGACGTCGTACTTGCCGGTCGTGGAGGTGGCCGCGAAAGGCTGGGTCACCGTGAGGCGCAACGACTCGACCGGGAAGTAAACTTCGAACGGGCGGTTGTTGACGAGGATGTTGCCATTGCCCGGGATGATGCGGACGCGGGCAACGGCGGTCTTTCGGCGACCGGTTCCGAGGAATTGGACGGATTGAGACATGTTCAACAATTCGGGAAAACGTGGATCAACCAGCGTAGCTCAACGAGGCCGGCTGTTGGGCGGCATGGGGATGCTTGTCACCGGGATACACTTTGAGCTTGGTGAAGAGGCGGTCGCCGAGGCGGTTCTTCGGGAGCATGCCGCGAACGGCGTGTTCCACCAGGCGCTCAGGATGCTTCTGACGGATCTGGGCCACCGTGCGGCGTTTTTCGCCACCCTTCCAACCGGAGTAGGTCATGTACTCCTTGTCGGTCTCTTTCTTGCCGGAAAGCACCACCTTCTCCGCATTGATGACCACCACGAAGTCGCCCGCGTCGAGATGCGGAGCGAACGTGGGCTTGTCTTTGCCCCGCAGGGCATCGGCAACTTGCGACGCCAGGCGACCGAGAATGGCACCGTTAGCATCAATCACGCGCCAGTTACGGCGCTGTACATCTACTTTGGGAAGGAAAGTCTTCATGCGACCCACGAAAGGAGCGGGATTCCTAGCAAACGAGGGCTAGGGGTCAACGCGATTTTCCGGAAATCTATTGTTCAGAGGGGGTGACAGCGGTGAGTTCGGCGGTTGAGGACCCGCCGCCGGTTTCGCCGGACGGGTGGTCTGCAATTCCGTCGCGGTGCGGACCAAATGGAGTCCCAATAGCAGGCCGGCCGCCACCAGGAGGGCCGAAATGACTAGAGGAAATCGTCGTGGAACCGGCGTTTCCGGGCCCAATTGATCCAAGTCCTGAAGGTAGCGTTGGTGCCGCCACGCCGCTCCGCCGATCAGGATAATCCCGAGACCCAGGAGTAACAGTCCGCTCCCGTTGGCCGCTCCCGAAGACATCGGGAGGGTCTCCCCGCGCACCCAGCGCAGCTCCTCCAGAAAAAAACGGAGCTTGGACACCACCAGTCCGAATCCCATCAGGGCAATGCCGGTGCGGATCCAAGCCAGCAGGGTCCGTTCGGCTGCCAAATAGATCCTGGGATCAACGATGGGGGGCTCCGGCTTCACGGCGTGGTCGTCAGAAGGAATTTTCGGACGGCTTCCCGATCCCGGGTGGGCGGTTGGCAGGCGGTTCCGGAACAACAGTAGGCTTGGGTGAATTCCTCATTCACCGGCAGGGTCCGGGCGAAGGCCTCCACCGGTCCCGCCGTTCCCAGGACAACCTTGTGCGGTTGGAAAACACTGTGGGCCGCCCGCAGCAGCGACTGAGTGGAACCGCAGCTGAAGTCGCCAGCCAGGACCACCCGCTTGGGTTCCTGCAGGGAGAAGTCGAGGGCCAGCAACAGATGCGGCACGGACTGGGGAAACTGGTGCAGACGCTGGGCCATCAGCCGAATGGATTTTTCTCCGGCGGTGCGCCAGTCGGCCCGATCGCAGATCGCTGCCAAACGCAACATCGTCAGGGCCGCGACGCTATTGCCACTGGGTTCGGCCCCGTCGTAGTCCTCTTTGTTGCGCAGGAGCAAATGCGGCGCGTCGGCCGTCGTCTGCCAAAATCCTCCGGCCTCCGCGTCGAAAAACCGCTTCACCATGGCGTCAGCCAACTCCACGGCGAAGCTCAGGTGCCGCGGATCCACCGTGGCTTCGTACAAGTCGGTGACGCCGCTGAGCAGATTCGCATAGGCATCGAGCAGTTGAACCTGATCGCGCTCGCCGTCGCGCCAGCGGCTGTACAGCGTCTTGGTCGCCGGGTCCCAGAGCTTCGCCCGCAGGAACGCGAGATTGCGTTCCGCGAGTTGCTTGAATTCCGGTTCGGCCAAGATGATGGAAGCCCGCGCCACCGCTCCCAACATGAGTCCGTTCCAGGAGGCGAGGACTTTATCGTCCAAATGCGGCCGGACCCGGCGGTTGCGGGCGGCGATCAGTTTCGGTTGGGCTGAGTTGAGCAACGCGCGTTCGGCTTCAGAGAGCTTGGGATTCGCCACGCTCAGGACGTTGAGGTTGGGCAAGGGCTGGGGATCGGAATGATCCAGAAAGTTCCCGGCATCGGTGATCCCGTAGTAGCGGACCACCACGGCGAGTTCTTCCGGGCTTAGCAGCGATTTCAGTTCAGTCGTGGTCCAGCAGTAGAATTTGCCTTCCTTGCCTTCGCTGTCGGCGTCTTCGGCGGAGAAGAATCCGCCGTCGGGATGGCTCAGGTCGCGGGCCACGTACCGGATAATTCCCCTGGCCACTTCGGCATTCCGGACCTCGCCGGTGGCGAGATACGTGTCCAGGTACAACTGCAGCAGTTGCGCCTGGTCGTAGAGCATCTTTTCGAAGTGGGGCACGAGCCAGCGTTCATCCACTGAGTAGCGGGCGAAGCCGCCTCCGAGTTGATCGTACATTCCGCCGGCGGCCATGGCGTCACAGGTGTGTTGCACGGCTTTGATGGCCTCGGGGTCGCCGAAGCGTTGACCAAACCGCAGCAGGAACAGCGGCTGACTGGGGCGCGGAAACTTGGGAGCGGTTCCGAAACCGCCATTCACCGAATCGTACTCATGCAGGAAGGTCTGTCCGGCACCGTGCAATTCGCGTTCCCCGGCGGGAAAGGCGTTGTTGGCGTCGTAGCTGGCCATCGATTGCAGCTTGGCGGTGATATCGGCAGCCGAGCCGAGGACGTCGGCGCGCTGGGTCTTCCAGAGCTCGTCGATACGTTTGAGCACCTGACTGAAACTTGGCCGGCCGTACTTGGGTTCGGGCGGCCAGTAGGTGCCGCCGTAGAACGGCTTGAGCTCGGGGGTCAGGAAGACGTTCAGGGGCCAGCCGCCGCCGCCAGAAGTGGCTTGGACGAACGTCATGTAGATCTTGTCCACATCCGGCCGTTCCTCGCGGTCCAGTTTAATGCTGACGAAGTGTTCGTTGAGGATCTTGGCGACGGCCTCATTCTCGAACGACTCCCGTTCCATCACGTGGCACCAGTGGCAGGTGGAATATCCGATGCTCAGGAAGATCGGCTTCTCCTCCTTCCGCGCGCGTTCGAAGGCCGCTTCGCCCCAAGGGTACCAGTCCACGGGATTGTGGGCGTGCTGGAGCAGATAAGGCGACTTCTCCCGGGCGAGTCGATTGGAAGAGCGGGGCGGAGACGCAGGCGCATTGGTGGCGTTCACGGTATTGGGAGATTATCGGTTTTTTGGGGAAAGGCGAAGCGCATCGCGGCCGGCAACGACGCGATTTGAAAAACAAAAAGGCGCGGAACCGAGGTTCCGCGCCCGTTGATCAGGGGACGTTTACTTCGCGGGTTCGGGAGTCGAAGGGGTGGTCGGGATTGTGGTGGTATTGGTTCCGCCCGGAGCCAACGCGCCCAACACGGCGCGGTTGGACAACTTCTCCGGCAGGCTGCCGTTGAGGTCTCCCCGGTACCACTTGTAGAGACCGAACAGGACCAGAACGAGCACCAGATAGAAGCCCCACGGACGCTTCTTTTCCGCAAAGGGATCCGTGGAATCGGACTGGGATCCCGGCGGGAGTTTGGCGACGCCTGTCAGCGAGGTTCCGAACGGCACATTGACCTTCGCGCTGGAGTTGACGGCCCAGCCATTGGCGTCGAGGAGGGGGCCGAGATTGCGTTTCCGCAGCTTGATGAAGGCCAGAATCATGGAAGGCCCGGAGATCAACAGGATGACGCCGATGATCGCTCCAATGATTGCGAACGGGCCAAGTTTGATGATGCCAAAGAGGTAACCGGCCAACGTGGTCAGGAACGCGCCAATGGCGCCGAAGGCCACGCCCATGGCCGCGACCGTGCCAACATCCACTTTCTTCGGGGCAGCGGGGGCGCTCTTGTCCACGTTCGCCGTGGCGGAGGCGGCGGCGGCCAGCTTGTCGGTGGCAGCGGCATCAGCGGCAGCGGCGCGCTTGCTGACCTGCTCTTCGATCATCCGGACAAACTTTTTGTACGGGGACCAGAAGGCCTGACGCAGGCTGATCGGATTATCAATGATCTTGGTGATGGTGGCGTCGTAATCCCGTCCCTTGCGGTCATAGAACAGGCCGTTGCGTCCGACCATCAGGTTGTCGCTGTCCCCGTCGGTGAAGGCGGCCACGACCGACAGCTTTTCTCCGGTTCCCCGACGGACGCAGTCGCAGTAGGCCAGATAGGTTCCGGCCAGCGCCGCCATGGAGGCGTGCTTGCCCACATCTTCGACCAGCAAGCACAGGGTGCAGGAGCGTTGGTCCAGATAAAGGGTTCCGGCCTGGAAGATGGCGGGTTCGCCGCCGTCATAGAGGTCTTTGAAGTTAACGAAGTTGACACACAGGCGGTAAAGATCCCGGTGATAGCGGATCAGGCGGTCGACACTGGCGATGGCATTGACGCTGGCTTCCTGAGCCTTGTCCTGAGCAATCAGTGCGGCGAGTGGGGTCGCGGGTTGGCTGGCGAGGATGGCCCGGACTCGGGCGATGCCGAGCTTTTCGACGGAAGCGCCAGCCTTGGTGGCCAGCCAGGCGTCGTAAGCCGCCAGTTTGGATCCGATGGCGGCCCAGTCGGCTTCGGACAGTTCCGTGCGCTCACCCAAGAGGGGCGTGACGACCTTGGAATCCAGCGCGGCGAGGGCGGCTGCCCAGGCGGGATTGGTACCGGTCTTCAGGGGGAGCGGTTTGTCCGCCGCCACCTGGGCCAGCGGGAAGCCGCAGACTTCCGCGGCGGTGATGCTCATGTCCTTCACGGCAATGGCCAGATACTCCTCTTCCTTGCGGTTCAGCAGAGCGATGGCGCGTGGGTCGTAGGCGGCCAGACGGCAACGGCCGAAGTAGTCGTCCACCTTGGCTTTGATGGCCTTGTACGCAGCCGCGGCGTCCCCAGTTGATTCACCCAGACAAAGAATTCCTTCGGCCTCGGACTTTTTCATCCACGCGTCGAACGCAGTGCATTCCGCCAGGAACGTGTCGATTCGGGCCTGGTCCACCCCGGGCTTCCCGGACCGATCCGGGCAGGATCCCTGGGTGGCTTGGATGTCTTTGATCAGCGATTCCAGGGCGGTGTCGGTGCCGGCCGATTCGGGCACGATGACTCCATCGCCATTGAACGCGGTCTGGGCGAAGATTTTGGCGGTGTCGGCGGTGTCCGCGACGGAAATGCTGGTGGCGTCCTTCTTGCCGAGATTCTTGAGAATGTCCCGGGCGGAGGCGGCCAAGGTTTTGCCTTCGGCCGTGGACTCATTGATCGTGCTGAGCTGCAGGGAATCGGCTCCGGCGTGTTTGACCAAGTCATCGGGATCCTTGAGCAGGCTTCCGGCCCACTTGAGCGCGGTAATCAGCTCGGGAGCGCGGACCCGGCCATCCTTGTCGGAATCGATCAGCGCCAGGGTTTGCTTATCGAATTCCAGACCGGTGACTGGGCAGGCCAGGGCGGTCCAGAGTTTTTGGTCGAGCTGGTCAAGGCTCAGGAGATCGGCTCCGGTTTCAAGTTTGACTTGATCGAACCCGCCGGCGCGAAAAAAGCGCCACGTGTGGGGAGTGGTGGACATAAGGCAAAGAGAGTTCTGCGCTGCGGGCGGCAGAGTATCATCGGCCCTGATGGCGCCAACCGTAGAAATGATGCCGGCGGATTTGGGTTCCCATTCCGGTCGCCGCCCAGTTGACTCCCGGCCGTGTTGCCCCGGAAGGATTGGCGGGCTGAGAATGTGGTTCGCGGCACCGCGTTGGTGATGATGGTTTGGATGCTGGCGATGGCCGCGCTCTCCGTCGTGGCTGCGTCCGGTCGGGAACGGGGCGTGGAGATCCCCAAGGTCGTCTTCCTAGCTCTGGCGGGGCTGGCGTTCCACGGGACTGGTTTGGTGATGGTGGCGGTCCTGTTGCGTTTGGAGCGGCGAACCTGGCGGGAGGCTTTCGGGTTCGGGCTGGCTCCGGCGCGCGCTGCGGGTTTTGGAGCGCTAACCTTGCTCGTGGTGGCACCGCTGATCTACGGACTTCATGCGGCGGCGGCGGCGGTATTGGGTTGGCTGGGGTGGGGCCCCGAACCCCAAGATTCCATCAAACTCCTGTTGGAGTCGGGTTGGCGCGAGCGCCTGCTGATTGGGGTGATGGCGGTCGGGTTGGCGCCCTTGGTGGAGGAATTGATCTTTCGCGGGCTGTTCTTCCCGGTCTTGCGGGATCTGGGATTGCCGCGGTTGGCGTGGGTGGGAACTTCGGTGTTCTTTGGTCTGATCCACGGCAACGCCGCGGCCTTTTTGCCGCTGACCTTGTTCGGCCTGTATCTCGCCTGGCTCTACCATCGGACCGGCAATCTGTTGGCCTCCATAGTGGCCCACATCCTCTTTAACTTGATCCCGTTCGTTCTCGTCGCGGCCGGGGTGAACCTCGCTCCTTAATCAAGGCACGAGGACGCGCAGGGCTCGCTGGCGGATGGTTAAGGTGGCCGGCAGATGGCCCACTAGGTCTCCGTCCAAATGCAAGGGCATGGGGGTGGGGCAGGAGAGTTTCACCAACTGGGTTCGGCGGACCACAGTTTCCGAATTGGTGCGCAGTTGCCGGAGGACGACCCGACACCCCAGGCG
The DNA here is from genome assembly GCA_017309115.1 of Verrucomicrobiota bacterium. Classification (GTDB taxonomy): domain Bacteria; phylum Verrucomicrobiota; class Verrucomicrobiia; order Limisphaerales; family UBA9464; genus UBA9464. The sequence goes on along the minus strand of JAFLEF010000016.1, from coordinate 104,356 downwards.
AATCAGGGAAAGCCAGGTCAGTTTGGTCAGCAGCGTGACGCCCAGTTGACCGTCCTCCAGATGAGCTCCGGGAAAGAGCACAAAACGCCCGCCAAAAAAGCGGCCCGCTCCAACTTCGATCAAGGGAGCCCGATGCCGGGTACCATCGAACTCCACGGTCACCTTGGGGTGCGGTGGGCGCATGGCCTGACATCCCGCCCAAACATACGCGAGTGGGCCGAAGCGTTTCTTGAGTTCCCAATCGACCCGCTCAATGGCCCGAGCGCCCAGACCGGCACCGGCCATCAGAATGAAGTAACGGGTTTCGAGGTTGCCGTCGGCATCGCTGAACTCGGCCTGGGGCAGGTCAATGAGTCGTTCGCGTCCGGCCTGGATGACCGACCAGGCGCGGTGAAATCCGGTGGGAATCCCGGTTTCCTTGGCGAACACGTTGACCGTCCCCAGCGGGATCACCGCCAGACGACAACGCTCCAATCCTCCGGGAGTTTCGGCCAGGCCGTTGAGAACTTCATTGACCGTGCCGTCGCCGCCGGCGGCGGTGATGGTGGCGAAGCCTTCGGCGGCCAGGGTCGCGGCCAGAGTTCGGGCGTGGCCGGGACCGGCGGTGGGCAACACCCGTACGTCGGGTCCCAGTTCCGCCAAATGCGCACGAAACTGGCGGGCTTTATCCCCGCGGGCGGTCGGGTTGAAGATGATGCCAATCACGACGCCGGGACGGTGCGGGGCTTCCGGCGAAATGCCAGCCACTTTGGATGGAGGGAGAGTCGCCGGACGGTCGGGATCTCCTCGGCGCAGCCTTGCAGATTCCCGGCGGGACTCGGAGGTTGGGCCGGTGGCAGACACAGCAACTGAGGAATGGCAGCGGCAATTGCAACAGGCCGCGAGCACTGGAACGTTGGTGAGGATTTCGCTGGCGGATCCCCGGGTGAGCAAGCCGCGTGTCGTCGACTGCGCATCCGACCGGTGCAACTGCGCTCGGGTCCGCACTGGCAGTTTGTCTGGGAATTGGAACGTCAAGACCTCACCAAGAATCTTCCGGTGGAGGAGGGGCTGACCCGGGTGGGCGAATTGCTGGGCAGTTCGTTTGCCAGCGCCTTACTGATTACCACCGAACAGAAGCTTCATCTGACCCATCCGCCGGGTCGTCTCGCGCGCTTGCGAGTGGAGCGGGTCCCCACGCCTCCCCCCGTGGTGAGCCATGACCGCGCGAAACATCGGGAAGTGGATGCCCGGCGTCCCTGGCTGACGGCTTTGGGCGTGACGACCCCGGAAGGGGAGGTGTGCAAAGGGATGGAAGCCAAGTTCCGTCAGATCCACCGGTTTGTGGAATTACTCGGACCGTTGGTCGAATCGGCCGGTCTGGCCGGGAAGGAGTCTGGCGAAGCGGGCGAGCCTCTGCGGTTGGTGGACATGGGATGTGGCAAGGGATACCTCACGTTTGCCGCCCACGAGTACTTGCAGGCGATGGTCGGGCGAACGGTGCAAACGCAGGGTGTCGAAGTGCGTCCGGAACTGGTGAAACACAGCAATTACGTGGCTCGCGAATCCGGTTTGGCCGGGTTGGAATTCATCGCCGGAACCATTGCCGAAACGTCGGTACCGCGAGTCTCGGTGCTGATGGCCTTACATGCCTGCAACACGGCCACGGACGAGGCGCTGGCGGTGGGAATTGCCGCGGGTGCCGAGCTAATGTTGGTATCGCCGTGCTGTCACCAGGAGGTGCGGCCGCAATTGAAGGCTCCACCCGTTCTGGAGCGGGTGCTGGTGCACGGGATTTTTCGCGAACGACAGGCGGAATTCGTGACCGATGCGCTTCGAGCGCTGTTGCTGGAAACGCAGGGTTATGAGACTCGGGTGTTCGAATTCATTTCGCCGGAGCACACGGCCAAGAATTTGATGATTGCTGCCATCAAGCGGCGCACTCCGGCGAATGACGATGAGGCTCGGTTGGCGGCCCAGGGGTTGGCGGCGTTCTATGGAGTCACTCAGCAACGACTAGCGGAACGTCTGGGAATCCCCTTGGACTGAGCGGGTCAGCGGGAAAGAATGCGCTGTGGAAGGCGTCGATTGGCAAACGTTGGAGCGGTTGCGCGCGGTGTTCCTCGAGGGGGCGCCGGTGCGGGGGGCGTATTGGAAATCTCGGGCCGACCTGGCCAGTTACGACGCCACGTTGGGCGAGCGGATCGGTTGGAAGTGGGACGCGGTATTGGGGGAGCTTCAGCGGTTGGGATGGACCCCGCCGCCCGGCCCCATGCTCGACTTTGGCTGTGGCAGTGGGATCGCTGGGCGCCGGGTTTTGTCGGCACTGGCGAGAGGTGGATGTTCAGAACTCAGGTTGAACGACAAGTCGCCGCTGGCCGAGGAGTTCGCGGCGGAAAAGGCGCGAACGCTGTTTCCCGACCTGCCGCTGCGAATCATTCCCGGAGGGAACGTCGAGGCGGCGGCGGAAGGAGCCACAGTGGTGATCAGCCACGTTCTCGGCGAACTACCCGAGGCGGGTCGCGAGCGACTGCGGGAATGTGTTCGGCGGGCGGCCGCGGTTCTCTGGGTCGAACCCGGCACCCATGCCGACAGCCATGCGTTGATCGACATGCGCGAAGCGTTGTTGGCGGAGTTTCGGCCGGTGGCGCCGTGCACGCATGGTTCAGCCTGCGGACTGCGGACTCCAGGAAACGAACGGCACTGGTGCCACTTTTTTGGACGACCGCCCTGGGAGATTTTTGCCGATCCGGAATGGGCGGCGTTTGCCGATCGCATGGGTATCGACCTCAGGAGCCTGCCGTTCAGCTATCTGATTCTTGATCGCCGCGACCGGGCGGCCAATCCAAAGGAGCCGGTCGAAGGTTGCACGCGAGTTCTGGGAACCCCGCGCTTTTACAAGGGGTATGCGCGACTGTTTGGGTGTCGGGATGACGGAGTAACGGAGTTCAACTGGGCCAAACGCCACGCGGGACCGCTGTTCAAGCGTGTGAAGAATGAGGAGGCGGGCTCGCTGTTCCGCCTGGAGACCGAGGAGGCGGAGATCCAAAGTCTGGAGCCAGTGCCACCCTTGCCACCGGAGGAGAGTGAGACCACCGGGGACTAAACGGTGATGACGTGACGCAAGTACAGGTAGAGCAGCGGGGCGTTGAACAGCGGGCTGTCGATCAGATCGAGAATGCCGCCGATGCCGGGAAACAGACGGCCGGAATCCTTAACTCCCGCTTCGCGCTTAAAGGCGGATTCGATCAGATCGCCCACCACGGCGCCCAGGCTCAGAATCAGTCCAATGATGATGGCGTGCCCCACGTTCAGTTCCTTGAGCCGACTGCCGGCGAGGAGAACCATGGCCACGCTGGCTCCCGTCGAAACCAACACCGCTCCGGCGAACCCTTCCCAGGTTTTCCCGGGACTGATTCGGGGAATCATTTTGTGCCGACCGAACAGGGAGCCCACGCAGTAGGCGCCGATGTCGCTGAATTTCGTGACGATCAGCAGATAGAGTACGAAGAATCGGCCATCGATCCCGGAGATGTAGTTGATCTTCTGAATGAAGTTCAGCAGCCACGGCACGTACATCAGACCCATCAGCGTGGTGGCGATGCCGGCGAATCCCTGAGTGTTGTTTCGGTCGAAGAGTTGGCGCAGGCAGAGTCCGAGGACGAACAGCACCAGGACACCTGTCTCAAAGTCGTTGGGTTTGGAGGCCATCAACTGGTGGCCTTGGGCGTGGGTGACGTAGTAGTGCGTGCTCGCCATCAGCGCGATACCGGCGGTCAGTCCCCACCACTTGAAGCACTTCAACCCTCGCTTTTCGATCAGACCGTAGAACTCCCAAAGGCCCGCTCCGGCCAAGCCAATCATCAGGAGCAGGAAGACGTAGTTGGCGATGACCGGGTTCTGAGAGAAAATCGCGGTGAGAACGATGGTCCAGAGGACAATCGTACTGGCGAGACGGCGAACGAAGACCTGACCTTTGGACAGAGGGGCCGGCGGGGAAGTGGACGCGTCAGGCATGTCGGACGCTCTGCTAACAGGCTGGATGCCCGGACGGAAGGCCCGGAATCAGGAAACTCACGAGCGGTTAGTCGCGGCCCAAGATGCGGCGGGTCACGGCGGGCAGTCGTTCCAGGTCCATCCAAGTGAGGAAGTCGATGGTTTTGAACTCCCGATCAATCGCGGGCGCGCCGCAGATCTTGGCGCCAAAGGAAAGGTAGGCCCGGAGGAGTTTTGGGATCTTGGGTGCCGGGCTGGTGATGGTGTCCAACGGGCAAACGTATTGCGGTCGGGGCAGGGTCTGGAACGCGGGTTCCACCAAATGATCCTTGGCCAAGTCCGCGAAGGCCGCGGCGCCGACGGCGGGATCCTGCGAAGTGAGCGAACTGCAGCCGACCAGGTAGCGTGCGCCGACTTGGCGGGCGTAATCCGAAATGCCCTGCCAGAGCAGACCAATCACCGGCAGGCTGCGATGGTCGCTGTGCACGCAGGCTCGGCCGAGTTCCACGATCTGTTCGTGGATGGGACGGAAGGGAGTGAAATCGAACTCCTGCTCGGAATAAAACCCTCGGTTCTTCATCGCGACCGAGCCGCTTTGGAGGCGGTAGGTACCAACGATTTCGCCATTCGTTTTGTTCTCCACCAGCAGGTGATCACAGATGGCGTCAAACGGATCCTCGTCCCGAAGTGTGGAGAATGAGCTCTCGAGTCCTTCGTTCAATTCGAGATTGAACACGAGGAAACGGAGGGTTTGCGCGGCCCGTAAATCTTCGGCGGTCTCGGCCAGGCGAAGGCGGTAGGGAATCTCCGCCGTGGCCCGGGCGAGCATGCGGGAACCCAGCTCAACGCGTTCGGGCTCCGAAGTTGTGCGATCAGGTGCGGACATCGTCCGGCGCATGGATGAACAATGAGGCGTCCCGTGGCAAGCGCACGTTAAACCCCGGCGAAGCTTCGTGACAGTTCAGGGGCGATGGTTACGAGGCGAGTGCGCCCTCGGCGGCACCTTCAGAACTGGCCTTTTTCTGCGAGAAAATGAGCTTTTGGCCGTCGGAAGTGACGTTGACCGGCTCTCCCTCCACCAGGGTTCCTCGCAGAATCTCCTCGGCCAGAGGATCTTCCAACTCCTTCTCCACGGCGCGGCGCATCGGCCGGGCACCGTATTGCGGGTCGAAACCCTTGGTAATCAGGAAGTCCTTGGCCTTGTCGTCGAAAATTACATTCACGTTTCGGCGGGAGATGCGCTCCACGACTTTTTGCACTTCCAGTTCGAGAATTTGCACGAGCTCGGGTTTGCCGAGGGTGCGGAACACGATGATGTCGTCCAACCGGTTCAGGAATTCTGGCCGGAAAAACTTCTTCGCCTCATCGAGCGTCTTGCCTCGCATGGCTTCGTAATCGGTGGCTTCGCTGGACTTGCCGAACCCGATCACATTGTTCTTTCGCAGTACGTCGGAACCCACGTTGGAGGTCAGCAGAATGATGGTATTGCGGAAGTCGACCGAACGACCCAGGGAATCGGTGAGTTTACCTTCCTCTAGAATCTGGAGGAGCATGTTCATTACGTCGGGATGTGCCTTCTCGATTTCGTCGAAGAGCACCACGGAGTATGGCTGGCGGCGGACCTTCTCCGTCAGTTGGCCGCCCTCTTCGTAACCAACGTAACCCGGAGGCGAACCGATCAGGCGGCTCACGGTGAACTTCTCCATGTACTCGCTCATGTCGAGCTGGATGAAGTTCTGAGCAGAACCGAACATTTGTTCGGCGAGGGTCCGGGCGAGGAGTGTCTTGCCGACACCCGTGGGTCCGAGGAGAGCGAAACAACCGATGGGGCGTTTGGGATCCTTGAGGTCGGCCCGGGCTCGGCGCAGGGCCTTGGCGAGGGCCGAGACCGCGTTCGCCTGTCCGATGACCACCTTGGCCAACTCCACTTCCACGTTAAGCAACTTCTGGGTCTCGGTTTGGCCCATGCGTTGCAGCGGGATGCCGGTCCATTTGGAAACGACATGCAGGATGTCATCCTCGGTCACGCGGACCCGGCGTTCTTCCTTGTTCGTCTTCCACTCGAGAAGGATCCGCTCCAGCCGCTCCTTGGTAGCCTTTTCCTTATCCCGCAATTGGGCGGCGCCTTCGAAGTCCTGATCCTTGATCGCCTGCTCCTTCTTGTGTTTGAGCTGTTCGATCTCGGCCTCGATGTCCTTCACGTTCGGCGGCCGTTGCATGGCCCCGATTCGCGCCTTGGCGCCGGCTTCATCCATCACGTCGATGGCCTTGTCCGGCAGGAAGCGGGCGGTGATGTAACGATCGGAGAGTTCGACGCAGGCCTTGATGGCGTTCGGTTCGAATTCGGCCTTATGGTGTTCTTCGTATTTCGGCTTGAGTCCGTTGAGGATTACGATGGCGTCTTCCACGGACGGCGGCTCGACCTTGACCGTCTGGAAGCGGCGCTCGAGGGCGGAATCCTTTTCGATGTACTTCCGATACTCGTTGAGGGTGGTGGCGCCGACGATCTGCATTTCGCCGCGGCTCAGGGCGGGCTTGAAAATGTTCGAGGCATCCATGGTGCCTTCAGCGGAACCGGCACCCACGATCGTGTGCAATTCGTCGATGAACAGAATGATGTTCTTCGACTTCCGGATCTCGTCCATGACCGCTTTGATGCGTTCCTCGAACTGACCCCGGTACTTGGTGCCCGCAACCATTAGGGCGAGATCCAGGGTGATCACCCGCTTGGTGGCCAACAGTTCGGGCACGTTGCCCTTGGCGATCTCCTGAGCGAGGCCTTCGACGATGGCCGTTTTGCCCACACCGGCTTCACCCAACAGGACCGGATTATTCTTGGTCCGGCGGCACAGAATCTGAATGACCCGTTCGATTTCCGCCTGGCGCCCGATAACCGGGTCCATTTCACCCTTGCGGGCGAGTTCAGTCAGATCACGTCCGAACGCTTTTAGGGCGGGCGTCTTGACGGGCTTCTTGCCGTCCTCGGACTTGCCGGCCTTGACCTGTTCGTTGGGTGGTTCGCCCGAGGCGGCGGATTCTTCGCCTTCGTTCTGCTGAAATCCGGGATCGAGTTCCTTGAGGATTTCCTGTCGGCAGGCCTCGATATCGACGTCGAGGTTCTTCAGCACCTTGGCGGCGACGCCGTCGCCCTCGCGCAATAGACCCAGGAGAATGTGTTCCGTTCCAACGTAGGTGTGATTGAGCGCCTTGGCTTCGCGGGCGGCCAGGGCGAGCACCTTCTTGACCCGGGGCGTGTAGGGAATATTGCCGCTGACCTTGCCCTCGCCGCCGTTGCTGCGGACTTCCTTTTCCACCTCCTGGCGCACGTTCTCGAGGTCGAGTCCCATGCGTTGGAGGACATTGACCGCCACCCCCTGGCCCAACTTAATCAGGCCCAGGAGCAGGTGTTCGGTGCCCACAAAATTGTGACTGAAACGATCCGCCTCCTTGCGAGCGAGGGCGAGGACCTGCTGGGCGCGGGGGGTAAAGCTGTTCAGATTTTCTTCACTCATGGGGTCGTGGTGCGCGGTGCCAATTTTATTCCCACCGCAACGCTTCCAATCTGGGCATCTTGAAGGACAAGGTCAAAAGTTCTTCCGCGAGCCGCTGGAGACGCGGTTCCGCCAGGGGCTGTGGCAATCGGTCGGGCTGGTCAGGCGGGCTTGGGAGCGACCGCCTTGGTGTGGTCCGGAGTCGGGAACTGCTTCATCCGCTGCCGCAGCATTTCGGCCCGCAGGGCGTCGCGTTGTTCGGCGTCGAGCTTCTCCGGCCGGGAGACTTGCAGGTGCCACGGCTGACTGATGAGGAACAATTCGTCCACCACCGCCTTGGAAATCCCCTCGAACATGCCGAGATCAACTCCCAGGCGCAGCAAGCTCAACTGGTTCATGGTCTCTTTCGAGGCAATCACGTGGGCTTGGCTCAAGGCTCCGTAGGCGCGGCCAATCTGGTTGAAGAGCTGACGGGGCTTCTTTTCCAGTTGGGCCGCTCGGGCGTTCAGCTCGGCATCGATGATCTGTAACGCCACTTTGTTGAGGCGTTCCACAATCTCGCTTTCTGATTCTCCGAGCGTTTGCTGATTGGAGACCTGGAAGATGTTGCCGAGAGCCTCGGTGCCTTCGCCATACAGACCGCGAACGGCTAGGCCGAGCTTGTTGACCGCCTGGATGATCTGGTTGATGTGCTCGGCGAGGACCAATCCCGGCAGATGAAGCATGGCGCTCACGCGGATGCCAGTGCCCAGGTTGGTCGGACAGGCCGTCAGGTAGCCGTACTGTTCGGTGAAGGCGAATTGCACGTGCTCCTGCAACGCGGAATCGAGTCCGTCCAACGCCAGCCAGGCTTGCTTGAGTTGGAGTCCGGGGCGGAGGGCTTGCATGCGAAGATGATCCTCTTCGTTCACCATCACGCAGAAACTCTCCTCCCGATTGAGGACAAAACCGCCGCCGGCGCTTTTGGCGGCCAGTTCCCGGCTGATGAGATGACGTTCGACCAGGACTTGCTTGTCCAAGGGGGTGAGTTTGTCGAGGCCTTCGGCGAACGGGTCGGGTCCCATTTGCGGCATGCCGGCGACCAACGGCATCAAGAGTTCGTACGACTTGATACGGTCCGGCTTCTTCGCGTGTCCGGGGAAGGGGGCATCGGTCAGATTGCGAGCAAGACGGACGCGGGAGGACAGGACAATCTGGTCATGAGGCCCGGTTCGTTGGCTGACGGCTTCGGGTGGGGAGAGGAATTCGAGAATCTTCATGGACGAAGGCGTGAGGTCAGACGGCGGCAGCGGCAGCCTTGCGGGCCTGTTTGATTTCATCCCGCAGCGTGGCGGCTCGTTCGAAGTCTTCCTTGGCAATGGCGGCCCGCAGATCGGCTTCCAGACGGTTCAGTCGCGCCTCGGCGTCCACTGCCCGACGTAGGGCCGGGGGGACCTTCCCCTTGTGCTGGGTCCCACGGTGCATGCCTTTGAGCAACTGTTCCAATCCATCGGCAAAGACTTCGTAACATTTGGCGCAACCGAGCCGGCCGGTCTTTTTGAAGTCAGCCTGAGTGAATCCGCAGGTCGGGCAGGAGACCTCGGTTCCGGTGGCCGCAGTGGCTTCCTCCATTTTTTGGGAGGCGCCCAATCCCAACAGGAGATCGGCGATCGAAAACCCCGTTGGATCGTTGACCCCCTTCTCCTTGGCGCAGGCGTCACACAGATCCACCTTCTTGATCTCGTTCGCGACGATCTGGGTGTAATGGACGGTGGCCGGCGCCTTTTTGCAGAATTGGCATTGCATGGTTCAGCAAGGCCAAGGTCCGCACCTGACGCTCGGGAGTCAAGTTAGCCCGCGGCGGGACGCGGGGGCGGCCGAAGTGCAGTTCCCGGAAGTCCGGGGTCAATCGAAGATGACTTCGCCGTCGGTCTTGGTCTTTTCGTGGAACTCGGCAATCAACTTGGCGGTCAACGGTCCGGGCTTGCCGTCGCCGATGACTCGGCCGTCCACCTTGACCACCGGGACAATTTCTGCGGCGGTTCCGGTGAGAAACATCTCGTCCGCAATGTAGATGTCGTACCGGGTTAGGTTGGGCTCGGCGGTTTGGATTCCCAGGTTGTGGGCACAGTCGAGAACCGTGTTGCGGGTGATGCCGTAGAGAGCGCCGGCGCTCAGGGGCGGGGTGAAGAGTCGGCCCTTTTGGACGATGAACACGTTATCGCCCGTGCATTCCGCCACGAAACCGTCCGAGTTCAACATGATGGCTTCCTCCACGCCGGCATTGTTCGCCTCAATGCGGGCCAGGATGTTGTTGAGGTAGTTGAGCGACTTGATGGCGGGATTGACGGAGTTGACCAGATTTCGGGTGGTCGGAACGGTCACAATGGTCAGTCCTTCGTCGTAGTACTTTTCCGGGTAGAGTTGGATCGTGGCGGCAATGATGATGACCGAAGCCTTCGGGCAGCGGCGCGGGTCGAGTCCGAGAGTTCCCTTGCCGCGGGTGACCAGGAGTCGGATGTAGCCTTCGCGAAGATTGTTCTGCCGGCAGGTCTCGACCGTGGCGGCGATGAGTTCCTCGGGTGACATCGGAATCTCGAGCAGCAGCGCCTTGGCGGACCAGAAGAGCCGTTCGATGTGTTCCCGCAGTTTGAAAATCCGGTTGTGATACATCCGGATCCCTTCGAATACCCCATCGCCATACAGGAGACCGTGGTCAAACACGCTCACCTTGGCGTCGGCTTCGTCGAAGAATTTTCCGTCAATGTACACTTTCATGCGCGATTCGGGGTAACGCTAGGAGAGTGGAGGCTACGGGTGCAAGCCGAGGTGGAGGATGTTCTTGCGGTTGGAGTGGGGTCGATCTGGTCAGGGCGGGGGGACGAAACTGCTTGCCCGCGGCCGGAGGAGACGCCATGAGGCGCGGTTTCCGAATGGAATCGGCCACCCCATCCTCCTCGCAATCTCGGCGTCAGCGATCCGGAATTCCCGGATGGCGGGAGCTGTGGACTCAGCCGCTGCCACTGCTGGCGGGGCAGCCTACGATCCGAACCGTGTGCCGGGTCGTCACATCGCTTTCCCGGTGGCAGATCCGGGAGATCCACGGCTTGGAGCACATTGCTCCCGAACGCGATCCTTTCATCCTGGCGCTTAATCACAGCCAGCGTCCGGAGGCCCTGGTGGTTCCCACCTGGCTCTGTTTTCATCGCCGGGGACGGATGGTGCACTTCCTCGCAGATTGGAATTTTTTCTTGGTGCCAGTGGTGGGGTGGGTGATCCGGCTACATGATCCCATCGTGGTGGTTCGCAAGGACGCCAAGCCGAAGTTTCTGAATCGTTTCAAGGAACGGTTTCGCGATCACTTGTCGCCTTTCGAAGAAGCTCAGCGGCGCTTGGGTCAGGGCTGTTCCGTGGGTATTTTTCCCGAAGCCACCACGAATCGGCATCCGACCGAACTGCTGCGCGGGCAGGCGGGTGTGGCCCGGTTGGCGATTGATTCCCGGGTGCCGGTGGTCCCGGGAGGCATTCGGTTTCCGGAGCACCGGGGTGGGGGACCGATTCAAGATCGCGAGCGGTTCAGTGTGCATTTTGGCGAGCCCCTAACGCCGCCGGTGAATCCTGGTGATCCGGGAGAGGCGGCGACGATCTTTCACGAACAAATCATGCGCGCCATCTCGACACTTTCTGGAAAACAATGGCAGCCTACTTCCCGCCGGACGAAATATGCCTTCGCAAAAGCATGACCTCCGGGTGACGCGGATCACCGACGAAGCGGGGCGCCAAAAGGCGCTCCGCGTGATGCGTTCCACCTACCGCGATGAAAAGAACTGGATCTCCGCCGACGAAAAGTTGGTCAGTCTGGAGGAGCTTCAGGAAGAGGCGATCTCTTGGTTTGTGGCGGAACAGGAGGGCGAGCCCGTAGGGGTACTTCGGGTATTGTATGAGCCGCCTCTGGACCTGTACGCCGCCTACGGTTTTCAGTTGGTGGCTCGGGACATTGATCTGGACGCCTTCATTCGTCACAACCGCATCGCCGAGATCGGGCGGTTTGCAGTCGTTCCGGCGCAGCGTGGCAACGTCCTGGTTTCAGCGGCGCTGATGCGCGGGGCGGTCTCTGAAACCGTGCAGCGCTCGTATTCGCACTACATCACGGATGTGTTCGAAGGCGAGGAACACAGCCCGTTCAACTTTCACACCCGGGTTTTGGGTTTCCAAGTAGTGGCGACTCATGATGTGGGGGAGTTGAACTGCCCGAATCGCCGCATCACGATGGTGCTTGATCTTAAGCAATGTTACCTGCGTTTGCGCGCGTCCCGCAGCTGGTTGTTCCGGTATTTGACGGACTCCTGGAGTGAGGAGATGCATCGGGCCTTGGGAGGGGAGACGGCTCGGGATGCGGTGGCTGCCTGAGCTCAGCAAGCCAGTTGAGCTGAGAGCTGAGTGTTGAGAGAAAAAGCCTGGGAATCAGCACTCAACTTCCTTCCCGGCTTGGGAAGTTCTCAAGCGCCTTTCACGGCCTTGAACATGGCCAGGCATTTCTCCCGCTGACGAGCGTGATCAATCAGAGGAGGCGGATAGCCGGTGCGCGATAGCAGCAGCGGGTTATCCGCCAATCGGTGCAATTGTTTAGAGTCCAGTTGGGAAAGCTCAGGCACCCATTGGCGGATGAACTCGCCGGAAGGGTCAAACTTTTCGCCCTGAGTAACGGGATTGAAGATGCGGAAGTAAGGCGCGGCGTCCGTACCCGTGCCCGCACTCCATTGCCAACCACCATTGTTGGCGGCGAGATCACCGTCCACGAGTTGGCGCATGAAGTATCGTTCCCCGCGCTGCCAGGAGATCAGAAGATCCTTCGTTAAGAACATGGCGACGATCATACGGAGCCGATTGTGCATCCAACCGGTGGCGTTCAGGCATCGCATCGCGGCGTCGACAATCGGGAACCCCGTCCGGCCCGCGCACCACGCCTGGAATTGTTCGTCCGTCCCGGACCATTCAAGTTGGTCGTACTCCGGTCGGAAATTGCCCGTCGCGACCCGGGGGAAATTGGCCAGTATCTGGAGGTAGAACTCGCGCCAAATCAGTTCTGATTCCCAAACTTGAATGCCGCGCTGGACGGGACGGTCGGCAGCGACCTGAGTCAGGCGATGCAGAATGGTTCGGATGTTGATCGTGCCGAAGCGGAGGTGGGGGGACAGCCGGGAGGTGCCGGATTCCTTGGCGGGAAAGTTTCGGTCCTCGTCGTACTGGTGGACCGCGGATTGCACAAAGTGTTTGAGGGCCGCTTGGGCCGCATGTTCTCCCGCAGGGAAGAGAGACTGGCTGAGCGGATGGTCCAACGCTGAGCTGTCCTGGGGGAGTGGCAAGGATGAGAGGCTGGGATCAAGTTGCCGTTTGGCCGGACCGATTCGCGGTACGGGTGCTGGCCGTGGTCGCGCCCGCCAGGCTTTGGAATAGGGGGTAAAGACCGTGTAGGGAGCTCCGGCCTGGGTCAGAATCTCCTTTCCTTCCCAGAGGACCGAATCTTTGAACGACTCAAAGTAGACGCCGGCCTGGTAGAGTTCGGCGGCGGCGTGGCGGTCTCGATGTACGGAGTAGGGCTCGTAGTCCCGGTTAGTGAATACCGCGGCGGCCTTGGTCTGCTGGGCGATTCGCACCAATTGCTCGGCCGGGGGGCCGTGGCGAACAATCAACCGGTGTCCCAAAGTCTCCAAATTCCGCGCGAGCGCTTCCAGGGAACGGAGCAGAAACGCCACTCGGGCGGGCCCAACGTCCGGGGATCGTAAGATGGCGTCGTCCCAGATGAAGACCGGGATGAGAATCTGGGAACGATTCCAGGCCTCGTGCAGGGCGGTATTGTCAGAGATTCGCAGATCTCGCCGAAACCAGTGGATGACCGTGTGCACGGGCGGATCCTACGCTGGATATCGACACTCGCGAGCCGTCAATGACGCCGGGAGGTCGGCTCTGGACCGGGTCAGCGGGCCTGGTTAGGCGGCTTGTGGATTTGCTGAAGGTGCTGAGGCGCACACTACTGGCACAACGAGGTAACGGATTTTTCGGTTGAACCTAACGGTTGGGGTGCAAAGCTCCGCCCACCAAACAACCCAGTAGAATGTGGGCTAAACTCCAAATGGGGTGTTGCCCGCGGTGGACCTTCCTGATTCCGGCAACTCTAGCCACTGTGGCGACGCTGTATTGGCGTCTCGACTGCGCGTCGAGCGGCCTGGGCGCATTGCTTCACCTCGTGCAGACGGAGCTAGAAGGCCTCGTGCTCTCCGAATCCCCTATTGGCTTTCCCTGGTTGTGGTCTGGGGGGGTCGGTGCCTTGCTCTGGGGATCGTCGCAAACGACAGCGACTGAAAACGGCAGGGGTGGAGTCACTCATCGTCGCCGGCGCTCGGTTTATCTCGTCCAAGTATCCTTTGCGCTGGCGTTGGGGTTCATGGCGTTGGCGGCTGTGTTCGCCCACTGGGTTGAATGGGGTCGACACGAGCTTCCACCAACGACGAGGACCACCGAGGAGGCGCAGCGGGCGTCGGTCCGGTTCCGGTGGCTCACTTTTGGAATGGCGGTCCTGGGGTGTGGGTGCGGCGCCATGGGATTGGTCTTTCTGCGACGGCTTGTGAAAGGGCGACGCCAAGCTGAGGACGTCATTCGGCGGCAGGCAGAACTACTGGAATTGGCTACGGATTCGATCTTCGTCTGCGATTTGGAGAAGCGAATTCAATACTGGAACCTGGGTGCCCAGAGACTCTACGGATGGACGACCGAAGAGGCCTTGGGAAAGGTGGCATTCGAACTTCTCGCCACGGAGTTTCCCATCGAGCGTTCGCGCCTGTTGGAGCAGTTGAAAGAGTTGGGCCATTGGGAAGGTCAACTCGTCCACACCACGAAGGACCGCCGGCGCATCGTGGTGGAGAGTCACTGGAGTCTGCGCCGAAATGCGGCCGGCGAGCCGGAAGCCGTGCTGGAGATCAACCACGACATCACCGAACGGTTGCGGTCAGAGGAGCGCCTGCGGGGCCTGCATGAGCAGTTGGAGGCGCGAGTGCAGGAGCGGACTCGGGAGTTGGCGTGCAGCAACGAATCGCTTCGCATTAGTGAAAACCTCCTGCGAACGGTAACTAACAATGCCGGCGTTGGCTTGGTGATGTTGGACCCGCAACATCGGTACCTTTTCGCCAACTCCACCTACCTGGAAATGATGGGTTGCGAAGGCGAATCCCTCGTCGGGCGGCACGTCGAGGAAATCCTGGGAGGAACCTATCCGGACCAGATTCTTCCTCGGCTGCAACGGGCCTTTGCCGGAGAGCGTCAGGCGTTTGAATCCCGTCGGATGCCTCTCCGAGGAAGTGGCCAGGAGCGGATATTTTCGGTCACCTACGAACCTCACCCGGACGCTTCCGGAATGATGCAGGTGGTGGTCGTCATCTATGACATTACTGCCCGGCGGAGAGCTGAGGATGCGGTGGCGGTGCAGACCGAGGTTCTGGAACGGATTGCCGCCGCCGCTCCGCTACCTGAGACGCTGAACAAGTTGTTGCGACTGGTCGAGGAACAGGATTCCGAGTTGAAAGCCTCCATCTTGTTCCTAGAGGACGACGGCGTCCGTTTGCGTCATGGGGCCGCACCCAGCCTGCCGCCGGAATACCTCCGGGCGGTCGATGGCTTGCGGATCGGCGAGGGGGCGGGCTCCTGTGGGACTGCCGCTTGGCGGAGGTGCCCGGTGGTGGTGGAAAACATTGGCCAAGATCCCTTGTGGGCCGATTTCCGTGATCTGGCCCTTTACCATGGTCTGCAGGCCTGTTGGTCCACTCCCATCATGGACTCGGTGGGGCGCGTCTTGGGCACCCTCGCGGTCTATCGGCGGACACCGGGTCGACCGCGACCGGATCATCAGCGCCTCCTCGGTCTAGCAACCCACTTGGCGGCGGTGGCCATTATTCGGGATCGTGAGGAAAGCACCCTCCGCCGGAGTGAACGCCGGTTCCGCATTCTGACGGAAACGTTGCCGCAACTGGTGTGGACCTGTGACCCGGATGGATCGTGCGATTTTCTGAGTAAACAATGGGCTGACTTCACCGGATTGCCCTCCGAACAGCAGTTGGGTTCAGCTTGGATGAAGCAGGTTCATCCGGACGATCGTCCCGGACTTCGCGCCGCCTGGGATGCAGCCGTGGCTACCGGTTCAGAGGTTCATCTGGAATTTCGAATTCGAGGTCACGACGGAGAGTATCGCTGGTTTGATACCCGGGCGGTGGCGCTGCGGGATGAATCAAGGCAGATCGTAAAGTGGTTTGGATCGAACACCGACATCACCGAGCGGCGGCGGGCCGAAGAACAATTGCGCGGGCAAATGGCACGAATGGCGTTGCTCAATCAGATCACCCGGGCGATTGGGGAACGTCAGGATCTGCCAAGTATCTTCCAAGTGGTGGTGCGCGATCTGGAGGAACGAATGCCGTTGGACCTATGCGGGGTCTGCCTCTACGACTCGGTGTCGAACCTCCTCAACGTCACAACCGTGGGCGTCCGATGGCCAGTTCTGGGTCAGAACACCGTCATGGTTCGGGAAGCCAAGATTCGGATTGATCCCAACGGACTGACGCCGTGTCGGGAGGGTCAGTTGATCCACGAAGCAGACATCAGTCGGTCGAACACGGAATTCGCCCGGCAGTTGTGTCGGGAAGGAATTCGTTCCCTGGTGGTGGCACCGCTGCAGGTGGAGCGGCAGGTCTTTGGCGTGTTGCTGGCGGCTCGCCGTCAGGTGGGAGCGTTCGCCAGTCAGGACTGCGAGTTCCTCCGGCAGTTGAGTGAGCATGTGGCCTTGGCAGCGAATCAGGCCCAGATCTACAGCGCGTTGCAGCAGGCCTACGACGATCTCCGGCAGACTCAAGAAGCCGTGTTACAGCAGGAGCGCTTGGGAGCCCTGGGGCAGATGGCCAGTGGCATTGCCCATGACATCAACAACGCCATCTCGCCGGTGGCGCTTTATACCGAGGCCTTGCTGGAGCGGGAACCCAATCTCAGTGAGCGAGCACGGAGTTACCTCGGAACTATCCAGCGGGCGATTGACGATGTGGCGCAAACGGTGGCGCGAATGCGGGAATTCTACCGTCAACGGCAGCCGCAAATCGAGCTGGCGGCGGTGGATCTAAACCGAACGATTCGGCAGGTACTGGACCTTACCCGCGTTCGGTGGAGTGACATGCCGCAGGAGCGGGGAGTCGTGGTCCATGCGGTGACCGACCTGGAGAAGGATTTACCAGTAGTGTCGGGCGTGGAGAGCGAGATCCGGGATGCTTTGACCAACTTGATTTTCAATGCGGTTGACGCGATGCCCGAAGGCGGGACGCTGACGTTGCGCACGCGGACTCAATGTTTGGCGTCGTATCCGGATGAGGTCAGTGTGCCGACCCGGGTGGTGGTGGAAGTGATGGATACCGGAATGGGCATGGATGAGTCGACCCGGCGCCGTTGTTTGGAACCTTTTTTCACGACCAAGGGAGAGCGGGGAACCGGACTGGGTTTAGCGATGGTCTTCGGGATGGTGCAGCGCCATGGAGCCGAGATTGAGATCGATAGTTCGCCCGGGCAGGGAACAGTGGCTCGCTTAAGTTTCAAAGTATCGCCGGCGACCGCGAGTCCGGCGACTTTGGAGTTTTCCGCGAATCCCCCCCGGCAGAGTTGTCGGATCCTGCTGATCGACGACGACAACGTCCTCCTGCATTCGCTGGTCGATGCCTTGGAGGGAGACGGTCATGAAGTGGAGATGGCCGAAGGGGGACAGAAGGGCATTGATCTGTTCCGGGCGGCTCAGGCGCGGGGTGAACCCTTTGGGTTGGTCCTGACGGATTTGGGCATGCCGTACGTGGATGGCAACAAGGTGGCGGCGGCGGTGAAGGTGGACTCGCCGCAAACGCCGGTGGTGATGTTGACCGGTTGGGGCCGGCGGATGAATGACCATGAACTTCCGCCCCATGTGGACTGTGTTTTGAGCAAACCGCCGAAACTTCCCGAGATTCGGCAGGCGATCGCCCGGTTGGTTTGTCGGCGATCCGGTCGCGATCGGCAAACCACGTTCCCTATTACCCATGTTGAAGCTTGATACGATGGCCGCCCGCATCCTGATTGTGGACGACGAAGTCGCCCAGATGGAGGCGTTATGTCGAACCTTGGGCGAGCATGGCTACGTAACAACGGGATTCAGTTCGGCTCGGGCAGCTCTGGCGGCGGTGGAGGAGGCGAAGTTTGATTTGCTGGTGGCCGACTTGATGATGCCGGAACTCGATGGGATCGCCCTGCTTCGGGCGTTGCGGAGCAAGGATCCGGACTTGGTGGGAGTCATTATGACGGGAGAAGGCTCCATTGATACGGCGGTGGAAGCGATGAAAGCCGGCGCCTTGGACTATATTCTGAAGCCGTTCCGACTGAGTGTAATTCTGCCGGTCTTGTCCCGGGCGCTTTCGGTGCGGCGTTTGCACCAGGAGAATGCTCTTTTGGAGCGGCGAATCCGGGAGCGAACCGAGGAATTGGAGGCGGCCAACAAGGAATTGGAGGCGTTTTCCTCGTCGGTGTCCCATGACTTGCGGGCGCCACTGCGACACATTCTGGGTTTTCTGGGGTTTGCCCTGGAAGCTTCCGGAGAACGACTACCTCCGGCGGCGCGTCAGGATTTGGAATCAGCGGTAACGGCGGCCCGCAAGATGGACCAGTTGATCAGCGATCTGCTGGCCTATTCGAAGACCGGCCGAGTCGGGCTAAAGGCGGGACCGGTGGAACTTGGTGATCTGGTGGCGGAGGTGATTCAGGAGATCGGTCCGGACACTGCTGGCCGGGCGGTGGAATGGCAGGTCCCTCCATTGCCGACGGTGTGGGGTGACCGGTCGCTGTTGCGTCAGGTGTTTGTTAACCTGCTGGGGAACGCTCTTAAATTTACCCGGCCACGGTCGCCGGCGGTGATTGAGTTGAAGTCGCGGCCGGTTGCGGAGGGGCTGGAAGTGCGGGTGCGCGACAACGGAGTGGGTTTCGACCAGCGCTTTGCCGATCGACTATTTGGAGCCTTCCAGCGGCTCCATAGTGCCGATCAATTTGAAGGAAACGGAATCGGGTTGGCCAATGTCCACCGCATCATCCATCGCCACGGCGGCCGAGTCTGGGCGGACTCGAAGTTGGGTGAGTGGGCGGAGTTCGGCGTCCTTCTGCCGCGTCCACCGGACCTGTAGGATCAGCTTACTTTTGGTTTCCTCCGACCGGGCCCACGCTGGCCTGCGTGAGTCCGGGGCTCTGGAACACCTCGCTGAAACGATCGCAGGTGACGGCGTACTCGAAGCCCTGACCGGTTCCAGCGGCACCAAAGCGTCCCTTCTTGTCGAGCGCGATAAAGCAGATCGAAAGGTCGAATCCCAAGGGGTCGAGTCGGGCAATGCGGCGAATGGTTTCCAGGCAAGCCTCCTGGGGGTGCAGACCCTGGCGCATGAATTCCACCACCAGAAATGAGCCGCAATACCGCATGACATTCTCCCCGATGCCGGTGGCGCCGGCGGCGCCGACTTCGTTGTCCACGTACAGGCCGCTGCCAATGATGGGCGAGTCGCCGACGCGCCCGGGAAGCTTGTAGCCACGGCCACTGGTGGAACAGCCGCCGAAGAGATTTCCATCCGGGAGCAGGGCGACCATGGCAATGGTGTCGTGGTTCTTGTCCTTCTCTGCCTTCTGTTTCTTGGCCTGATCTTCCCGCCACTTGCGCCAGGCCTTCTTTTGTCCCGGCGATACTTTCGGCCCCCGCTCGAAGCCGTGTTTCCCGGCGAACGCCATGGCTCCGTCTCCGACCAGCAGCACGTGCGGCGTTGTTTCCATGACGCGGCGGGCAATGCTGATAGGGTGCACAAATCCTTCGACTGCGGCCACCCCGCCAGCGCGGTGTCCCGGGCCGGACATGATGCACGCATCAAGTTGCACGACGCCCTCAGCGTTTGGGATTCCTGCCAGACCGACGCTCGGATTGGTGGGATCGGACTCGGTGACCCAGATTCCCTGCTCGATCGCGTCCAGTCCGGAACCGCCTCGTTTGAAAACGGTCAAGGCGGCTTCATTGGCCGGTCGGCCGAAGGGCCAAGTCGAAACAAAAACTGGCGCGGGGGCGATGAGTTGGTCAACGGCGGGTTGGCGGGCAGCCTGAACCGAGGGAAGGGCGAAGCTGCCAGCCAAGACGGTGGTTGAAGTCGTCAGAAAACTGCGGCGGGAAAGGACGTTCATCGCGCCGCAAGAGTGAAAGGAGCGGACCGTAGGTCAACGTCCGTATCTCGAGCCCGAGCGTGAAATCGCCGATTACGCCCCCCAAACTGAGGACAGCACTCGAACCAGATCATCCTCTTCAGGACGGACGATGGCGATTTCTCGACGGGCGGCCTCCACGCTGTCGCTGGCGTGGGCGGCATTGACCAGAATGCTGGAACCGAACTCCCGTCGAATGGTGCCTCGGGGAGCTTGTCCGGGATCGGTGGGTCCCAAGACATCGCGACATTTGGCGACGGCGTCGGGTCCTTCGTAGACCACCGCCAAACAAGGTTCGGTACCGGGTTGATCCAGTTCGGCCACGGGACACTCCCGTTCCGAGCGACCACTCATGAAGCGCACCAGGTTCTCGAACCGGTGCTCGCCATAGAGTGGTCCCAGCAGTTGTCCCAGTTGCGATTCGACTGTCGGCGGAAGGTTAAAGGCAAACTCCGGATGACTCGTGAGGATCTTGCGGCATTCCGCACCAACAAAGGTGTTGAGCCGAGTGCGTAGAGCGTCGCGTACCGGGCCATAAAACTGGAGCGCCTGGGCCGTGCTCAGGTGAATGAGGCGCGTTCCTGTGAGGTAAAGTCCGGTGCGACTAAAGAAGTCGAGAACACTTCCGGGACGTCCCGCAGCGGCGCGAAAGTTATCCGGTTTGACGAGGACCAACGTACGCTGGGGAGTCGTGTCCGGGGGGTAGGCGATGGAATCGGAGATGATGCCGCCATCGGAGTTTGAGTAACGGGCCCAGAGGCGAAGCTTGGTTTGGGCTTCTTCAGCGGTAGGGGCCGCGAGGACAGCGGGTTCGAAGTAAGTGACGTCGCCATCAGCATTGGTCACGTAGTCGCCAAACGTTCCTCGGATGGTGTCGCCGCTGACAAATCTTGGAGCCAGATTGCCAACAACCGAGCGGACGCGGCGGACAGCGTCCTCTCCCTGAAACAACAGCATCAGGACCCGACGCCGCCGGCCCGTTCGGGTATCCGGGGCAAACTGACGGCGAACGTAGTCGCGAAGCGTTTCCTGGGTGGACCGGTCTTGGGGGTCGGAAGCGGTGACGATTTGTTCAGAGTATTCCCGGATCAGTTCCGCACCCGGAGCGAACATTCGGGTCGCCACCAAATCACAACCGGAGCGGGTCAGGAGTCGCGCAAGGATTCCTCCGGTTCGTGATTTTGAGAGCGAATAGGGAGTGACGAGGACGTAGGCGAGTTCGAGGGCCATGGGCGGATCAAGCCGGCGGGGCGGGCGTCATCGAGCTGGGCGCAGCGACTGCTTTGCCGCCCAAAATTTTGAACATCACCGCTCCGCAGACCGGGCACTTACCCTTCACTGCTTTGCGGCCGTTCTTCATGGTTTCCTCTACGGCATCAGCGATTGGCTGCTTCGCTTTGCACCGAACACAATATCCTTCGGCCATACAATCCTCCAAGGCGGAGCCCTTCAGCTCCGCCGTTAAGTCTTTTGGACGTTACCGGTGGGCCGCCGGGGGTGTCAACCGAGCGGCCGGGTTAAGCAGTTGGATCAAACTGGGCCGACTGGTGCTTTACTTGTTGATTCCAAACGGTTTGGTTGGATCCGGGTCGGCGGAAGTTGCGACGGATTGGCGACTGCGGTGCCATTCCGGATGCGCGTATCGGCGACGCAGAGCAGCCTGATGATGTTCAGTCGGAAGGGTTATGACCGGTTGGTTCGGACGCCATTCGGCGAGCAGCAGGTTGATCAGTTCCGTCTGAGTCAGGGGCAGGTTGGTGACGAAGTCTTGATGGGATCGTTGGGCTCGATAGGCGGGTTGGTCGGTGGGGTGGGCGAGCAAGGTAGTGATCCACGGGAGATCGAACTGATACAGCAGGGTTCCGTGAAACAGGACAGCATCGCGGGTCCGGCGCTGGGCATTCCCCGAGAATTTGCGTTCGCCGTTCGAATCGGTCAGAGCGAGGTCGGTGTGGCCGCGAACCACCACTTGGTTCTTCAAGCGGGAACTAAGGCTTTGCGCCTGGCGGTTCATGATCCATTGGTTGGTACTAGTTACGCTCGCTAGGGCTGAATGGCTCGGGAGGTGGAGAGAGAGGGCGTAATTGAGGCAGCCCGGCCCTTGAACCACAGCTCCGCCCCCGGAGCAGCGCCGGAGAATCGGAATTCCCCGTTCCCGGCAGGGAACCTCAAGGACTTCACGAGCGAGAGTCTGGCCATACCCCAAGACGACGAAGGGGGTGGAGGACTCCCAAAACCAAAGAAATTCCCGCCCAGTGGCCTCGGTTTCCGCCAAAAAGGCCTCATCCCAAGCGAGAAACTCGGCGGGATGGCCGTTGGTCAGTTGAATGAACTCCACCTGGAAAGAATGTCGCAATCCGCCTTACAGGCCAATCGCGGGCGGGATTTGGCGAGAATGAGAACGGCCCAAACCGTGCTCCAGGAAAGTCGGTTGGAGTTCGCTCGGGTGAAAACGCCCATGACCTCGGACTCCCAGTAACTTTCTCGTCAGCGTCGGTGGAATGACCCTGCTGGGAGGATGCGTCCTCCCGGTGAGCCACCGCCCTGGTTGACCCCCACCGTGGCTGGTCGTGGCCGCCGCGTCCGCAAGGGCGCGGCGGTTTTTTCGTGGTTATCAGAAGTTCAAAACTGCCCGGGAACCATTATTCGTGAGGGTTCTAGTGTGGGTGTTTCGATTAGTTCCCTTGGCACTGGCAGGGTTTGGGCTACCCTCAGCGATCTAAAGTGACGTCTCTCACTGATTCCGTTTCCTCTGGCATGCGCATCTCTCCTCCTACTCCTGAAACTTCGCTGGTGAATCGGCCTGGGGCCGCGTTGATCCGCATGAGTGATTCCTTGGAAGAGTTGGCGGATGTGATTCTCTCCGGCAAACCGCCCGAACAGCAAAAGCTGATGATGGCGGATTTCATCGAAGGCCTACGGGCTCGGGGACACAGCATCCCGACCGTAACTTCGACCCCCTACCTCAACACCATTCCGCCAGATCAGGAGCCAGCGTATCCTGGCGACCTGGCAGTCGAGCGACTGATCAAGTCCTACGTTCGGTGGAACGCGATGGCGATGGTCGTTCGGGCCAATTCGGGAAACTTGGGTGTGGGCGGCCACATCTCCACGTACGCCTCGCTGGCCACGTTGTACGAGGTGGGCTTCAACCACTTTTTCCGAGGCGGCGATCAGGGAATCGCCGATATGGTTTACTTTCAAGGACACGCTTCCCCGGGCAATTACGCCCGCTCCTATCTGGAATACCGACTGGATGATCAACATCTCCTCAATTTCCGCCAGGAACTGCAACCTCACGCCGGGCTGAGTTCGTACCCGCATCCGTATCTGATGCCGGATTACTGGCAGTTCCCCACGGTTTCGATGGGGTTGGGGCCAATCGGATCGATTTATCAGGCGCGGTACAGCCGATATCTGCAACATCGTGGTCTGATCGCTCCGGAGCGGGAACCGCGAGTTTGGTGCTTCATTGGGGATGGCGAAAGCGACGAACCGGAAACGCTGGGTCAAATCAACCTCGCGGGCCGGGAAGGCCTCGACAACTTGATCTGGGTGGTCAATTGCAATCTCCAGCGACTGGACGGTCCCGTGCGGGGCAACGGCAAGATTATTCAGGAACTTGAAGGCGTCTTCCGTGGGGCAGGCTGGAATGTGGTCAAAGTGATCTGGGGGAGCGATTGGGACGCTCTCTTGGCCAAGGACCGGACAGGGTTGCTGGCCAAACGAATGGAAGAAGTCGTCGATGGCGAGTATCAAAAATACATCGTCGAACCCGGCAGCTACATCCGCCGAAATTTCTTCGGCAAGTACAAGGAACTGCTGGCGTTGGTGAACCATCTGACCGACGACCAACTAAAGCGCCTGATGCGTGGCGGCCACGATCCGAAGAAAGTTTACGCCGCCTACGATTTCGCGGTGAACAAGGCGAACGGACGACCCACGGTTATCCTGGCCAAGACGGTGAAGGGATACGGATTGGGCGAAGCGGGTGAAGGTCGAAACCCGTCCCACCAGCAGAAGAAGCTCAACGAACGCGAACTCCGCGAATTCCGAGGTCGGTTTAAGGTTCCCATTGGCGACGATGTCATTGCGGATATGCCGTTCTATCGGCCTCCTCAGGACTCTCCCGAGTACCAGTATCTCGTCGCCCGGCGTCAGGCCCTGGGTGGATATCTCCCTCAACGGGTGGTCAAGGCTCCGTTGCTGCAGGCGCCGGCTGCGACGGAGTTCACGCAATTAACCAAGGGCATGCGGGGTGCTTCGACGACGAAGGCATTTGTCTTATTGCTCAGTTCGCTGCTGCGCCATCGGGAATTGGGCAAGTTCATCGTTCCGATCGTGCCAGACGAAGCGCGGACCTTCGGCATGGACGGACTCTTTAGTGAGATCGGCATCTATAGCTCCAAAGGTCAGCTCTACGACCCGGTCGACCGGAGCAATGCGGCGTATTACCGCGAATCCAAATCAGGTCAGTTGCTCGAGGAAGGAATCAATGAAGCGGGCTCCATGGCGAGTTTCGTGGCGGCCGGAACCGCCCACACGACTTACGGGGTTCCCTCCATTCCCTTCTACATTTACTACTCGATGTTCGGGTTCCAACGGGTCGGGGACCAAATCTGGCTAGCGGGCGATTCCCGAGCCCGGGGGTTCCTGTTGGGCGCAACCTCCGGTCGGACGACGCTGAACGGCGAAGGACTGCAGCATCAGGATGCCCACAGCCATTTGGTAGCTTCGACTGTTCCCAACCTCCTGGCCTATGAGCCGGCCTACGGATACGAACTCGCGATCATCGTGGCCGATGGTCTGAAGCGGATGTATCAGGAAGGCGAGGACGTCTTCTACTACATCAGCCTGCACAATGAGGATTACTCCCATCCCGCGCTTCCGGAGGATCCGCAGGTGGCCGAAGGCGTCTTGCGAGGCATGTACAAGGTGCGTCCGGGCGCTGCGGGTTTGGCTCACAAGGCTCAACTCCTCGGCTCGGGTTCCATTCTGCAGCAAGCAGTGAAAGCCCAACATTTGCTTGAGAAGTTTGGGGTGAGTGCCGATGTCTGGAGCGTCACGAGTTACAAGCGTTTGCGTTCCGAAGCTCAAGCGGCCAAGCGGTGGAACATGTTTCATCCGACCGAGACTCCGAGAACGAGTTATTTGGAGGAAACCGTGGCTCGGGAAGCGGGTCCGTGGATTGCTGTTAGCGACAATCTCAAGTTAGTGGCCGATCAAATCGCTCCGTGGATTCCGGGGGGTCTCCTCACCTTGGGAACCGACGGGTTCGGTCGAAGTGAAGCTCGGCCCGTGCTGCGTCGGTTCTTCGAGATCGATGCCGAGTGCACCGCGATTGGCGTCCTCTATGCCCTGGCGAAGAAAGGTGAGCTGCCGATGACGACGGTCGCCCAGGCAATTCATGACCTCGGGGTTGATCCGGAAAAAGCCTTTGGAGTCTGCGTTTGAGATGGCGGCGTGACCCCATCCCGGGGGAAGCCGCAAACCAGTTCGCCTTAGGGAGTCAACTTGGGAGCCACAATCGGAGCGGTTGGCAGATTGGTGACTCCCGAGTTGGTAGCCCCCCTTCGCCGGCCCAGGGCACTGGCGGGAAGGGCATCCTCAGGCTGAATGATTGCCGAATCCCGGCCCATCCAGAACGGGAGTAGGTAGTCGACCCCAGGATGCTCCAAGAGAGGATCAATGGGACCGTCGAAACGGTGCGGCGATTGCATCCACTGGAACGGGGCGACTGGCCGTTCGGGCAAGAGGAGGGCATGGCGGGACCATTCCCTTCCGTTGGCGGTGAGGCGGACCATGGTCGGGTCAGGGACTGGCGGCAATGATCTCCGGGGTGGTGGGGGGAACGAATAAAGAATCCCCTGGAGAATGCTTTGTGCGCCGGAACTGTTGGGAGGTTCCTCAAAGAGGAAGGCGTCTTCATAGAACGCAGCATAAAATGGATTGAGGTCCACCTCTCCCGTCTGCCACATCTGGGTCAGGATCCGTTGAAACTGGAGTCGGCGGCCATCATCCGGGTCCGATCTTGAAAACAGATAGAAATTCGCGAAATGCGCGAGGTTTGCGGCGTAGTTGCCGAACCGGATCAAGGACGGCGCCGGTTGTTCCAACAGCGCGACCGCATTGGTCTTGTAGGCGTCCAAAAACTTCTTGGAATCCACCGTCGCTCCGGCAAACAGCAACGCGGTCTTGAGTTCCTGCGTGATGAACGTGGTTCGTCCCTGACCATCGTCGAGCCGCCAGCCATCCGCGATGACGCGGTCCAAAATCTTGAGGGTGGCGCGCTCGGCCCGCTCGCGAAGCGCCGGGTCGCGGGCGCCTTTGCGGACCAGGCTAAGTCCAAAATTGAGCGCGGAATACTGGTCGCGTTCCCCGCCCACGAGCCAGACCAGCGGAGTTCCGTTGGTGTCTTTGCTCGGGAAGGCGAGGCGACCGAACCCAGGGCGCTGCGGATCCGGCCCGCCATACTTTGAGTAAAAAGCTTGGTAGGCGGCATTATCCGCCGGTCCGACGAACGACGGCAGATAGCCGGGCTTGGGGCCGCTCCGCAGTAGGAGTTCCACTCCGTTCAGCACATTGCTGATCTCCGTTTGAGAACGCGCATCCCGAAGGACATTGAAGCGGATGGCGAGAGCGCCCAGCAGATAACCCGTTTGGGCAGCCCCCAAATCCAGAGCCTCGTAGGAGGCGATCGTGCTCCGATTGGTGTCGGCAAAACGGACACTGGCCACTTGGCCCCAGGGCAGATGCCATTTTCGTTGGAGATCCAGATAGCCGTCGGCGCGTTTGCGGAGCTCTCCTAACTGAGCGGGCGTAAGATCCACCCAGCGGCCTCCGAATCGATCCCGGGCGAGGCCCCGCAGGACGCGGTCCTGCTTCTCAGTGAGCGCGGGTACCGCGTTTTGGCCCCAAGCCATTCCGCCCCCGCAGACGAAACTAAGCCACCAGCAGATCCAGATGCGGCGGAGGTTCATTGCGATTCAACTTGCCGATGTCGGCGGGTCGTTGGCAAGCGCGACGGTAGTTTGAACCCGATAGGCCGCCCGAAGTGTGGGGATGCCTGAGGCATTAAAGTCGCGCTCAAAGTCAGTCACCACGGCTGCAAGTTCGGCGGGAGTTTCCGTGACGGCAAACGCAGTGCTGGCTCCAAAGACTTCGACCATTTGTTCGAAGTACGGGGCATTGTCGGTGCGCAGGTAGACTACCCCTCCGGGCTTCAACGCGGTGGCGGCGTGGCGGACGAATTCGCTGTTGATCAATCGGCGTTTCCAATGCCGGCGCTTGGGCCAGGGATCCGGAAAGTAAACGTGCAGTGCGGCGAGCGATCGGGGGGGAATCATCCATTCCAAGACATAGGAGGCCTCCAATCGCAGGGAGCGCAGATTGGTGAGGCCCGCGCGGTCTGCCTTGCGGCCAAGCTTGCGCAAGCGGCCGAGTAGTCGTTCGACTCCGAGGAACGAGCGTTCTGGGTGGAGGGCGGCATACTGGGCCAGGAACGAGCCATCGCCGGACCCTAGTTCCAATTCGACGGGATCCGATCCTCCGAAGATTGACCCGAAGTCGAGCCGGGCCATGACATCGGGACGAAGACGGTGGGGTTCCTCGGGTTCGAGGGACCGGATCGGAGGGGCGTCGGTGTTCACGCCTTGACGAGAAGTCCGAGGGAAGCGGTGTAGCCGTGAAGGAAATTCCGGCCGCCTACGGGTCCCAATTCGCCATTGCAGAAGAATCCCGCCAGCGGCAAAGGCCCCAGTTGTTCCTGGATCAAGCCGGCGTCGTGATGGGGTTTGCCGAACAGATGGATGCCTCGGCCATTGCAAACGCCCAGGACTCCCCCGAGCAGCACTTCACCTCGCAGCCGCAGCCGGGCTTGTGTCAGGCAGGCCGCCAAATCCTCCGAGGCGGACTGGGCATCGCGACGATGGAACTGGATGGTTTGTCCGGTTCGCGGCAGGGCGCCGACGGCCAGAACTCCGTTTTGCGGGTTGGCGCCCAGGAGATTTCGCACGAGAAAGTCGCCGCGTTGAAATTCCTCCCGGTACTCGCTGCTGGCGAAGCCGACGAAGAGGTTGCCCTGCGCCCGGGATTGTTCCTCTTTGGGTAGGGCATTCACGGTATCGACTAGAACGCTGTACGCCGGACGATTGGCGATGGAAAAGATCAGATTGCGCTCGGCTTTCGTCACCGTCCAAGGCGCGCCGATCGGGGTGCAGCCCTGGGAAATGACACATTCCAGACGAACCGCCCCGCCCACACTAATGGCGACCACCCCTTCTTCGTGGACCTGCCCGTTGAGATACAGTTGCGTGCGTTGATCTTCGAAGACCCCGCTGGCGAGACCACCGATACTCGGAATGCCGGGGTAGGCGGCATTCCATTCCCGAAGCCAAGATTCGCCATCCAGATGAAACGGATCGGCAAAAATGAACCAGCCTTTGCAGTCCGGCGGGAGTACCTGGGTTCGATCATGCCACGCGGCGGGTCCGGCGAGGGATTCGATGGACTCCTGATCAAAGTGGAGTGCCTGAAGGGTGGCGCCCGGGAGATGCAACAGTTGCAGAACAAGTCCGGCTTGGTCCTCGAGTTCCTCACCGTTGGCGATGAGGGATTGGCTGGAGCAACCGACCAGGAGGGGAATCCGAGCGTGGAGCCGAAGCACTTCGAGTACGTCCGACGCGACTTCGAAAAACTGGGGCGTCATGAACACGATGCCCAGCGAGACGGCGGGCGCATCGAGACGCGCCCGTGTGGTCTCCGCCCAGCGTTTCACGCGGGCTTCGTCCCATTCCCCAGCAAAATGTGCGGTGACCGCGTATCGGTTTCTCATGTCCTCACCGAAACTAAATTGGAGCCGCGAAGCTGCAACGAGATGACGCTCGGTGCAGGGCCCGCCCGGGTTGGGCAACGGGCTGCGCTTCCGTGCCCGACGGTGTCACCGATCCCTTGGGCAGGTCACGTTTTCTTCCAGAGCAGATCCTGCCATTTCTTCTGCTTCTCGCCGGCTTCCCGGAGGAAGGGAGCGAGGGCCCCCCACTTGAGCACGCGTTCATTGATGCCGCGCCAGGGTTGGTTCAAAGGCCGGGCAAAGTCGACGAAGAGCACCACCCGATAGCCGTTGGTATCGTTCCAAACTTCGTGGTTGAAGGTGTCGTCAAAAATGAAGGCTTCACCCTCGCGCCACGAGTAGTAGTCGTTGCCCACGCGAATCTTCACCTGATTGCGCGGTTCAGGGACCATTAGCCCCAGGTGAAGGCGAAGGATTCCATTCCAGGCTCCACGGTGGGCGGGAATGTGTTTGCCGGGCGACAGGATGCTGAAAAACGCCGTGGTCATGCCCGGAATCTTTCCCAACAACCGCATCGTGGCCGGACAACGCTTCGCGTTTTCAGTGCAATCCATGCCGATGCCCGCGAGGAAGTAGGTCTTCCAGTTGTTGTCCGATTGGATCATGCCGACTTCCTTCAAAATGTCCTGGAAGCTGGGCATTTGATCCCGGAAGACCATTACCGCATCCAGTTCTTCCCGGACTTGCTTCCAGTCTTTCTCAATTTCGGCCGCCCAAGGGAACTGCCGGGTGTCGTAAATGTGCGGATCACCCAAGGGAGAGGCGGCGGCCACGCGGGACTCCAACCATTGCTGAAACTTCAGACCCAGGTTCTGGAGGAACGTCCGGTCCTTGCGGAGGGTGTGATGGCGATGGCGAAGGTCGGGAACAGACGGAGACGAAGCTGAAGCAGTGGCAGTAGCTGTCGACATGGCTGGAAAGACGATGACAAACGCTTAGGCGGAAGTCCGGAGGGAAGTCCCGCGCAGGTAACGATAGAGTAACGGATCGGGCGCCCGGCGAACAAGGCCAAGGTCCGCATGGATGGGTGAAATGGTAAGGATTAGGGAATCAACTCCAACACTCGTTCCAATTCGGCTTGGGTGTTGTAGTAGTGCGGGCTTAGCCGAATCCACTGCCGACCATCCCGTGTGGTTCGGAGCGATGTAACCACTCCGGCGGCGGTAAGCCGGGTGTGGAGGGCGGTCGTGTTGTGTTCGGGATGCGCGAAGGTCACAATGCCGCCGGTATTGGCTGGGGGAAGTTCCGGAAACAGAACTTCGCATCCCTGGGCGGTCAACGCCTGGGAGAGGAACTGGCGTTTGGCCACCAGATCCGCGGCGATGGCGTCGACGCCGACCTCTTCCAGAAGCGCGAAAGCGGCCCGCAATCCCGCCAGCCCTAACAAGCTGTGACTGCCCACTTCATACCGGCGGGCATCGGTGCGCAGGACCAGATCCTCCTGGGTGACGAAGTCGGGGCACCGGACGTTGTTCCAACCGTACACCAGGGGCTTGAGCTTATCCTGCAGCGCCTGACGGACATACATGACCCCGGCTCCGCACGGGCCCAGCAGCCATTTGTGGCTGTCGGCCGCGAGAAAGTCCACCCACTCCACGGACGTTGGAAAGGCGCCCAAGGTCTGAATTCCGTCCACACAAAACCAAATGCCGCGAGAACGCAGCCATTTGCCCAAGGCCTCCAACTCTAGTCGCCAACCGCTGATGAAGTGACAACTCGCCAGAGCGACGAGCCGCGTATCTTCGTCGACCTGGCCCTGGACCTCAAACGGACGAATTCTCCCCAGTTCGCGGACATTGAGCATTCGCACCTGGACCCCGCGATCCGACAAAGCCATCCAAGGGTAAACATTGGAGGGATAGTCATCGTGGTAGATGACGACGTTCTGCCCTTTGCGCCATGGAAGTCCTCCGGCGATGTAGCTGAGGGCCAGGGAAGTTGGCCCGACCAAGGCGATCTCGTTGGGTTGCGCTTTCAGGGCATCGGCAATGAGGCGTCGGGTGTCACTGAAATAGCCCGCTGGGAGCGCCGCTTCCTGATCATCCAGCATCCCCACCCGGGCTCGGTTGGAAACCGCTTCGGCAATTCGGCGGGGCAGGGGACAAACTGCGGCGTGAGCGAGAAAAATCTTCTCGCCGACCACGGGGAACTCGTGCCGCCGTAATTCTTCGTTGGATTGCAGTTCCGCGGGGGTCATCGGTAGGGTTGGTGGAGTTCGACCTTCTGGGCCTTGCGCAGGCGCATGTTCAAAAGTTCCACCATGACCGAGAACGCCATGGCGAAGTAGATGTAGCCTTTGTTGATGTGCTGATGGAACCCTTCGGCGACCAGCATCGTGCCGATCAGGATCAGGAACGAGAGGGCCAACATTTTGATGGTGGGATGACGGTCAACGAAGGAGGAGATCTGGTTGACGAACAGGAGCATCACCACCATCGCAAGGACGACCGCGGCGACCATCACGATGACTTGGTTGGCCATGCCGACCGCGGTAATGACGGAATCCAAGGAGAAGACGATATCAAGCAGGAGAATCTGAGTAACTACCGACGTGAAGGTGGGAGCAAGCTTGGTGCTTTTCTCCCCGTCGACCCCTTCGAGCTTTTCGTGGATTTCGTACGTACTCTTACCGATCAGGAAGAGGCCACCGAGCAGGAGAATCAGGTCTTTACCGGAGAGTGAGAGGGTGTAACTGCCGAGTTCTGATTGCCAAAATGGCTTATCCAGCTTCATCACCCAGGACAAGGATAGCAACAGGAGGATTCGGGTGATAAGGGCGAGGCTGAGGCCGACTTTTCTGGCTTTGGCTTGCTGATCGAGGGGTAGTTTACCGCTCAGAATGGAAATGAAAATGAGGTTGTCGATGCCGAGAACGATCTCGAGCAGGGTCAACGTGAGCAAACTGATCCAAAGATCAGGATTGGTAAAATCCATGCGCGAGAATGGCTGAACCACGTCGTCGGACGCCAGTTCATCCGGGAAGAACAGGGAAAACAAAAAAAGGCGCCCCGGAGGGGGCGCCTTGGAAAGGTCTGACGAATCCTTACTTGGTGGATTCGGAGTCCCAGGGGAAGATGAATTCCTGGGTGGAATCAGTGGCCACGCCAGCGTCCCGGATCTGTTCCCGAGCGCGGCCGGAGGTGACCTGTTGAACGGAACCGTCACCCAGCAGGAAGTTACCAGCGTTTTGGTGGATGCTGCCGGTGAAGCCGGCGTTGTTGTTCACCGTCCGGATCGGAGAGCCGGCAGGGGCCAAGATGACAACCCGGATCTGACGAGTGCTGGTGCCGGTGTCACCGTTAAACACAAGCGGATTGCTGCCAACCACGCCGTTGGTGAGGTTGCGGTCGCCGCTGAGGATCGACTGCGGCTGTTCTTCGCTCGCGGTCAGACCCACATAGTAGCTGACGCTCTTGTTCGGGTCGGTCACCGCAGTGCCGTTGGAGGCCAACATGGCGCGCCAAGTGGAGGCGGGCTTTTTCTTGGAGTCAGAAGGACAGAGGATGATCTTCGGAGTGCTCAGCTCATTGGAGAGAACCGCAAAGATGGCCCAAGCGGGGTTCGCTTGAATGTTGACTTGGCCATTGGGTCCACCCGGGAAGTTAGTACCACCGGAGGCCGCAACGTAGTCGGCAGCGCCGCCTTCAGCGACCGGAACATCCCAAGGGAAGCGTCCGTTGTTGTCGGTGGCAAAGATACGGCAGGCTAGGCCCACGTTCTTGAGGTTGTTCACACAGGCGATGCGGTTGGCCTTGGCTTTGGCTTTGGCCAGAGCGGGCAGAAGCATGCCGGCGAGAATCGCGATGATGGCGATCACCACGAGGAGCTCGATCAGCGTGAACGCGCTGACCTTTTGCTGACGGAGACGATTCATAACTTTGGTTGTGTAACGGAGTGATGTGGCGCGGACAGTAGTGATCGCTCACTTTTTGTGTCAACGCCTTTCTCCTCCGAGAGCAGCAGCAGTGCCAGCGCATCTCGACCCTGAAAATATTGGGTTTTCTGCGCTTTCTGGGGTGATTTCGCACTCCCCGTTTAGACCCCGGGTGCGTGAAATTCACGCGTTTCGCGTCGGGCTGATCAAAACTCGCCGTTCACCGACCTCGGTCGATGCCTCCCTCCGCTCGCGTCGACCAATAATCAACTTGAGCGAACTGCCTTCCCGGGCGAGAACCTTCGCAAGAAAAGTCCCACCGAATTCGTTCTCTCCGAGCCATGGGTACCGCCACTAACTCCAGCCGTCGCACCAGCTGCACACTGATCAATCGCGTCAAAGACCTCGAAGACGACGAGGGTTGGCGTCAGTTTTTCGACCGCTATCGCCGGTTGGTGCTGAGCATTGGCCGTCAGCATGGCCTCACCGAATCCGAGGCGGAAGAAGTGGGGCAGGAAGTCTTCTCCCGGGTTGCCCGGAACATCGGCGTGTTCGAAACGGGGGGGCGCCCAGGAGCGTTTCGGCGCTGGCTGGGTCAACTGACGACCTGGTGTGCGATTGACGCGCAACGGAAGCGGCGACTGGTGACCAGTCCAATGCACCGGGAGGGCATGGAGGAGCGGACCTCCACCGCGGAACGGGTGGCAGCACCCGGATCGGATGATCCATTGGGTGAAGTGACCGATCGCGACTTCCACGAACTGCTCCTGCGACGGCTAAAGCAGATTGTCTCGGCCAAGGATTACCAAATTTACCACCTCATCACGTTTGATGGCTGGACCCCGGTCCAAGTCGCCGAACACTTCAAAATGCGTCGGGGAACCGTCGACACCATTATCTGCCGAACCCGGCAAAGTGCCCGGCGGGAACTGGAACGACTGGGGGAAATGGTGGGTTAATGTCTCGCTTCGGGCCGTGACCGCCGGTTTTCCGGTGGTTTTTCCCGGGACGAGTCTTCGCGCGTCTGGTTCGGTTCCCGATTGGCCATGGCCGCTTCGCCTTCTTCAGCGCCCCGGGTTCCGGACTACGAACTGCTCCGTCGGATCGGCGGAGGAAGTTACGGGGATGTCTGGCTGGCCCGAGGTGTTACGGGCGTTTACCGGGCGGTCAAAATTGTGGCCCGCAGCCGGTTTGATTCGCCCCGTCCGTATCAGCGGGAGTTGGACGGCATTACCCGCTTCCAACGCCACGCGTTCGGCAAAGCCCGTCAGTTGGCGCTCCTTCATGTGGGGCTCAATGAAGCTGAAGGGTTCTTCTTCTATGTGATGGAGTTGGCGGATGATCTCCACCGCGGAACTGAGATCGATCCGGCGACCTACGAACCGCTTACCTTAAAGGAACGGCTGTTGGAAAAGGGTCGGCTGTCGGCCGACGAGGCCTTGCGGTTGGCGGTCGATCTGACGTCGGCCTTGGGCGAATTGCATGGTTTGGGACTCATCCATCGGGACATTAAGCCCTCGAACCTGATTTATGTTGGTGGTCGGCCCAAAATTGCCGATGTCGGGCTGGTCAGTTCCGCCGAAGTGACCCTTACATCTGTCGGCACCCCAGGCTACGAGTCGCCCGAGGGTCCCGGAAGCAAGCCGGCGGACCAGTTCAGTCTGGGCAAAGTGCTCTATGTGGCCTCGACCGGAATGGCGCCCGCGGAGTTTCCCCGATTGCCTCCCGAGCTCATCGGTTGGCCAGACGCGACCAAAGTGTTTGAGCTAAACGAAGTGATCACTCGGGCCTGCTCCTATCGCCCGTCGGAACGGTATCCTGATCTCGGGGCGATGATGGCCGATCTCCGGCTCATCGAGGCGGGCCGATCGCTCAAGGAACTATCAACATTGCGGCGGCGGTGGCGGCGGGTGGCCCGCTGGGGTTCCTGGGCGGCCGTGATCCTTCTGTTGGCGTTGACCTTCCTGTGGCAGGAGAGCCGGTCCAATCGGCGACTGGCTCAACAGCAGACCGAAGCCCGGATCCGCAGTGAACGCCAGGAGCGGGAGACCCGACAAGCGTGGTATCAGTCGGAACTAAATCGCGCGCAATTGGCGCTGCAGATTGGCGATCTGGGCGTGGCCCGGCAGGCTCTTCGGTCGGCAGCCACCTCTGTGGATCCTCCCCAACGAGGCTTCGAGTGGGAGGCGTTGCAGCAGTTGGCCCAGGGGGATTCCAATCGTTGGGTCCAGGTCGGCATCGGACCGAATACCGAAGCCGCACTTTCGCCTGATGGTCGCCGACTGGCCGTCTTGGAAGATTCCCAAGAATTGCGGGTGTGGGAGGAGGGAAATCCCGCGCCTCTGGCCTTCGTGCCTAGGGTCTGGCGTTTGGGCGGGTTCAGTTCCGACGGACAACGAGTGTCCCTGTCCACCCAGGATCGGCGCTTTGGTTGGCGGACCGTCCCGGGAGGGACTTCGGAATGGATGCCCGGCCGGGGCACATTGGCGGGACTTTGGGGTTCGCCGGAACGAGTTCTGGTGGTCAGTCCGCCCGACGAACCACTGTCGGTTCATTGGTGGGACTTGGAGGCGCGAGCGGAACGGGCGCAATTCCAGATTCCCGCAGAATGGTCGGGTTGGTCGGTCAGTGGGATGGCGACGACTTCCGACGCACGCCGTTTGGCGGTGAGTTTTTTTGATGAGCGGAGTCCGCAGTGGAAACGAGCCTTGGTGGTGTGGGACATCCCCAGTGGAAAGGAACTTTGGCGCGACGCTTCGGTGGAACGCGTGGGGTCCATGGCATTCTCACCGAATCATCGGGTTCTCGCCGTGGGCCTCGCCGGACAGGGTGTCCGATTGTATCCGGAAGCCGGAGGCGAAACCGCGACATCAGCCGGGGCCTTCTCCCTGATGGGTCCCTTGGGTCAGACTTGGACCTTGGCTTTTTCTCCGACGGGCGATCGGTTGGTGTCGGCAGGTGAGGATCGGGTTCTCCGGCTTTGGGATCTGGCCAGCCGACGCCCCGTCCGCAACTGGTTGGGGCATGAACAATCCATCCGGTCGGTGGCTTGGACTGCCGACGGCGCGGCCTTGGTTTCGGCCAGTGAAGATCGGACCTCGCGGGTGTGGCCGTTGACCGGCCAGCAAGGGGTGGTCCGGGCCACTGGTTTTTGGGCCGACCCTTTGGGTGGAATGGCGCTGTTGGACGCTCGGGATCAAGTGGCCGTAACGGATCAGACGGGGATCGTAACCGTGGTCGATCTGACATCGGGGAAGCGTCGCGGGGTTCTGACCAATGCGTTTCTGCCCCTGGGAACCGCCGGGACGAACTCGCAGCTTTGGGCCCTTTCAGCCGAGTGGAATTTGCAACGCTGGGACACCAGGGAGCGGCGGTTGGTCGAACAAGGGCCGAAGCTCTTGGAAGGGGTGGCGCCGTTGGTGATTGCTGCGTCGGAGGCCACGCCCAGGGTGGCGTTTGGGTTCTCGGAAGGAGGTCTCCGGGTGTTTGATCCTCTGGCGACACTACGGTTGCGGGTGACGGAAGCGGTGACCAATTCGGCAGTTTGGTCGGTGGCGCTCTCCACCGAAGGCACCTGGATTGTGAGCGGGAGCGAAGATGGGCGGGTCCAACTCTGGCCAGTGACCGGCGGTGCGCCCCGGATTCTGGATGCAGACCCGGGCCAAGGACGGGTTTCCGCCGCAGCCTTCGCGCCCCAAGGACAGTGGGTCGTGGCAGGTTGGGCGAGCGGGCGAATCGCCGCCTATCGCTGGCCTTCCCAAGACAAGATCGGATCCTGGCAAGCCCACAGTGGATCCGTTCGAGCCCTCGCGTTCAGCCCGGACGGAACCCGTCTGGTCACGGGTGGCAACGAGGGAACGGTGGTCTTCTGGGAACTTCCGGGATTCCGACGCCTGACCTCCCTGGTGATTCCGCCGAACGAGTCGGGAAACCAGGATTCCGGGGTTAGTCAACTCGCCTTCGACCGACTGGGCCGATGGCTGGTGGTCCTGACCGAGGATGGACGCTTGGTGGCCTGGCGCGGTAGCCCGTGAGCGGGTCGGTTCAGCGCAGAATCGGACGTTCCTTGTCCCGGCCGCCAAAGGCCGGATCCGCCACCGGAGTCAGCAGCAACTGGCAGAAGCCTTCCACCGCGTTGAGCCAGCAGGAGCTGCTCGCGGGCACCTCGAAGCGTCCGTTGTCCTTGTGATCCGTCGGTTCGGCTTCCAGAGCGGTCTGCTTCACCACGCGACCGGCGGCGACGAACACGTTTTGAGCACGCTGAGTGTGAATCAGACAGGGCCCCCCAAATAGGGAGACCAGATAGCGCACGGCCCCGTTCTCACCCTTGATTGAGTGGATCACGAGTCTTCCGTCGTAATGCACTTCAACGTCATTCGTCGCTCCGGAATACCGGAGGTTTAAGGTGTCCGGACCGGCCAGGCCGGAGGCGGGGAGGGAAGCGGGTGAACTCATAGTGCTCGGAAGTAGAGGAGGGGAGAACGACTCAGTGGTGGAATCCGGGCTGATGATCTGGAGGTCAAGTTGTTCGAGAATGGAATGGAGGTGGCTGGCGTAACACCACGTCTCCTGGTGTCCCGACTGGGAATGAATCCAGGGACGGCCTCCCCAGAGCAGAGCCACCGGACGTCGATCCGCGGAGCGCACCACCAATTTGCCGCTGTCGCCGGGTTCAGCAAAGACCGCGCCGTCTTCGCCCACAATGAGCCAATCGGTGAACTGCCGCGGATGTCCGATTCCCCATTCGTAGGCGAACCCGACCACTTGACCGCGCTGAAGGCCGCGGACTGGCCCGACGCTTTCGACGTCTTCGCCCAACAGGTCAAACGAGCCCAGGTCCAGCCGGGGCGGATCTCCCGCAAACGAAATGGGATCGATTCCTTGTTCCCACGGGAGTCCCGGAGACAGTTGCACGAAGGCAGCGTCGAGACGAAAGGCGCCTTCAGACAGAATGGGTTCGCCCAAGTGATCCGAGGCCGAGCGTTCCCGAATTGCGTGCCGCGTGCGGCCTAAACGGGCGGCTCGGGGCAGGGGGCGTTCAATCACGGTTCCCGGTCGCCCGGCGACATGTTCGGCCGTCAGCAGTCCGACGACGGCTGGATCCTGGCGTGACCGCACCAGACACGTGACGGCTCCCAGTCCCTCGGTGGACGACAACGGCATGCCGGGAAAGGCGCCCTGGCCCGCTTCGCGCAGAACTGTTCGCAGTCGGCTGCTTTCCGGGGAGAGGTCGGGCAAATGATTCGCCTGAACTGGCGGACGCCCCACCACGACGTCGGTTGCACAGCGAATCCCCTGGGCCGTCAATTCCGTCGCCAGCAAGGAGGCGCCGGAGTCGGGACCCAACTTACGATCAACGAACAGCAGAATCGCCGGAATGAACCGACAACTTCCGCCCGGCGAACCTTCGGTGAGCCGGCGATTGGATTCGGAATACTTGAAGCCCACGGCTGACCCCAGATAGCCCGGACGGGCTTGCAACGTGGACCGGTGAGCCTCCCGGATGAGCATGAGGTCGCGCAGACTGGTGGCGTCGCGCGTCGGCAGATCAGGGCTCACCTCCGAGGACATACCTCATTTGCGAACGTCGGGAAATAGCGAGTTTGGAGAAATCCCGGAGCAGTTGAATCCAGGTCGATTCTGATTTTGCTTCGGGCACCGACGGGCAGCTCTTACGGTGGTCTGACCCGAAACCGGACTTCATGAAACCTTTGGATCGATGGTTACAACACCAACGCCTGAACCGGGTGCTGCCGTGGCTGAAGCCTGGTCAGAAGATTCTTGATCTGGGTAGTGCCAACGGCGCGCTGTTTCAGATCTTTTCGCAGGCGGCTGCGGGGAGTTTGGGAATTGATCCAACCCTGGCTCGGGACACCTGCACTACGGGTGGCTTCCGACTGTGTCGGGGCTTTTTTCCGGACCAGATGCCCGCCAACGCAGGTCAGTTCGATGTCATCGTCATGCTGGCCGTTTTGGAGCACATTCCCGGGAATCATCTGGGTCCGTTTGTGGAGGGGATTGCCCAGTATTTGCACTCTGGCGGCCGGGTTCTCCTGACGGTTCCCAGTCCCCGGGTTGATGGGTTGCTTCGAATCCTCAAGCAGTTGCGACTAGTGGATGGCATGTCCCTGGAGGAACACCACGGATTCGATGTGGAGAGCACCGCCCAACTCTTCGGTGCGCCCCGGTTCCGCTTGGTGAAGCACCAACGGTTTCAATTGGGCCTGAATAATTTTTACGTGTTCGAACGTACCGGTGGCGCGTGATTGGATAATGGTTTCGAACAGGAGTTGGGCGCCGCCGGTGGGAGGCTCGGGCCGACCGTTGGAGAAACCTCAGTCCTGTAGGCACCGGAGGTATCCGTCCGGAGCTACGGTCAGCAGCAGTTTGTCTTCGATCTGATGATCGATCTCAAACCGGGAGTTGCTTTTGAGGAACTCATGCACGGCGGTTTTGGCGTTGTCGCCCTTGCCCCAGGGCCGCTCTCCCACCAATTCCGGATCCATGTCCTCGACCACGGTGTCAAAAACCACCACGTAGCTGCCGGCCCGGACGAGCGGGGAGTATAGCTGCAATTCTTTCAGGACATGGTCGTGCGAGTGATTGGAGTCGAGCACCACCAAAACCCGTTGGGCTCCGGCTGCCCGTTGCCGGACTTGCGCAACAATTTCCGGTGACACCGAGGAGCCTTCCAGGAGCTCAATCCGCCGGAACATGGGGTGGGCTTCCAGGGCAGCGCGGTTGTGCGGTCTAATCTCAATGTCGATTCCCAGCACCTTGGCGGGTTTGCCGATCAGTTCGAGCAGGGAAGCGTAGTAGACCAGCGAGCCTCCGTGGGCCACGCCGGTCTCAACAATCAGATCGGGTTGAACCTCCCACAGGATCTCCTGCATCGCCACGAGGTCCTGTGGGTACTGAATGACAGGTCGACCCATCCACGAGAAGTTGTAGGAGTAGCGATAGCGACAGGTCAGGTTGAAGAGCCGTCGGCTGGTGGCTTGGACTTCAGGATCAGCACCCATTTGGGCAATCAGACCGGGGTCCTTGGGATCGTGCGGATTCATTCCGGATGGTTTCAAAGCGGACGGGCATCATCTCGGCTGAGCCGGCGCATGCAATCCTGGAAGTGATTCTGACTTAGCAAAGGCGGGGTGGGACGAACGCGCTCGTCGAAGCGGCGGCGAGCCCGAAATTTGCAGCCGTTCGTGAGTTGGCCGCGGGTTCCAAAGTTCTTGCCAGTGAACGACGACGCTGTTAGCCAGCAAGTTGTAATTCTTCCCATTCCGACGCCCAGGGCGCTCTCCCGCTTCGGGTGTCGGCTTACCACGGGATACGAAAGCCAATACTGGGCGCGCAGATGTGCGTCCCAATCCTGAACTAAACCACTATGAACACGAAAACACTCGCCGGCTATTCGGCTGTGCTGGCGCTCGCGCTGGCCTCCGTAGCTCAGGCGCAGACGATCAAGACCTGGACAGCCGGGGCAGGAGATTTCTACCTGGGCAGCAATTGGGACTCCGGCTCTGTACCGGGCGTCGCCGAAATTGCCGTCATCAACAACGCCGGAACCGCCACCATCGGCGCCACTGCGGGAGAACGCTTACTCGGAGCCATTCGACTGGGGGTCACTGAAGGCAGCACCGAGTCGGGGAACGTCATCATGAACGGCGGTTTCCTTAAAATCGGCGGCACCGAGGGGGATCCCAAAGCGGTCATCGGCTTTAGCAGCGTCATCTCCACGTTCGTGATGAACGGGGGAACGATTTACTTCGATTGCCCCGAATGTTTCCCGGGCAGCAAGGGTGACGACGGGCTGAATGGACTGGACTGGGAAGTCGGCGAAAAGGGTCTCGGCCGTTTTGAGATGCACAATGATGCCATTTTCCGGGCGGGCGATGACATCAAGGTCGGCGCCAATGCCGCGGGTAACGGGTATGTCCTGATGGACGGCAACTCTGTGGCCTCCGTCGGCAGCGGCGTGAGCGTGTCGGAAGGCGGACCCAATCCGAATGACCAGATCATGATTCTCCGCGGCAATGCCCGGGTCGACTCCGGGAACAGCATGGGCGCGGGCAGTCCGGAAGGTTCGACCGACGAAGGTTACCTGACGATGGCCTCTGCGGTCGACAGCACCGGCCGCCTCACGATTGAGGACAATGCGATCTTCAACCTGCGCCGCCTTAGCGCCCGCAACGGCAACAGCTACATCACCGTCAAGGGTAAGGGGCAGTTCCACATTTTCGACGTGTTCGCCGGGTCTGGAGGTTCCCCGGAGAATCGTCCGCCGGAGACGGGACCCAATAGCACCTTTGTCTCGGCCGACCCGGGCTATGGTGAATTTGTTCTTCAGGATGACGCGCAGATGACCGTCAACTCGGATCCGGAATCGGGACCGACGAAGGGCATCGCCATTTCGGGTCCGCGTGATTTCGGCAATCCCGGTGGCACCGCCATCATGCGCGTTCTCGACCGGGCCTCTTTGGTAATCAATCAAGACCTGGCCGTGGGCACGGGCGCGGCGGAAAGTTCGATCGGCACTTTCGAAGTCGTGGGACCCAACGCCAAGGTTCACATTGGCGGCAACCTGAGCCTCGCCGTGGACCTCGACGGCGCCGCGACCCCGGGACGCGGAACCTTCGCGGCGACGATCACCGGTCCGACTCACACCACCGTGGTCGTGACCAACATCGGCCGGATCGCCAATGGTCATCTGAAGGTCAACCTCAGTGGCTATTCGCCGACGGGTGGTGAGACCTACACCCTGATCACTGCGGGAAGCTTCGATGGCCAGTTCCTGTCCACCGACTTCGAGAATGCGTCCCTCAAGACTGGGTTGACTTGGGAGGTGCAGTACAATCCTACGACCGTGGTGTTGAAGGTGGCTGGAACAGCCGTCGGTCCGAAGACCATCACGGTCACCTCGGCCAACAGCGCGATCGTCGCCGGCCAGACCAATCTGACCCAGGCGATCGAAATGCTGGGCGACGGCGATACCATCAACTTCGCCATCCCGGGAGCCGGACCTCACTACATTCTCACTCCGGCCGGTGGCTATCCGTACATCACGGCGAACAACGTCACGATCAATGGCTACAGTCAGCCGGGCGCGGTGCCGAACACGAATCCCATTCTGGCGGCCAACAACGCGCAGATCAAAATCGTCCTCGATTCCCGAAACGGGAATTCCAAGATCATGGATTTCCCGGGTGACACGCCGAATGACGACACTGGCTACGGCTCGGGCGAATCCGCCATCTTCGGCGTTCTGGGTGCCACCAATGTCACCATCAAGGGCGTGGGCATGCTGGCCGTGCCGCTGACCGGGCCGGAACAGGACGTCTCGGTTTACGGTGTGGCGTTCGCCAAGGGTGCCAACGGTCATATCGCCGGGTGCTGGATCGGTACCGACCTCAATGGCAAGACCGCTCCGTTCATCGCGCCGGCCGACGGTGTCACTGGATTCCGTTACCGCGGGCGGGACGAGAACAACAACGTGACCAACACGATCTTGGTCAGCGGGGTCACCATTGGTGTGGCCAAGAACTCCACCAATCCCCGTGCCGAGTTCAATGTGATCACCGGCGTGCCGGCGATTCCGGTCATTCTGGAAGGCGAGAATCATCGTTTCTCCGGTAACTTCTTCGGCGTGCTGCCGGATGGCGTGACCGACTACAACGTGGCCTTGGTGCCGGAACTGGCGACTTTCTTTGAAGGCTTCATCGAAATTGGTCGCGCGGGAAACAACACCATCATTGGCGTGGATGGCGACGGCGTGAATGACGCGGAAGAGCGCAATATCTTCGGTGGCATGGTGCGCGAAAGCCTGGGTGGCTATGATCACTCGCTGGAGTTCTACGGCCAGACGCCCGGAACCAACATTGTGATTGCCGGTAACTACATCGGTCTCGGCGTGGATGGCGTCACTCGCTTCACCAACGCCGTCGCTCCGCTGAACGCCGCTGGCGGGACAGCCCAGTATCGGTTTGGTTCCGACTTCGATGGCGTCAGCGATGCGCTCGAAGGCAATGTGGTTTACAACAATTACCCGGCGTCCTTCGTGTCCGAAGCCGTGCTCTCCTTCTTCGACGAGTTGGCCCAGACGGGCATTGCGTCGCTGCGCGGCAATTCGTTGGTGAACAACTACACCCCGCCGGTGGATCCCCTGCGCGCCGAAGGAGCCTTCATGAAGGCTTATTATTCCCGCGTGGTGGCTGATCCCGAGGCCAGTTTGGTTCCGACCCTCAGCGCCAACACCACGGTCAGCCGGCTCATTGGAACAGCACCGCTGCCGACCAACACTTGGCCGGTGGTCATGATCGACCTCTACGTCGTAGATGCCGAAGGTATTGCAACCGGCAAGGCGTTGGATGCCTCCCTGTATCCGGATGGCTGGATCCAAGGAAAGACTTCGCTCGGGACCTTCCTGGACAACAGTCCGGCGGACTTGAACCCGGCGGTGGGGGCCTACGAGTTTGACATCTCGTCGCTCGGTATCGCGGTCAATACGCCGCTCACGGTGACCGCGAACTATTCGCAGAGCCCGGCGGGCACCCGCAATGGGGTGACCATTACGACGCTGTTCTCAGTACCGGTTCCGGCCGGACCGGGCGCGGTAACCCCGACGCTCACGGTGACCCGGGATGCCTCGGGTGACGTGATCCTCACCTACACCGGATTGCTGCAATCCAGCGGCACGATCAACGGTACCTTCACGGCCGTGGCCGGTGCCACCAGTCCGTACCGCATCCCGGCAGGTAGCTTGGCGGCGGTCCAGATGTATCGGGCCACCAACTAAGGTTCGGGTTTGAATTCACGAGGGCCGGGAGCAATCCCGGCCCTCTTTTGTTTTCGGGCACGGCTCCCAGTGCCTACTGTCACTGAGCGGTTGGCAGGATCCATCGCTTGTGAAAGTCTCAGACACCCTGAAACCCCCTCGCGTCGATGAACATTCTTTGCGGAACCGATTTCAGTCCGAATGCGGCCGATGCCGTGCAAACCGCGGCCGG
This sequence comes from Verrucomicrobiota bacterium, assembly GCA_017309115.1. GTDB lineage: Bacteria > Verrucomicrobiota > Verrucomicrobiia > Limisphaerales > UBA9464 > UBA9464. The sequence continues at coordinate 60,901 of JAFLEF010000016.1, read as the reverse complement.
ACTGGCCCGACGATTCAACGACACTCTGGAGTTGCTTCATGCCACCCTCCCGCCGGCGGATGAGGGGTTGCCTCCGGAGGTCTGGCTGCCGGTGGAAGGGGTTCTGCGTCAGCAATTGGAGTCGCTTCGGGATTCCCTTGCGAACGCTGGAACCCGGGTCAAGGCGGAGGTGGAATTGGGTACTCCGGCGGAGGTGCTCCGGAGGCGGGCCAAGCCGGGCAGCACGCGTCTCTTGGTGGTCGCCTCCATCGGCCGGGTCGGCCTGGCTCGAGTGCTCCTCGGCAGCACGGCAGACCGTGTGGCGGAATCAGCGGCGGTGCCGACGTTGGTGGTGCGCAACTCACTGCCGTTTCGCGACTGGTTCGACGGACGGCGTCCCCTGCGGGTGTTGGTGGCGGTTGATTTTTCCGATTCCAGCGAAGCCGCGTTGGGATTCGCGCGGGAGTTTACTCAGGCGGGAGCGTGCGAACTGATCGCCGGCTATGTGGCGCACGTCGATGAGGTCACCGAAGGCTCAAGTCCCAGTCAGCGGGAAGCGGAGCTCCGCGAGAAGGTGGCGGCTCAACTCCAGCCGCATCGTTTCGAGTTGGCAGTGGCACCCGCGGGACAAACCGCTTCGGAAGGATTGATCGAATTGGCCAAGGAGCACCGGGCGGACGTCATCGTGACCGGAGCCCACCAGCATCGGGGCTTGGCCCGGATCTGGCATCAATCGACGTCGCGATCACTTCTGGCTGATGCGCCCACCAGTGTCTTGGTGGTCCCAACCCAGGCGCGCAGTTTGGCTCGGAATGTGATCCCACCGCTGTCCCGCGTTTTGGTGACCACCGATCTTTCGCCCCTGGGAAACCAGGCCATTCCCGCTGCTTGCGCCTTGCTCTCCCGAGGAGGGGTTTTGCGGATTTTGCACGTGGCTGCGCCCGTGGAAGGGGCTTTTTCCTTCCTCCGGGGTCGGTCGCGTCGGCCCGTACTTTCGCCGGGTGAACATCATCAATTGGTGCAGCACGCCCGCCGCAAGTTGGGCAGCCTGATTCCCGCCGAAGCGCTGCAACGTCACATCACGCACGAGGTCGTCGTAGTGGTGTCCGGTGATGTCGCCGAAACCATCGACCAGCAGGCCCGGCAGTTTGGTGCCCATGTCATTTGCCTGGCGTCCCATGGCCAGGGGGCGGCGCTTTCCATGTTGTTTGGTTCCGTCGCGCAGCAGGTCATTGCCCAAAGCACCCGTCCCGTTCACGTCGTACGATCCCGACGGTGATCGATCACGGCTCAGGTCCAGGGTCAAGGCCGCTTCAAGATTGCTCCCCCTCGGACACCAGATACGCTCTCCGGCGTGAAGAGACTCCCCGTCGTTTCTTTCCTGCTTGTTCTCGTTCTCGCTGTCGCTGGCTGTCAGTCGATGTACTACGCCACGATGGAGAAGTTTGGTGTCGAAAAGCGTGACCTGCTCAAGTCCGCCGTCGAAGAGGCCCGCGATTCCCAGGACGAGGCCGCCACGCAATTCAAGGATGCTCTTACCCGCCTGCGGGAGATGTACGCCGTGAACGGAGGAGCGCTGGAATCCAATTACGACAAACTGAAGGGCGAGTACGAGTCGGCGGAAAAGAGTGCGGAGGCAGTGCGTAAGCGCATCAAGGAGATGGACCAGATCGCCAATGATCTCTTCGCGGAATGGGAAAAGGAGATCGCCCAGTTCACCAACGAGACGTACGCCTCAAACAGCCGGCGCCAGCTCAACGAAACCCGAACCAAGTACCAACAGTTGGCGACGTCACTCAAGTCTGCTGAAGCGAGCATGACGCCAGTGTTGGGCCAGCTAAAGGAACAGGTACTGTACCTGAAACACAATCTGAACGCGGCCGCGATTGGCGCCCTGCGCGGCGAGGCGGCGAACATTCAGACCGAGATCACCCGACTCCTGGATCAAATGAACAACTCCATCCGACAGGCCGACGAGTTCATCAAGACGTTGCCGAAGTGATCGCGTAGGAAGGTTCTGATGCGCCGGATTCGCTGCTTCCTCGGGTATCTTTGGCTCTGGTTGGGCGGGGCGGCTCAGGCGGTCAGCCTCGTGCAGGGACCCGTGGTGGCGCCAACGCCCACCAATGCGGTCGTTCGCTGGACCACCGATGTAGCGTCGGGTTCCCGCGTGCAGTTTGGCGTTTCGCCGACGCGAATGGATCGACGCGAGCAGTCGGACGTCGGAACCGAGCATGAGGTTCGTCTGTCCGGTCTCAAGCCTGGCACCACCTACCATTACACGGTGGGCACCGCGCGGGTGCCTCTCGCCACCAATGCCTTTACCACACCGGTGCGGGACGTTGAGGTGACGGAGTCGCCCACCAATGGAGTGGTGACTCCGCCAGCGACCGCGGCCACGCCGACCACCCAGCCCCGTCCTCCGCCCACGCGGGTGACTTGGGGGAGTTTGCGGACGTTGCAGGATCACTTTGACCGACATGGGGCCGACTTCGCGGCGGCCGATCCTGATAACTACGCTGCTCAGGCCTGGCTTTTCCTGGTCCGAGCCAAGACCGAAGGATTGCCGGCCAAGGTGGACTCCGAGGGTGTGGTTCGGGTGTTTGATGCGAAGACCGGGGCCTTTGCCGCCTACAACCCCGACGGCACGACCAAGACCTACTTCAAACCCGGACGCCGCGGTTACTTCGCCGACCAACCCGGCAAATCCGTTGACCTCCGCAAATTCTCCGAGTTGCCGCTCCCCCGATGAAGCCCGCTGCCCCGTCCCCTGCGTGTCCCGTTTGTGGCTTCTCCCCGTTGGCGGAAGCGCCGCGCTCGCCGGCCGGAGGAGCCTCCTACGAGATCTGTCCGTGCTGCGGATTTCAGTTTGGTTACGATGACGATGCCCGGGGGGAGACGTATCTGAACCATCGGCAACGCTGGATTGCCGGCGGCATGAAATGGTGGAGTCGCGGTCAGAAGGCACCCGCGAACTGGCATCCGGAGGCCCAATTGGAGTCCCTCCGGCGAGTCGAAGCCCCACAGAAATCGTCACAAATTCCCGGTGGGCGTGCCGCTGGGTCTGGCTATTCTGCGGCCGGTATGGGTAGGCAAACTTCTGATGTGCGGGACAATGTTTCCACCGTTCGCGCGGCGGGTGGGTTGGTGTGGCGTCGAGGCGCGCGCGGGCTGGAACTGGCGCTGATTCGTCGTGCCCGGCATGGGGATAACGAATGGTCGTTGCCCAAGGGGAAGCTGGATCCGGGCGAAACCTTCGAGGAGGCAGCGGTGCGGGAAGTGGAGGAAGAAACGGGAATCAGAGCCCGATTACTGCGGTTTGCGGGCGTGATGCAATACGAGGTCAAGGGCGACAACAAGGTCGTCTGCCTCTGGGACATGGAAGCGATTGGTGAAGGTCGGGCCTACGACAATGGCGAGGTCAAAGAGGTGCGTTGGGTCACCCGGGAGGAAGCCTTGAAGCTTCTGACGCATGAGCAAAATCGGGAGTTGCTCCGGCACTTGCCGCCCCCGCCGCTCTGACCGGGCCTCGACCCGGGACGCCGCATGAGCGCCGATATTTTGCTCGCCACGCTGAACGCCCGGTATCTGCACGCCGCGTTTGGTCTGCGATACCTGCAAGCGAATCTGGGTGAACTGCGCCCGCGCTCGGCGCTGGTGGAATTCGACATCAACCAGCCGGTGCTGGAAATCGCCGAAGCCATCCTGGCTCGCTCGCCTCGGATCCTCGGATTGGGCGTGTACATCTGGAACGTCCGGCCCACGACCGAACTGGTCGCCATACTGCGCCGGATGCGACCCGAAATGAGGATCATTCTGGGGGGGCCAGAAGTGAGCTACGAACCGGAGGAACAGGAAATCGTCCGGCTCGCCGATCATGTCATCACGGGCGAAGCCGATCTGAAGTTTGCGGAGGTGTGCCGGCACCTGTTGCAGGATCCTCCCGCGCCGCCCTTGCAGCGTCTCATCCCGGCCGGACTTCCGGATCTGAACCGACTGGAGTTGCCCTACGAGTTGTACGACGAACGCGATGTGGCGCACCGGGTGATTTACGTCGAGGCGTCGCGCGGATGTCCGTTCACCTGCGAGTTTTGTCTATCGTCCCTCGACATCCCGGTGCGGCAGTTTGCTCTGGACCGGTTTCTGGCGGCGATGCAGGGGCTGCTCGACCGCGGGGTGCGGCAGTTCAAGTTCGTGGACCGGACCTTCAACCTGCACCTGCCCACCAGCACCGCGATCCTGAAGTTCTTTCTGGATCGCTGGCGGGAAGGGCTGTTTGTCCATTTCGAGCTGGTGCCTGATCGATTGCCGGAACCGTTGCGCGAATTGATCGGCCGGTTTCCTCCGGGCGCGCTGCAATTCGAAGTGGGCTTGCAGACACTGAATCCTGCGGTGGAGGAACTGATCAGCCGTCGGCAGAACCATGTTCGCATGGAGGAAAACTTCCGCTGGCTGCGCGAGCAAAGCGGCGTGCATGTCCACGCCGATTTGATTGCAGGTTTGCCCGGCGAGAACCTGGAGAGTTTTGGACGGGGATTTGATCGGCTGCTGGCGTTGGGACCGCAGGAGATTCAGGTGGGAATTCTGAAGCGTCTGCGCGGGACTCCGATCATTCGTCACGACCGGGAATGGTCGATGGTCTACAGCCCGCAGCCACCGTATGAAGTTCTGCAAACCAAAGACCTCGACTTTGCCACCCTGAGCCGGCTGCGTCGGTTCGCGGGCTTCTGGGATCTGTTCGGCAACAGCGGCCGCTTCCGCGAATCGTTGCCGCTGCTGTGGCAGCTCCCCGCGGGATTGGAATCACCCTTCGTGGCCTTCCTGGGCTGGAGCGACTGGCTTCACGGCCGGGGCGTGAAGACGAGTGGCGTGGCGTTGACGCGTCAGTTCGACCTGCTGTGGGAGTACCTCACCACTCAGGCGGGGCAGGATCCCGAGCGGGTCGGCTTGACGCTCACTCGCGACTATCAGCGGGCCGGCCGGAGCGATCGTCCCGAGTGGTGGCGCGTCACGGCCCTTCCGGAATCGGCCTCGCCGATTCGTCCCGCAACTTTACCCAAGCGGCAATCTCGTCACTGGGTGGAGCAGGGGAAGGGGTAAGCGGTAAGCGGTAAGGCGACGCTCCGCGGAGCCGTCCGTGTGTGGCCTCCCTGCGCGTAATTCGCCGGGACACGAACTGCTCGGTGGAACCTCGCCCCACCGAGGGTGGGAAAGCTGAGAGCTGAGAGCTGAGAGCTGAGAGGTCGGAAGGGACAAGCGGTGAGAGATGCGCGGAGCGCATGGAATGCGGCAGCCCCTCTAGCCCGGATATTTCACAGGCTTTCGTCGCGAGGCGCCGCGAAAGCCCGTCTGGCAAGGCGGCCGAAGCGATTCCGAACCGGGCTGTATGGGGACATACTGTCCGGCGAGGAATACGAGGCCAACGCCGCCAGACGGGCTTGCAGCCAGCCGCAGCAGAAAGAGTGTGAAATATCCGGGCTAGCCCCTCTACCGCTTTGGGGGCCGTCGATCGCCTCCGAGTGGAGTGTTGGTGCGTGGGTGAGAGCTTCGCGTCTCCTTACCGCTTCCCGGCTTTTCCTCTCAGCTCTCAGCTCTCAGCTCTCAGCTGGTTTGGCGCCTCGCCCATGGGAAAGCGGTAGAAAGTCTAGAAAGTCTACCGCGCTCCACAAACGGCTCTGCGGAGCGCTGTCATCGGTGGCTCAGGCGAGCAGCGGTACGGGATCGAATTTCCCGCCAAGGACCGCGTTGGGATCTGTCTTGAGCCAGCCCTGGAGCACGCTGGCGTACACGCTGCGGAAGTCGGTTTGGAACTTCACGTCCCCCTTTAGCAATGTGTCGGGAGCCAGGGACGGCGCCGGGCCGTGGAAGCCGGGCTTCAAGCGAGATCCCATGAGGAACAACGGGGCGGCGGCTCCGTGATCGGTTCCTCCGCTGCCGTTCTCCGCCACGCGCCGGCCAAATTCACTAAAGGTCAACAGCAGGACGCGATCGCTCTGCTGGAGCGCTGCCAGGTCCTTCAGAAAGGCCGCCACCGAATCGCCCAGTTCGGTCAGCAACCGCTGATGGGAGGTGACTTGGTTGGTGTGGGTGTCATAGCCGCCCTGACTCACGTAGTACACCCGGGTTCCCAGACCGCCGGCGATGAGTCGGGCGACGAGCTTGAGATCGTTGGCGAGCTTGGACGACGGGTAGGAAGCTTGATTCTTAGTGCGGCTGGCGATGGCGCGAATCTGATCGGAACTGACCTGCGCATCGAGGGCGGTGCGTTCGAGGAAGTCCAGGGGCGACCCTCCTGACATGGACTTCGAGCCTCCCAGCGAGTTCACCGTCCCGCCGGCGTTGGCGGGATCGCCCAGTGAAGGGTCGTCGAAGTTGGCGTTCATCTGCCGATAGAACTTTCCGCTGCCCGCCATCTCGCCTTCCTCAGGTTCGTCACGGTCGGCGAAGCGATACGCATCCGGATTCTCCAAGGCCACGCCGGTGGGTTTGCGCGCGGCGAAGGCCAGTGGGGACTGACGTCCCACGGCTAGTCCGACGGTAGGATCCGCTCCTGGACAGGCGTTGTCGAAGTACCGTCCCAGCCAGCCGACGTTGCTGACCCGGTCGCTGTCGGTGGCCGTCATCCAGATGTCCGTGCTGCGGAAGTGCGACCGATTGGGATTCGGATATCCCACGGACTGCACGACCGCGAGTTGCCCGGCATCGTACAGGGAACGGAATCCCTGGAGCGCTGGATGCAGCCCCACGGTATCGGTCACCTTCAGAACGCGATCCGGCTTCAAGCCGAGTTTGGGTCGGGCGCGGTGGTAATGGTCATCGGCAAAGGGCACGACCGTGTTCAGCCCGTCATTGCCTCCGGCCATCTGGAGGACCACCAGGATCGGGGCGTCTTTGCCGGTGGGCGTGGCGATGGCCCGGTCGGCGGAATCGGCGTGAAGTTGATCGAACGTCGCGGCCAGGAAGGACGGAACGGTGCAGCTCAACGCGCCTCCCAGGGCGGTGGAGCGCAAAAACGAACGGCGAGTATGCAGTGACATGGGAATCAGGGGATGACGTGAAAGCGGGGACGGTTCAGTTCAGCACAATTGGTATTCCGGGGTGCACAAGGTCAGACGAATCAGGCCGAGCAGATCCTGATCGTCCAATGCGCCCTGAGCGGCGAGGTAGTCGAGCAAGGGTTGACGTTCCTTGGCCTTGAGGGGCGCGTTCAGGAAGCGGCGCTCGACGGCCTGCAGCAGTTTCTCTGGCGACGTGCGATCGGCCTCCGACAGCAGCCGGTCCGGATTCGCGGCGCCGGCGGGTCGGTTGAGCACGCGTTGCAGTCCCTTGCCGGCGGCCGACGTGGGCTTGCGGGTGGCCATGGCCATCGGGTTCTCCCCCGTGACGAGCAGGAGGGCGAGGTTGTGGCGGTTGAGCAGGGTGTTGGTGTTGATCCACGCGATCCCGCCTTCCCAACCCTTCACGTTGGGCGGATTAAACAACTCCTGACCCAGCAGCCGCAGAGCGTTGGTGCACTGCGCGGCTGGCGGCAGCGGACGTTCCAGCTGACGGCACGCCATGACTACCAACTGCACGGGACTCTTGATCTGTTGGCGGATGACATTCGGCGCGTAGAACTCCTCGCTCAGGAACATCGCCTGGAGAAAGGGTGCGAACGAACGTCCTCCCTCGCGAAAGCGGGCGGCTAAGGCTTCCTGCAGCTCGGGCGAGGGTTGGGTTCCGGCGAAGAACATCCACAGCTTGCCCGTGATGAAGCGGTCGGCGGCGGGTTGCGACACGATGACGTCGAGGAGTTCGTCGAGACCCAGTTTGCCGGTTTTGCCGAGGACGGTCTTGGTGCCGGGATCGTGCAAGCGTGGCCGATAGGCGGGTTCCTGAGTTAGCCGATCCAACGTCAGCCCGGTCAGCGCACGAGCTGCTTCGGTGACATCCTGCTCGGTGTAGTTGCCCTCGCCGAGGGCGAAGAGTTCCATCAGTTCCCGGGCGTAGTTCTCGTTGGGATTCGGCGGACGGCTCTGCGCCTGATCCAGCCAGATCAGCGTCGCGGGATCCCGCGAAACCTCCCGCAGCAGTGTCTTCCACGAGCCAGCGCCTTGGCGGCGGAACAAATCGTTCTGACGCCACATCAGGTAGGCGTCGCGCACCTTCTGGGCGCTGGTCGCAAAGTGGCCGTGCCAGAACAACGTCAGCTTTTCCTGAAGCGGCCGAGGACCGGTGGCCATGCGCTGGAGCCACCAGGACTGCAGCTCGACCAGGTGGGTCCGTTGTTCGCGGTTTCGTTCCTTCTGCAGCCTGGCGCGTTCCTCGCCGGTGGATTCCCGGTAGGCCTTCAGTTTGGCGCCACGTTCGGGATCCGGCTTGGCCCACTCCGGATTCGTGGTGGAGTCGGTGACCGCCTCCCAGTTCACCAGGGCTTGGACGACTTCCTTTGGCGACTGCCCGGCGGCCCGCTCAATCTCGGCGGGCGTAGCTCCAAACCCGGCGCGACCCAGCAAGTGCGCCGCGGTGGCGAAATTCCACCGCTCAGGGGGTAACGGCGACATCATACGCCGGAACAGACGCACCCCAGCGACCGAAGGTTTCAGCCTTCGCTCGAGGCTTGCCGAGAGTGAAGGCTACCCCGCCGTAGCGCCCCGCGCGAAGGCGGGCCCTCCCCACGTTCCCGCCCCGAGCGGAGGGCACCGGCTGTCGGTGATTGTGTTGTGGGAGATTTCGGGAGTCCGTTAGGCAGCCCAAGCGGTCGCCCGATTGGAAGGAGGCCAGGAGATCGGTTCGGGGTAGTTTTGGTGAGCGGAGTCGGTCGGGAAGTTCAACTTTCAGCTTCTCTCCACCCGGCGTGATTGTGGTTTGCTCGGGGGCGTGACCGAGTTTGAACTGATTACGGCGCTGACGGCCCGTCTGCCCACCAACGATTTCGTGGTGCGCGGCGCAGGGGACGACTGTGCCGTGTTGGAACTGGGCTCGCCCGGAACCCAGACGTTGCTCAAGACCGATGCGGTGGTGGAAGGTATCCACTTTCTGCCGGAGACCGAACCCGCCCGGGTGGGGCACAAAGCGCTGGCCCGGGCGCTTAGCGATATCGCGGCCATGGGCGGTACCCCTACCGCGGCCTTGATCTCGCTCGGACTTCCCCGGCAGTTCGATCCGCAGCGGATTCAGGAACTGTACCGTGGACTCAACCGATTGGCCGCGCGGTATCAGGTGGCGGTGGTCGGCGGGGAGACGACGACCAATCCAGAGCGGCTCTGGATCAGTGTGACCGTGTTGGGAACGGTACCCCGCGGTCAGGCCTTGCTCCGGTCGGGCGCGAAGATGGGTGATGCGCTCTTTGTGACGGGCGAACTGGGAGGCTCCCTACTGGGGAAGCACCTCGACTTCGAGCCGCGGTTGGACGAGGGACGTTGGCTGGCGGAATCCGGTCGGGTTCATGCCATGATGGATGTGAGTGATGGTTTGGCTGGAGACCTGGGACACCTGTTGACGGCCAGTGGCGGACTGGGCGCGGATCTATGGGCGGCAGCTTTGCCCATCAGCCCGGCCGCCAAGGAACAGGCACGGCAAAGTGACCTGTCCAAACCGGCGCGGGTGGCGGCCTTGTCGGATGGTGAGGACTTTGAATTGGTGTTCGCGGTACCTCCCGGTCAGGCGGTGCCCTTGTTGGATGGTTGGAAGGCTCGATTCCCTCAAGTGCGTCTGAGCTGCATCGGAAAGATAACGGCCGAACCGGGAATCCGACTGCGCACCGAGGACGGCATCCGGCCACTCAACATGAAAGGCTACGAACACTTCTCATGAGCCGCCTGCTTCCCTTCCAACAGCGGTCACACTCGGTGGCTGAGACGGAAGCGTTGGGTGAACGCTTGGGTCAGCGGGCCACCCCTGGGCTGGTGATCGGCCTGAGCGGGGATCTTGGTGCCGGGAAGACGGCGCTGGTTCGCGGATTGGCGCGAGGCCTGGGTTGTCGAAGTCGGGTGCATTCACCGACCTTCGCTTTGCTCAACGAATACACGGGAGGACGAGCCCGGCTGTTTCATCTTGATCTGTATCGATTGAACTCGGCGGAGGAGGTTCGCGGCGCTGGGTTGGAAGAGTATTTGGATCAGCCCGACGGTGTCAGCGTGGTCGAGTGGATGGAACGGTGGTCGGAAGCGGCGGCAGGTTGGTGGATTCATCTGACGGTGGTGGACGAGCAGACCCGGGAGATTTCGCATGATGTGCCTGGCCTTTGAATTTTCTACGGACCGACGTTCGGTGGCGGTGGCGGAAGGGGAATCGCTCCGGTCGGAAGTGATTCACCAAACCACGCGGGAGACTCCAGTGGTGGCGTTGATCGATACCGCGCTGACGCAGGCGGGAGTTCAGCGGGAGGACATTGAACGCCTGGTGGTCGGGCTGGGACCGGGTAGTTACACCGGAGTTCGGGTGGCGATCTCTTTGGTGCAGGGCTGGCAGCTGGGTCGGGGCACGCCAGTGGTGGGCCGGAGCAGTTTGGATGCCCTCGCCGAGACAGTGAAGGATCTGCCGGGGGAATGGCTGTTGGCGATTGACGCCCAACGCGGGGATTTCGCGAGCGCCCGGGCGGAACGGGGGCAGTTGCTCGAACCGGTAAGATTGCGGTCCCTCGAAGAAATTCGCGCCTGGCACGCGTCGGGACATCAGGTGACCGGGCCAGAGATTGCTCGGCTCCTGCCCGGAGCGGGAGAGCACTTTCCTTCCGCGTCGTCGTTAGCCCGATTTGGGGCGAAGGGAACGCCTACCCCCGCTGACTCGTTGACGCCGATTTATCTCAGGGAAGCGAGCTTTGTGAAGGCACTACCGGTGCGGACGGACTTAGGGTTTTAGCGGGACAAGCGGTCCGGGCAAAGACTTCCGCCGCTCAATGGCCTAGGGCGAGCAATCCCCGGCGATCCCGCCGCCCAATGAGTTCCAGGAGGGGATTTAAGTCAGTGCGGGCGGAAACCACGATGAGGTTGTCGGGGTTCACCACGAGAATGCAGGCGTCGAGTTGTTGGTCCCGTCCGATCCGGGAAGGAACGTACACCGCGACGGTTTGCTCGGAATCCACCACACCGACCAGTCGCTCCCAACCCCGGCGAGTCATGACGGCATCAGTCTCGGTCAGGATGGCGGCGCGGTTGAGCGGTGCGGACGCCCCCGGCTTAGGTTCAAAGACGGCCACCTCGGCTCGCTCCACCGAGCGCAGGGCCAAGCGGGCGTCCGGGTCGATCGGAGCAAAACCAAGACCGAAGCGGGCGAGTGAAAACAGCCAGGAGCCGGCGCTGAATTCGACGGTGCGCTCCCAGCGAACGTCGGAGGCCCGGGCGGCGGCCAGACGCAACGCGGTGGCGTCGCGTCCGGTGTGCAGTGCGCTCCACACCATCACCGCCAGGGTGAGCGGTACGAGCATCAATACGCCCATGAATCCGAGGGCGGCCCAGATCCAAGCCCAGCTACGGCGGGATACGGGTTGGACAGGCGGGATTGAATTCATGAAGTGGCGGGATGTGTGGGAAGCCTACTTCTTGGTCTCGGCGGCGTCTTCCTTCGCGGCTTTCTTGACGGCCTTGAGCGGATCGAGGTGCAGGTGCTCGCCCAGTTCCGCGAGACGTTCGGGCTTGATGTCGCCGACCACGTTCACGAACACGGCTTCCCCGTCCTGACTCAGTACGGTGACCACCACGCCGGAGATGGAATCGGCGTCTTTGGTCTTGGTGTAAACGCCCACATCGTTGCCGTCCTCCTGGACGGTGACAACGCGTTCCCAACCGGCCGCGTTGAGCCCAGTCCGGACGGAGTCAACCCGGCCTTTAATTTCTGCACGATTGGCGTCGTCGAGTCCGATCACGTTGATCCGGATGGATTCAATGCTGCGGATCAATTCAGCGGCCTCAGGTTCCTCCTTGGCGGCGATCTTGGCGGCCATGGACAAGAGGTTTCCCTTGAGATTGACCTCAACAAAGGTGCCGCCGGATTTGGGTGGTGTGAACTGGCCGAGGTCGAAGTAGCCGGCGGAGTCGGCGCCGTGGAGCAGGGACAAGCTCAGACTGGCAGCGGTGGCGAGGGGAAGCAGAAAGGTCTTCATGGTAGTAGAAACAGAATTTTGGGCCCAGAGGGGCGCTTCGGGGAGAGCACACCGCGAGGGCAGTGCCGGTTTCAGAAAAGTTGGGGGAGAGTTCCGACGCGGTCTTCCCTCTGCGGTGGCTCCGACATAGCCTCCCGGCCATGAAGCTCTGTCGATTCCTCCCGTCCGAATCTGCGTCGTCCTCTCCTGCCCGCGTGGGTCTGCTGACTCCGGATGGGGCCTCTGTGCTCGACCTGACTGCCGCAGGTTGGACGGATCTTTCAGCGTTGCTGGACCGCGATGATCTGGTGGCGTTGTTGGCGGGCTTTCAGGGAACCGCTTCGGCGCGGCTGCTGAGTGACGTTCGCTTGTTGCCGCCGGTGGATCGTCAGGAAGTCTGGGCGGCGGGAGTGACCTATCTGCGCAGCAAGTCGGCGCGCATGGAGGAATCTGATTTCAGCGCCACGGCGTATGACCGGGTCTACGAGGCGCCCCGGCCGGAGATTTTTTTCAAATCTTTGGCGGAAAAGGTTTCTGGTCCGGGTGGACCGGCGGGCATTCGGGCCGATGCCAAGTGGAACGTGCCGGAGCCGGAATTGGCGCTGGTGTTGAACTCCCGCGGCCAAGTCGTGGGTTATACCATTGCGAATGACATGAGCTCGCGGGACATTGAAGGCGAGAACCTGCTCTATCTGCCGCAAGCCAAGATGTACCGCCATTCTTGTGCGCTCGGACCCTGCATCACGGTGGGCGTGACGGAAACGGAGGTTCGCACCTGGACCATCTCTATTCGGATCGAACGTCAGGGCGCGGTGATGTTTCAGGGCGAAACGCCCGTGTCCAAGATCAAGCGCGGCTTCGAGGAACTGGCGGGTTGGCTGAATCGTAGTCAGGAGTTTCCGCACGGAGCAGTTCTCCTGACCGGGACGGGCGTTGTCCCGCCGAATGAATTCACCCTGGCGGTGGGCGATGTGGTGCGAATTCAAATCTCTGGAGTGGGCGAACTGGTGAACACCGTGGTGGAAGTGTGATTTCCCCGGTGACCGGGGAATTCGCCGGGACGGGCATTCCCGTCTTCCGCTGCCCGGGAGCCGGCGGTACGCTCCGACATCCTCATGAACATCACCTCGTCGCGTCGGGCCTTTTTGGGATTGAGTGCGGCTTCGTTGGCCGGCCTAGCCTTGGGTTCCCGGGTGCTCGGCGGCGAGCCGTTCGAACGACCCGGCAAACCGCGGCTGCGCCTGGCCTTGGCGGCCTACTCGTTTCGGGACGACTTCAAGCCCGGACCCAATGGGGCGACGGCGAAGATGGACATGTTGAAGTTCGTGGATTACTGCGCCGATCACGACTGTGATGGCGCGGAACTGACGAGTTATTACTTCCCAGATGGCGTCACGGACACCTATCTCGCGGAGGTTCGCCGTCGCTGTCACCTGCGAGGGGTGACCGTAAGCGGTACGGCGGTGGGCAATGACTTCTGCCATCCGTTGGGGGCCAAACGAGATTCCGAACAGGCTTCCGTGCAGGATTGGATCCGCAAGGCGGCGGTCCTCGGAGCCCCGCACATTCGGGTCTTCGCTGGCGGAGCGCATGGTCAGACGCAGGCGGCGGCCAAGAAACTCTGTATTGCCGCGCTCGAAGAAGCGGCGGCGACGGCGGGACGCCACGGCATCATCCTCGGAATCGAGAATCACGGAGGCATTGTGGAGGAAGCCGACGAGTTACTCGACATCGTCAAGACCGTGAATTCGCCCTGGGTTGGCATCAATCTCGACACCGGGAATTTCCATACCGACGACCCGTATCGGGATCTGGCGAAGTGCGCCCCCTACGCGGTCAATGTGCAGTTCAAGGGCAAGATCAGCCGGCGGGGTCAGAAGGGATCAGAGCCAGCCGACTTTGCCCGGACGTTTCAGATTCTGCGCGACGCGCACTATCAAGGCTGGGTCGCCCTCGAGTACGAACTGGAAGAGGACCCGTGGAAGCGGGTCCCGGTCCTGCTCCAACAGATGCAGGATCAGATGGGCTGAGGGCCGAAGCCCCCAGCCTGAAGCGCGGGAGCGGGTCTCAGCCGACCTTGCGCAGCTTGGTCACGCGGCCGACGGACACCCATTCCACGACATAGATATTGCCATCCTGATCGAAGCAGGCGTCGTGGGGATGGATGAACCGACCGTTCTGCCAGGTTTCCGGTTTGGTGCGCATGATGAAGCCGCCCTGACCGCCTTTGTTGAGTACCTTGTCGGTCCACGCCTGGTCGAAGCCGAGGTGGGAAATAACCTGGTTGTTCTTGTCGAACAGCGTGACCCGGGCGTGGAGATCCGGGCAGAGCAGGACGTCTCCCCGGGTGTCCAGGTGGGCCGGATAGCTGAGACCGGAGACGGTGCTGACATACTTGCCGTCGAGGGTGAAGTATTCGAGGCGGGCATTGGCGCGATCGCAGATGCAGAGTTGGGGTTCGCGACCTGGCCGGGCATCCACCCAGAGTCCGTGAGGCGTGGAGAATTTTCCGTGCTGTTCGGGTCCGCCTTTGCCGCCAAACGCGCTGAGAAACTTCCCATTGGCATCGTAGCGAAGGATGTAGCCCGTGCCGTAGCCGTCCGCGACGTAGAAGGTGCCGTCGGTCGGGTGGAAGGCGACGTTGGTGGGAATGAAATCCTTCCGGTCCTTGAAGACGCCGGCTTCCCAAGGCGTGCTGAGAGCCCAGACGATTTCGCCCTGGAGGGTCGTTTTGGTGACCAAGTTGGCCCAGGTATGGGTAAGGTACAGATACTCGGTGTCGCCCTCTTTCCGGATATCGATGCCGTGGCCGACGGTATGGATGTTATGGGCGCTGTACTCGTCGCCGAAGCTACGGACGAACTTGCCGTTGGGATCGAACACCACGATGCAGTCCTGGTGGCGTAGTCCGGAGGGGCCGGTGTTGTTCTTGATGTAGATGAAGCCCTGGGCGTCGACGGCGACTCCATGGGTTTCGCCCCATTTCAGATGCGAGGGCAGTTCGCCCCAGCCGTGGTGGCATTCGTAGGTGTATTCACCCGTGCCAACGATTGAGACTTTGGAGCCAGCTTTATCGGCGGCTCGAACCAAGGCCGGGAAGGCGGCGGCGGTCGTAGCCGCCGTCGCGGCCTTCTGGAGGAAGGAACGACGGTTCATGACAGTGAAATTCTTGGGGAACGCCTGTTGCTACTCCTCCGGGATTAAACACTCAACAGCCAAGTGACTCGGGAAGGGAAAAGAGAGGCCAATTGGGTCGGCCCAGGCGTTGTTCGGTCGCGCAATCCGGCGAAACCATGGGCGGAGAGTTGCCCAGGGCCGACTCCGGGCCGACTCCCCCCGGCTCAGGCTTGCTTGAGCCAGGCGGTTTCATGATTCTGACCACGGCGATGGACTCAGACCCGCCGCAAGTCGCTTCATCCGCGCAAACTGGTGTGTTCCCGGCCACGGAATGGTCGGCGATTCGTCATGTCCAGAATCAGGATCCGGTCCAGGCGGCGCAGGCCCTCCGGGAACTCTGTGAGCGCTATCGTCTGCCGATGGTGAACTGGTTTCGATCCCATGGATTGACGTTGGAAGACGCCGAGGATTTGACCCATCAATTCCTGGTTCGGCGGTTGGTGGAGGAACACTTGGTCCAGTTTGATCGGCGTCCGGGAGTCAGTTTTCGCTCTTGGCTGGCCCAATGTCTTCGCCGGCTCTTGTACGATTTTTGGCGGAAGCGCGGTCGGAGTGAGCGCTTGGCCGAGTTTTCCGGCTGGGCGGAGGCTTCCGATGCAACCGAGGCCGACGCCGCGCTGGACCGGGAACTGGCCCGGCGCATTCATGATCAGGTCTTGGTCGAGATGCGGGGCCGGTGGGACCGGTCCGGGCGGAGACCGGTGTTGGACGCGTTGTTGCCCCTGATCTTTGCGCATCCGGTGCCGGATGGTGGGTATAGGGAACCGGCGCAGGCCTGTGGTCTGACCGAGTCGCAGGCCAAAGGGCGCCTGTTCACGATACGGGCGGAGTATTCCGAGCTGTTCTGCCGTCAGGTTCGGGTACTGTGTCTGCCGGGGGATTTGGCGGCCGAGGATAGCTACCTCAAGAGTCTGGCGATGGATGCTGCGGAACGGGACTGAGGTATGCAAACGGTCTTCGAGAATCTGGGACCGTACGAGTTGTTGGGGGAGTTGGGGTCGGGTGGCATGGGTGTGGTGTACTTGGCCCGGGATCCGCGGATGGGTCGGTTGGTGGCGCTCAAGGTGATTCGCCCTGGTTTGGAGGATCCCACGGAGTGCAAGCGGCGGTTGCGGGTCGAGGCGGAAGCGGCGGGAGCGTTGGACCATCCCGGCATTGTTCCCATTCTCGATATTGGCGAAACCGGGGCGACGCCCTATCTGGCGATGAAGTATCTGCCCGGGGGAACCCTGGCGGAACACTGGGCCTCCGGACCGTTCAATCTGTTCGAAGCGCCCCGGTTGCTGGCAGCGGTCGCGGCGGCAGTTGAACACGCACACCAGCGGGGCGTGCTGCATCGGGATCTGAAGCCGTCCAATATCCTTCTGGACGAGGAAGGAAATCCGCACCTCACAGACTTCGGCCTGGCCAAGCTGCTGGGATCCGATCTGCGCCTGACACTCGCTCAATCTCCGCTGGGAACCTGCGGGTACATGGCGCCGGAAGTCGCCCGCAACGGCGCCCAGGACGCGACGATGGCGTCGGACATCTACAGCTTGGGAGCCATTCTTTATGAGTGGATCGCCGGACGTCCGCCTTATGTGGCCAAGAGTTATCCAGAGTTCCTGGAGAAGATCCGGACGACGGAACCCCCGGCCCCACGACGGGTTCGCCAAGCGAATCGCCCCGGACCGCAGAGCCCCCAGGAAGCTGCGTGGGAACGTGATCTCGAACTGATCTGTCTGCGCTGTCTGGAGCGGGAACCGCAGCGTCGGTATGCGTCGGCGCGGAGTGTGGCCCAAGATCTGGAGGCGTTGATGGCGGGACGGCCGCTTTCGGTACGTCCGCAACGGCCGGACGAACGGATAGCCGCGTGGGTCCGACAGAACCGGGTGCTGGCGTTGTCCGGCGCGGCGGTTTGGTTGTCGTTGTGTCTGGGGTTGGCGTTGACCACCTGGCAGTGGATTTCCGCCGAGAAGGCGCGCCGGATTTTGCAGGAAACAAATGTCCGACTTGCCCTGGAGCGATTCGAGTTGGAATCGACTCGGGCGCAGCGAAAGGAGGCGTTGCGGGACCTGGTTCGGTTGCACCAGGAAAACCCCGACAGCGACCTGATTCGAATGCGTCTGTGGTCGGCGTTGGTGACGCGGCATCATTTGATGCGGCAGTTGCCACCGCTGAACCATGCCGGACCGATCGGGAAAGTAGTCTTCAGTCCGGACGGACGTTGGCTCGTGGTGGGGGCGGGAGGGCAGACTCCGTCAGTCACCGTCTGGGATACTCAGTCGGCGGTATCCGTTTTCTCCGTGCCGGTGGCTTCGTCGAAAGGGTGGCAGCTCGATGCCGCCGGTCGGTGTCTGCTGGTGATTTCGTCGGAAGGTCGGGCCGAATGCCGGGCGCTTCCCCAGGGCGAGCGGATTCCGGGTCCTTGGGACTCGCTGGGTAAGGCCGAGGTGGCGGCGCTGAGTCCCTCCGGCCAGGCGGTGGCCACCCTTCACGGTCGGGACCTGCAGGTGCGAGACCGGCGGGGCGGTTCCTTGAGTTGGTCGGTTCGGCTTCCAGCGGCGGGATCTCTGCTGACCTTTTCCCACGACGGTCAGGAGTTGTTGGCAGTGGGAGTGAATGGGATAGCTTGGCGGTGTTCGGCGGACTGGGGTCGGTTGTTGGAGTCGTTGGAACCAGCCATTGGTCAGATTGAGTCCGTGCAGTCGTCCCCGCGAGGTGAGGGTTACCTCCTGGTCGGAGAAAAGGTGGCCAGCATTGGGCCGCCGGCGCCTGGATCGCCGGAGCGACTGAGGTTGGGATACACCCTCCCCATGGAGTCGGCCGTCTTCAGTCCGGATGGGAGCAAAGTGATTCTGACGACCCGCGAACGCATCCATATTCTGCAGGTTCCGGGAGGCAGGACCGATCGATTCAGTCCGGGAGCAGGTTTCATGAATTTGGTTCAAGCCAAGCTTTCCCCGGATGGCACCACCTTGGCGTTCGCCATGGAGAACGGGGAGATCCGCCTGCACAACCAGTCCGAGCCGTTCCTCGTTTCTGGAGTTCCCGAGGATCTGTCCTTCAGCTCGGATGCACGGCGGCTCGCCGTGGGAACTTCGGAAGGTGTCGTTCATGTTCTGACGACGAGAAATCAACTCCTGACCACCCAGACAGATTCCCGGACCAATCAGGTGGCCGGCGTGGGCAGTCCCGACGGCCAGGGAATTGTATTGGTGGGAGAGGATCGGTCAGTTCGATGGTTTCATTTGGAAGATGGGTTGACCTCCATTCCCCTGGGTGAATTGCCCTGGCTACCGGATTCCTTGGAGTACGACGGGTCCGGCCGCTGGTTGGTAGCCCGAAGAGGCGGGGCGTTGGCCTTGCGCAATGGCCGATCGGCCCTGGGATCATGGATGTTGCTCAAGACCAATGGGACCGTTGGACCGAATCAATTGAGTTGGGACGCCACCGGGAACCATCTGTTGCTGACGGGCAGGGGTCGGATGGAATTGTGGGATCTGACGGAAGGTAAACTGAGGTCGGCACTCGCCTGGGAGGTGCCGACCGCCACCCAGGGCTACCTGAGTCCGTCGGGGCGACGGATTGCGGAAGTGACGCCCAACGGAATCTGGATTCGAACCGTGGATGGAGGGGAGCCGGTTCTATTGCCGGAACTTCCCGCCGGTCCGCACCGGGAAGTGGTGTTCAGTCCGGATGGACGTTGGCTGACCGTAGCCGACCGCGAGGGAGTGCGGGTTTGGAGACTGGGAGAACTGGATCGGCCACCCTTACGGCTGAACCACGGGGCGGAGCTTTCCCGCGTGGCTTTTTCTCCCGACAGCCGGGAACTGCTGACCGGAGGGCTCGACCGGCAGTTGAAGCGGTGGCGTCTTTCGGACGGAGTTCTCCAGGGCCGGCCGCTCCGGTTTGGCCGACCGCTGGAGACGGTGTTGTTTAGTCCGGATGGCCACCATCTGGCGACGGTGGCTGGGCGGGACTTGGAGCTTTGGGATTATCCGACGCTGAGCCCCATTGAGGAACGTCGGCATTACAGCGGAGTTCCTGACATTCGTTTTTCGGATGATGGCCGGCGAATCATCCTGAGAATCGAAGCTGGACCGCGAGCGCGATTGGAGGTGCTCGACCTGCCTTCCCGACAACTCCCGCCACCGGCTCGGATGTTGGCGTGGGCTCAATTGGCGCTGGACGAGGCCGACTGGGCCGAGACTGGTTCGACGGCTAAACGAGAGGAAATGCGACGTGAGATCGGTCCCGGTGGGGAGGTTCGCCAGAAGCTTCGGGCGTGGAGAGTCCCGTTGGGCAAACCCGGGGGCGACGGACGCTGACTAGGGAGATTTGTAGTCGCGAGCGGTCTCTTGGCAGGGACTTAAAGTTTTTTGAAATTCCCGCCAACCGAAGGTGACCTACGGCGTTTCTGAGTCAGCTGTGTCCTCAGATTTGCTGCCAACTCGCCGACCTGTGCCTCGTGCTGCGTCTCCTTTCGGTCTCACCCCGAGGGAGAGAGAACTCGCCGGCTGGCTGGGGGAAGACGTCAATTTTGCCGAGATCGCCGCCCAGTTGGGCATTTCGCGACACACCGTGAACAAGCATTGCCTGAGCATTCAGGCGAAGCTCGGAGTGCATAGTCGGCATGCGGCGGTGGCCCTGCTGTCGGCCCTGGGTATTCCGGTTTTGAAATCCCGGCCGCGACCCGGTGGGGCAGGTAGGAGCCGATCTCCAAAGCAGAATTGAGTTAGGGAACTCGAGAGCCTGTCCGGAAACACCGAGTCCTTCTGCGGGGAATTCTTGTGGTATTGCTGCGGCTCCTTGCCGGCAGACTTGTTGGGCGATAGCTTTGCTCCATGTCCGGTTCCCTTAGCCTCGAAATTCCGAACGACACCTTGGCGTCGGCGCGTTTAACTTTGGAGGAAGCGAGACTGGAATTGGCCATAGCCCTGTTTGCCAACCGGCGGCTTTCCTTAGGGAAGGCAGCGGAACTGGCTCAGCTTCCGGTGGTGGAGTTTCAAATGCACCTCGGGGCACGCCATATCGGTCCAAATTATGACGAGTTAGATGCTCACGAAGACGCCGCCATGTTGGCCAGTTTGCGTGCCCCATGATTGTTGTCGCCGATACCTCGCCCCTGATCGCACTCTCCCGTGTTCAACGTTTAGATCTGTTGCGAGAGATGTTCGGCACGCTTCTTCTGCCAGATGCAGTTTGGAATGAGCTGACCGGTGAGGGAATGGAGCGGCCTGGAGCCGTGTCAGTTCTTGAGGCTAAATGGATCGAGCGAAAATCAGTTGAGGATCGTGCTCTAGTCTCCGTCCTCCGACGCGATCTCGGCGCTGGCGAATCGGAAGCCATAGCGTTGGCGCGCGAGACGAATGGTTGTGTTCTATTGATGGACGAGCGGTTAGGTCGGTCTGTCGCCAAACGGCTGGGGTTGCAAGTGACGGGTCTGGTCGGGGTGCTGGTTGACGCTCGAGAACGCGGTCTGCTGCGCGATCCGAAAGGCGTAGTTGATGATCTTCAGGAGTTAGCTGGATTCTGGTTATCTCCGGAACTGCGTGGTCTAATCATCGGTCCCTGATCCTCTTTTTTGCGAACCGAATGTTTAGATTCACGGCTGAAGGCGCTGCCATTCCCAACCGGGACGATCCACCCGGAACTGAACCAGGCGCTTCGCTTGAGCCTCGGTGACATAGGCGGTCCGGCCGTCTGGGCCGCCGAAACAGACGTTGGTCGGATGCGGTCCCAGGACGTCGACTTCCTGGAGCACTTCACCGGTGGGGGACAATTTGACCACGGTGCCCTTGCCGTGTCGGGTCACGTAAAGATTGCCGTCCACGTCGCAGCGCATGCCGTCGAATCCGTGGTCGGGAAAAGATTTTAACAGCCGCTTGTTCGACAGCGTGCCATCGGCGGCGCGATCAAACTTCCAGATGTTCCGCTGTACGCTTTCGTTGACGTACAGGGTGCGTCCGTCGGGGCTGACTTCGATGCCGTTGGTGGTTCCCAGGTCAGCGACTTCGCGGTGGGTTTGGCCGGAACGATCGATGCGCCAGATTTGTCCTGTGCTGTTCTTCCAGTTGGGATCGCTGGCGTAAAGGGTACCATCCGCAGCCAACGCCAGGTCGTTGGGTTGGTTCATGGCGGAGTTGTGAGCGAAGACGGAAATCTCCCGGGTCGTAGGATTCACCCGAAGCACGTTGTGTCCGGTGTAATCGGCAATTAACAGGGTGCCGTCCCGAAGGATGCGAATGCCGTTCCCGGCGCTCTTTTCGGGCAAGGCCACAAACAGCTCGGCCTTTCCGGAGGGAGTCACGCGGGCGATACTGCGGGCCTCCCGGAAGCTCACGCAGTAGATGTTGCCGTCCTGATCGCACGCCGGGCCTTCAATGCCTCCGGTGAAATCGCCCTGGGTGAGGGGTGTGGCTACAAAAAGGGTCTCGGCCACGGCCA
The DNA here is from genome assembly GCA_017309115.1 of Verrucomicrobiota bacterium. Taxonomy (GTDB): domain Bacteria; phylum Verrucomicrobiota; class Verrucomicrobiia; order Limisphaerales; family UBA9464; genus UBA9464. The sequence continues at coordinate 39,255 of JAFLEF010000016.1, read as the reverse complement.
GAGGCAAAACGGAACCGGCAAGCAGGGACGCGAACAGGGCGCGGGTAAAGGACGGCATGCGACGAGGGAGTTCTACGGGGTGGACGCCCCGCGGAACTTCTGTGGCGATCCAACGCGATCCGAGCAAGCGGGATTCGCGCTTTTGTGGGATCGACTCGGCGCGTAGCGTCGCCAACATGATCAAGCGGTGGTTGTGGGGAATCGGATTGGTCTGGGCGGGGTGGGTTCAGGCGCAGACCGGTGAGTTGCTGCCCATCGAAAGGAAGGTGTCGCACGGATACGCGACCAACAACGGCGTTCGCCTGCATTACGCCAGCCTGGGGCAGGGACCCCTGGTGGTGTTGATCCACGGGTTTCCCGATTGCTGGCTGACCTGGCGGGATCTGATGCCGGATCTGGCTCGGGATCATGAAGTCGTGGCGGTGGATCAGCGCGGGTACAACCTGAGCGACCGGCCGGCGGGAGTGGAGGCTTACGACCTGGCCCGACTGGTTGAAGATGTAGTGGCGGTGATTGAGTCGCGGGGTCGCGAGCGAGCCGTGGTCGTGGGCCATGACTGGGGCGGGGCGGTGGCGTGGACCTTGGCGCAGACCCATCCCGAGCGGGTGGAGAAGCTCGTAATTCTGAATTTGCCGCATCCCCGGGCCTTGTTGCGGGAACTGGCGCGAAATCCCCGGCAGCAAGCGGCGAGTGCCTACGCCCGTCGGTTTCAACAGGAAGGCGCACACACCAATCTCACGGCCGAAGGGCTCGCGTTCTGGGTTCAGGATCCAGTGGTGAAAGCTCGCTATGTGGAGGCGTTCCGGCGGTCGGACTTCCCGGCCATGCTGAACTACTACCGACGGAATTTCCCTCGGGAACCCTATCTGGAGGACCCATCACCCGTGGTCAAAGTGACCATTCCCGTGCTGATGATTCATGGGCTCAAGGATACGGCGCTGCTTTCGCCGGCGCTGGATGGCACCTGGGAGTTTGTCGAACGCGACCTGACCTTGGTGACTATTCCCGAGGCCGGTCATTTTGTGCAGCAGGACGCGCCCGAAGACGTTCGGCGAAACGTGCGAGCTTGGTTGGGGCGTTGAGGAGATTTGCGAAGCCAACTCCGAAGTCGAATGCGGCGGGCCGAAACAACATCGTATGGACATCCAGCGGTCGACGGCATACAGCTGCGGTCCACAGTTCGCGGCTCGATTCGTCCGGGATTCCTGGGGAACAACGGCCGGTATTGGCTACGAAGTACCGACGCCTAACTGCCCAGACACTCCAGGACCGCTCCCGAACAGCGAACATCCATTTGCCAACGACCCGTATGAAGGACAAATCCAAGAAAACTGTTGCCCTCAAACTCTCCGCCGAAGCTGACTCCAAGAAGCGGGTGCCGGACCTAAAGAAGGGGCATTACAGCGATGGGCATCCGCTGGACGAGATCCAGTATCTCGAGTGCAAAGTCATTCTGAACGGGAATCGCTTCGTTTCGATGGAGAGCTTCAACGAGTTTTCAAAGCTCGTACGTCAGGCGGCCGAAGCGGCCGAAATCGATTATTCACGAAAGGGGTTTAAGGGGCTGCGACCGCAGATTCGGGAGGTACTCTTTTTGGATACCGCCGACTTCGCCCTCTACAACAACGCCTTCATTCTGCGCCGGAGGGTCAACTATGTGGACGGGTTTGCGACGGGGGATCCGGAGATTGTGTTCAAGTTCCGTCATCCGGACCTGCAGACTGCGGCGGAGATGGACGTTCGACCAAAGATCGCCGGCGACTTCCGGATCAAGTTCAAGGCCGAGGCCCTGCCGTTGAAGGACAAGATTGGTGGGGTTCGCATGTTGTACTCGCACAACGTGGAGTTCCCGATGAGCACCGTACATGCGGTCAATCCCACTTCCATGGCGACGGTGGTGCAGGCACTGCCGGCCTTGCAAAAACTCAAGCTGAAGCATGCCGACAAGGTGACCCTGGTGAACAACACCGCCGTGGAGGAAGTGCTCCTGGATCTGGGCATGTTGAACTTTGGGAAAGGGGTCTCCGCCAAGTGTAACGTGGCGGTTTGGCGTACTCGGGGCGATCAGCGGCAGTTCGTGGGCGAGTTTGCGTATCAGGCAAAGTTTCAGCGTTCTGACGAATTGCATGCGGTGGCGATGCGGCGTTGCGAACAGTTCTTTGTGGCCCTGCAACACGTGGCGGAACAGTGGCTGTCGTTGGGAACCACCAAGACGGGTTCGGTCTATCGACTGCGAGGAAATCCGCCGACGGCCCACGAGTAGCCGGAGGAAGATCGGATGACCAATTCCCCGCCAGTCCATTCGCATTACGTCACCTCGATCGACGAGATTGTGTGGGGCAGTATTCTAGTGGCCCTCACCCTGGCGATTCACGGGTTTGGAATGATCTGGACCCTCCGCATCAGCAATGCCCTCAAGCGGCGTTTTGAGCCCGATCCCTCGTTTCTTGCCGGCATCAGCATCCTGATCCTCACGACCTGGATCATTACCTTTGTGCACATCGCCGAAGTGATGGTCTGGGCGGCTTTTTTTCAATGGAAGGATTGCTTCCCCAACTACAGTGAAGCGGCGTACTTCGCCTTTATGGATTACACGACGGTCGGCAGTGAGTACAACCTGCCGCAGAACTGGCGACTGTTGGAGGGTATGATTGCCACCGCCGGACTCATGGGATTTGCCTGGTCGACCGGAGTGCTCCTGACGTTGGCCCAGGAGTTTCAGGAGCAGCAACTCGGCTTGCTCCAAAAGCGCGATGAGAAGCGGCGGGCGAGAAGCACACCTCCGCGTGACAAACATCAGCCGGGGTCCGCGCCGGTCACCCCTTCATGAACTGGCGAGCATCCTTCGACAAGGACCGCTGGATGGGGGTGCACCTCGCGGTCAATGTGTTCGTCGCCACGACGCTGCTCTGGCTCATACTTCGGAAGATGGCGGGGCTGAATCCCATCTGGGCGATCAGTTCCATGATCGCCGCGAGCGATCCGCTGGTGACCCAGGCGTTGAAGACGTTTCGGGGGCGGTTTGTGAACGCCCTACTGGGTTGTCTGGTGGGTTTGGCGTTTCTCGCCGTAAGCGGTTCGGGGGAATGGAAGTTGCCGGTGGCCTTGGCGGTCGCGGTGCTGCTCACGACGTATGTGGTGCGAGTGCAAACAATGTGGCGCCAGGCGCCGATCACTGCGGCCCTGGTCATTGCGGCGGGAATGACCCACGACTCGAAGCTGTCGGCGATGGAGATTGGTTTGCGCCGGGTGGGTGAGGTGTTGTTGGGATGCCTGGTGGGCGTCCTGGTCAGTTGGTGTCTTTCGAAGATTTGGCGGGTTCCGGAGGCAGTGAAGCCGGAGTCGGCGGCGATCGGAAAAGGATCGGCCTAGGATTTGGGATTGACCGGTGAACGAGGTCGGAGGGAGATGGGGGAGCGTAACCCAACGCCAGCGTTCTTCCCATGCGACTCTCTTCTCCTCGTTCCTGCGGATGGGTTCGTCGGGTCGGAACAACCGGCGGACTTCTCTTAGGTTGTCTTGCTTTCGGACAGGCGGACTTCGCCGACTCGTTCGATTCCGGGGTCGAGTCCGGCTGGTCCCATTTTGATCTGTCGGTCGCGGGATTGCCGGGTGGGCCTTACGCCACCTACGCGTTTCCCGATGACGGCAAGGGAGGTCGGGCCTATCGCATCAATTCGTATGCCAGTCCCGATCCGGAGACCTATGGACCCGGCCGGGCATTCTCGTTTCGCAGCGCGCGGTATTCCCGCGCGGTGCTGCAGGTGGATGTCCTTGATTGGACCGCCATGCCGAACGTGGCCTTTGGAATCCTGTTTCGGGCCAACACCATTGGAGCAGGAACCACTTCCGGGTACATCCTCGATTATCTGCCCACGGATGATTTGTTTCAGCTCAACCGGGTCTCCAGCGAAGCCGCTGCCGGGACTCTGGCGCAGACCACGATTTTCCTGGATCCAGCCCGATTTGACTATCGATGGGAGTTGAGCACGTGGGGCGGAATGATGCTGGGATTGGTGTACCAGTTGCCGGACGACCGCAATCCCGTCGCCGGTTTGGTGGTGGAGGATTCGACCACCGCTTCGGGCGTAGCGGGTCTTTTCAATTTCGATCAGGACAACACCAACACCTCAGGTGCGGTGGTCGCGTCGGCAACCTTCGACAATTACTCGATTCGTGTGCCGGCGGCGGGAGCCTTGGAGCCAGTGGTTTTCGAGTTGCGGCCGACGCCCGCCAGCGGGGTACACGAGGTTCGTCCGGAGATTCGAATTGCTGTACTGAACCGAGAGGGATCCGTGCGCCTTGATTCCTTCGCCCTTTGGCTGGATGACGTGCCGATTCCGTCGGCGCAATGGACCGTGACCGGGGAAGTCTTTAGCCCGGGCCAGATCATCGCTTTTCCGGGGGCCACGCTGAGCTATCAGCCCGCCGCTGATTTGCCGGCCGGACCGCACTCCGTGCGCGTGGAATTTACCGACGGTCAGGGAACGAAGCGGGTTCAGCAGTGGGGTTTTCATTCGGAGTATCTCCGGGGGCCTGCCCGGCCGGGAGCCGACCGGGGTTTTCAGCTTCGGCTGACTCAGGCGGTCCAACAGGAGCGCGGACTGGGCAACAGTCTGGAACGCGCGTTCCTGCAGTTGCAGACCAATTCTCCAATTCCTGCCCGCTACACGACCCGGACCGTGGCCAGCACCATCAACTTCTCCCAGCGGGCCGTGCTACCGGACGGCGGATCGGAGGGCAACTTTGAGGGTGACCAGCCGTTCCCGGGACAAACCTTGGAGGGGCCCTCCGACAACTACGCCATGGAGGTGACCTGTTGGCTGGATTTGCCGGCGGGCACGACCCGGTTTGGAACCTTGAGTGACGACGGATTTCAGATCACGTCCAGCGCGTTGATCGTGAATCCCATTGTGGGCCGCATGAATGGCAGCGCTGCCAACGAAGAATTCTCGGTGTTTGTCGCCGAAGCGGGACTCTATCCGTTCCGGCTCGTTTGGTATGACAACATCGGCGGAAGTCAGCTGGAATGGTTCGTCATCGGCAACGATGGGCAGAAATTCCTGGTCAATGGTCCGGGTGGTCCGGCGGCTTACTTGGAGGCGGCCCCGGAGGGGATCAGCGTTCTCGCCGCCTCGGCGTTGGATGCAGTCTTCGTCCCGATTCCCGAGGCGCAGCTAATCCGTCAAAGCGGGGTGATCCGGATTCCGGCGCCGGCTACCTCGACGGCCTATTTTCGCCTGAGCAACTCCGCTGGATCGGTTTCCCTCCTCCAAATTAGTTATGCCGACGGGCAGATTGTTCTTCGCCACGAGTAATCGCTTCGCAAGCGATGGCCGCCCGGGCAGAGTTCGCCCGCTTCTCTGTTTATGGTGACTCCTCCTCTTCCTTCCGCCGGGGTGTTTCCGGCCTTGTGGATGCCAACCGATCGGGACGGCCGCATCATCGAATCGGCGATCCGAGACAATGTGGCGTATTTGAAACGGTGCGGGGCGCACGGGTTGATGGTTTTGGGGAGCACGGGAGAGTTTCCGTACTTCAGCGTGGACGAGCGCGAGGAGTTGCTCCGGAGGGTGACCGAATGGGTGGCTCCCTTGCCGGTGTTGGCCAATATCAGTGACATTAGTCCCCGCGTCGTGGCTCGACTGGCGCGGGCGGCTCGGGAATCCGGCTGTGCGTCGGTGGCCATTTTGCCGCCCTGGTACTTTTCCATCACGCAGGCCGATCTACTGGAATTCTTCCTGCGAGCCGCCGAAGCCGCCGCGCCGTTGCCCGTCTTTCTTTACAATTTCCCGGAACGGGTCGGCACGGCGATCCTGCCGGAGACCATGGCGGACTTCGCTGAGCGGGCGCCGCTGGCGGGAATCAAGCTCAGCGGCGGTGCGTGGGAGTTGCACGGCGAAGTCATGGCCTTGGCCCGAGCCAAGGGATTTTCGGTCCTGACCGGCTGGGACACTCGCTTGGCGGATGCGATGACGCTGGGTTGCTCCGGCTGCATTTCCGGCCTCTCCAATTTCGTCGCCGAACCGATCGTGGCGGCGTTCAAGGCGTGTCAGGCGGGTGATGCCGCGGCCGCGGCGATGGCGACTCGGGAACTGCGGGAGACGGCGGCCCTCTTGGGCGGTTTGTCCTTTCCGCATGACGTTCCGGCGGGTATGGCCGCGCGCGGGTTTGTGGTGGGCGAACCCAAACAGGCGCTTTCAGCGGCGACGCGGACCGCTCGCGAGGGTGTGACTGCGGCGCTGCGGGTTCAGTTTCGCCAGCGGGGATGGATATGAGTTCCACGGAGGGCTCGTCTAGTCCCGGCCGGTATGCCTGGATGGTGGTGGCGCTGCTGTTCCCGGTGGCGATGCTCAACTATCTCGACCGGCAGATGATCGCCTCCATGAAGTTGTCGGTGATGCGCGACATCTCTGACATCGGTCTGGAGGCCAATTGGGGATACATGCTGGGCCAGTTTAAGTGGGTGTATGCCTTCCTCAGTCCGGTGGGAGGATATCTGGCCGACCGGTTCAGCCGGCGCTGGACGATCTGTGGCAGTCTCTTTGGATGGTCGGCGATCACTTTCGCTACCGGTCATGTGGATTCTTACCAGGGACTGCTGTGGACGCGCACCCTGATGGGAATCAGCGAGGCCTTCTACATTCCGGCGGCGCTGGCGTTGATCGCCGATTACCACACTGGACCGACGCGTTCCCGGGCGGTGGGGATGCATCAGATGGGTATTTACTTCGGAGTGATCCTGGGTGGCTTTGGCGGCTACGCGGCCGAATCGCCGACGCTGGGCTGGCGCGGGGCGTTCAATTTCACAGGGTTGGCAGGCGTTCTTTACGCCGTGCCGTTGTTTCTGCTGTTGCGCGATGTGAAACGTCCACCGGCGGCGGTGGGAGCTCCGGCCAAAGCTTCACCGTTGGGGTCCCTGCGCGAACTCTTGGGGAATAGTTCCTTCATCCTGTTGGTCCTCTATTTCACGTTACCGGCGTTGGCCGGTTGGGTGGTGCGGGATTGGATGCCGGCCATTTTGCAAAAGAGCTTCAACATCAGCCAGGGGATCGCCGGCGTATCGGCGACCCTGTATTGGCAGGCCGCTGCGATCGTGGCGGCCTTGGGGGGCGGATGGTGGGCCGATCGCTGGATGCGGCGGAACGAGCGGGGGCGAATCTACGTGAGTGCCACCGGTATGCTGCTGATTATTCCGGCGCTGTTCGGAGTGGGGAATTCCACTGGACTGAATTCCTTCGGCCTCGCGATCGCGTCGTTGGTGCTGTTCGGAATTGGCTGGGGGTTTTTTGACGGCAACAACATGCCGATTCTCTGTCAGATCGTTCGCCCCGAATTGCGGGCCACCGGTTATGGGCTGATGAACTTCGTGAGCATCAGTTGCGGCGGCTTTGCGGACTGGGGTTTTGGGCTGATGCGGGATCGCGGGATCTCGATCAATGCCATCTTCTCGGTTTTTGCCAGCCTCTGTGTGGTCTCATTAATGCTGGTGTTGCTGATCCGTCCCAAGGAGCGGACGGTTCAGTAGCGAAAGCCGGCGGCGGGGTCAAAGGCGTTGAAGGCGGCGTATACTGCGGTGACCAGGGCTTGGACGCGGATCTCCAAGGGCCAGTCACTGGGTGCTTCAACGGTGTAGCTGAGGTGGCCCTTGTTCATTCCAAGCCAGATCGCCTCCGGCCAATCGGGACGTTCTTCCGGGGTGAGTTTGGGACGGATGATTCCGGGTTCGCTCACCTCCCGACCGTCAATCGCCGGGGATTCGTCTATGGGACAGATTTGCCGCACGGCATCCACCATGGGCCGGGCCAGGGAAGACCGATTCGTCCAGTTCAGTTCGTAGACGTAGAAGCCATGAGATTCCCAGTCCTCGTGCAGCAGGAGGCTGAGGTCGAGCGGCGGAAGGCCTCGCAACCAGTCCACATGGCCCTGGGCTTCTGGAGTGCGGAAGTGTCGGTAATCCCGGTTGATGTCATGGCCCTGGTCATTGTTCCGTGTTCCGGCGCGTAGTCCGGTGGGATTGAGACAGGGCAATAGCCAGAGATCAGCATTGGGCCAGCGGTTGAGCTCGAGCAGACGTCGGGCGGCGAGAGGACCCGCGGGTTCGTCCCCATGCATGCCTGTGGAAATATAAAAGCGAGGACCCTGGCCGGTGGGGGATTTTCGGAAATAAGCGGGCCGCCGGAGGGTTTCCGGAGGGAGGAAGTCCTGCTTCCAACCGTGGGCCAAGGCCGCCGCCTCGCAGCCCGACAACGTGGCGGTCAGATCTATTCGTTCCCCAAAATACCCATTCACATTGCGACCCAGTCGTTGCACACGCGGAGAATGGGGGGCACTCGAAAACGCGCAATGTTCGCGATCCAACAGCGGCCTCGCTGGCGTCAACCTGACTGTCTTCGCGGGTTTACAAGCGCGGGCGACCCTCGCATGCTGACACCCATGAAGGCGGACATCCGTCACGATTGGTCCCTGGAGGAAATCCGCGAGTTGCACGACCTGCCGCTCCTGGAGTTGGTGTTTCGTGCTGCGACGGTGCATCGGCAGTATCACGACCCCCGTGAAATGCAGGTGTGTAAGCTGATTTCCATCAAGACCGGGGCCTGCCCGGAGGATTGTGCGTATTGCGCGCAGTCGTCCCGGTATTCCACGGGGATCAGCCCGGAGCGAATGCTGGAGAAGGAGGCGGTTCTGGGTCTGGCTGCCCGCGCCAAGGCGTCCGGAGTGTCCCGGGTGTGTCTCGGAGCCGCGTGGCGGGAAGTGAAGGATAATGGTCAGTTCGACCGGGTGGTGGACATGGTCAAAGGCGTGACGGATTTGGGTCTGGAGGTCTGCTGCACCTTGGGAATGCTCAACGAGACCCAGGCACGCCGGCTCGAGGAGGCGGGTTTGTACGCCTACAATCACAACGTCGATTCCAGCGCCGAGTTCTACGAAACCATCATTACCACCCGGACGTACGCCGACCGGCTCAACACCATTGAAAATGTTCGGAAGACCAAGGTGACGGTCTGTTCAGGGGGGATCATTGGACTGGGCGAACAGGTATCGGACCGCTTGAAGATGCTGCAAACCTTGGTGGCCGTTCAGCCGCACCCGGAATCAGTACCCATCAATATTTTGAGCCAAGTCGAGGGAACTCCGCTGGCGGGGCAGAAGGAGGTCCCGGTGTGGGATGTGATCCGAATGATCGCGACCGCCCGAATCCTGATGCCGGCCTCCGACGTTCGGCTGACGGCAGGTCGGGCGCGATTGTCGGCGACGGAGCAGGCCCTGTGTTTCCTGGCCGGGGCGAATTCGATCTTCTCCAGTGAGACGGAATATATGCTGACCCCGGCGGTGCCCTCGCCGAGCTACGATGCTGATGCGGAACTCCTGAAAATTCTGGGCCTGGTGGCTCGTGCACCGTTTGATAATCCCAACGCGCCGCGTGCCGGAGAACTGGCCAACCGGGTTCCGACTGTGGAATCCTGTGCGGTGTCGGCGTGAAACCGAGTTGAACCGATGGCTGGAATCCTCGATCTGGTGGCGGAGTTGCCCCGGCGACGCTGTGAGCCTGCTGAAGTCATCCTGGAGCAGGGCGCGCCGGCTTCGGTGTTGCTGGTCCTGATCGAGGGCGAAGTGGAGGTACTGCGCGATGAGGTTCGCGTGGCTCGTTCAAGCGAGCCTGGAGCGGTTTTTGGAGAGATGTCGGTGCTGATGGGAGGGCCTTGTACGGCGACGGTGCGGGCGGTGAAGCCCAGCACATTTGCGGTGGTCGTGGAGCCGACGGCATTTCTTCAGTCTTCGGCCGAGGCCAGTTTGCACGTGGCCTTTTTGCTGGCCCGGCGGTTGGACGCTTTGAACCGCTACCTGATTGATGTGAAGCGGCAATACGAAGGGCACGACCACCTGGGAATGGTGGACGACGTTCTCGGCACACTCATGCACCGGCAACCGCGGCCTCCCGCGAAGTAAGCTCGGGTTCGGCCGGTTCCAGATGACGGATCACCTGGCCTTCAAGGGAGATCCATTCCGCACTCATGGTTGTTAGATCCAGCGCAATGTGAGCCGGGTTGGGACCGATTTGGCGCCCGGGATTGAAGACCCAGGTTTTGCCCAGGCGATCCACCCAGGATCCGTTGGGATAGAACGGCGCATTGTGAATGTGTCCGCACATCACGAGGGTGGGCTGGTACTTTTCGATCCAACCCACGAGGAATTCGTCGCCGCCAAATTTCTTGCCCGTCCAACTCGTGGGTGAGCGGTCGGGCGGCGCGTGGTGAATCCAAATCCAGCGGTCTTTGGATCGGGCGGCGTCCCGGGCCAGTTGGGCTTCCAGCGCCGCACGGGATTCCGGCCCGTCCCACCAGGGGCAGAGCGTGATGAGGGTTCCGTCTTGTTCGACGCTGTCCCCGTCGACGGCGATGCGGGTTGAGCGGGCATCCTGGAGCCAACGCGCCACCGATTCATCGGCTGCGGAGCGTTGGTCGCCGTCGTGATTTCCGGAACACACCAACACCGGGGCCAGCGCGCTGATGCGGGTGAGGTACTTTTCCACCACAACGATTTGGACGTCCAGATCCAGGGCAGAACTCAGGTCCAGCAGATCACCACCAATGACCACGAAGTCATAGGTCGGCGCATTCACCACCACCCAGTCGAATTGTTTGAGGGCGTAATGCAGGTCGGCGACGAAGAGCAACCGCATGCGTGGGTCGAAACATGGCGGCTGTGCCTGGAATCGTCGAAGCAAATGTCCCGGTGGAACGATTGAATCCGGAGATTGAGGACCACCACTGGAAGACGACTATCCCCTGGGTCCGAGCTCATGCGTGGGAGTAGATTGACGCTCGGTCCGACCGGGGCTCCGGGCCAAGCATCGCCGCTGTGAGCCGAGGGATGTTGTCCGGCGGGACGACAGTATTCCGGACCACCCATGGGTGACCCTTGCACGCTTAAGGAATTCCAAGGAAGGCAGGCTCCGGTGTCGGCCCGATCCGCCTGTTGCCGGGGGATCAATCGAAGCTCTTGGCCGCGCTGCGGGATTGCTCAATGAGCTCCCAAAACTTGGGATTCTCGGCCAGAGATGCGTCCTCTTCCTGACTCAGGTTGGAGCGGAAGAGGAAGTCTTTCAGGGAATGTTTGTTCAGAATTCGGTGCACCACGATGCCCAGGGGATGGCGCTCGAAATAGATTCGGTACTCACCGAGTCGGTAGCGGGTCAGGGTGCGACCGGCCCGGGTCAAATGTCCGTACTGCCCTTCCTCCCGCTGCAATTCATGGGGTAATCCCCGGAATTGTCCCAGGATCTGCAGTTGGAGCTCCTTTGGCATGCGGGAGAGCTCCGCGGCACTCGTGGGATTGAAGATGATTTGGAACGGTTGCACCGGCGGGCAGCCTACGAACGCTTCCCATCCGATTCAAGGCGCCCGCGCGGCCGTCACGGGTGACAGTGGCTCCGGCTTGCAAGCTGGGGGATGCTTCCTAGTTTGGGCGGGTCATGTCCGATTCCCTGCCTCCTCGTGTGTCACCGCCTCTGCCTCCGCTTCCCGAGCCGTTGCCCACCCCGGGACGGGCAATCCCGCCGGCATCGCGGCGGACCTCCGTGTGGCTCTGGGTGGGGCTGATCCTGGTGGCGGCGGTTGGGGTCTCTTTGATGGGAGCGTTTCTGGTCGGCCGAGCGGTGGTTGGCAGCAGTTCCCTCATGGCGAGCGGTGGAACTGGAGCGCGTCAACTTTTCGAGACTGTTCTCGAAGACCATGGAGCTAGGGATAAGGTGGCGGTCATCGAGTTGAAGGGCGTGATCAGTGGTCGAACTCTCGGCATGCGGGGAAGTCTCGTGGACTCCATTCGCGCGCAGTTGGATCGGGCCGCGGAGGATTCCCAGGTGAAAGCGGTCGTCCTGCACGTGGATTCTCCGGGAGGAGAGGTGCTGGCCAGTGATGAAATCTACGAGGCGTTGCGCACGTTCCAGTTGTCGAATGATGTTCCAGTGGTGGCGTGCATGGGTTCGCTCGCGGCCTCGGGTGGATACTACGTCAGCGCGCCCTGCCGCTGGATTGTCGCCCATCCTTTGACGCTCACGGGCAGCATCGGTGTGATTTTCCACGGCTACAATTATCGCGGATTGATGGACAAGGTGGGGGTACTGCCGGACGTGGTGAAGAGCGGCAAACTCAAGGACATGTTCAGCGGAGAGCAACGCCCCGAGGATGTCCTGCCCGAAGAGCGGCAGATCTTGCAGCAGCTCGTGGGAGAGAGTTTTGACCGCTTCAAAGAGGTGATTCGGCAGGGACGTCGGTGGTCGGCTCAGCAAAATCAGGAAGAGGGAGTGAAGGAGGGACGGGAATTGGCAGCCAACTGGGAAGAGATCGCCGATGGACGAATCCTTTCGGGCAAGCAAGCCCTTGAGTCGGGCTTGGTGGATGAGTTGGGGGATTTTCAACGGGCGGTGGGCCGGGCGAAGTCACTGGCCGGAGTATCCCGGGCGAATCTGGTCACCTACCAGGCGCCGCCGACCTTTGGCGATCTATTGGGATTGTGGGGCAAGGCGGCCGGCACCACTCAAGTACGGGTGGAGTTGCCGGGCTTCCTGCCGGAAGCAGGACTGGCCCCAGGTCGGCTTTACTTCGTTTCCCCTTTGCACATCCACTAAGGGACCCCGGCCGCTGGTCGGCCTGAAGAGCATATTGAAGTTGGGGGATGCCTCTGGGCATTCCGGGTAGCGGCGCCTCGGCGCCGCTTCTTTTTTTGATGAGGCCTCTCCGGCTGAGCGCGTCCTCGCGCCGTCCTGGGTTGTGGTGGGAAGGGGTTTCCGTCGTCGAATCACTCTGAAGTCGTCGGCGGCTGGGGAAATGCGGGCGGGGGAACTCTCCGGATCGCCGCTAAGGAAAATTCCTAGCGGGGTCCGCGATATGATGAGGGGGTGTTAGGAAAATATCATAGGTGAAACGCCTAATAACAGACAGGAACTACACCAATATGCAGGAAATATAAACGGAGCAATCTCATCCCGTGCAAACGAAACCTCTGCTGAGTGCAACGCCGGAGAACGGGATGAGCCGCGAAGGAGCGGAAGCCTCGATTCAGGCCGGTTTGCGCTTGGTTTCGGATGCCCTGTCCGGCCGCCAGCTGTCGGCCCGCACACCCAACTCCGTAACCACTTCCTGCTCCATGAACTCGAATCTTAATATCGCCCGGGCCCTCCGCTTGGGCTCCCTCGCTCTGGCCGCTGGCTTCCTCCTGACCGCCCAGGGTCAGCAGTCCGGCGCGGACGATCATGGCAACCTGCCGACTACGGCGAGCTACTTCCCGGTGGGACCGGTCCTGGAGGCCTCCGGACTGGTGGACGGGAGTGCTGACCTCGACGTCTTCGCCTTCCACGCCGCCGCCGGCCCGGTAAGTCTGATGGTTACTGGGGAGTCCAACGCCACGGTGCGCACCGAATTGCGTACTGAGGCGGGTGAACTGGTGACGACGTCCGCTGGCGAAGTGAACGTCGAAGTGGCGGCAGGCCGATACTTTCTGACGGTTCGCGCCGAAAACGAGACGGCCCGATTCAACTACAGCATCTCCGGCACCGTGGTGGCCCCGGAAGCGGTGGCTCCGGTGGCGGTGGCGAAGACGAGCGCGACTTCCGAAGGGGTGACCTTCGACGCCTCGCAGTCTTTTGATCTGGATGGCGCGATCGTCGGTTACGCCTGGAACTTCGGTGATGGATCTTCCGCCAGTGAAGCGGTTGCCTCCCACGGATATGCCGCCTCAGGCAGCTATACGGTGGTGCTGACGGTAACCGATCAGGACGGGCTGGTTTCCTCGCAGTCCACGGTGGTGACGGTGAATGGTTCGGTGGTGACCGGAAACGAAGTGGTCAACTTCTCCGGGAGCAATCTGGCGACAACCCAATTCGCTCAACGCCAAGGAGTGGTGGCGGAGGGGTACAGCGTGAACACCGGAGAGGTGGGCGGTCTGCCGGAAGGTGCGGTGGCTCCCAGCCGCCGGCTCCTGCGAGTGGTGGAATCGACCTTGCCGATGGCGCTGGCTCCGAGTCTGCAACAACACGAGGCCGACCTCCGAGCCGAAGGTTGGGTGGTGGAGACGATCTACACCGCTCGTCGGGATCCGAAGAAGCCGATGCAGCACATTGAGCTCGCGCAGAAGGAAATTTGGCCCCGGGTTCGGGCGACCACGAACCTGCACATCTTCTTCATTGGCAAGGTCCCGATGCCCCGTTCCGGCATCAACACCCTGCCGGATGGTCATTGGGATACGAAGGGTGCCTATGCTACCACGGCCTACTACGCGATGCCTTACAGCGGTTGGACGGACGTTCAGGACAACACGGCGGTGGCGGTGAAGCCCGACCAAATCAATCGCCCGGGTGACGGCAAGTTCGACCAGGACACGGCGCCGGGAAATCGGAACAGCCTCGGGCAGGAACTGGGTGGTGAAGCCCTGGCCTGTGTCGGATTCCTGGATCTGAGCTTCGGAAATCCCAAGACCTTCGGCAGCACCCTTTCCGCTGAGGACTTCCTGATTGATCGCTACCAAAAGTACTTCGCTCGGTTGCACGGTTATCGCACCGGCGCCTGGGCTCCCCGGACGAAGGTGGCGCACATGGCCTACAATGGTCAGCCCTGGACCGGGATCGCCGAGTGGGCCAGCAGCACGGTGGGTGCTGACAACTACCGATTCTTCCGCAGCGTCACGGCCAACACGACCCAGCCCTACTCGGTGGAGCAAAGCGCGTCCTTCGGAGTGCTGATTGACTTCAAAGTCATGCCCTCCACCGGCACCACTTGGACCAAGCGGACCAATGACTGGGCCGTGCTGGACCTCTACTTCGGCAGCTACCAGATCGACTTCGGTACTCCCCGGTTGGTGAATCCGCTGCTGACCGGTGCCCTGGCAACCGGATCGTACACCTGGGATCGCTGGAATTTGGACGGGGTGTTCTCCGGCGAGACGCTTGGCGAGGCTTGGCGCAAGACGGTGAGCAACAGCGTGGGCAACGTGTACCGCGTCCTCTACGGCGACCCGACCATCACTCTCAAGCCCTGAGTCTGTTTCGGAACGCACCCTGAAAACACCGCCGGGATGATCCGGAGCAGGAAGTCCTGGCGGTCCTTTTTCTCCAGAATACACCGAAAACCTTCTCTTCCCTCCGATGAACCTCTTCCCAACAGAATCCAACGAGCTCCGCGGAGCCAGTGTCTCCCAGAGCGGTAGCTCGGGTCGCTCGGCAGAGCGCCGTAACGAAGGGGGGATTCAGTTCCTTTCGCGCCGGGTGGTCTCGCAGCGCCCGGTCCAGTCCAGTGAGTTTCCGAACTGCCTAAAGGAGTTGGCCCCAGACGATCTAGGAGATTCTCCTAGTCGCTTAGGGGTTCCGACGGACCTCGGTAGAGGGGCTCGGCTGATTGTTGGTTCGGTGGGGGCGCGTCACAGTATCCCCGTCAGAACAAGCTGTGGGACATGCCAAACAACCAAAACCAAACCTAAAAATCCGCCGATCCTGGCGGCCGGGTCCACTCCGGAGTGTGAGTGGACCCGGTCAGACAGGACCGGAGTCCGGAAGCCCGGCGGGCCTTCGGAACTGAGCAATCCAGCCCGCCACTGCACCAACTGATTAATCCACCCAACTTCAAACCACTAAATCACACCAGCCATGACTGCCAAATACCCAACAGTCGGTTTTCCCACCGAATTCGAAGACGCCACGGAAATCATTGCCACGCGGATCTCCCACGCGACCGAGGCCATCGCGACCCGGATCTCCCACGCGTCCGAGATCATCTCCGGACGACAGTTGAGCAATCTGCGGCTGCGGGCCCTGCGCGAAGAGTCCCGGACGGCCGAGGCGCCGATCATGGCCATGCGCGAAGAGACCGCCAAAGGCTGGGTCGCCCGCGTCGCGCCCTCGCTGATCATCACTCTTTGGTTCGGATTGGTCTTCGCCATTCTCGCCCTGACCTCGCCCTCGGTGCCCGCGGGCAAGGTGGTTCAAAAGGCCGTGACCTCGGCTCCCTCGATTTCGGCCCAGCTGCCGGGGACCCTGATGATGGAAGAGGCCGCAGCTCCCGCGACTACGGAGGCGGCCACGAAGTAACTTTCAGAAAGCAGGTGTCGGCCGGAGTTTCATGTTCCTCCGGACGGCATCGGCAGAATGAGTTCGATCGGCTTCAGTGAGGTATCTGGGTGGATGCCTCGGGTTCTTGAAGACAATCGCCCATTCATCCCCACCGTTTCGGTGGGGATTTCTTTTTTTGGGGGGACTGGCCCCGTGCGAAATCACGTCCCCAAAGTTGATGATTGGAGGGTGCCTTCGCCAGGTTGCCGGCTTCTCAAAACGGCGGAGGCTTCGCTGCTTCTTCCGTCATTGACCGAAAATCGCCGCTCAGGGTGCGAAGGCGGCGTGCTGACGGCGCCCGGACGACTCGATGAAGGCCAGCAGATCAAGAATCTCCTCCTGGCTGAGCCCATCCACGAGACCGACCGGCATGGGGGAAATCTTGGAGGCCGCGCGAGCTTTGATGTCCGCAGTCTTGATCGAGAGTTTGTTCTCTGGGGCCAGTGGGTTCGGCAGAAGAACCACGAAATCGGGTGTCTCTTCAATCAGCCGGCCAGTGTGCTCTTCGCCGTCCTTCAGGGTGAGGGTGGTGTTCTCATACTGTTCGGACAGCACCTTGCTGGGATCGAGAATGCTTTCGAGCACGTCGCGTCGGGTGAAGCGCGCGCTAACCGCGGTCAGGTCCGGGCCGATGCCGGCGCCTTCCCGACCGAAGCGATGACAGGCGAGGCACTGGGCATCCGCGAAGGCCTGACGTCCTCGTTCGAAATTCCGGCCCCGGCTGCCCTGGTCGAGTTTGGGTGAAAGTTCGGCCACGGTCCATTCCTTGACGAATGGCCGGGTTTTCGGTGCCGGGAACGCGCTCACACCTTTCTTGGATCCCTGGTTGCTCGCAATGGTGGCGAACAGGGGAGAGAATTCGGCTTTTTCCGATTCGGTGAGCCCGGCTGTGGCGTCTTTGAGGAAGTTCTTGAGGAAATTGTTGAAGCTCGCGCCGTCGCCGTAGGGTCGGCCGGCTTCTTCGAACCAACGGACCAGTTGGGGTTCGTGAGCGTACCCATCCCGGACCTTCAACCAGTATTCGTAGTACTCGCGGCGTTGCTCCGTCGTCCAGTTCCGGGCATTCCGCAGATGGAACACGTAGTTCATCAGGTCCTCCTGCGTGGTCGACCGGGCCATGACGGCCAGTGTTTTCTCGACGACGTCGGGAGAACCCAGGGCGATGAGCACCTGGGCGAGTTCACGATTCACCCGGGCGCTGGCGTTGGGATAGCTCCGGTTGAGTCGTTCGATGGCGAGTTGGACGAGGTCGTTAGAGGGGAGCCCGTGCCGGGCAAGGCTGACCTGGATGACTCGAAGCTTGTCGACCTGTTGCCGTTCCGTGAGGGACGACAAGGGCCACTTGCCGAGGGCCTTGAGGGCATCGGCTTGAACCGCTTGGTCGCCGACCCGGGCAAGGGCCAGCAGCGCAGTCAGACCTGCGTCAGCCGACGATTCAGCGAGAGCCTTCGCCTGCCATTGCGAGACCGGTTGGGCTTCAAGGGCGATCCGGGCGGCATAACGAATGGCGCGGTCCGGACTGTTCAAGTGCGGCCAGAGAAAAGCCACCGATGCCGGATTGGGTTGACCATGGAATCCTTCCAATTGACGGCGCAGGGCGCGGGCTTGGGCGCCTTCCTGATTCGGTTCGAGGGCGGGGGCCACTGATTCCGATCCCGTGTAAGTGACTCGGTAGAGTCCGGAGGCGGTGCCGCGACCACCGATGGTGAAGTAGAGCGCTCCATCCGCGCCTACGATTACGTCGGTGAGGTTGAGCGGCGGCTTGGGTTCGCCCGGTTTCACGAGGCCCAGGGGCGCCACAAAGTTTTCCCAGGTGGCGGTGTAACTGGCGCCCTCAGGCTTCAGGTGGACGGCCATCAAACGGCCGTAGGTCCAATCCAGCACGTAGAGACAACGCTGATATTGGGCCGGGAACTTGGCTCCGCGCCCGCTGCTCATACCCGTCGGGCAACCGATGCCGATGTCGACCACCGCGCCCAAGCTGTCCGGATAATCGTCGGGCCACTTGCCAGTGCCGTAGCGCCAGCCGAATTCGGCGCCGGATACCGAGTGATTGACGCGGGTAGGCCGGTACCAGGGTACGCCCCAGTCGTATTCCATGTCGGCGTCCCAGGCGAAGAGTTCCCCATCGACGTTGAAGGCGAAGTCGAACTGGTTCCGGAAACCGCCGCAGAAGAAGTCGAAGCGGGTGGCGTCGGGGTTGACCCGAAGGATGTATCCGCCGGGCGCCATGACCCCGGTGGCGTGGCCGTTGCCGTCCGGTTGCCGCGGGAGGACATGGTCTTCGGCGTAGTTTTTGTGTGGCGAATTCGGAGAGAGACCTTCCGGCGGTTTGGTGTGGTTGCCGGCCATGACCCAGAGATTGCCATCCGGACCCAGTTCCACGGCGTGGGGGCCGTGTTCGCCACCACCGGGCAGCTTCTTCACCAATTGGATGTTGGACCAGGTATCGCTGCCGTCATCGGTGATGCGGTAAAGACCCGATTCGAACTTGGTAGAGTAGTGGTTCACCACGACCCAAAGGGCTCCGTGGGCGAAGCACATGCCTTGGGCGTCATAAAGCGGTTTGGCGATGAACTCCCGTTTCGTCACCCGACCTTCGGGTCCCAAGGTGACCCGGAGCAGGCCGGCCTCAGGGTTGGTTTTGGCGTACTGTGGACTCAGGATCAGGCGACCCTGGGGATCCTGGCACAAATTCACCCAGGAACCTTCGGTCGGCTCTCCCGTCAGGATGAGCTCCACCTTGAAGTCGGGCAGGTGGAACAGTTGTTCGGCAGGCGTTGCCGCCCGGGCGGTACCTCCTCCCGATCCGCCCGCTTTGGCGGAACCCTTGACGGTGCTGGCGAAGACAGCGCCCCACGGATCAATGCCTACTCGACCCAGCGATCGAGCCGAACCCCAGTTGGAATCATTGAAATTCGGTTGATTCCAATCCTTGGCCTCGCGATCCGCGGCCTTCCAGGTGCTGTCCGTCACAATGATCTGCTTGCCTTGGGGCGTTACGAACACCAGTTGGGCGGTGGCCCCGGCGGGGGATTCGTCACCATTCCAGGCGCGAATGGCGATCTGATTCGTCCCGGCCTTCAGTTGGGAGCGGACATCGACCGCGAAGGCGTTTTTCCATTCGTCGGCCCAGAGGACGCGCTTTCCATTTAAGAAAATCTCCAGACCGTCATCCGCGGTGCCGGTCAGCGTTGCTTCGGTAACCTCTCCTGGAACCACCACGGTTTTGCGAAAGAAGCGGTTCTCGGCCTCTTCGGTCTTGTTGAACCAAATCCATTCCGGAGTTTGCGCCAATCCGGTGGAGAGAAGGACAACCCCCAGGAGGGCTATCCGCAGCGGGAAAATCATGCGGGACACTGTCCGGAAACGACCCGGGAAAACAGTCCCTTATTCAGGCGGTGTAAAAAAATCGGTTTCGTCGGCTCGTCGGCGCCGGTGACTCATCGCGTACCCCGTGTTCCCATTCCGCGACCATTCAAGGTCGAATCGAATCCAGGTACGATCAGAGGCGATCCAATCGTGGGCAGCAAGCGGTCGACCAGGATGGGATGGCTGTCGGAGTCGGCGTACTTCTCGTTCCAGCGGTGCAAGGCGGCGTTCAGCTCCTTCAATTGGACCGGTTTGCTGAGGTAGTCATCGATGCCGGCGGCGAGGTACTTCTCCCGATCCCCCTGAAGGGCACTGGCGGTCAGGGCGATGATGTACACCGGGCGAAGTCGGCCGAGCTCTTGATACACCTTGGCCTTTTCGCGGCGACGGATCTCCGCAGTGGCTTCGCAGCCATTCAGTTCGGGCATCCGACCGTCCATCAGAATGATGTCGTAAGGTCGCTTGGCCAGGGCTTCCAGCACTTCCCGGCCGTTGGACACCACATCGACCGGATAGCCCAGCTTTTGCAGCTGCGCTTGGGCGAGCTTTTGATTCACCGGATTGTCTTCGGCCAAGAGCACTCGGGCCTGTTGGGTGTCGGATTCAAACACCGGGGTCGGGGGTCGGGAAACCGGGCGGCGGACGGGCAGGGTGGCCGCAATGTTCGACAAACATTCCAGCAAGCGGACCTGTTTGACCGGCTTGGTCAGGGTGGCCGTGACCCCGGCCGCCTGGAGTTCCTCGGGCTGGGGTCGGTCGCCCAGGCCAGACAACAACACGATGCGAGTCTCCCGGGTATCGGGATTGGATTGCATCGCCCGGGCGAGGGTCAGTCCGTCCATACCCGGCATGCGCAAGTCAACCAACGCGAGGTCAAAGGGGTTCCCGTCGCGCTCGGCCTGACTCAGTTGCACCAGCGCTTCGCGGCCGCCCGCGGCCACGCCGGTCTGCATTCGCCAGCCGAGAATCTGCTGCCGCAGCATTTGTCGATGTGTGGCGTTGTCATCCACGATCAGTACGCGGCGTCCAGCGAGACTCTTGTGTCCAGGCTCGGTGGCCAGGCGTTCTGGCTGTTTTTCAAAGCGGATGGCGAACCAGAAGGTGGATCCCCGGCCAACGGCACTTTCGAGTCCGATCTGACCGTGCATGAGGCCGACCAACTGTTTGGCGATGGCTAATCCCAGGCCGGAACCCCCGTAGGTCCGGGTCGTGGTCGTGTCGGCTTGGCTGAAAGTTTGAAAAAGCCGGGCCTGGGCTTCCGGGGCGATACCGATGCCCGTGTCCTTGATCTCAAAGCGAAGGGAGGATTCCGACTCGCCCTCGCCCTCCTGACGCACCCGCACGACCACTTCGCCCTGGCCGGTGAACTTGATGGCGTTGCTGATCAGGTTGATCAGGATCTGACGGAGTCGGCCCGGGTCGCCGCGGAATTTAACGGGCAGGTCATGGGGCACTTCACCGACGAGTTCGATGCCTTTGGATTGAGCCTGACCACCGAGCAGTTCGAGGGCGTCCTCGACAACCTCCCGCACGTTGAAATCGCGATGTTCGAAGACGAGTTTGCCGGCCTCGATTTTCGAGAAATCCAGAATGTCCTCGATGATGGCCAACAACGAACCGGCACTGCTTCGGATGATTTCAGCAAACTCGCGCTGTTGGGGATCCAGATTGGTGTGCAGCAGCAAATCGGTCATGCCCACGACGCCGTTCATCGGCGTGCGAATTTCGTGGCTCATTTTGGCGAGAAACTCCCCTTTGGCGTCGTTGGCGACCATGGCTGCCGTCGACATTTCGTTGGCTCGCTGATTGGCCACGATCAACTCCTGGTTGGTCGACGCCAGATGCGTGTTGGCAGCCTTGAGTTCCTGCGTGCGCTCTTCGATGCGCTTCTCAAGATCTGCCAGTTGGAGAGCGGCTTCGCGGGTGAGACGCCATTTCTCGGAAAGTGAAGCCACGAGTTGGCGTACTTCGACCGGGTCGAAGGGCTTTTTGAGAACGACGAGACGGTCCGAGTGTCCCAGCCGTTGGAGGACCTCATCCCAGGGAAGGTCAGAATACGCGGTGCAAATTACGATCTGCAGGTCGGAATCAAGCTCCCAAAGGTGGGTGGCGGTTTCCACGCCGTCCTGCCCGGGGAGGCGAATATCCACAAAGGCGACGGCATACGGCTGGCCTTCCTGGATCGCCTGGCGGACCAGGGCTTCTCCTTCAGCGGCATCATAGGCGGAGTCGACCGCATAGCTGGGTCGCGACGGGCTTGACTGGGCACCGAAGAGGATGGCTTCGGAGGCTTCCAGGCCGTGGTCCAGAACGGTGGTTGGACTGAGCAGCTTCCGGAAGTCAGCGTGGACTCCGCGGTTGTCCTCCACCAGCAGGACGCGACGGTTGGGTTCGAGTGGGGTTGTATTCATGGGGTGTTCCTATGGCTCGTAGGGGAGGTCGAGGGTGAAGGAGGCGCCCTGTCCGGGACCTCCGCTTTGAGCAGTGAGAGATCCACCCATTTCCCGGGCGGCGAGGGCCCCGCTATGGAGGCCGAAACCGTGCCCGCCCTTCCGGGTGGTGAATCCGTGTTCGAAAATTCGGGTGAGGTTCTCCGCAGGAATGCCGACTCCGTTGTCCGTTACCTCAATTCGCAGACGGTCCTGGCAGCGACCGATTCGCAGGGTTAACCGTGAATCCTCCCGTGCAGACTCGCCACAGGCCCAGGTCGCGTTGCTGACGAGATTGATCAGCACCTGCAGGACCTTGTGCCGATCCAAATGGACCGGGGGAAGCGGAGCGAAGTCGCGGATGATCTCGAGGCCACCCTTCCGGGTCAGGGCCAGGTCATTCATGCGCAAGCTATCTTCAACCAATTGGGAGACGCGGATCAGTTGCCGCCTTCCCCCTCCTCGAGCATGACTCTGCTGCATGCTCACGATCTCCTTGAGGTGATCAATACTGCGGCGCAGCGACTCGAGTTCATCGGCAATGACCTGACGTTCGGCCTGCAAGTGCTCGGCGAGACAAGCGAGATACGTGGGAAGTTGCCGCCCCCGGGGATCCTGGGTGAGAAACTCGGCCAGATCCTCGGGATGTTCCTGGAGCAGCGCCACGGCCTTGGCCAAACCCGTGATTTTGGAGGAGCGCAGACTGTCGATGACGAGGGTCGCTGAAACGTTGGCGCTATTGAGGACATTGCCCACGTTGTGGAGGACATTCGTCGCCATCTCCGCCTGTTCGCCGCGGCGCAGAGCCTCGAGCAGTTGCTGGCGCAGTTGCTCCAATTCACGTTCCGACTGCTTTCGGTCGGTGATGTCGAAGGTGACCCCCACCACCTTGGTCACGTGCCCCTGGGAATCCACCAAAGCGCTGGTGGCCACCTGTACGTGACGAATGGATCCGTCGTTGGATCGGACAATCCGGAATTCGAAGCTGGATTGTCCCTTCTTGGTAATGGCGCTGCGCAGCCGCTTTTCGGTCGGAACAAGGTCCTCCGGATGAAGCGAAGTGGCCCAAGCGTCGAAGGTCACATACTCCCGATAAGGCTGTCCGTAGATGATGCAGGTCTGGGGATCCCATCGGATCAGGTTGGTTTCGACATCCCATTCCCAGACGCCCAATTGACCCGCTTCGGTCGCCAAGGCGAGGCGTTGAACGTAGGCATCAAGTCGTTCGGTGTGGCGGTGACGGTCAGTGACGTCCTGAACCGAGGCGAGGATCCGTCGCAAGCTTCCGTCGGCGTCGAAAATGGGATCGCAGGTCCAGGAGAACCAACGCGTGCTGCCGTCGGGATGGCGAAAACGAAACTCCGCCCGGTTCATTCGCCCATCAGCTCGAGCCTGAGTGGCAAATTGGCGCAAAGGGTCGGCATCTGCCGGATGAACGCCGCTCAAGAATTCGTCCCAGGTGACGACCGGCAGGGATCGATTGCGCCCGATCATGGCCCCAATGCCGGGTGACGCACTGACCGCCCCTGACTCCAGATTGAACTCCCAAGTTCCTGCCTTGACCCCCATCTGGGTGGCATTGAGTTCGGTTTCGGTCCGGTGCAACGCCACCTCGGTCTGGCGGAGTCGCTGAATCATCTGCTGTTGATCGTACTGAACGCGTCGAAGCTCCAATTGGGCCATCACCTGGCGGCTCAGGGAGGTCAAAGCACCGAGTTGATCGGCGTTTACGGTCCGCTTCTCGCGATCTCCCACGCCGATCATTCCCAGGGCGCGGCCTTCGGAGGACAGCACGGGAGCTCCGGCGAAGAAGCGCAAGCGAGGTGGTTGGCTGACGAGGGGGTGGTCCTGAAACCGGGGGTCCGACTGGGCATCCTCAACGACCAGCGGGGCGCTTTGGAGCAGTCCTTGGGCGCAGAAGGAGTGCTCGCGTGGGAAGGTGTCGGTCGTCAGTCCCACCTTCGCCTTCAACCATTGGCGCTCGTGGTCAATCAGGCTGATCCACGCTACCGGCGCCTCGCAGAGTTGGGAGGCCAGTTGGGCCAGGTCGTCAAATTCGCGTTCCGGTGCGGTATCCAATATCCGATACTCCTGAAGGTTCTGCAGGCGGGTCAGCTCGAGTGGGGAGGCCGCTTCCGGGGAAGGGGAACCAATGAGCGAACGATCCCGCAACGCGGTCCCGGGCGTCGGATGGCCGTGACTGCCGTGGATAAGATTCGTTCGCACGGTCATGAGCTTGCCCAGTTGTAGGCGCGTGCCTATTGGGCGCGGTCCCCGTCGTGGGTAGGGAAGGTCCCTACTGGGCTTGGTAATTCGGATTCCGGGCTAGGTGAAAACTACTAGGGCTAGTCGGGAAATCGCTGAGGGACACTCCGGTAAATGAATTAGCTCAATTGGGAATATGACTTAGTAAAAGCAAGGAGGTAGCCCAATATGAATAATGCAACAAAGGAGCATGCTGGGTCCGTGCAGAAGGAACTCCGCCATCAGATCCCAAGTCCGACGAGGAGTGCCTCTCACCCGGAGGACCGGATGAATCCGGCCTCTGCAACCTCAAACTCGAATCGAACCTCTGCTATGAAATCTTGCTCCCACAATCAGAACCGACAGCGCGCCACTGCGGCCGCGCTGTCTGTTGCCCTGTTGATGACTGCTCATGCCGGACCCGGTCAGGGGCCCAGCTACGTGAATTTCCCCGTCGTGAGTATGGGCGGTATTAGACGCGGGCAAGATGCGATCAACGGATTGGGACTGCGGTTACCTGATGTGGCCCGGGCGTACGGTCTGACGGCCACGGAACTGCACCTGCGATTGCGGGCGGATTCGAGTCTGGCGGTGGATCCCCAGGGACGGCTTCTTTATACTGATCCGTTGACGGATGTGGACCTGGGAGACTCTTCCACTCAGATCCCTTCACCTCCGGTCCTGTTGGAAGGCGACCCCTCGACGCAGATCCCTTCACCTCCGGTGCTGCTGGAAGGTGACCCCTCGACGCAAATCCCTTCACCTCCGGTGCTGCTGGAAGGCGACCCCTCGACGCAGATCCCTTCACCTCCGGTCCTGTTGGAGGGCGACCCCTCGACGCAGATCCCTTCACCTCCGGTGCTGCTGGAAGGCGACCCCTCGACGCAGATCCCTTCGCCTCCGGTGCTGCTGGGTGGGACGCCTTCGGGTCAGATTCCTTCGCCTCCGGTACTGCTGGGTGGGACGCCTTCGGGCCAGATTCCTTCGCCTCCGGTACTGCTGGGTGGGACGCCTTCGGGTCAGATCCCTTCGCCTCCGGTGCTGCTGGGCGGAACCCCTTCGGGTCAGATTCCTTCGCCTCCGGTGCTGCTGGGCGGAACCCCTTCGGGCCAGATTCCTTCGCCTCCGGTGCTGCTGGGTGGGACGCCTTCGGGTCAGATTCCTTCGCCTCCGGTGCTGCTGGGCGGAAACCCTTCAAGCCAGATCCCGTCACCTCCGGTTCGATTCTCCCAGAATGGCTTGATCGACCCGCCCACGGGTCAGATTCCGTCGCCGCCGACCGGGAATATGCTGAGTGGCTTTGACGGTTCTCCTTCCACGCAGATTCCGTCGCCTCCGGTGGCGAACTTTCCGGGTAACAACCCGTCGGAGCAGATTCCGTCCCCGCCGGTACGGGCGCAGGAGAACGGTTTGGGCGGCAATCCGCTGGAACAGATTCCGTCGCCTCCGGTGCGTATGGCCATGAACGCCCTGGAGACTCCGCAGCCGGTGGATGCGTTCAAACTGCACAGCCGACCAGGAGCCAAGCGAACCATCTTCCTCGATTTCGATGGTCATGTGATGTCGGGCAACGCCTGGACGGAGTTCTACA
Source organism: Verrucomicrobiota bacterium (assembly GCA_017309115.1). GTDB lineage: Bacteria > Verrucomicrobiota > Verrucomicrobiia > Limisphaerales > UBA9464 > UBA9464. Next base: position 13,517 of record JAFLEF010000016.1, on the reverse strand, counting down.
ACGGGGGCACGAACATTGTGGCTCCGGCCTACAACACGGAAGGCTCACCGACCACGTTCAGTGACGCCGAGCGGACCCGGATCATCCAGATCTGGCAGCGGGTGGCGGAGGATTACGCTCCGCTCGACATCGACGTGACCACGGAACTGTTCAGCGAAGCTCAGCTGACCCGGAGTAATCCGTCGGATGAGTACTATGGGGTGCGGGTTCTTATCAGCCCCCTGAGTTCGTACTTCGGCAACTACGGTGGTGTCTCGTACCTGGGGACGTTCAACGACGTGGGCGACAGCTGGAAACCTTCCCTCGTGTTCTCGGACAAGCTGGGAGCCACCAATGACAAGAACATTGCGGAAGCGGCCTCGCATGAAGCTGGTCATGCTCTTGGATTGAGTCATGACGGAGTGTTGAATGGCGCGAGTTACTTCGCCGGCAATGGCTCGGGTGAGACGGGGTGGGCGCCGATCATGGGCGTCGGTTACTCAAAGAATGTGACCCAATGGAGCCGGGGCGAATACGCCAGCGCCAGCAACACCCAGGATGATCTCGCGGTCATGCAGAACTACGGGGTGACGTACCGGGCGGATGACCATGGCGACCAAACCGCCGTGGCCAGTTACCTGCCGCTGGGAATGCAGCTGGCGGCCAGCGGCATCATCGAACGGAACACGGATGTCGACATGTTTGCCTTCGTAGCGGGCGAGGGCTTGGCGACGTTGACGGTGGCTCCGCAGTCCCGCGGCCCCAACCTGGATGTGCGGGCCACGATCTACGACTCCACCGGCGCCTTGGTCGCGTCGGCCAGTTCCCCCACGACACTGTCGGCGGTATTCAATCTGAACCTTCCGGCCGGAACCTACTTCTTGGCGGTTCAGGGCGAGGGCCGCGGATCGGTCACGACCGGCTACTCCACCTATGGGTCGCTCGGCAACTACTCGGTGACGGGTACGGTGGCCAATCCCGTTCAGCCAGTGGCTCCGGTGGCGGTGATCAACCCGAGTGCGGTGGTGGGTACGGCGCCGCTGTCGGTCAGTTTCGACGGTAGCCTGTCCTTCGACTCCGATGGTTCGGTGGTGGCCTACGACTGGAACTTCGGCGATGGCCAAACTGCTCAGGGCGCGATTGTGAATCATGCCTACACCCAGGCGGGAACGTACACCGCGGTCCTGACCATCACCGACGACAGCGGTCTGACCCATTCGGAATCGCTCTCCATCGAAGTGGCCCCGGCCAACGTGCCGCCCACGGCGCAACTGTCGGTGAGCACCAGCTCTGGAACCATGCCGCTCGCTGTGGTCTTCGATGCGACCGGATCGACAGATGCTGACGGCGAAATTGTGGCCTACGCCTGGGACTTCGGTGATGGCAACACGGCGGTTGGAGAAACCGCGCAACACAGCTTCGTGGCGGCGGGAACCTATCAGGTAAATCTCGCGGTCCTGGACAATCTGGGCGGCGTGAGTGTGGCTTCGACCACGATTGTCGTACAGGCAGTGGAACAACGCATCCTGCGGGTCGAAACGATCACCACTCGGACGGTGGTGACCCCGACCGGAACGACGGCTTACGCTCGGGTTCGCGTCACCAATCCTTCGGGATCGCCGATCTCGGGGATCGCGGTGACCGGTCGCTGGACTGGAATCGCCAGCAACAACAAGACCCTGACCACGAATGCAAACGGTGAGGTGGAGATTGCGTCGAAAAAGGTCACCACGGCGGGAACGCTGACCTTCTCGATCACCAAGATGGTTTTGGCCAACTACACTTACGATCCCTCGCTCAATCAAGTGAGCACGGCGACCGAAGTGATTACGGCCCCTTGATTTTGGGGTGCAGGAGTCCGTCTCGCTGTAAGCAGCGGCGGGACGGGCGGCGCCGGGGCAGGATTCGATGCCCCGGCGCTTTATCCGTTTTCTGGGTTCTCCTGATTCGCTGGCGTGGTGCCTGGACTCGTGGGTGGTTGAGTCGCGGCGGTCAGCAGTCCGAGTGAGGCCCGTGGAAGGGTCGGGACAGATTCCGGCCCAGCAGATTCTCCAGTGCCCTCTGACGCGTTCTCCTTTGCCCCGCCTTGTCATGATTCCCGCCCATCTGCCCCTGAACGAACTCTCCCGCCTGCGGGTTTTGGATCGGTACGCCATTCTCGACAGCTCTCCGGAGCCCTGTTTTGACGACTTGGCCCGAATGGCTGCGATGGTGTGTCAGGCACCTTCGGCCCTGATTGGCCTGGTGGCGGGAAACCGTCAGTGGCTCAAAGCGCAGTGGGGGCTCTCGCTCGTAGAACTCCCGCGAACCGAGGCCATCTGCAGCCACACCATTCTCGGTGACGATTTATTGATCGTGACTGACCTGGGGGAAGATATCCGATTTGCAGATCATCCGTTGGTGGTGTCCGGGCCGCGCTTTCGTTTTTACGCCGGGGTTCCCGTGTTGACGGCGGGCGGGGAGGCTTTGGGGACATTGGCCGTGTTGGACACTCGGCCCCGGGAGTTGGAGCCGTCCCAAACCGAGGCCTTGAGAATTCTGGGCCGTCAGGTGCTGGCGCAGCTGGAACTCCGGCGTCAGCTCCGTGAGCAGCAGCAATTGGCGGCTGATGTACAACGGGGCATGGAGGCGCTGCAGCGGAGCGAGGCGGAACTAAGACGCTTGGCCTTGGTGGCGAGTCGGACCAGCCAGGGAGTGGCGATCGCCAGCGCGGAAGGATTGGTCCAGTGGATCAATGATGGATTTACCCGCCTGACGGGATTCACCGCGGTGGAGGCCCGGGGGCGAAGATTGACTGATTTGCTCCCTGCCGCTGGGTCGGGAGGGCAGGCGAGCGCCATTCTGCCGTCGAGTGGCGTCGGGCTCGTTGCGGGCGAGATCTTCAGTCGGCATAAGGCTGGCTGGAGCTTTTGGGCGGCTTTGGAGATGCAGCCGTTGCGGGATGCTCGGGAATCCGTGACGGGATCGCTGACCCTGCTTACCGACATTACCGAGTCGCATATGGCCCGGGAGGTGTTGCAGGCGAACGAGGAACGATTCCGGACCTTGGCCAACGCCATTCCCCAATTGGCCTGGATTGCGGACTCGGCGGGGAGTGTCACCTGGTTCAATCGGAGTTGGTATGCCTACGTCGGGGGGGATTTTCGCGATTGGGAGGGGTGGGGTTGGGTGAAGGTGCTGGAGCCGGAGAGTCGCGCGGCGGTACGGGGGCGCTGGTTTCGGGAGGTCGAACAGGGCGCTCCGTTTGAGGCGGAGTTGGCGGTGCGCGGGACGGATCAACATTGGCGTCGGTTCCGCAGTCGCATGGAACCGCTGCGGGACTCGGCGGGGCGAGTGCGACAGTGGTTCGGGACGCTGACTGATGTGGAGCAGTTGAAACGGGTGGAGCGAGAACTATGGGAATGCCAGTCGCACTGGGAAACCACCCACCGAGAGTTGAAGACCCTCAGTCAAACCGTGGCGCATGACCTACGCGGTCCTCTGCGGGGGATCGATGGCTGGAGCCAGGCTTTGTTGGAGGAATTCGGGGACCGGTTGGACGAAACGGGTCGGGGGTATCTGCAGCGGGTCCGCTCGGAGATCCGGAGAATGGGGTTGGCCGTGGATGATTTGCTGCAAATACCGCGCGTTGCCGCCTTGGAATCGCCTCGGGAAAAGAGCGACTCGTCGGCCTCCCTCCGGCCGCGCGTCCCGCCGTTTCCCCAAGTTGGTTCGCCGCCAACGGAATAACGGGATCTTTCCGCTGGCTATGGTCTGGGGGCCGATGGCTACATTCGCGAGTCGGTCAGTTTTGATCAGCGTGTCTCGGCGATTGAGTCTCTGGGACGCCCCTGGTTAGAATTGGGTCGGCACAACCCAAAGTAACCAAGCTATGAGCCTGCGTGTCCTGGTCGTCGAGGATTCTGAGTTCGATACGGCGTTAGTCGTTCGGAGTCTGACCCGGGATGGCAAGAAGGTGGAGCATCTCCGGGTGGAGACGGCGGATGAATTGCGGAAAGCGTTGGCGACCAGTCCGTGGGACGTGGTGATTTCCGACTTCAATCTCCCTCAGTTTAGTGCCAATGCCGCCCTCGAGATTTTTCAGGAATCGGGTTTGGACATCCCGTTCATCATCGTGTCCGGGACGATTGGCGAAGAGAACGCGGTCGCGTTGATGAAGGCGGGCGCGCAGGACTATGTCCGCAAGGAGAATCTGGCGCGGTTGGCCCCGGTGGTGCAGCGGGAATTGCAGGATGCCATGATCCGCAAGGTGGCCCGCGAAGCGCAGGCGGTGAACCAGGAGATTCTAAGTGCGCTGTCCTCGCACATTGCCTTGCTCGATAAGGACGGGGTGGTCGTGGCGACGAATGACGCCTGGAGTCGGTTTGCGCAGCAGCAGGGGCCGGTGGATTTCGAACGTTCCGGGGTGGGCACCAATTATCTCGAAGTGTGTCGCCGCTCGACCGTTTGGAGTCACGAAGCCATTCGGGATATCGAAGCCGTGTTGAAAGGAGACAGCACCGGGTTCATGACCGAATACCAGTGCCAATGCCGGACCCAGCAGCGTCGGTGGTTCCTGATGAGTCTGACGCCCTTGACCCGGGGTCGGGGCGGAGCGGTGGTTTCCCATTTGGACGTAACGTTGCGGCGGAAGGTCGAAGATCAGGTCCGGGACCGCGAAGCGCGGCTTACGGCGATGCTCGACACGGCGGCGGAAGGGATCATTACGACCGACGAATCCGGTTTCATCGAGTCGTTCAACAAGGCGGCGGAGCAGACGTTCGGTTACACCCATTCGGAGGTGTTGGGGAAAAACATCAGCCGGTTGATATCCTCGTCGGATCAGGAAGGTTGGGAAGGCGACATGCCGCAGTTGGTCGCGTCCCATTTGCCTCTGGGTGGCGTGAGTCGGGAGGTTCAAGGACAGCGGAAGGACGGAACTCTGTTTCCGATGGACCTTTCGTTGAGCGAGGTGCGGTTGCCGGATCGACGAATATTTACGGCCTTCGTTCGCGACATCACGGAGCGCAAGCGGGTGGAACTCGCCTTGCGGGAAAGCGAAAGCAATCTGGCCCGAGCGCAGGAGATTGCGCACGTGGGCAGCTACACCGGAGACGTTCCATCGCGGGGCCCGTTCCGGTGGTCGGCACAGATGTATCGGATCGTGGGCCGGGATCCCCAGGCGGGTGACCCCACTCAACTCGAGTTCATTGAGCAGCATGTCCATCCCGGCGACCGGGCGCGGGTTCAGGAAGCGCTGCTGCGCACGGCTGAACGAGGGGATCCTTACGACGTGGAATTTCGGATTGTGCGTCCGGACGGGGTGGTTCGGCATGTGCACAGTATCGCCGAGACGCTGGCCGGGCCGGACGGACGACCGGCACGGCTTGCAGGCACGTTGCAGGATATCACTGCCCGGAAGCAGGTGGAGATTTTGCGGCGGCTCCAGCTGGAGTCGGCGCGGGTTTTGGCCGCGGCCCAGACCTTGGACGAAGCTGTTCCCGAGCTCCTTCGGGCCGTGGCGGAGCCGTTGGAATGGTCGGTGGGAGAATTTTGGGAAGTGGACTCCGATACGGGCGAACTGCGGATCGTTAAGGCGTGGCACTCCCCGTCTCCGACCTTGGCGGAGTTTGTGAACCAGGGGTGGTCTCCGCGCATCGTGCAGGCCGATCCCCTCGCGCATCAGGTGCTCCAAACCGGCGAACCGCTTTGGGTCTCGAACCTGAGTCGGCAGGAGGGATTCCCCCGCAAACGAACGGCGGCCCGAGCGAATTTGAAGTCAGCCCTGGCGTTTCCGGTGATCTTTGAAGGTCGCACGCTGGCGGTGATGGTGTTTTTCAGTCCGGACGCCATGGGGCCGGACGACGAGTTGCTGCGGATCGTCGGCACTTTGGGCGGCCAGATCGGTCAGTTCATTGATCGCAAGCACACGGCGGATGCCCTGCGGCGCAGCGAGGCGAGTTTGGCGCGGGCGCAGGAGATCGCGCATTTGGGCAGCTACGAACTGGTCGTGAATTCCCCGGAAAAGGGACGCTGGTCGGCCGAAGTGTTCCGAATCCTGGGACTGCCACCCGAAGGACGGTTGTCGGTGGAACAGTTCGTTCAGGAGATGGTGCATCCGGAAGACCGGGCCCGGGTGAACGACGCCATTTCCAAGGTGGTTCGGGGGGCGCTGGGTTTTGATTTCCAGTGTCGAATTGTTCGCCCCAATCAAAAGGTTCGCCACGTCAAGGTGGTGGGCGAAGCCGTGGCGGCGCGCAAAGGGAAGACTGTCAAGATTGTCGGGACCTTGATGGACATCACCGAACGGGTGGAACTCGAGCAGGAAGCGCTCGAAGCTCGGGAACGGGAGCAGCGCCGCTTCGGCCGCGATTTGCACGATGGCCTGGGGCAGCGGTTGACCGCTCTGGAACTGTTTGCTCAGGCGCTGGCCAGTGACATCAAAACCAAGGCGCCAACGTTGTACTCCCAGTCGCAGAATCTGACCCACCATCTGCGGGAAGCCGTCAAGGAGGCTCGATTGCTGTCCCACGGGCTCTCGCCGGTGCCGCTGGAGGAGGACGGATTGATGCGGGCCTTAAAGGAGATGGCGGACGGCACGACGTCCATGACCCGGTTCAAGTGCCGGTTTATCTGTCGGCGACCGGTGCTCCTGAAGGATGTGACGGCCGCCACCCAGCTCTACCGGATCGCCCAGGAAGCCGTGAACAATTCGGTCAAACATTCCCGGGGCAAAACGATTCGAATTCTGATGTCGTATCGGGCGCCTCGGATCGAATTACGGGTCGAGGACGATGGCGTCGGATTCACTGAGTCGGGTGGCGACGATACCGGCATGGGCTTGCGGGTGATGAAGTACCGGGCGGAAATGATCGGAGCGACCCTGGAGGCGCGTCCGGCACCCCGGAAAGGTTTGAGCATCATGTGTTCCCTCTGGAAGGCTTTATGAAATCGAAAAACAAGGCGGAAAAAGTCGAGTCGACGGACAAGGCCCCCAAAGCGGTTGCGCCGCCGCCGGAGCCAGAACCGCCGGCCGTGAAGAAGAAGCAAATCATGTTGGTCGAGGACCATCCCATTTTGCGGATGGGGTTGGCCCAATTGATCGGCAAGGAGCCAGACCTGGAGATCTGCGGGGAGGCGGGCAATCCGGCGGAAGCGATGACGCTCCTTGATCGCATGGTGCCGGATTTGGTGCTCACTGACATGAACATGCCGGGACGGAGCGGCATGGAATTTGTCCGCGACATCAAGGCGCGCATGCCGGAACTGGCGATCCTCATTTTGTCGATGAACGGCGAGGATTTGCATGCGGAGCGGGCGCTGAAGGCGGGCGCCCAGGGCTATATCATGAAGGGGGCGGGCGGGGGCGAACTCATGGTGGCCATTCGCAAGGTACTGAATGGCGGGATCTATCTGAGCCCGGGAATCACCGAGAAGGTCGTCAAGAACATCGGCCGCACCACCAAACCCGGGAAGGAACCGGCCATTGCCGATCTGACCGACCGGGAATTCGAAGTATTTCGGCTCATTGGCCAGGGCATGACCACGCGCGAGATCGCCCATGAATTGGGCCTGAGCCCCAAGACCGTTGACGTCCATCGCGGGCACATTAAGGACAAGCTCAAGCTGCCAGACTCGACCGCTTTGATTCATTACGCCACACGTTGGTTGGAGACGGAGCAGACGGCCTTCCCACCCGAAGGCTGACGATCGGAGCGAATCCGGGCTGGCGTGGCTTGCGTGGGATCGGATTGGCGACACGCTGGCGGTGGTGATGACCGATGAGTTTGCAGACGCGGCGCTGTTGCTGGTGGGGCATGGGTCGACGGTAAACGCCGATTCGGCCCTGCCGACCCGGCAGCATGCGGCCGAGTTGCGGCGGCAGGGGCTGTTCGGGGAGGTCAAGACCGCCTTCTGGAAGGAGCACCCGACTTTGGCGGGTGCGCTGCGCCAGACGTTGGCGCACAGGGTGTTCGTTGTGCCTTTGTTCATCTCCGAAGGCTACTTCACCGAGGAGGTGATTCCTCGGGAACTGGGCCTGCGGAATGCCTCGGGTGGAGTGGATCGCCGGCAACAGCGAGGTGGCCAACTGATCCATTATTGTGATCCGGTGGGAACACATGCGCTGATGACCAATCTGCTGGTGGAACGAGCGGCGGGTGTGGTGAGCCAGTTTCCCGCGCCGGGCGGGCGAATTCCTCCGAGATCCGAGATCACCCTGTTCGTGGCGGGGCATGGCACTGGCAACAACGAGAATTCCCGCAAGGCGATCGAGAATCAGGTGGAGCAGATTCGGGCCGTTGGGGGCTACGCCGACGTGCATCCGCTATTCATGGAAGAGGAGCCCCGGATCGAAGAATGTTATCGGCTGGCGCAGACCGAGGATCTGGTCGTGGTCCCATTTTTCGTGAGCGACGGTCTGCACAGTTACGAGGACATCCCGGTCATGCTGGGGGAACCGGAAGCGACGGTGCAGGCGCGGTTTCGTTCGGGAACACCCACGTGGTTGAACCCGACTCGGCAGCGGGACAAATGGGTTTGGTACACTCCAGGAATCGGCCGGGATCCGCGAATGCTGGACGTAATTCTGGAGCGGGTGCGGGAAGCGGCTTCGTCCTAAGACGCCACGGCGGCCGGGTCACGGCGTGGGTGGTCAGCTGACAACGGGGAAGCACCCGAATTCGCCGGGAAAATTTTCTTTGGGGGACCCGCCCGGTCCGCCTTAATCGGCCTGTGCCATTCCGGAAAGTCACCGTGTTGGGCGTCGGCTTGCTGGGTGGGTCCTTGGGACTCGCCCTGCGGAGCCGTGGCTTGGCTACTGAGGTCTGGGGAGTCGTCCGACAGGATCGGGTGATTGCCGAGGCGGAGGCGGCTGGAGTGGTGGATCGGGCCACGACGCAGTTGGCGGAAGCGGTGCGGGATGCCGACGTGGTGGTGCTGTGTCTGCCCGTTGGGGCCATGCCGGCCATGGCCGAAGCCATTCGCGATCATCTCAAGCCGGGAGCGGTGGTGACGGATGTCGGTAGCGTGAAGGAATCGGTCGTGACCCGGTTGGAACCCATCATCGAGGCGGCGGGCGGCTGGTTTGTGGGCAGCCATCCGATGGCGGGTTCGGAGAAAACGGGGTTTGGGGCGGCTCGGGCCGACTTGTTTGATCGGGCGGTCTGCGTGGTGACGCCGACGTCCCGTTCGTATGCGCCGGCGGTGGCGGTGGTGGAGGATTTGTGGCGGTCGGTCGGGTCCACGGTCCTGTCGTTGTCTCCGAGCCAGCATGACGAATTGGTGAGTCGGGCGAGTCATTTGCCGCATGTGCTGGCGGCGGGCTTGGTGAACTACGTGCTGAGCCCGGCCCATGCCCCCACGGGGAATCGGCTGTGCGCCACCGGCTTTCGTGACACCACGCGAATTGCCAGCAGTTCCCCCGAATTGTGGCGCGACATTGCCTTGGCCAATCGGCAGCACCTGGGTCGGGCGCTGGGGGTGTTGATTGCCGATCTCGAGGAATTTCAACGGGCCCTGCAGGATCAGGACACCCGGGCAGTGGGCGACTTCTTCGAAACGGCCAAGCGTCGTCGGGATGCCTGGCTGACCGCCCTGAACACCGCGACGACTGACTGAAGTTTGGGAGTGCGTGCCCTTCGGAATCGCTTCCGGAAGTGTGGGTGCTCCTCTCCTCCAATTTTACCGTGGCTCTTCCTTCCCTCATCGAAATTGTGCCCCCGGCCCGGCTGGCGGCGGCCAATGTCACCATTCCCGGTTCCAAGAGCATTACCAACCGGGCGCTGATTCTGGCGGCGTTGGCCGAAGGAACGGTTTGTCTGGAGGGGGCTCTGTGGAGTGAAGACACCGAAGTCATGGTCGACTGCCTCCGGCGTCTGGGCTTTCGCGTGGACGTGACGCCAGATCCGGCCGAATCGGCCAACCGACGGATCGAAGTGGTGGGATTGGGCGGCCAGATTCCGCCCGGCGGAACGCGCGAGGCGCCGTTGGAATTGTTTGTGGGCAATGCGGGAACGGCGGCCCGCTTTCTGACGGCTCTCGTGTGTCTGGGTCGCGGATTCTATCGGCTCAGCGGCGTACCTCGGATGCATCAACGCCCGCAATCCGCGCTGCTCCAGGCGCTGCGCACGTTGGGATACTCCCTGGAAGCGCCCGGAGACCATCTGCCGGCGGTCATTGAAGGGCAGGGGCCCCGGCCGGGACCGGTCGCGGTCAGTGTGGATCAGAGTTCCCAGTTCGCGTCGGCACTGCTGTTGTCGGGTTCGACGGCTCGCTGGGACGTGACGGTGACCGGCGCCAATGTGGAGGAGTTGCCGTATGTGGAAATGACCCGGCGCCTGATTGATGTGTTTCCCCGGCGCGGTGGGACGTTTCTCGTCGAGCCGGATGCTTCGAGCGGCAGTTATTTCTGGGCTGCGGGGCACTTAGCTCAGTCGATCGTGGGGGTGCGTCATTGGCCGACGAGCGGTTGGCAGGTGGATGCCCGCTTCCCGAACTATCTGCCCCTGCCCGCGGTGGTCTCACGGGAACGGGATCTCGGGGACAGCATCATGACCGCGATTGTGCTCGCCCCGTTTGCGTCGGCCCCGGTGACGTTTACGGAGTTGGGTCGGCTGCGGGTCCAGGAATGTGAACGGGTTCTGGCCCTGCGGACCGAACTGCTCCGCTGCGGCGCGCGGGTGGAGGAGCAGGGGGATACCCTGACGGTCTGGCCGGGAACTCTGCACGGGGCGACCGTGGCGACGTATCAGGACCACCGGATGGCGATGTGTTTTGCGACCTTGGGCTTGAAGGTGCCGGGGATCCGCCTCGAGAATCCGGCGTGCGTGAAGAAGACCTTTCCCAACTTCTTTCAAAAACTGGCCGCCCCGGCGCCCGAGGGGTTGGGCGTCCAAGTCCGCGAGGCGGTGAGCGGACGCGTTCTTTTGGGTTCTGACCTGTTGCCTGACTGATGTCCTCCTCCTCTTCTTTCTCTCAATCCAGCGCCAGCCGGCTTCACCTGCCCCAGGTGATCACCATGGATGGTCCGAGTGCCTCTGGCAAAGGCACACTTTCGCGCCGGTTGGCGAAGGAACTGGGCTACATCTACGTCGACAGTGGGGCGATGTATCGAACGCTGGCCTGGTGGGTTCTTCGGCAGGGCATTTCGCTCGAAGCTCCGTTGTCTGATGCCGGGCAGACGGCGGTGAACGCTCAGCTGCGGCGCTGGAAGGCGGAGATGAAGGTGGTCGAGGGACAGGCGTGGCTGCATGTCGATGGCTACTTTCCGGCCAAGGAGATTCGCGGAGATGCGGTGGAGCATGCGGTGCCGGTTATTGCCCAGATTTCCAAGGTGCGGGACTGGATGGTGGCGCGGCAGCGGGAGTGTGTGAATCTGGGTCCGCTGGTGATGGAAGGTCGGGACATCGGAACGGTTGTGTTTCCGCTGGCACCAGTGAAGTTCTTCCTGGAAGCCGATGAGTCCGAACGACAGAAGCGCATTGAAGGTCGGGGAGGCAATACCAGTGCCGCCCGGCGGGACCACATGGACAGCACCCGCAAGAAGGGCGCGCTGATTCCGGCCCTGGATGCGATTCGAATCAACAACACCGGCCAGACACCTGATGAAACCTATGACGTCATGCTCCGGCACGTGCGCGAACGGTTGGGTCGCGCCTGAATCGCGCGGGTGGCGTTGGGTGGGGCTACTCCTGGCGGTGCTGTTGGGGTGGGCAAATGGGCTGGGGCAGGCCCTGGGCGCCGCTGCCCCCGAGGCGGACAAGGTGGTGGTGCTCTACAATTCCCGGGCGAAGCATTCCCAGGAAGTGGCCGAATTTTATGCCCGTCAGCGGGGCATTCCCGAGACCAACGTGATCGGGCTCTCCTGCACGAGTCCGACGGTCATTTCGCGAACCGACTACGAGAAGCAGGTGGAGAATCCGCTGCGGGAGCAATTGGAGGCCCGGGGGCTGGTTAATTTTGTCACGGACATCATTCCCGCGAAGGCGGGGCAGCCGGGAACGGTTCAATACCGGCTGCGGGACTGTCGGATCCGGTACCTGGTGCTGGCTTACGGCATGCCGTACCGGATTGGCAACGACACCAACCGGATCGATACCCCGACCGAAACGATGCCGCCGCACCTGCGCAAGAATGGGTCGGCTCTGGATAATGACCTGATGTTGCTGCCTTCGGTGGGCCGGTTTCCGCTCACCGGTCCGGCCAACAATCCGTTTCATTCCGGTACGAACGCGGCGGTGATGAACCCCTCCAATGGGGTGTTCCTGGTCTCCCGTTTGGATGGGCCCACACCCGAGCTCGCCAAGGGGCTGGTCACCAAGGCGCTGCAGGCAGAACGGGACGGTTTGTGGGGACGAGCCTACTTCGATCTGCGCGGGATCAAGGACGGACAGTACAAGACGGGCGATGACTGGATTAACGCGGCGGCTCAGATCGCCCGCACCATGGGATTTGAGACTTGGGTGGATTCCGCGCCGACCACGTTTCCCGTGAGTTTTCCGCTGAGTGAGGTGGCGATTTATGCCGGGTGGTACGATGGCGATGTTTCGGGTCCGTTCACCCTGCCGTCGGTGGAGTTCGCCCCGGGAGCCATCGCCTATCACCTTCACTCGTTCTCGGCCGGCAATCCCCGCAATGCCAACAAGAACTGGGTGGGACCCCTGATCGATCGGGGAGCCACCGTAACGATGGGCTGTGTCGATGAGCCCTACTTGCAGATGACTCCCAACATCGGCGTCTTCCTGGCCCGACTCGCCGGCGGCATGAATGTCGCGGAAGCGTTTCTGGCGTCGCTCCCCGTCCTGTCCTGGCAGACCATTTTGGTGGGAGATCCGTTGTACCGCCCCTTTGTGCCCAATCTGCTGGAGCGCGGTCGGGAAATGAACCGGACGAACAGTCCGTTGTTGCCCTTTGCGGTATGGCAGACGTTGAACTTTCAGTTGAATCAGGGGTTGGCGGTGGACGAGGCGATCAAGGCCCTGGAAGACCTTCCGGTGACCACCAATTCCCCGGTCCTTTCCGAGAAGCTCGCCCGGTTGTATGAGCAAAAGTCCCGCCTCAAGCCGGCGATTGCGGCGGCGGAGCGGGCCTTGGCCCTGGGCGGGACCCCGCAGCAGCGGGTGCGCCTGATGCTCGATCTGGCCGAATGGCAGCGCGTGCTCGACCAACCGCCCGAGGCGTATGCCACGCTGGAGCGGTTTGCCCGGGAGTTCCCGGGGCATCCCCGGCTGCTGAGTGTGCGTCGTCAGCAACTGGAGTACGCCAAGGATCTGCGTTGGACTTCGGACATTGAGCGATTGAAGGCCGAGATTGAACGGCTCTCCCCGCCGCCGGCCGCGAAGCCGTGAACCGTGTGGAGTGCGGTAGCGAAGCCCGCGAAGCTACCGCTTTCCCACAGGCGAGGGCCAGGCGGCAAGTCACGCGCCACCACTCCACGGGTGCATCTTGACGGTGTTGTTAGGATGGAGGGGAGCCGGGGGGAGGTCCCAGTTGCCCGAACCGGCTGAAGGAGACACGAGGATGGAAAAGAAGCCGGTTGGAACCGGAATGAAGTCGTTGAA
>JAFLEF010000015.1 GCA_017309115.1 Verrucomicrobiota bacterium | reverse complement strand
TCTGCAAGAGCCGACGTTGGCGAAAGCCGGATGGGGGAAATCTCCATGTCCGGTTTGACGAGGGAGAGGAGTGCGGTGGTCATTGGTCCTCGGACCTCTCATCCCATCCACTCCTCTCTACTCTACCCTAATCTGCGGTTAACTCCCGCTTTCGGAACCGCCGGACTAGGACTGGCGGGTCACCAGTAGCCGAAGGAGCCGTCGGCGCCCCAGATTTGCGAGGCGCGGTAGCGGTTCATCTTCCTGATGTCCTTCCAACTCACCGAGCCGTCGAGCAATCCCACGTTGCCGCCTTTGGCACCCAGATCAATGGGCCGCTGATCGTAGGCGTTGGGATTCGCATCGAAATAGGCATCGTCGGCCACCCGCGGACCGCGGGCGCAATGGGGAGCCAGGATCCGCTGATAGGCCGGTGAATCCACGTTGAGATCGGCGACCAGCGCCAGGCTGGGATCTTCGCTGGATTTCTGCGGCGAGATCCATTGGTTGGTCACGGTGTCGATGAGGGGCCAGGGGGAGTTGGGGTGGCCACCGAGGTAGTGGTAGCCGATCGCAATGCCGTAATCCTCATGATACCGCCAACCTTCGCGCTTCTCCATCCAGCGAACCAAGTTGGGACAGTCGAAGGCCTTCAACTGCGTCGTGTACTTCAGCAGGTTGGTTTGGTTTTGCGTGGAAAAAATGGGCGTGTGCGTGTCCTTGGTATCGCGCTTGTCGGTGCCGCCTCGGGGCAGTTCCTGCTGGTTGTCGCCGGCGTAGATCAGGGCGGCGAGAGTGAACTGTCGGATGTTGTTGATGCAGGCGGTCCGTTGCGCCCGTTCCCGGGCTCCGGCCAGCGCGGGCAACAACAGTCCCGCCAGCACCGCGATGATGGCAATGACCACCAACAGTTCGATCAACGTGAAGCCGACTTGGGATCGCTGAGGGGCGCGGAAGTTCATGATCAGGGATTCCGCTCCCGCACTTGCAGGAACTGGGTCGGGTTGGTGCCTGAGACGGGGATATCGGCCTGCAGTTTCCCGCCGGAGGGGATGAAGGAGACCTCCAATAGATTCCATGGCTGGTTGCCCAAGCCAGGAGTGCCCCAGAGTTGCACGCGGTCGGCGGCGTTAGAATCCAGAGTCGTTCCATTGGAAGCTTCCACTTCCACGCGCAGTATTCCGACTGAGGGCGGCAGTTGCGCCTTCAGACTGAGTGGTGGCAGCGGTGGGGGCGCGGCCGAGACGTCCAGGGCCACGATTTCAGTGGAGCTACGGGCGTAGATGCGTCCGTTGGAAAAGGCGGGATGGTTCCAGGACTTGCCGCTCAGGGCCTGGTAATAGGCAATCTCGGTGTATTGTTCCGGATTGGGTTCGGCCAAGACGAGGCGTCCGCGTTCCGTGAGGATCAGCAATTTGCCGCCCACTTTGATGAGAGAGGCATACCCGGGATTCTGGCCGCCCACTTGGCTGGTGATCCAACGATTGGTCCGCCCAGTCAGACTGAAGCACGTCAGGCTGCGCAGACCGCTTTCGACGACACTGTAGAGGTGGCCCTCATGCGCGACGGGAGTGGACCAGTGGTTCTGGAAGGCGCTGCCGCGTTTGAAGTCTGTTTGCGCGACCGTGAACGAAGCACTCGGTTTGGTGACCCGAGCCGTCCAGGCGCCTTGGGCATAGGCGCAGGACGCATACACGATGTCCCCTTCCGCGATGGGCGTTGCGGCCGTAGAGGTGCCGGACGGCGTGAAGGTATGGCGCCAAAGAACGGATCCCGTTTCCGGGACCACGCCGACCAGTCCCTGCATAGTCAGAAACATAATCTGCGGAACACCGCCCAGCGTGACATACGCTGGAGTCGCGTGGGTCATGGTGTCGTTCTGACCGTTCCACACGGTGACGCCGTCGGATTTGCGCACGGCCATGAGGCGTTGGCCGCTGACGTTGGAATTGAGGAAGATCAGGTCGCCGACGACGAGTGGGGAGGCGGCGTTCTGCCAATTGATCACGGAGGTTCCGGGGAACTCAGTGAGAAAGTCGCGTTTCCAAACCACGGTCCCGTTGGTTGCTCGCAGGCAATACAACTGCAGATAAGAGGTTAGCACATACACCCGGTCCCCCTCGACGGTGGGTGTGGATCGCGGACCGTCGGTCGATCCCGTGCCGCCGTCGGGATAGTCCGCAATATCCAGATTGCTGGCCCACAGTTCGTTTCCGGTATTGGCATCGAGGGCGACGCACATCTCCCGGTTGCCGCCACTGGTGGAGCGGTTGACCTGGGTGAACACCCGACCGTCGCTAACAGTCATCGACGACCACGCGGGGTCGATGGACTTTTTCCAGACCACGGTGGGCGGGGTGACTGTCCAGTCCGTTCGGATCGGCTCCGAACTCGAGCCATCATGATGGGGTCCCCGGTACTGGGGCCAGTCGCCCGCCGTAGTGGATACCAGACCCAGCAAAGTCCCGACGACCACGAGACCCGACCGCATCAGAACGCCGAGGTGTTTGATTGGCGTCATACAGTCTACTGACACCCAAGTTTTCCCGGCCGTCAAGTCTTCCAATTGAAGTATTCTTCGGGTCGAGGACCGTTCGCAGTTGCCGGCATTTGCTTGTCGGTGAGGCAGGGATTCCCAGACTTGGTCCTGGGTCGAATGACATGGCTGCCTACGAATTGAGCGCTGGGGACTATTCCGGTTGGAAATATTGGAGAACGACCCTGGACCGCCAGCGGTTGGTGATTTCGGGCGGCCAGGTTCCGTGGGTCTCGTGGGCCGTGGTGACGGTCCTGGTGGCCGCCATGGGGGCCGGACTGCTGTGGTTGTTGTGGCGCCAAGGTCCGTCGGTCCGGTCCGTCTTCTGGCCCACCTGTGTTCCGGTCGGGTTGGCGGTGGGAGGCGTGTTCTTCCTGCCCCTGATTAAGGCCCGATCGGAACGAGCCCGCGGGGTCATCCTGGAGTATGATCGCGAGCGGCAGCGTTTGGCCTTACCTCGGGAGCGATTGAGTCTGGCGAAGGAACAGATTGCGGAGTTCTTGATCCTCGAGGAATGCGCACCTCGCCGTCGATTTAACCGGAAATCTCGATTTCCCCCAGCCGCGGAACTGCGGGTGCGATATCGGGGGCCGGGCTTGAAGGAGGTCACGCTCCTCCAAGTGGCCGGTGCCTCGTTGCTTGACGAGGTCGTGAGCAACCTCCGGCAGGCGGACTTGGGCCGTATCCGCCGGGTGAAAGAGGTCCCCGGTCAAACCGACTGGGAAGAAGTCCAACTCTGACTCCGCGAGTCCGTCGTCACTCGGATCCGTGCGCGGGCCGGAGTCCGGGGTCGTCCAAGTCCAGGCGGTACAGGATCTGATTGTAGTCGTAGCGCGGGGTCGCGGAGGGGTTTCCAGAAAACTCCCGAGTGTAGGTGCCTTCAAAGAGGAGCACTGGAGAGTTGGTGGGCGTGAAGTCGAGGTGCAGACACGGATTGTAGAACGTGTAGTTCTGATGGGTCAGCACCTTCACGGCCGGCCCCCAGGGTCCCAACGGACTGCGAGCCTCGGCGTACCAGAGTTCGCCCAAGGCCGATGGTTTTCCGCCGGCCTGCAAAAACACGGTCACCCAACGCTGACGCCACGGATGCCAGCCCAGTCCGCCGCTATGAACGCCGGCGTGGGGTTTGACGGACTCTCCGGTTCCGGCGGCTTTCAGTTCGGTGGGCGGAGTCAGGGGTTCCCAGGCGGTGGGATCCTGCCAGGCCTCAAACGTGGCGGCGCAGCGCAACGTCGGGAACGGGCGACCCCAGAGCACCCATTCCTTGCCGGTGTCGTCGTTCCAGCGAACGGCGTGTCCGCGGGGTTGGGCGGGTGGCTTGGGTTCGGCGTCGCTCTTGGTCCAGAGAACCTTCAGCCGTTCGAACCGTTCGGTGGCTTCGTTCCAGACGGCCATGCCCCATTCGTATTCCTCCAGGAAGCCTCGGACTTTGACGTAGCTGGCGACCAGGCGCGGGGATCCCGTTCGATCGGGCAGACTTGCCAGCGCACAGGCCCAAGTCGGTCCCGGTCCCGAAATAGGGGTGATCCCTCGGGGGCGTCCGCGCTCATCGCGAAAGAAATCGAACCTGAGTTGCAGGGGTGGTTCGAACGAGGTGAGGGGAAGGGGGACGGTCGTTGCGCCCAGACTGTCGAAGAGGCCCAGCGGATATTGGGGCAGGGTCGTGTCGCCCCAAAGCCAGTAACGGCGACCGCGGTGAACCGCGGTTTGCACGCTGTCACAGCCAAAGATGCCGGACTCCGGCCAAGTCAGGTCCTGACCGGTTCGCTGGCTTTCGGCAAACTGTCCCGCCCCGGTCAGACGTCCGAGGCGTCGGGCGAGTTGCGTCCGCTTCAATTTCACCCGGGCCGATTTACCCGGCTGGGGAGTCAGGAGCACTCCTCGATAGCCGAAACCATCCGCTGCGTGTTCGTATCCGTCGCTGGCGAGGTGGAAGTAGGTTTCCCTTCCGATCAGTTCCGGCGCCTCGATTGCCACCACGCCGGCGTTGTCGGTGAACCAACGTATTTGGTGGGTGGTGCGAACTTCCACCAGTGGGATGGGCCAGTTTGAGCCCGCTTCGACCACCTCCAGCCGGAACGCCGAATCGGCCGCCAGCAGGAGTCCCGTCCCCAGGAAGAGTCCCCCAACTCTGGTGGTAAGCGTCGCGAGGTTCATGAGGCCTTACGTTTCCCGAGGATTGGGCATGCAGGTGCTGGTGACTGGGTCACGCTCCGGGGAGGGCTGGTGAATCGTCAAGCGGTAACCCGACCGGCGCTCGCGGCGCTCATCAAATGTGGCGATGGCGGAGCGGTCGAAAAACCTGCTGAAGTGGAACGCTTCTCCTCTTTCCCCATTGGAGTACATTTTTGTCCATTGGCGGTTTCAACCTCCGACTACGGTCAGAGGGAGAGACGGGCAGTCGTCAACGGCTCAGCCCAGCTCGAAGCTGGTGATGCCGTAGATTCGATCGAGAGGCAGGGCGGGAGCCGGACCGGCGTACATACGTGCCGTTTCGAAAACCGGAGCGAGTTGATGCCGCTCAGCTAGGGCGCGGGCGGCACCATTGGGCTCGGGCAGGTCCAGGAACAGCGGTTCCCCCGGGGCAAATCCGGCCAAGGCGTTGAACAGGTGTTCCGCGCCCGCTTCGGTGTCGGCAAAGAGCGGGCCGATCTTGCAGCCGGAACGACAGCGACGCACGCAGCCATAACCTCGCAACTGCCCAGAATTCCAAAGGGCCCATCCCGTGGCGTTGGGCTGACTTTGCCAAACGCGGAGAAAGTTCGGGCGGTCCCAGCCGAAGTGCCGGCGATCATACTCCAACAACGCCGCCTCCGGGACGGACCCCAGAGCAATGAGGCCGGCCTCCGGCGGCGCCGCGACGCCGACTCCGCCAAAGCGAATGTTGCGGTGGGCCAGCACGAAGCCGGAGCGTCGGTAGTTTTCCTGCTGTGCCACTACGCCATCGAGGCCGACCGTTCGGCCAGCCAGTCGCTCCATTCCTGCCTGCCAGAGTCGCCAGCCAAAACCTTGGCCGCGCCAGGAGGGATGCACGATGTAGAATCCGATGAAACCAAAGTCCGTTCCATAGCGGACGGCTGAAATTGTGGCGATGGGCTGACCCGCGAGTTCCCCGACCAGGAAGCCGGCAGGATCCTGGACGGCAAAAGCGGACGCATCGTTCAGGCCGGGATTCCATCCTTCCGCCGCGGCCCAATCCAAGGGTAGGGACAGTTCGTCCGAGGACAGGGAACGAACGCGATATTCATCCATGACAGAAGGGCGTTACAGCGTGCCGGAACCGAGCAGCAGAGTCGGGAAGATGCCCAACACCAGCACCGCTGCGGCGAGAACAACGAGCGTCAGGGCCAGCAGTCTTGGAACGGGCAGGGGGCGGACCTCGGGTGCGGGATCGGCAACCAGAACGGGCTTCAACAATTTCAGGTAGTAGTACAGCGAGACCACGCTGAACCCGAGCGCGACGGCCACGAGCCACAAGTGATCGAGGGGTTGGCCTCGCTTCAAGGCCGCGACGAAGAGGAAGAATTTGCCGAGAAATCCCGCGAGCGGCGGAATGCCCGCCAGGGACAAAACGAACGTGGTGAAACAAACGGCCAACAAGGGCGAGCGTCGCCAGAGTCCAGCCAGGCTGGAGATTTCATCCGATTCCCCAGCCGCCGCGAGCGCTTCCAATACTCCGAACAATCCCACCACCGCGAGCCCGTAAGTGAAGGCGAAGTATTGCACGGCGAGTGTGGCATCGGTAGTGGGGCCCAAAATGCCCACCAGTGCGTAGCCGGCCTGGGCGATGGCGGACCAAGCCAACAGTCGGCGAACCCGGGTCTGGGCGAGTGCGGCCAGATTGCCCACGGCCATCGATGCTACGGCCAACAGGGCGACTGCGGGCATCCAACCGCTTTGGAAGGGAAGTCCGGAGGCGGTTCCCGGGATTGGCGCCAGTCCTGCATGCAGCAACCGAAGCAGCACCAGGAATCCCGCCAACTTGGATCCCGCCGCCACCAGCGCCGCCGCCGGTCCCGGCGCGACCTGATAGACATCAGGTGCCCAGGTGTGAAAGGGAACGGCGGCGACCTTGAAAGCGAATCCGGCCAGCGTCAGGGCCAAGCCCGCCCACAACAATGGATCCCCGATGTGACTGCCGATCCGGGCGGTCAGCAGAGAAAACTGCAGAGTGCCGGTGAGCCCATAGAGGAGGCTCAATCCGAACAACGTTCCCGCCGCAGCGGTGCTGCCGATGAGGAAGTACTTCAGGGCGGCCTCCGAGGCATCCGGGTGCCGTCGGTTCAGCGCGGTGAGCGCATAGAGCGAGAGACTCGAAAGCTCCAGGGCGACGAAGAGCATCAGCAGATTCTCGGCCCCGACCATCAGCAGCAGACCTTCGGTCGCGAGCAGGAACAGAGCGCAGAATTCCCCGACGTGTTCGGTAATCTCCGAACCCGCCAGCAGGAGCACGCTGGCGAGGGAAAGTCCAAGCAAGGCCAGTTTCACCCAGAGCGTGGTCTGGGTCAGGACAAAGCTACCCGCCGGCGCATCTGCTACTGGCGGGAAGGTCAGCAGAACGCCGCCGGCCAGGACCAAGCCAACCGCGGTCAGAGTGGCTCCCCGCTGACTTCGTACGGCCAGGGTCGACCCCAGCCAACCCCGGAGGTCCAGGAAGAGCACCAGCCCGAGCGTCACCAGCAGCACGAGTTCCGTGCTGAACGTCAGGGCCAATTCCAGATAGTCGACCGGTGTCACCCGCCCGCCCTCCTGCGCAGTTCCGCGAAGAGCGGAGTTTGCAACGCCGGCAAAATCCAATCCAACAGCAGCCGGGGATACAGTCCGACCACCAGCGTGGCCGCCACCAGCAGGACCGTCCCCAACTTTTCCGGCAGTGAAACCGGTTCCAGCGCGTGCCCTGGCGCCGTCCCGGCCGTCTCCGGTTCGCCACTAAAGAACACCCTTTGGATCGCCCGCAGAGTGTAGGCCACGCCCGCGATCAGGCCCAGGCCCGCAACAGCCACCCAGCCGGGGAACCGATTCCACGCGCCGGTGAGCACCTTCAGTTCGGCGACGAACCCGCTGAAGCCCGGCAAGCCCATCGAGGCCAGCGCGGCGATCACAAAGGTCACGGCAATCCACGGCAGCACCCGCGCGAGGGCGAATCCGGAGAGCTCATCAAGGTTTCGCGTGTGGCAGCGGTCGTACACCATCCGACCCACCACGGCGAACAGCAGCCCGGCAATCACGCCGTGGGAGAACATCTGCAACACCGCCCCGGTGAGTCCGAGCGTGGTGGCCGAGGCGAGCCCCAGTAGGACAAAGCCCATGTGGCTCACGCTGGAGTAACCGATGACGAACTTGAAATCGGTCTGCCGCAACGCCACCACAGCGCCCCACAGAATTCCGATGCCGGCCAATGCGCCAAAGACGCCGGCCCACGGAGCGAGTCCGGCCGGGAACAAGGTCATGGCGACCCGCAGACATCCGTAGGCCCCGAGCTTCATGATCACACCGGCGAGCATCATGGACGCGGCGGTTGGCGCGGCGACGTGGCCGGTGGGCGCCCAGGTGTGAAAGGGCCACAGACCGGCCAGCACGGCGAATCCCACAAACACGAGCGCGAATAATCCGTGCTGAACGGACTCCGCAACCGGTTGTGCCGCCAAAGTGGACAGATTGAAGGAGGTGGCTCCGCCCAGAGCGTACGCCGCCACCAGTCCGACCAGCACCGCCGCGCTGCCGGCAAAGGAGTACAGCGCCAGCTTCATCGCGCCGTACTCGCGTCGGGTCGAACCCCAGATCGCAATCAGGAAATACTTCGGCACAATGGCGATCTCGTAGAAGACAAAGAGCAGCAGCAAATCCCAGCTGAGAAATACGCCGTACACCGCGCCGACCAAGACCAGATACCAGCCGAAGAATTCGCCGGCCCGATGCTTCAAGTTCCACGAAAACAACACCCCTGCGGTGGCGGCCAGACCAGTTAGCCAGACTAGAACGACGCTGATGCCATCGGCCGCCAAATGGTATTCCGCGTGCAACCAGGGAATCCACGGCACTTGCACCAAAGTATTCAGTCCGCCTCCCGCTGGCAGGGTCAGGGCGCCGACAATTCCCAACACCAATCCGCCGACGCTCCCCAGCAGGGCAATCCAGCGCGCCACCGCGGGACAGCACCGGGCAGACGCGAAACTCGCGACCGCTGCGCCAAAGCTGAGGTAGAGGGTCCAGGCAAGCATGGTGAGTTACGGAGCCATCCGGGTCAGATATCCTTGAATCGTCGGGTTCAGAAACATCAGGGCCACCTGCGGGAACACGCCCAGGAGCAGCATGATTCCCAGCGCCGGGGCGAGCGTGGCGATCTCGCGGACGTTAAGGTCGGCAAAACCGCGACAGGCCGGAGTGGCCGGCCCAAGGAACACCCGTTGCATCAGGTTTAGAAGGAACCAGGCCGACACCAGCAAGCCTGGGAGCGACAGAAGTGCGGCTGCGGGAGCCAGCGGAAATACACCGGCGAAAATCAGGAACTCGGAGATGAACCCATTCAATCCGGGCAGACCGAGTGAGGCGAACACGGAAAGTCCCATCAGTCCGGCGAACACCGGCGCCACCGCTCGCAGTCCTCCCAGGTGTTCGAGGTTTGATCCCTGCGGCAGTCGGCGTTCCAGCAACGCCACGCAGGCAAACAACGCGCCCGCAGTGATTCCGTGATTGAACAATTGAAGCACGGCCCCGGCCAGGGCGGTGACGGCCGGCGAGGCTCCCGGATTGGCGCGCGCTGCCGGGTCCATGGCCACCAGCAGTCCAAGAACAGCGTAGCCGAGGTGATTCATCGACGAGTACGCCAGCATTCGGCGCAGATTCGTCTGGGCGAGGGCGGCAAACGCGGCGAACACCAAGGAGATCACTGTCAGCGCCACTAGCGGTCCAAGCAGGGTTCGCGTTTCCTGCGGGAACAACGGCAGCAGGATTCGCAGGAATCCATAGACGCCCATTTTCGACATCGCCCCAGTGAGCAGCACCGTCACGCTAGGCGGGGCACTGGAGTAGGTGGGGGCGAGCCAGCCGTGAAACGGGAACAGCGGCACCTTCACGGCGAGTCCGACAAAGACACCGAGAAAGAGCAGGAGGCGAAGTTCCGGACCCCAGCCGGTCAGGCGTTCGGGCAAACGGCGCGCTAGTTCGCCGGTGGCCGCCAGGTCGCGCAGTTGGATCAGGTCAAAGGTTCCGGCCGTCAAATAGACCGCCTGCATGGCCACCAGCATCGCGATGCTGCCGCCGAAGGTGTACACAAAGAACTGGGTGGCCGCGCCGCGCCGATCGTCGTGTCCCCAGAGTTTGATCAGGAAGTAGGCCGGGATGAGTCCCAATTCCCAATATAGGAACCAGTGAATGAAGTTCAGCGCGGTGAACGTTCCAAAGAGGGCCGACTGCAGGAGCAAAAACAGCGCGCCGAAACTTCGTTCGGACGTTCGTTCGGGTCCGGCAACTTCCCAGGCCAGGGGCAGCAGCAAGGCAGTGAGCAGCACCAACAGCAGGCTTAGCCCATCCACTCCCACGAAATAATCCACGCCCAGGGAGGGAATCCACGGTGCCTTCTCGACGAATTGCAGACCACTGGTTCCCAGATCGAACTTCGCCATCAAGAGTGCGGTGAGCGCCAGCGCCCCGACGGCAAAACTGCGCACGACCGCCCTCGTTGGCAGGGGGAATACCGCCAGCAGAAGCGCTCCCAGGAGCGGGAGAAACGTCAGGACGCTGAGCAAGGGCCACGAGTTCATCCGGCGTTCCTCCCCAGAATGAGCCACAGGGTCAGCAGCATCATGCCCACGGCGACGAACCGCAGGTAGCGCGGCGCGCGTCCGTTTTGGAGGCGCGAAAGCCAGTTCCCGGTGGCTTGCGTGCTGGCGCATCCGGCGTCGAACCCCCCGTTCAAGGCCTCCTCATCCACTTTGCGACTGAGCCAGCCGGAGACTTGCCCGAGGGTTTGCACTAGATCCACCAAGCCCACCCACAACCACCGGTCCAGCCAGGCAGCGGCTTGTGCCAACCCCCAGCCGATGCGTCGCACGGTGGCGGCATAGAGGGCATCCACTCCGAAGGCCTGATGCAGCACCGCGGCGACACTTGGATAGCGCCGAGCCCAGGGGTCGGTGGAGGTGTTGGAAGTCCGAACCGATTGATACGCCCACGCGGCCAAGCCTACGCCGATGAAACTGGCCACGGTGGACAACGCCAACAGAGCCCAGAGTCCGGCTGTGATCTCGTGGCCGTCTTCGGAAGGACCCGACAGATAATGTTCCAAGGCCGGCCAGAAGGGGGTGCACACCAAACTCAGCAATACCGTGCACGCGGCCAGAATCACCAGTGGCGCGGTCATCACGGCCGGGCTTTCGTGAGGTTCGGCGTGACCGTGGGATCCTGAATGTGGCGCTCGGGGTTCGCCCAGGAACACAAAGCAGATCTGTCGAGTCATGTAGAACGCGGTCAGCACCGCGCCAATCACGCACAGGATGAACGGCCCGCGGGACACCGGCCATTCCAGCGCGCCGTGCAGCACGGCGTCTTTGCTCCAAAATCCGGCGAAGAAGATGGGAATGCCGGACAGCGCCATCATACCCACGGCGTAGGTGGCGAAGGTGACCGGCATGAAGCGGCGCAATCCGCCCAGTCGGCGAATGTCTTGTTCGTGGTGATTGGCGTGAATCACGGAACCGGCGCCCAGAAACAGCAGCGCCTTGAAGAACGCGTGAGTCAGCAAATGCAACATGCCGACCGCCGGACCGCCGGTCGCGACGCCGACAAACATCAGGCCGAGTTGGGACACGGTCGAATAGGCCAGAATGCGTTTGAGATCATTCTGGGCGAGCGCGCACAGCGCGGCGAGAACGGCAGTGATTGCCCCAACCCAGGCGATGGTGACCAAGGCGGGAGTGGCGGTGGAGAAGGCAAGTCCGTCTGCGCCCGGGGCGGCGGATAAAAGGGGATACAACCGCGCCGTTAGAAATACGCCCGCAGCCACCATCGTGGCGGCATGAATCAGGGCGCTCACTGGCGTTGGACCCTCCATGGCATCCGGCAGCCACACGTGCAGCGGCAGTTGACCGGACTTACCCGCCGCTCCCCAGAACGCCAGGAGCGAAATGGCGGCGGACATCGTGAGACCCAGGACCGTGGTCTGGGCCACCAATCCGGACAGCGCAGTGGTCTCCAGGCATCCGCGGCCGTGGTCGTAGCACAGTAGGGTTCCGGTTTCGGAGTTCAGCCAGAGTAGGGCGGTGAACAGTCCGAGGTCACCAATCCGGGTCGTGAGGAACGCCTTCTTGGCCGCTTCCGCCGCGGAGGGTTTGGTGAACCAAAAACCAATCAGCAAATAGGACGCCACGCCAACCAACTCCCAGCACACAAACAACACCAGCAGACTGTTGGCGATCACCAGGCCCAGCATCGCGGCGGCGAACAGCGACAGGAATCCGAAGAAGCGCGCGTAGTTGGGATCCTCCGCCAGATACCCGGTGCTGAAGATGAAAATCAGCGAGCCGACAAAGGTGATCATCACCAGCATCGCCGCCGACAGCGGATCCAGGATCCAGCCGAGGTGCAGGGTCAGTTCGCCGGCGGTAAACCACGGCGTGTTGACCACCGTGCGGGTGTATCCTGGAGCGAGGGTGGCGACGAACGCGACGAGGGAGAGCAGAGCCGCCGAAGCGAGGGCGCTGATCGCCAACCCCGAGGCGAACCGGCGCTGGGTTCGCGGCGTCACGGCGAGAATTCCCGCCGCCACCAGCGGCAGCAGGGGAATCAACCACACGTGTTGGGTCAGCCAGTTCATTTAGCCTCGCAATTCATCCGCAGCATCCACGTCGCTACTGCGGTGCCGGCGGTACACAGCGATGATCAGCGCCAACCCGACCGCGGCTTCGGCGGCGGCAATGGCCAGGGCAAAGAGGGCGAACATCAGGCCGGTCAGTGCCTCCGGATTTGGTCCGTACCGCCAGAACGCTACGAAGTTCAGATTGGCGGCGTTCAACATCAGTTCGATGCCGATGAGCACCACAATCGCGTTGCGGCGAATCAACACCGCTCCCAGCCCGCAGGCGAAGAGCAGGCACGACAGCACGAGACAGGCGGACAGCGGGCTCATGGCGGAGTGGAGGGAGGGTTGGAGCCGCGCCGGGGCAGGGCGATCAGGGCGGCTCCCAGCGTGGCGGCAGTGAGGAGCAGACCGATGCCTTGGAGCGGCACCACGTAATCGCGCGTGAGTTGTTGGCCGATGGCTTTGACCGTCACAGTCGGGGCGGGGGGCGTCGGTGCCCGCAGCCTTGGACTCTTGGAAACTGCCCACAGGAGCAGTGCGGCGAGGAGCACGGTGATCGCGCCGCCCAGCCAGGGAGACGTCGAGAGCCGGCCGACGAGCGGTTCCGTGCCGCGCACAAGCATCACCGCGAAGACGATCAGAATCGCGACTGCGCCGACGTACACCAGGATCTGGGCGAGACCGAGGAACTCGGCATCGAGCTGAATGTAGATGAGCCCGAGCCCGGCCAGGGACCCGATGAGACACAAGGCCGCGTGCACTAGATTCCGCAGCGTCACCGCTGCCCAGGCCGCGCCCAGGGTGAGTCCTGCCAGCAAGACAAAGAGGACACTCATGGGTGACCACCAATTTGAAAAAGGCAAACGGAGGAGGGAAGCCTGAGAGTGAAAAATCTCGGGAGCGGCGTTCCTTGAGGCGTCCGTTCTAGGCTTGCGATCCAGTCTTCCAAATCGGTCCTTTCTCTGAGGGTTCTGGGTTCAGGGAGCAAAGCGATACGTGCGTCGGGGAAACGCCCGGGCAAATGGCCGACTCAACGCCACGTAGGCCGCCGCCAGCAGACCTGCCGACAGGGCCCAGCGAAACAGAACATTCCAGTCTGCGGTAAAATGCCACAGCCCGGCCACGAAGGCGTTGATCAACGTGAGCGGCAGCAGAAAGGTCCAGGCGAACTGCATCAGCTGATCCATCCGCAACCGGGGCAGCGTTCCGCGTAGCCAGATGAAAAAGAAAATCAGCGCCCCCAGCTTGCCGAAAAACCAGAGCCAAGAGGGGATCCAGTTGAGCCAGGTGAACGGGGGCAACCAACCGCCCAGGAACAGGGTGATGCCCAATCCGCAGACGGCGAACAGGCCGAGGTACTCGCCCAGAAAGAACAGGGCGAACTTGAACCCCGAGTATTCGGTGAAGTAGCCGGCGATGATTTCTGATTCCGCTTCAGGAAGGTCGAAGGGCGAGCGGTTGGCTTCGGCAGCAGCGGCGGTCAGAAAGATCAGAAAGCCCACCACGCCCCAGGGAGTGAACAGATTCCACGCGTGCAATCCGGCGACTTGGACCGCGGATTGTTTTTCCACCATGGCCACCAGGGAAAGCGAACCGGTGAGCATGACGACGGTCAGCGCGGAGAGGATCAGCGGCAGTTCGTAGCTGATCAGTTGGGCCAGCGCCCGCATGGCCCCGAGCAGCGAGTACTTGTTACCGCCCGACCAGCCGGCCATGAAGACACCAACCTCCACCGATGCTCCGACTGCGAAGAAGAACAGGAGCCCGGTTTCCGGTAGATCGAGCGCCACCAGGTTCCGGCCGATCGGTAAGACCGAGAAGGCCAACAAGGGCGGAATCACCACCACCAGCGGCGCCAGAAAGTGCAGGAGTCGGTCGGCGTTGCGGGGAACGATGTCCTCCTTCGTGAGCGACTTGATGCCATCGGCGGCGAACTGAAGGAATCCCGCCGGTCCGACGCGATTGGGTCCGGGCCGATTTTGGATCCGACCCAGAATCTTCCGTTCCAGCACGGTTGTGAGCGCGAACAAGGCGGGAAAGATGGCGCAGAGAGCGCCAATCGCGAGGAGCGCTGAGATCCAGGGCTGAAGTCCTGCGGGGAACACACCCACCACGTGATCCTTCAAGGTCTCCGGAAGTTGATCGAGGGTGTTCATGGAATCACATCGGAGGAGTGCCCGCGGCCGGTGAGGCGGGCGGTGGATTCTTGGCTTCCGGAGAATTGGCGGGCGTGGCGACGGGCTTGGCACTGGCGGCGGCGGCCGCGGCGGCTTTGGCGGCGGCCGCCTGGGCCTTCTCCAAGTCGGCGGCCCGGCGCGTGTCGGTCTCCCCGGCTTCGGTGGGATGGATCTTCTGAAAGTGGGAATTCGGCTTGGCCAACCGGTCCTTGTGAAAGAGCAGTCCTTGAAACCGGTCGGACGTGGCCAGTTCGAAGTCCTGATCCATCTTGATCGCGTCGAAGGGACAGACTTCGACGCAGATTTGGCAGCTCATGCAGACGGACAGATCGATGTCGAAGACCGCCGGAAAGAACTGGGGTTTGCCAACGAAGTCCGGCTTCTTGGCCTTGCTCTTGATGATGTAGATGCACTGCGGCGGGCACTCCTTCTCGCAGATCTGGCAGGCCACGCAGCGCAGTCCGGCCTCAGGATCCGTCCCGTCAAACACCAGGAACGGAAACTGTCGGGTGTTCTCCGCTAGCTTCTGTCGCTGCTCGGGATACTCGATGGTCGCCAGATTCTCGGCCGGATGGGTGAAGGAGCCGACGAAGTTCTTCGCCGTTTCGGCCAAGCCTTGAAGAATACCTGAGCCGGTCATGCGAAATTCGGTTGAGAGTGAGCGGGAAAACGACGCGTGAGGTCCGTTTGGCCATGGCGAGCGCCGGGTTCCTGGAGCGGGAGAGCGTTCATCGATCCACCTCCCCCATCACGATGTCGATGCTGCCCAGGATCACCACGACATCCGCCAAAGGACGTCCGAGGCACATGTCCTCCAGCAGGGTGAGGTTGATGAAACTTGGCGGGCGGATGCGGTAACGGTACGGATTCGGCCCGCCATCGCTGATCAAATAGAAGCCCAGTTCGCCCTTCGGTGATTCCAACCGACCGTAGGCTTCGCCGGCCTTGGGACGGAAGCCGCGCAACTTGGCCTTGGGATCGATGATGGGACCGTCCGGAATGGTTTTGAGGGCCTGCTCCAGAATCTTCAGGGACTCCCGGATCTCCAGAACGCGGATCATGTAACGATCGAAGACGTCGCCATGTTCGCCCAGGGGAATGCGGAATTCGAACCGGTCATAGATTCCGTAGCGATCCACCTTGCGGAGGTCGTAGTTGATCCCGGCAGCGCGCAGGAGTGGCCCAGTCAGTCCGCCGTTAATGGCTTGGGCCGCGGAGACCGCACCGATGCCCTGGGTTCGCGCCAGTAGGATTTCGTTGTTGCTCAGCAGTGCTTCGAACTCATCCAGAAAACGGGGAAACTCCGCCACCACGCCGCGGACCGCGTCCAACCAACCCGCCGGCGCATCGCAGCGACATCCGCCGAACCGCAGGTAATTGCACATCATGCGGGCGCCGGTCAGCGACTCGAAGAGGTCAAGCACGCGCTCCCGTTCCCGAAAGGCATACATGAGCGGCGTGCCCAAGGCGCCCATGTCCTGCAGCAGGAAGCCGCACACGCAGGCGTGGTTCTGGATGCGGGTCAGTTCGGCGGTGATGACTCGCAGGTACTCGGCCCGTTCTGGCACCGCCAGTCCGGCCAGCTTCTCCACGGTCAGGGCGTAGGCCCAGTTGCTGGTGAGGGAACAGAAGTAATCCAGCCGGTCGGTGTAGGGCATCGCCGCCAGATAGCTGGCGCCCTCGGCAATCTTCTCGTGATTGCGGTGCAGGTAGCCAAACACCGGTTTCAGTCGCACCACCTTCTCGCCATCCAGGGTGGCATCCATCCGGAACACTCCGTGCGTGCTGGGATGCTGCGGGCCCAGGGAGACTTCCAATAACTCACCATCCTGCTCCGTGCCGTCGGGAGCATAGCGAGGCTGGAAGGAAATCGCGGGTGCTCCGGGATAGCTCATGCGGCGGCCTCCCCGGCGGGATAATGCCGTTGCGCTCGTTCCAGCACTTCGTCGTGCGGCGTGGGTTCGTACTCGTAGTCGTCAGGCTCCACGTAATCCTTGCGCATCGGAAAATCGACGAAGCCATCCCACATGAGAATGCGCCGTAAATCCGGATGCCCGTCGAAACGGACGCCGAATAAATCGAAGACTTCCCGTTCCTGAAACTCGCAGCTCCGCCACACCGGGGTCAGGGAAGTCACCGTGGTGTCGGTGTCGCGATTCGCAGTGCGCTGACGGAGAATCAGTGGACCGTCCTGACGAGCGATGGAGTACAAGTGATACACGACCTCCAAAAAGCCAGGCACGGTCCGGGTTTCCTCGACCTCCTTTTCCACACCGTCGACCAGGCGTTTCACTTTGATCTTCTCCGTGCGGTCGGGCCAGTCGATGCCCGTCACGTTGGAACAAAAATCAAACTGCCAGTCCGGGGTGTCCCGCAGAAAGTGGGCGAGGGCCAGGGCCTGGTCGGACCGAATCCGCAGCGAGGACTGCGCGGGCACGGCGGGATTGGGGACAAGTTCCAACGAACACGCCAACGCCGCGGTCAGTTCCGCCTGGAGGGTTTCGAGGGATTTCATCGGGGCCGGCGGTTGCTCGGTTACGTGGGACGAACCAGGGGAAGGGGTTTCCAGAGGCCGTCGTTGCGCGGAGGTTGCAGATCGTGCGGGCCAAACTCAGGAACCGGATATTCACCGGAGACGGCGGCGTTCAAATGCCGGGGCCGTTCCGGCCCGGTCAGCGGTTGCCCGGCAATCTTCTCCTGAAGGGTGATTAGCGCGTGTAACAACGCTTCCGGCCGGGGCGGGCAGCCCGGAATGTGGATGTCCACCGGCAGAAAACGGTCGATGCCCTTGAGTACGTTGTACCCCTGCTTGAAAGGACCGCCGGAGATGGCGCAGGCGCCCATCGCAATGACGTACTTGGGTTCGGGCATCTGGTTGTAGAGCCGGACCACCTGCGGGGCCATTTTCTTGGTGACCGTGCCGGCCACGATCATGAGATCGGCCTGGCGGGGCGACGGGCGAAAGACTTCGGAACCAAAGCGGGAGATGTCGAATCGGGCCATGCTCGCGGCCATCATTTCAATGGCGCAACAGGCGAGACCGAAGGACAGCGGCCAGACGGAATTGCTCCGGCCCCAGTTGTAGAGTTCCTGCACGGACGTCACGAAGACGCCCTGCTTGGCGAGTTCGTTTTTGAGGCCTTCGTCAATCATGGGTCAGGTCCATTTCAAGAGTCCCTTCATCCAAGCCCACGCGAGGCCCTCGAGCAGCAGCAGGACAAACAGCAGCATCGCCATCACCGCGCCCACGGGCAGATCCAGAAAGGCTACCGCGAAGGGAAAAAGGAAGATCGCTTCGACGTCGAAGATGAGGAACAGCAGTCCGTAGAGGTAGTATCCGGAGCGGAACCGCACGAGTGGATTGCCGGAGGTGGCGAGACCGCACTCGTAGGTGGCTTGTTTGTCGTGGCCAGGTTTGGCCGGGGAAAAGGTGCGAGCCCAAAGCTGAGCTAGCCCCAGGGGAATGAGTGGAAACAGCAACGCCGCGCCAAAAAACAGCGCCAAAAACACGTAGGGTTGCTGTTGAGGGTTCATGCCGGAATCGATCCGGAAGACCTCCACCCGGGGGATGGGAGTCGTTCCGGGATTGCGAGCTCGAGCGTAGGTTGAATCCGAAAATCCTCCAACGCCGAAAATGAAGAAATGAGCCCCGAAGAATTGT
This sequence comes from Verrucomicrobiota bacterium, assembly GCA_017309115.1. Lineage (GTDB taxonomy): Bacteria > Verrucomicrobiota > Verrucomicrobiia > Limisphaerales > UBA9464 > UBA9464. The sequence continues at coordinate 110,759 of JAFLEF010000015.1, read as the reverse complement.
GAATCTGGAACACAGGAAAACGGGAGTGGAGAAGGGGTGAAAGCGGGAGGGGGTGAGGGGGAGACGAGGGAGCGATTCGCGAAGCGTGTGGAGTGCGGCAGACCTTCTGCTTACCGGGCAAAGCCCCTCAGGTCCCACAGAAGGTACGGTAGGGGGGCGTTTCCGGTGGGGGCGGGTGGATGAAGTCGGAACCCGTCGGTGGGTCGTCATACGGCGCCGACAACACGCTCAAGAGCTGACGAAATGGTGCCAGGTCTCCGTGGGTGGCAGATACCAGGGCGGCTTCCACCAGATGATTGCGCGGGATGGCCGCCGGGTTGCGCCGGCGCATCTGACCGAGGATTTCCTCCAACGGCTGCGGTTGGCGGGCGATCCGGGCGCGCCAGCGTTCGTGCCAGGCGCGGAAGGCCAAATCCACGTTACCTGCGAGAACTCCGCCGTTCTCGGTTAGTCCCCGGAACGTACGGGTGAAATCGGCACGGGTTGCCGCCATCCACTCGAGCAAATCATCGATCAGGGCTTCATCGTCGGATTCCTCGGTGTGCAGACCCAGCTTGGCGCGCAGTCCGCCGAGCCAGTGCCGACGGAATTGGCCACCAAATTCCTGCAGAACTTTCAGCGCCAACTCGCGGGCGTGTTGGCTGTCGGCGTGAATGAGGGGCAGCAACGTTTCCGCGAACCGCGATAGGTTCCAGACCGCGATATCGGGCTGGTTGCCGTAGGCGTAGCGGCCTTGGTAGTCGATCGAACTGAAGACGGTCCCGGGATCGAAGGCGTCGAGAAAGGCACAGGGCCCGAAGTCGATGGTTTCGCCGGACAACGCCATGTTGTCGGTGTTCATGACGCCGTGGACAAATCCGACTAGTTGCCATTGGGCGATTAGCGCGGCCTGACGTTCCACGATCCCGGCCAGCAATTCCACGTAAGGATTGGAGGCGGCGAGACGGTCCGGGTAGTGCCGTTGCAACGTGTAGTCGGCGACGATTTGCAGAAGTTCTCGGTCCTGATGGGCGGCAACCCATTGGAACGTTCCGACCCGAAGATGGCTGGCTGCGACCCGCGTGAGGACAGCGCCCGGCAGGGTTTCTTCACGGAACACCGGATCCCCGGTGGCGGCGACGGCCAGGCTTCGCGTGGAGGGAATACCGAGGGCGTGCATGGCTTCGCTGATGAGAAACTCGCGCAGCATGGGACCGAGCGCCGCCCGGCCGTCGCCGCCGCGGGAGTAGGGGGTGCGACCGGGACCCTTGAGTTGGATGTCGAAGCGTTCGTCGCGGGGTGTGAGATGTTCCCCCAAGAGAATCGCCCGACCGTCACCCAGGATAGTGAATCGCCCGAATTGATGTCCGGCGTAGGCTTGGGCAAGCGGCCAGGCGCCTTCCGGTAACTGGTTTCCAGTGAACAGCCCCGCAGCTTTGGGTTGATCGAGTTGATCCGCATCCAAACCTAGTGCCTCCGCCAAGCCCCGATTGAAGATCACCAAGCGGGGTTCACTGACGGGTTCGGGGTTTACCCGGGCGAAGAGTCGTCCCGGAAGTCGGGCATAGGAATGGTCCCAGCGCCACCCTCCCGCGGTGGGCTTCGGATTCGAGGTCAGATCGGACATCTGAACGGACGGTAAGCGCGAAGCGGTCAGCGGAAAGGGGAGAAAAAAGCTGAGAGCTGAGAGCTGAGAGCTGAGAGCTGAGAGCTGAGAGCTGAGAGGTCAGAAAGACCACGAATGAGGTAGGGCGACGCTCTGGAGCCGTTCGCGTGGCAGCGGCGGGCGGTGTTGCTTCCTCACCGGTATGGCGGACGCGGAGCAATTTGGACTGCGCCAGCCCTCTGGCGCTTTTGGGCGCGTAGAATTAACAAGAAGGAAAGTGTCCCCTCGGAAGACGAGGAGAACGCGGAGGTAACAAGCGTTGAAAGTGCCTTCAGGGCTGAGGCACCAACCCGGCCCGGTAAAACCGGGGAAGGGACTGGGGTTCGTCGTCCAGTTCGACCGGAAACGCGTCCCAACGGTTGGTTCGCCACGGTGTCCAGTTTCTTAGGTCCGACGAGACGTCGAGGCGATGCCAAACGTGGGTGGCACCCGTGAGGGCGAGACGGAATGGAGGACCCGCGGTGGCGCGCAGTTGCGGTTGATCGCTGGCCAGGCGGATCAGGTAGAAGTCGTCGGAACCAAAGAGTGGAAGGGCGGGTGCCTTTCCCTGAATGGGCAGGAGGTGTCCGGCCGAAAGAAAGGTTCCGTCGGGAAACACTGCCACCGCACGCCCTTGCTCGGAACCTTCGGAGCCATGGGTGGTCTCCCACAACAGGCCACCATCGAGGTTGATCCGGACCAGCCACAGATCGTCCCAACCCAGATGCGGACTGATCTTGTTGCCACTGGGAGCCGAGGACGAATAGCCGGCCAACAGGAGTCCATCCTGGGTCAGGGTACCGCGGACCAGGAGGTCCACGCTGCTGCCGCCATAGGTTTGTTCCCAGATGCGGTTTCCTTGGCCATCGAAGCGAATCACGTAGGCATCGGCAGTGGCACCGCCACCGCGACTGGGGCTGATTTTGTTGCCGCTGATACCTGACAGAGACGTGGCTACCAGCACCGCTCCGCCGTCGGGCAACCCGATCAGGTCGTGGGCGTATTCCACGTTGGAACCACCATAGGTTCGGTCCCATAGCTTCTGGCCCTCGCGATCCAGTCGCAGAATCCAGACGTCACCCAGCCCATGGCTTCCGTCGCCTTTGTCGCCACCCGGCGGGGAATCGGAATCACCCACCACGAGGAACCCTCCATCGGGTAGTTCGCAGGCAGCGTCCAGAGTGTCGGTGCCGATTCCTCCATAGGCGCGTTGCCACAACAGTTCGCCCGCGGAGTTGATCCGCACCAACCAACCATCCGAACCACCGCGGGACGGTTCAGTCTTGTTCCCGCCCACATCGGAGTCGGAATAACCGGTGAGTAGGAATCCCCCGTCGGCCAGGGGTAATGCCTGTGCGAGGCGTTCAATATCCGGGCCTCCAAACGAGCGGTCCCAACGCGGGGTTCCCTGGGAATCGATACGGGTGAGCCAGAAGTCCGGACCGCCGTGGAGCGGGGCGCTCTTAGTGCCGCTTACCGGGGAGCTGGAAGTGCCGCCGAGCAGAAATTCATCGTCCTGGGCGGGGACAAGGCTGGTCAATTCCTCGGCACTGCTGCCGCCGTACGTCCGATCCCAAAGCACGCGGCCGTCAGGGGCGGTGGCTACGATCCAGAAATCAGACAGGCCCTGCCGCGGAGCTTTTTTGACGGCATTGGTTTCGGACGCGGAATCGCCGCCCAAAAGCACTCCGTGTTCGCCCCAGGGAAGGAGGGTCCGAACGCGATCCGAACCGGTACCACCCAGAGAGAGTTGCTGGAGAACGGCCGGTTGCGCGAAGAGGGCCTGGCTCCCCGCGATCAGGGCGGCGGCCCATCTGATTCCATTTCGCATGGCCCGTCGGTAGCCCGGACCACACGGGGCGTAAATGGACCGAAAGTTTGTTTGCGCCGTCGTTTGGGAAGAGTCGGACGACGCCTCGCGCCCCTGTTCGCGGGTGGAGCCGGGGCGACAGAATTCGGACTGCGGAAAGTCAGGACACTACGGGCAAAGTCCGGCTACGGCACACGCACTGACCGGTAGATCCGCATGACATTGGTGGCGGACGAGAAGTCCACATACCACTCCGGCGAATTGGTCAGCGTGCGAGTAGCGATGGCTTCCCAATTGGCGTCGCCGACGGCGGGTTTGGCTTCGATGACATAGGTGGCGCCGACTTCTCCATAGATGGAGAGACTCGCCAGCGCATACGGAACCAGTTTGGGATCCAGTACCGTGACCACCGCCGGGGTGCTGATGACTTTCCCGGCGGAATTCGTCACCACGACCCGGTACTTTCCGGCGTCAAAACCGTTCGCTTTTTCGATAACCAGGGTAGCCGCCGTCTTGCCTTCCAGCGGAACAGAGTTCTTCTCCCACTGAAAGGACAGCGGCTGGGTGCCGATGGCGCTCACGGACAAGGTGACTTTGGCGCCCAGCGCGACGGTCACTCCCTGAGGTTGCTCCTGAATGCTCGGCGGCGTGGCCAAGTTATCGGGAGTTAGGACAAATCCGTGGGTTGCCCCGTTGATGACCGCCTCTCCCACCATGGCGCCCGCGTCGTTGATTTGATAAACGCGCACCAGAGTGGTCGACGAGCCTACGGGAAGGAGGGAATTCAGGTCGGTCAGGACTCCTTCTTGGTAAAGGAAGGGCCGCCATTGGCCTGAGGCTGTTTGAGCGTTGCCCACGATTTGACCCGAGGCGTTGACGTCGAGGGCTTCGCTGGCCGTGCCGCCCAAAGTTCCCAGGTCCTCCAGACCATTTCCAAGATAGCGAAAGGCGTGTTTCGGACCATCGGGCACGAGGGCCATGCGGCCGACGATTACTCCCGAGCTATTGATTCCGTAGGCTTCGCTCAGCCGGGTGGTGGGGTCGCCAATGTTGTAGATCGGGGCATCGCCGGGAGAACGAGTGTCGATGAAAGTCACCACGCCTTCGACGACCTTCACCGCTCGCGCGCGATAATCGGTGAAACGAAACTCCGGAATGTTGTGATTGGTGCTGAAGTAACCGACTTCGATTCCGGCTTCATTAAGCCCCAAGAACGCCCCGTGACCTTGGTTAAAGGGAGTGAACTGGCTTTGCAGTACCTTGGGTCCGGAAAAGGGCCTCGTGGGAGAACCGGAGAGGGGGTCGCCATTCCCCACCACCCAACCGGCGTTGTTGATGCGGTAAACGGCAATGGGGAAACTGGGAGGTCCCGCCATCACAGACTGATTGATCCCATCGGAAGAAAAAACGCCGTAATAGGAAGGAACGAATCCGACCACACTGCCCACGAGGACTCCAGTGTCGTTGAGATCAGTGGCCGAGGTCGTGGGGAAAAAATTGTCGCCACCGAGCGGATTGATGACCTGGATCTGGGTGACATCAGTTCCCTGGTGGAGGTACAACTTCCCCTGGTCATTTCGGGCCACCATGCCGCTTGCGTTAATGGCGACGGCAGAGCCGGGGCCCAAGTCGGTGAGTAAGTAGGTCGCCGCTGCAGAGCGGAGAACGAGAAAGGACACAGCGAAGGCGAGAAATCTGAGGTGGTTGATCATGACTGTAATCAAAGTGAGGTTTCGGTGACTCCGGTGTCAAACGTTGTTCTGGGGGGGCGCAATTGATTGCCAGTCGGACGACGCCTCGCGCCCCTGTTCGCGGGTGGAGCCGGGGGAGGGTGTGGTTCCACCCGCTCCACCCCGCTCCACGAGGCCCACCGGCATTTGGCTTGCTTCGACTGCGGGGGGGATTTCAACTCTTGTGTCTTCCAAATGCCTGTCTCCGGTCCTGAGTTCCGAAGGTGGGTAGATTGGAAACAACGAATTTACGGAGACTCATGAACAACGGTTCCGCCAACGGCCACGCAGCGTTCCCTTTCCCCGGTATTCCCACCACTTCGGATGGTGCCGGGGCGGTCACCTGGGTGGAAACGAACATCACCCACGCGGCCTGCGCCTATCCCATCACGTCGTCCACGACCATGGGCACCGGCTACCAGACCGAGGTGTCGAACGGAAAGAAGAACCTCTGGGGCGACACCATCCGGTTTATTCAGCCGGAGTCGGAACACAGCTCCGCCTCCACCTGCGAAGGTTTCGCTCTGGCCGGTGGGCGTGTGACCAATTTCACCTCGGGTCAGGGCTTGGTCCTGATGAAGGAGGTGCTCTACACGATTTCCGGCAAACGACTGCCCGTGGTGTTCCATATCGGGGCCCGGGCCATGACCAGCCATTCGCTCAACGTGCATTGTGGCCATGATGACGTTATGGCCGTTGCCGACGTGGGTTGGGGCATTCTGTTTGGTCGCAACGCCCAGGAAGCCGGTGATTTGGCGCTGATCTGCCGGCGGGTGGCCGAGGAAACCGAGACCCCGTTCATGAACGTGCAGGACGGGTTCCTGACCACGCACACGATTGAAAATGTCCGGCTGCCCGAACCGGAACTGATGGCCCAGTTCATGGGCGATCCCAACGACAAGTTGCGTTGCCTGTTCGATCCGCGCCAACCACTCATGTCGGGCGTAGTGCAGAATCAGGACGCCTACATGAAGGGCAAGATTGCCCAACGCGACTTTTACGACCGCGTTCCCGGAACCATCCAGTCGGTGATGGACGAGTTCTATCGGCTGACTGGCCGTCGTTATCAGATGGTGGACGGCTACCGGATGGAAGATGCCGAGTACGCGCTGGTGGGCATGGGCGGCATGATGGAAACCGCGCAGGCTGCGGTGGATTACATGCGCGAGGAAATGGGTCTGAAGGTGGGCGTCGTGCATGTCACCAGCTTCGCCCCGTTCCCGGCAACGCAGATCGTCGAGATGCTGAAGCACGTGAAGTCCTTCACGGTGATCGAGCGGATGGACAATCCGCTCGCTCAGTCCAATCCGCTGGTCCAGGCCATCAAGGCGGCTTTTGCTGACGCGCTCACGGGCAATTCCTACGGGTCCAAGGGCGAGTTCAAGTATCCCAAGATCGACCGCATCCCCCGGATCATTGCCAGCTGCGCCGGCTTGGGTTCCCGCGACGTTCGGCCTGGCCACTTCATCGCGCTGACCAAGAACATGCTGGAGTCCGCTCCCCGGGAGTTCACTGCGGTGGGCGTCAAACATGCCCTGGCGATCAACGAGTCGATCGATCCCGATGTGCGTCCGGACAGCGCGTTTTCGATGCGCGGCCATTCGGTTGGTGGCTTCGGCTCCGTCACCACCAACAAGCTCATCGCTTCGTTCGTGGGCGAGTTGTTCAACCTCAAGGTCCAGGCGTATCCGAAGTACGGCTCCGAAAAGAAGGGCCTGCCCACGACCTACTATCTCACGGTCGCCCGGGAACATTTGCGCACCCACTGCGAATTGAACCACGTGGAGTTCATTCCGCTGAACGACGTCAACGCCTTCAACCTGGGCAATCCGCTGGAAGGCATCGCCCACGACGGGTCCATCTTCATCCAGAGCGCCGAATCCGACCCGCAAAAGGTCTGGGATCACATTCCTGAGTTCGGTCGGCGGATCATCCGCAACAAACGGGTTCGGGTGTATTACCTCGACACCGTCAAAATCGCCCGCGAAGTCGCTACTGATCCCGACTTGCAGCAGCGCATGCAGGGCGTTGCCTTGGTGGGCATCTTCATCAAGGTCACCCCGTTCGCAGCCGACTCCGGCATGGGCCAGGAGCAAGTGCTGGGCGCGGTGGAGAAATACATCCGCAAATACTTCGGCAAACGCGGCGAGCACGTCGTTCAGGAAAACCTGATGTGCGTCCGGCGCGGTCTGCTCGACGTCATGGAAATTCCCCGGGCGATCATTGAAGCCTCGGCCGATTCCCGGACAGCCAACGAAGCTGTGGTCCTCGCCAAGTAAGCCCTGATCTCAACGTTATTCCCCCATTCGCAATGTCCAAAGACACTCTTGAAAGCCCGGTGGCCCACCGCATCAACACGCGGCCGATCACCGATGATGTTCTTAACGTCGCCGACTTCAATGAACGGATTGTCGGCGCGTACAACGACGGTACGGCCGAGCTCGGACTGCCCGCCGATCTATCGGTGGCGCGTTCGCTGATCACTGCTGGCTCCGGCGCCCTGCGCGACTTTTCCTACATCGCCCCGGAAATCCCGCTGCTGAACTCCGACAACTGCGTCGCCTGTATGGCGTGCGTCACGGAATGCCCCGACACCGCCATTCTCGGCAAGGTGGTCACCAAGACCCAGTTGGAATCCGAATTGGCACAGATCCCGGACGAGACCGAACGCGAGCTGTATCGGAAGCAGTTCGGCAAGACGACCAAGTTCTGGAACGTCTACGAGAAGAAGGGGCAGGAACCCGGTTACTTCGGCATCTTCATCGATCCGACCAAGTGCAAGGGATGCGCCGAGTGCGTCGATGCCTGCGGCGATCACGACGCGTTGGCGATGCTCAAGAAGGAGAACAACACGCTGCCGCGGTTCCAGAAGACCTTTAACTTCTACCGCAAACTTCCGGAGACGCCGAAGCAGTACATCAACGACAAGCTGCTCACCGACATGATGCTGGCGGACCGTTCGCTGCTGTACGTCGGTGGCGCCGGTTCCTGCATGGGCTGCGGAGAGGCGACCGCGATCCGCATGATGCTCGCCGCCACCGGATTCGTGTACGGCAAGGAAAGCGTCGGGATTATCAACTCCACCGGCTGTTCCACGGTGTACGCGTCCACGTATCCGTACAACCCGTACTTGGTGCCGTGGTCCAACTCGCTGTTCGAAAACGGCCCGACCTACGCCATGGGCGTTCGGTCGCGCTGGGATCAGATGGGCTGGAAGGACAAGAAGCTGTGGGTGTTTGGTGGCGACGGCGCCATGCTGGACATCGGCTTCCAGGCCCTGAGCCGCATGCTCATGTCGGGCATGAACATCAAGGTGCTGATCCTCGACACGCAGGTGTATTCCAACACCGGCGGCCAGTCCTCCACCGGCACCTTCATGGGTCAGAACACCAAGTTCTCCGTCCACGGCAAGGCCATCTCCGGCAAGATGGAACGCCGCAAGGAAATCGCCCAGATCGCCATGATGCATCCCGAGGTGTTCGTGGCCCAAACCAGCTGCGCGATGACCAATCACTTCTACAAGTCGATCATGGCCGCCAATGAGTACGATGGTCCGGCCGTGGTCAGCGTGTACACCACCTGCCAGCCAGAACACGGCGTGGGCGACAACATGGCGATGCAGCAGTCGAAGCTCGCCGTGGATACCCGCACCTTCCCGGTCCTGATGTACGATCCGCGCAAGGGTTCGAAGATCAGCGAACGGCTCAGCCTGCAGGGCAATCCGGCGAACACCGAGGACTTCTACATCGAGCCGAAGACCAACGAGGTTTATGACTTCGTCATGTTCGCCCGGTCGGAAGGCCGTTTCGCCAAGCAGTTCGATGCCGAGGGCAATCCGAGCGAGACTATTCTGGCCAGCCGCCAGGAGCGTTTGGACAACTGGCGGATCCTGCAGGAACTGGCCGGATTGCGTTAACTAGCGCGCGTCGCGCCGCTGTACCAGCACCCGGAACGCCTGACCCAGGTGTTCCGGGTGCGTCAGTGTTTGGAACTGGCGTACTCGCGCAGCGTCCCAGTTGGGAAAGCGGGTCGGGGATTTCAGCGTCCGTGACATGAGGTCGGTCAGCCAGTGGCGCTGACGCGTCAGATGTTCCGTGATCCAACCCACCGACTCCGCCTCGCGCTGGAGTTCCGTCCAGTGAATGTGGGCGGTGAGGTCCTGGGTGCCGGGACCCTGCAGGGGAGACCCGCCGGGTCGATGTCGCGAATACGAGCGCAGGGTACCCTCGGCCCGTTGGGGAAGCAGGAACTCCTCAGCCTCCAAGCCGTAGTCCAACGTCACCAGCCAGCCAGCGTCTAGAGATTGGGCGGCCTCGCGCCACCACGACGTGGCCGCTGGAGCGAGTTCCGTGCAAAAACCGTCCGGCAACACTGCGAGCAGTTCAACTGGGAGCTGTTGCAGTTGCTCCAGTCCGGGAACGGCTTCCAGGGAAGGGGTCGACAGCGGTTGCCAAACGAAGGCGTTGTCTTTCAGGCCCACCCCCAGTTCCTGCCAGTGCTGATGCGAGCGGTTCCAAGCGACCCGGTGCACGGGAAAGGCGTCGAGCAGTTCGTTGGCGTAGAGAATTCCAGGTCGATTGGGATGGCGGGCGCGAAGTTCCGCCAGGCTGGTGAACCAATCGATCTGCGGACGCCAGCGGGCCAAGGTTTCCTCCTGCCAAGTCCGCCGACGGGGCGACGGTTCCACCAGACACAGCCGAATCCGGGTGGCCTCTTTCGGAGCGTAGCGTTCGAGGAACTCGAGGAGGTCGGCCGCGAGGTGACCTTGGTGGGCGCCGGCTTCGATCAGCAAGATTTCGGGGCCGGGCAGTTCCGCGAGCCAGTGCGCAAATTGAAATCCCAAAAGTTCGCCCAACAACGGGCCGACACTGACGCTGGTGTAGAAGTCGCCTTTCCGTCCGACGACCCGGGGGGACTGCTCGTAATAGCCGGCCTCGGGGTCGTACAGCGCGCGCTCCATGAACCAGGCGAACGGCAGGGCGTGCCCCGTCAGGGTGAGTTCCTGGCGCATTCGGGAAGCGAGATCAGCGGCAGCGGCCACGTGCGCAGGATGGCGAGAGTGTGGCTCGACCGGAATCTCCGATGAGTTTCGAGTGACCGGGAAGTGGGCGCCAGAGTCGTTCAATCGGATTCGGTTTCCACAAGGAAGTCCTTTGCTGAAACTTCGTAGGCACCGCCCGGTAGCATGCCCTGGCCAATCACAATCACGAAAACCAGTTTGTCTAGAAGCGCTCGATTGGCCATGAACTGAACCTGTACCCGTCCTGGTTTGGGGCGTTTCTCCTGAAGAACTGCGTAGCTGAGAAGGGACGTATTGCCGTCGCGGATTTCCAGTTCCACGTGGCTAAACGAACGGTCTGGGCTGTAATCCTTAAGTTTCCCTGATACGTCGAACTCTAGGCGCACCCATTTGGCGTCCGGGCCGGCTGGGCTCGCCCGTAGTGTCAGCCCCGCGGCCTTGGCGTCCTCCAGGGTGAGTACGCCCTGCGATCGCAGGGCAAAGGCGCGTGGCGCCAGAGCGATTAGGATGATGATGGCGATCCACGCGACGCGAGTTTGCATGACCAGATCACGAAGGTTGCCGCGCTTTCTTAGGAAGTATTTGGGCCACGCCCCCAGTTAGGGCGTCCACGGGCGGTAGCTACGCAGGCTTCGCTACCGCACTCCATAGTAAGCTGAGAGTGAGAGCTGAGCAGTAAAACCGGGAAGCGGGAAGCGGTAAGGAAGACGCGAAGCGTGGTAGGCCCCCTCACAGCCCGAGTTTTTCGTAAAGCTTGGCTAGGCGGCGGCCGTGTTCGTCGTAGGCGCTTTCGAAGAGTTCGGTGGCCCGGGCGGAACCCACCACGGCACCCGCGGTCAAAACCTTGGGCGGATGACCGGCGGCGGTCAGTCGGGCGGCAACTTCCGCCTTGATTGAGTTCACCAATAGACAGCCTCCCACCGTGGAGCCCGGGGACACCGGGGTCTCCAGGCCTGGAATCCGGACCATCGCGTCTCCGATCGGCGCTCCGGTATCCAGCACGAGATCGGCAAAATCCTGCAACTTGCGTCCGTCCGGACGTCGACTGGTGCTGGCGTCACTATGGGCCTGGGAGATCAATGCCACCACCTTGACCCCCCGGCGTTGGAACTCCTCAGCCATCTCGATGGGTACCAGATTGCAACCGCTGGAGGAGATCACCAGGGCACTGTCGATCGGGGAAAGATCGAAATTTCGCAAGATCCGGGCCGCCAATCCCGAAACATTCTCCAAGAACATGGCCTGCCGCTGGCCATTCGCCCCCACCACCAGATTATGGAAGCTGAGCGACAATTCGACGATGGGATTGAACCCCGGAAACGATCCGTACCGGGGCCACATCTCTTCCACCAGGATTCGGCTATGGCCCGATCCGAACAAATGCACCATTCGACCGGCCAAAATCGTGGCGGCGAAACGGTCGGCGGTTTGCTGGATCAAGGGCAGCTGTTCCGCCACCCGGTCGAGAATCTGTCGGCAACCATTCAGGTATTCGAGTGTCACGGCCCGTGGTGGTACCGGTTGGCGTGGCTGGGGAAAAGGTCATTCCCGGAGGGAGTTTGCGGTCCTTACGGTTCCAGACGACGATCCGCGGTCTCAGCGCCTTGTCCCTCCGCAGTTGATTCGGAGTCGCCCTGAATGAACGATTCCCCAGCTGCGGCGATCAGCCCGTTGCCGCTCGTAGGCACCGTCAGTAGGTTCCGCACCGATTTCATGTTCAACCGCTCCCTCCGCTCTTTGCGCCGTTCGACAGCCTGGTGGCTGCTGGCGCTGGCTTGGCTGGGATTATGGGCGACGGGGTCGGCGGCGGATCGAACGTGGCGATGGTCGAGTCCATTGCCGCATGGCAACAACATCGCCGGAATGGCCTTTCGGGCGGATCCTCCCCTTTACGTTCAAGTAACGGACTTCGGTCAGGTTTACTTGAGTTCGGATCGGGAACAATGGCAGTTCGTGGACAGTGGTCAGCGCAAAGCCTTACGAGGGGTCGCTTTCCTGGGCCAACGCCTGCTGGTGGGTGGCGAGGAGGGAATCATCCTCTGGGCGGATGACCCGCAGAGGCTGCATCTGATCGATTTGGGGACCTTCGATTGGATTGAAGGTGTTGCGGCGTCACCTCAAGTGGCGGTGGCTGTGGGCGACAATGGCGCCATTTACCGCAGCGAAACGGGAACCAATTGGGTTCGGCAAGCGGTGTCGTTCTCGGATTGGTTGCGGGGAGTGGCCTGGGGGAATGGCCGATTTGTGGCGGTGGGAGACAACGATGGGATTTTCACGAGTTCCGACGGTTCGCAATGGACACGGCGGACGGTAAGTGGTGGACGGGGTTCCAATCTGAACAAGGTGAGTTGGACCGGTGACGGTTTTGTCGTAGCCGGAGATGCCGTCAACGGTAAGGGAACGGTGGTGTTGGGCTCGGCGAATGCGCAGACTTGGACGTGGGTGGATTCGGGTGCGGTTGGTGACCTGGTCACCGCCGCGGGCTCCTCGACCAACCTGATCCTCGCAGGCGGAGACATCGAAATGCGGCGGTTTGCTGGTCGTCCGGTCAATGCCTGGACCAATCAGATCAACCCAATTCCCGATGGCGCGCCACCTGCCGTCTACTTGACCTCGTTGTGGGACGGTGAGCGGTTTCTCTTGGGTGGACGTACGGGTCGAACGGTGACGGCAGTCCCGGATGGATTGAGCCTGAATTGGGGCGAAGTCGACAGTCCGCCCCGCAGTTGGTTGTTCGATCTCTGCACCGCCACCGGGTATGGCACCAATGTCACCCCGATCCTGACCAACGGGGTGGTGGAGTGGATGGAGACCCGCACGACCAACACGTTTCTCATTGCCTCCGGAGACTATTCCACCGTGCTGGTTTCCGACGAAGGAGTCAGGTGGCTGACCTCCTTGGTGCCGGTTGAAGCGGATAAGCGCACCTACCTGGGCGTAGCCGCCAATCAGGATCGCGGGGTGGCGGTCGGGACTGGGGGCTTGGTGTCGATCAGTCCGGTGGAGTATGAGCCCCTGGTGTCCACGGTTCGCCTCACCAGCGGCGCCTCCGTGGTGGATGTGACGGTAACCAATCTGGTGAATACGTTGGGCCTGACCTGGTATGCCACCCCGTCGCCGACCACGGTGGATCTTCAAGCCGTATGTGCCACCTCCAACTTGTTTGTCATTGGCGGTTCCCGTGGGTTTCTGGCGACCAGTTCCGATGGGACTAATTGGACCGCGCGAACGAGTGGAAGCACGGCCTTCCTGAGTGGCGTGGAGGCGGGAACGGGCGGATTCGTCGCGGTGGGGGATGTGGGAACCATCCTGACCAGTCCCGACGCCGTGACTTGGACCCGGCAAGCGTCACCAACGGCCAACTGGATTTATCGGGTCCGGCAGGGTGGGGATGGCACCTGGGTGGCCGTGGGGGAAGAGGGGACGTTGCTGACCAGCACCAATCGGACTCAATGGACCCAGCGACCCACCGGATTGACCAATTGGCTCAATGATGCCGAGTGGGCGGCGGGAACGTGGTACGTGGTCGGGAATCAGGGAGTGGTGCTCACCAGCACCAACGCGGTGGACTGGGTCCGGGATACTCAGATCATGACGGGTAAGTCACTCTATGCGGCTGCTCAATTGGGCAAACACCTGATCGTGGCTGGCGTGGATGGGATCATCCTTAGGAGTCGGGTTGAGCCTTTTGCGGCACCGGTGCGTATCGAGTCGTTTGCGGGACCACCGGAAAATCATCTGTTCCTGTTTTCGGGCGAGTTGGACCAGAGATTCCGTTTGGAGCGTTCAGTGGACTTTTTTGAATCGCAGGTGGAAGTCGGCCCCGTGCTGGAGATCAATCCTGAAGGTCGCCTGTTGTACCTCGAAGCCGGCGACCCAGCGTCGGAGACTCAGGGCTATCGCGCCCTCAATGTGAACTGACCGGATGGGCCTCCTGGCGGGGCGTCGTCCTAACTCGCATGTCCTGGTATTTCGTTCGCAATCAGACCGCCGAGGGGCCGGTGTCCGAAGCGGAGTTCGCTGCCGCGGTGGCGAAGGGCGACGTTATCGGGACAACCTTGGTCTGGAGGGAAGGGTGGCCGAACTGGGTGACGTGGGAATCCCAAACGTCGGACGCCGGACGATGGACGCCCGACCAATATCTTCAGGCGGATTTGCGCACGCCGGTGGGAGAGATCTGGGGCCAGGCCTGGAACTGGTTCTGGCGCGAACCGGGCCCGTTGCTGGGCTACATTCTGCTGGCGGTGTTGTTGGGCCTTGCGATTTTCGTTCTCAACATAGGGCTGAGCATTCTGTTGCCCATCGTGGGAAGCTTGGTGGGTTTTGTGCTTCAGGGACCCGTGTACGTGGGTCTTTGGTACATGCTATTGGACCGGTATCGAGGTGGGACGCTGAATCTGAAGAATCTGTTCCGCGGCTTTGGTCCCCGGTTTCCCCAGTTGATGATCTTCCTCACCATTCAGGCGGCTGCCTTGATGGCCATTATGGTGCCGACGATGCTGGCGTTGGTAATTATGATGGGCATTCCCCTGATCCAGCAGGCCAATCCCGAGCTGGTGATCCCCGAGTGGGGCTTGGTTGGGGTCCTGCTTTCGGCGGGAATCAGTCTGGTGGGAGTCACGCTCTACTTCTACGTGGCCATTGCCTGGTTGTATGCGCCGCTGCTGGTAGTGGATAAGGGCCTCGATTTCTGGCCGGCGATGCAGTTGAGCCGGCGAGTGGCGTATCGACATCCCTGGGGGTTTTCCTGGTTCCTCCTGGTGGTCAGTGTGGTCGCCGCCGCCGGAATTCTGCTGCTGGGAGTGGGCTTGGTTCTGACCGTGCCGTTGTCGCTGCTCATGCTGGTGGTGGGCTATGAGCGGCAGTTGGGCCGGCTGAAGGTGCCGTCAGCGGAAGCTACTTTCCCGCCGCCCCCAATAGGTACTGCAGCACCAGGTCCGGCAGATCCAGGGAATATCCCCCCTCGAGAATACTAAAGAACGGAATGCCGGTGGCGCGCAGACGTTGGCCGAGCCAGTAGTAGTCCTCTTTTTCCAGCGTGCCATTGGCCAGCGGATCCTTGGAGTAGGCGTCGAATCCGGCCGAAACCCCAATGATCTCGGGCCGGGTGGCTAGGAGTTTCTCGAGCGCTTGTTCGAGGGTTTTTTTCCAAGTGGTTCGGGCTGTGCCGCCGCCAATCGGGAAGTTGAAACAATTGTCGCCAACCGGGCCGGTGCCGGTGCCCGGGTAGCACGGATGTTGGTGAACCGACACGAACGAGATTCCAGCCGCATCGGCCACCACGTCTTCGGTGCCGTTGCCATGGTGGACATCGAAGTCGAACAGCCCCACGCGCTTCACGCCGGTGGCGTGGGCTTCCAGGGCGGCGATTGCCAGGGAACTCAAATAGCAGAATCCCATGGAATGATTGCGAGTGGCGTGGTGTCCGGGCGGTCGCAGCAGACTGAAAGCCAGCTCGCCTTTACGGCTGAGCTCCAGCGCCCGCAACGCCCCGCCGACGCCGCGTCGGGCGTGGTCGCCAATGCCGGGGAAAAAAGGTGTGTCACCGTCAAAATCCTGGGCGTGCGCCAAACGTTCCAAATGCCCGGGCGAATGCGCCCGCAGCAGAATGTCGTCAGTGGCTGGTGCCGGTTCCGCCCAGGTCAGCGGCAACGCATTCTGACTGCGCAACAATTCGGCGGTGCGCTGGACGCGGGCCGGCTTTTCCGGATGGCCGACGGCCCGATACTCCGTGCAACGCAGATCAGTGATGATGGTCACCGAGGCAGTCTTGGCGAAGCCCGTTTCCGCAGCAATCCCGGAGAGAGCTCGGCCCCGCCCCAGCGCTCCGAGGACCAGACTGGACTTGAACATTGCCCGCCCCGCTGGTCCACGCTATGAGCCTTTGACGGATGTCAGACTCAGTTGCCTCCACCGGATCAGAGAATGCCCCGGCGCCCCTGCCGGCAGCTCCTTCCTTGGCCGAACTGCGTCTGCGGATCGATCAACTGCCGCGGGTCACGCCGTGTCTGGCCCAAGCATTGGGCGAAGCGGGGCATAGCGGTCAGGAGCTGCAGAGCCTGTTTGCTTCTGGAGTTCGGGGCACCTGTGTGGCTTGCGGACTCATGGTGACTGGGTCCGAACTGGGCGATTTGGCGCTGGCAAACGGCGAGGAACCGGATCGGCCGCTGCCAGCCCGGTTGGAGCGATTGCGGTTGGGATACTGTCCTCGCAATGGCTGCGAATCGCGGTTCTTCCGGGTGGAGATCACCGCCCCTGGACGGTTTGATCGGGGTTGGGTGCTAGGCCGGACCCAGGATCTCCTCGATGGCAAGCGGGAGCCGTTACTGAACCTTCGGGGCAGCCTCTCGCCCGAGACCAAGCGGCAGACTCGCCGATTGGCCATCATCACGCTGGCGACTTTGTTGGTGGCGTTCGTCGCCTACCGACTTGTTTTCTACCGCTACCAACCAATTCCATTTGTCCAACCGAAGTCCCCGTTTACCGTCGACCCCGCGTCGATTGACCCCAATCAACGCTAATCCGGGCTCGTCTTGGCGGTAAGTTGGGCCCGTTTACTCCGACTCCCTTTCATGAACGAATCGTCGTACCTGGATGAACTACTGGCCTCCCGCGCCACTGGTTCCCGTCGCGCCATCGAACCCTGCACCGTAGTCATCTTCGGTGCCTCCGGTGACCTCACGGCCCGCAAACTCATTCCCGCCCTGTACCACTTGGCGCTGGAGAAGGCCCTGCCCACTCCCTACCGAATCATCGGCTTCGCCCGGCGGGAGAAGACCGATGACTCCTTCCGCGCCGAATTGCTGGAGGCGCTCACCAAGTTCTCCCGAACCAAGCCAGTCAATCAGGCGGTCTGGCAGTCCTTCGCGGCCAATTTGCATTACTGCCAGGCAGACATCTCCGAAGCGGCTGGTTACGAACGGCTCAAGCAGCTGATCAACAGTGCCAGCGAAGAGAAGCTGAAGACCAATCTGCTCTTCTACCTCGCCACCAATCCCAGCCAGTTTGGCGAGATTGCCGGCAATCTCAGTCAGGTGGGATTGCTCGAAAAATGCGAAGCCGGAGGATGTATGCAGCGGTTGGTCGTCGAAAAGCCCTTCGGTCACGACCTGCCCAGCGCCCAGCAACTCAACGCTGAACTGATCCGCCACGCCCACGAAAATCAGATCTTCCGTATCGATCACTATCTCGGCAAGGAGACGGTCCAGAACATCCTGACCTTCCGCTTCTCCAACGGCATCTTCGAGAATCTGTGGACCCGGGATTCCGTGGATCACGTGCAGATCACAGTGGCCGAGAAGCTGGGCGTCGGCTCCCGGGGTGGTTACTACGAGGAATCGGGAGCCATGCGGGACATGATTCAGAATCACGTACTGCAGGTTTTGTCGCTGGTCGCCATGGAGCCGCCGGTGTCGCTGGAAGCCGAGGCCGTGCGCGATGAAAAGGTAAAGCTGCTTAAGTCGGTGCGACCGATGACGCCTGCCGACATCGCCCGCAACGTGGTGCGCGGACAGTACTTCGCCGGCGAAGTTGATGGCGAAGCCCGGCCGGCCTACCGCAGTGAGCCCAAGGTCAGCCCGAAGTCGAATGTGGAGACCTTCGTGGCCATCAAGCTCTGGATCGACAATTGGCGTTGGAGCGGCGTGCCGTTCTACGTCCGCACCGGCAAGAATCTGCCGGTCAGCGCCAGCGAGGTCCGCGTGCAATTCAAGCCCGCGCCCAACATCCTCTACGGCGCCAAGAGCGACATTCACCTCGATCCCAACTCCCTCACCCTGCGCCTGCAGCCCAACGAAGGCATCGCGCTGCGCTTCAACGGCAAGGTTCCCGGCGGTGGGACCAAGCTGCAGCCGGTTCGCATGCAGTTCAGTTACGACACTGAATTTGGGGCCTACACCCCGGAGGCTTATGAACGGTTGTTGCTCGAAGCCATTGCCGGCGATGCCACGCTGTTCATTCGGCGGGATGAAGTGGAGACGGCTTGGAGCATTGTGGACTCCATTCGCAACGCGTGGACGGACAAGCCGCTCACGAATCGGGAATTCTACCTCGCCGGAACCTGGGGTCCGACAGCCTCGGATGATCTGCTCGCGACCGAGGGGCGGGAGTGGAAACATCCTCAACCGCAGAAATGACGCTGTGGACCGCTGGGATGGCCTGCTGAACTTCCGTCAACTGGAGGACCGGATTTTCACGTCCGGTCAGCCGACGGAAGCTCAGTTGCCGTTGCTGGCGGCCGGCGGAATTCAAACGGTTTTGAATTTGGCCTTGCCCACTTCGCCCGGCGCCCTGCCGGACGAGGCCGCCAGTGTTACCCAATTGGGAATGGAGTACCTGGCCATTCCTGTTCCCTTTGACGCGCCGACGGTGGCCCACTGGGAGGCGGTGCGCACCGCGCTGGTCACGCGGATGGAGCGCAAGGTTTGGGTTCATTGTGCCCTGAACTATCGGGTGTCGGCCTTCCTCGCGGTGTACCGGGTTCGGGAGTTGGGTTGGGGTCCCGCGGACGCCTGGCGTGACCTGCGAACGGTGTGGGAACCAGATCCGGTGTGGACCGCCTTGCTGACCGATTTGGGTGTCCCCTCGCCCCTGCGCGAGAATTCACCTTGATTCACCACCGCCACCTTCCGGTTGGGCGAAACATTCCGAACCGCCCAGAATAAAGTTCCGCAGGAAATCGTCGGGTCGAGGGTGCGAGGGATCGTCGTTTGGGAACAAGCGGGTCCCCAGGTCCAAAGGTGGGAACAACCGTTTGAATTTTGGGTTCGCAGGGAATCATCGACTGGCGCCTGAGGGCGTGGGTGTGTCTGGCGCTGGCGCTGGTGGCGGCCGCGGCGGCATGGACTCTGCCGGCCCGCTGGCGCTCGTTGCATCCCGCAGTGGTGCGTGCCGCTGGCGTGGGCAGTCCTTCGCTGGTCGAGGTCGCCCTGCAGGCAAGCCAGCAGCAACGCGGCGGCCTTGCCACCCTGCTTCTGGAGGCCGCCGGTCAAATCGGGGCCGGCCCCACCAATGAGGTGGTGACGACTCTGGGTCTTCAGCGCAGCTGGCCGCGGGAAGTTCAGATTTTGGGCGGACCTGACGGCGCCTTGGCCACCTTGCTGGCGCCCTTGAACGATCCGGGAACCAACACCACCACCGCCCTCGACTTGTTCATTCCGGCAGCTTATCGGAATCGACTCAAGACACGGTTGCAGGAGTCGCGTTCCCCGGGAGTTCAGGCCCTGTTGGTCACCCGCTCCTTGGCCACTCAGCAGTTTGTGCCGGCCAATCAGCCCGGTGGACAACCCTTTGAAGCGATCGTTTACCTCACCGCCACGCTGTACGAACGCGAGCGTCTCTCACCCGAACTCGCCCGGGAACTGCGCGAACTGGCGGAACAAGCGGTCAGCAGTCCCGCGGCCGCAGCTCAATTGGAAGAGTTTTATCTGAATCTGCTGACTCTGAGTCGACGGCTCGACTGGACCTCGCTGTCGGAGCTCACCCGAAAGATTTCGAGCATCGCGGCCCTGGAGCAGTTTGCCGGGGCGGTTCGGGCTCATCCGCAAGATTTCTCGCTCCTCTACGCCTCCGCGTTGTTGTCTGGCGATGTAGGTGGGGTCGCCCGACATCTGATGACGTATGGCCCCGTGGGTCGTCAGGGATTGCAGACGGCCCTTCGCGACGGAGCGGGTTCAGTCCGATGGATGGTGCTTCAGGGCCGTCCGCTGACCTCGGGAAGATCCGTCCCAGAAGCCCTCTCCCGAGCGGTCGCGCAGGCGCCTCAGGCGTGGGTCTGGGGTCGAACGGCGTTGTTCCTGGTGGCGGCTCTCTTGGGAGCGATCAGCCTTGCAGCGTTTGCCCAGGTTGGGGTGCCTGAATCTTCTTCCCCTTACGCCACCGGCGGCGTGACGTTGCTTTTGATGGCCTTGGTTCTGGGTAGCTTTCTGGTGATTGCCAGTGAGCCTTTGCCGCCGCGAACGCGGACGGCCCCGGCACCCCAGGTTCGCCTTGATTTAGGCGCCTTGACCCGATCGGTTTCTCCCGCGACTTCATCTCATCCCCGAAAGAACATCATGGAGCCCACCACCCTCATTACCCTGGTGATTTTTGGCGCCATCCAGGTGGCCGTTTATGTGATCTGCGTACGCAAGATCACCGAAATCATGCGCCTTCCGGAACCGCCGTCGGTCCGGCTCCGACTGTTGGAGAACGAAGAGAACCTCTTTGATGCCGGCTTGTACGTGGGCATTGGCGGCACGGCCACGGCCTTGGTCATGCAGGTTCTGCAATTGGTTGAGGCCAATCTGCTCGCCGCCTATTCCTCCAACCTGATGGGCATTATCTGCGTGGCCCTGGTGAAGATCGGCCATGTTCGCAGCGCCCGCCGTCAGCTCATTCTCGAAACCCAGGCGGCGGCGGAATTGGCGGCCGTATCCTCGGCTGCCGCCGGAGGTGCCCCCGCGACCACTGCCAACCCCTTCACCTATCGATGAATCGCACGTTGCTTCTGATCATGTGCGACTTTCTGTTGCTCAACCTTCTGGCGTTGACCCGCTGGGATCGGAATGAGCCGGAAGCGCAGCGGACGCCGGCGGAACTGGCGGTCGCCGGTGCCACGGCCCGGGAGGATCTGGTGGCGTCGTTGCGGGAATCGTTGGCGGAGGAACAGGCCGAACGCGAGGCGCTGAAAAGCCGGATGAGTTCCGAGGTGGCCGCCCGCGAAACCACCGCGGCCCAGTTGGAGCAACAACGGCGTCAGCTGGAAGCGACCTTGAATCAGACCCGTCAGACCGCTGCGCAATTGGATCAAAAACTCGCCGCCCAAACCCAGCAGGCGACCCAGGCGCGCGAACTGTTGAATCAAACCCAGGCGCGCCTGACCGAACTGGATCGCTCACGAGAGGTCCTGGCGGACTCGGTCCGTTCCAGCGAAGCCGAGCGCCAAAAGTTGCAGGAGGAATTGGAACGTCAGCGTAAGGAAGCCGCGGCGTTGGCGGCCGCCCGCGCGGAAGCCGAGCAGAAAGTGGCCAGTCTGAATTCCGCCGTGAAGGTTGCCGAGGCGGAGAAGCAGCTGCTGCGGGAAAATCTGACCGATCTGAAGACCCAGGTGACCCGGGTTCAGGAGGAGAAGGCCAAGCTACAGGAACAAACCACGACTTTGGCCAAAGGCGTGACGCAACTCGCCAAGAGTTCGGACGAGTTCAAACAGGAGATTCGGGACAACACGCCCATCAACGCCAACCTGCTGTACTCCCGGTTTCTCACCAATCGGGTGAACGTCAGTCTGAGCGGCACTGGCGCCGGCATTTTCGGGTCCACGACGAAATCGAAGGAAGCGGCCACGGTGTTGGCGAGTGATGGCACCAACGTGGTGGCGTTGCTACACGTCAATGAAGCGCCCTTCAGCCTGAGCATTCCGGGATTTGGTTTGGATAATCTGACGGTGCAGGTGGACCACGAAGGGCAGGCGCTGCCGGCGGGGCGTCCGTTCCTCAGTGAGCGGGATCCGCGGATCGTGGCCGTCCCGGTTGAGGCGCGGCAGACCCAGGCCTTGGGACTGCAGGTGTATCCGCTGGCGAAAAACCCGTTCAAATTCCCAGAGGCGGTTCTAGTGAGTCGGGGTGGCCGTTACTACGGCGAAGTGGAGTTCAAGTTGGATCCCCGCACGCCGGACTTCGTGAAAATGAAGTCGCGTCTGATGAGCCGCGTGTTTGGGGAGTTCTCGCCGTCGGCGGGTGACTTGGTGTTGAGCAAGACGGGCGAGTTGTTGGGGGTGATGGTGAACAGTGAGTATTGCGCCGTGTTGACTTCCCTTCTTCCGGCGCCCGGAGGCGTGTTGGAAACGTACCTCACCCGCGAAGAGATGGGTCGGAAGTTCGAAGCCTTCCGCACGCAACTGAACAATCTGCCGGCGTCCTTGCAATAAGCGGTTCCGGTAGGGCGACGCTCTGCGGAGCCGTTCGTGCGTGGAGTGGTGCCGGCAAACGTCATCCCTCGCCCAGAGCAGAAAGGAACCACGAATGGGCGCAAAGGAACACGAATGGGACTCGGGGGAGAACTGAAAGGCCGAAGGTTGGACCCCTTCTTTCTCCCCCAGCCGCCCCGTACGTCAGTGGTGACGTCAATCGTCCGACAAATCCGTTGGTCGGTCCTACCGCACGACACTCTCCCCGTTTCTGATTTCTTCAGGTCGCTCTGGTGGGCGTCCCCGCTGACGTTCGAACCAAGGGAACCAGACATGCGGCCGTCCCTCGGAATCGACGCGGGGCCGATAGTTTTGGAGATGACTGTTGTGCTGACCCATTGGGGCGTTTTCCGTCTCCAACAACTCCCAGGCGATGTAGAACGCAATGACGAGCAGGAGATGGCAGGCGAGTCATATCAGAAGATTGGCGATCATGAATTCGCACCTGCAGAAATGGTGCCGCTCCGCGGACGGCTCTGTCTGAGTTCACTATCGGGTCATCGCTCCAAGCTCACCCTGCAACCTGCATGTGCTCTGGGCAGACTGCCTGCGAAGGGATCCCGAAAATCCCGTGATTTGCGCCCAAACTGGGGCGGCATGCCGTTCGCTCCAAGGGCGGCATGAAGACAAAATCCCTTTGTTGCGGTGCACTGTTACTGGCATTTTCGACGTTCGCGATAGTGTCGGTTGCAGAGTCCAGAACTCCCTATGCCGCCCCGAGTCCGGAAGCATCAGTTAAGCTTCCCCGAACCATCACAGGAGTCGTTTTTGAAAAGACGGACAAGGAGATGAGAGTGCGGCGTGAGGACGGCCAAGGTGACCTCACGGTGATCTTGGTGGAGTCCGTCCTGATCACCAACGGCGAGGTTCCGGGAACGTTGAAAGACCTCGTCCCGGGTGTTCGAGTGGAAGTGAAAGTGAAGGATGACACCAACGAAGCGACCTCCATCAAAATCCTCGGCACCGTCTCCTGACCTGTGGGGGATCCGGGGTGACGAGCAGGATTGGAGGACAGTCCCGTTTACTCCGGCGCGCTCAAATCTGTCCGAAGAAGTTCCAGGAACTTCTCTGAACCTTCCAGCGGAAGGGTGACGTAATCCAAATAGCCGTCGCCAACGCCCGAATAGATCGGCGCCAAGGGTTCGCTGGTCAGCGTGGCCCGCGGGCGGATTTCGTAACGGGCTCCCGGTTGCGTCGCCAAGGTGGCGTGGAGTTCAGCGCCCCTGACCTCAACGTCGGTAAGGCGGAGGTCGGAATCGGGCAGCAGTCGACGGAGACGATACAGATCCTCTGGTGAGGAGGGACCGGTGGCTACCTTAGCCGTCGAGACGAGGACCGATCCGTCGGGTTGCAGGGTCAGGGCTCGGGCGCTGGGTCCACGTCGTTCGGCGATTTCGGCCGGCGGCACGACATGCCGGAAATTGGAGTCCAACTGGCCATCCGCTCTCCAACGCAGGAGTTGGAACGGTTCATTCAAGCCTCGTTCCACGGGATAAATCACGCCTCCGTCCGGCAGGCGAATCATGCGGCGATTGGAGGTTAAGCCGACGCTCGAGTTGCTGGGGACGGGTTGGAATCGGGTAATGACCGCCCCGTTCTCGCCCAATCGAACCGGCGGATAACCCACCAACACGGTTCCTTCCGGTTCAGCCAAGAGAGTCCTGCCGCCGGGGAAATGGGGAGCAAAGGCGGGATCGAAGGCCCCGGAAGGAAGCAGCCGTCGAACCCCCACCGTGGTGGTTCCCTGAAGGGGGCTGTTCCCATAGATCGTGTTGCCGCTGATGATCACCCGCCCTTGGGAATCCACGATCACGTCGTCCACGAGCTGCCAGGGTTCCAACGGGGAAGCGAAGGAGGAATCCAGGGTTCCGTTGGCATGGAGTCGAGCGAGGTGGAGTTGGGGTTGACCATTCGCCGCGAAGAACGTGCCAGCGACGATGAACTTTCCGTCGGGGAGACGGGCCACGGCATTGAAATTGACCTCATCAAAGGTCGGGAATGTCCAGGGTAGTCGTTGGCCCCGGGCGTCCAGAGCCACCAAACCGGGAGCGGGAGCGCCTTCGAATTCGGCGAACTTTCCCACAACGAAGACACCGTTGTCCGGTAAGAGGCACATCTGAACGGCGGCCCCATTCGCCCTCAACAGTCCTCCCTCGCCAAAGGTGGGATCGAGAGTTCCATCGGGTAGCAATCGTCCGACCGTGGGCGGCATCGTTGCGCCCCAGGAATCAGAGGCCACGAGGATTCTTCCATCCGGCAGGGAGAGCAGTTGATTGACCCGGGCGAATTCCGCCAAGGGACGATTAAACTGGGCATCGAATTCTCCCGGTTGAGGGCTGCGGATGCCCAGTCCCACCGGCATGGCTGGACTTTGGTTCGTTCCTTCGGCGTTGCGGGCAACCAGCTGAAAACTACCCAGTGACGATGGCGAGAGGACCGGCCAACGCAGCGTCCGATTGGTGGCGCCGGGCAAAGCTTCTCCGTCGCGATACCACTGGAGATCGGGAGGCGGGAAGCCGCCCACAGTGGCGGACAGGACGAGAAATTCGTTGGTGGCCACGCGGGTTCGGACCACGGCCGGTGTGACCACTGGAACTGAGTTTGCAGGGGTATAGGCCCACAGTCGGGCGAAACCAGGACGGGCGATGCCGTCGACGGCGCTGAAGATTCCCGTGACCAGGATTCGTCCGGAGTCATCGAACGACATTTGGGTGACGCTCCCCGGAGGAATGCCGCTGAAGTGCGCGTTGAACGAGGAATCAAGTTGGCCCTCGGGCAGCAGTCGAACGAGTCCGGAAGCGGATTCTCCGCCCCAATTGGTGAAGGAGCCACCCACGAGGATCCGTCCGTCGGGTTGGACCACGGGGCGAAGGTTGGGGGCGTTGGTGATGACCCAGGATTGGGTGACCTTTCCCTGATCATCAATGGTCGCAATCAAATCGCGGGACGGCGTCTCGTTGGGATTCAGCACGATCGAAACCACCACCGAGTTGCTCGGCCCAAGCGTCACTAACCGAGGTAAGACGTTGAGATTGGTTCCTCCCAAATTCGTGATGCCTAAGGCGGGCGCCGGATTCCAGCTGCTGTCGATTTGTCCGCTGCGCTTCAGCCGAGCCAAACCCAGCCGTTCCTCGCCAGCGGCCTGTCGGAATTTACCGACGAAGATCATCCGCTCCTGGTCGTCCTGCACTGCATCGGAGAATATTTCGGAGAGGAAATTTGCCGCCTGGACCACCGAACCGTCATTGCGAGCGAAGAGACGCACGGGTCCGTTTCGGCGGTTCAGACTCTCAATTCGGGTGAGAGTGCCGTCCCCCGGGTCCACATACAGCCCGGAGCCCGTGGCCACCGCGATTCCGCCGGTGGGCAGCAGGGTGAAGCCTTCGATGAAGAGGTTGCTAACCGGGAGCGACCAAGTCGAATCCAAGCTCCCGTCCGCTCGAAGTCTCCGAACCTCACTGGCCGAGCCCGTCCAGTGAGCGAAATACACGAAGTCGCGTTGTGGCTGAATCAAGTCCAGAAACGGCCGGGGCGAGTTCGACGGATCGAAGCTGGGGTCCAAATCACCGTCCGCTGCCAGTGATCTGTAGAATCCGAGTGCGATGAGGGCGCCGAGAGAGGCGCAGCGACGAAAGAGAGAAATGCTGATTGAGGGCATGATGTCTTGAATCGGAGTACGCCTGTAAACGTCGCCATGCAGGTGATTGTTTTCAAGTGTGAATTTGGGAAGGGTTGGAGCAGACAGTGGGTCCCCGAGGCTAGGTAAAGTGAGGAGGTGGTTCCTATTTCACCCGTGGCCCAGACTGGAGTGGAACCGACTCAAGCGGTCGGAAGGCAAACATGTGTTGACTGGAAAACGGACCCCACTACAAATGGGCCAGTTCTTTTTGGGATCCACCATTAGTAGTGGATTTTGCGTGAAAGTGCCCTTTGCCAAGGCTGAGGGAGAATAGGGAAGCAGGTGCGGTGTTGAGCAGTTTGCTCAAGCCAAATCCTGCGCGGTAGCGCCGCTGTAACGAGCGACAATGGCCCAACTGCCACTGCGGACGGAAACGTCTGCGGAAAGGCGGGCCGGAGGACGACCTCGGAGCCAGAAGACCTGCTTGCACGCTCTCATCAAGTCCGGGACCGGATGGTCCCGGCGACGGTCGCGCCAACGACCGGATGGGGACGCCGCGTTTCCGCCCGCATGGGCTGGCCGCCCGATCCTCGGCCAGTGATGCGGGATTTTTCGTGCCCGCATCCGAAGCGCATCGGCGTGTCTTGGCGGACGCGCCTGAAAAACTAGAGCCGCCATGCTTGCTGTTGTTGTTGCCCGTGATGCCACCCCCATCCCCGAGCGGGGAGAACAGACGCCCGAATTCATCGAGCGCGAGGAGGGAGGTCAGGTGGTTTACCAGTTCCGAAACAAAACCTTCCGGCTGGACAAGGCCAAGGCCCGAGCCCGGCTCAACGGAAAACGCGTAATCAACGGCCTCCGCAGCGCCGAGTTGAACGTCCTTCCGCTCAAATATGCCGAGGCCTACCGCATCTACAAACAGATGAAGGCCAACCATTGGGAGCCCGACGTCATTGACATGACCAAGGACGCCCACCAGTGGAACACGGGCGCTCTCTCCAGCCGCGAACGTTGGATCATCGAGATGGGCGTGGGCTACTTCTCGTCCGCCGAAGGCATCGTGGGAGACTCCGTTCTGCACGTCATCGAGGACAATCTTACCGCCGCCGAGCTCAAGCACGCTTCGCTCCGGCACATCGCCGAGGAGAGCATCCATATGGACTCGCTGCTCCACATCATCGGATCACTCAACATCGACCTAGATGAGGTGACGGCGAAGTTCGCGGACATCCCCAGCATCCGCCGGAAGAACGACTACATCACCCGCCATATGCCCGAGTTAAAGATGGGCATTGATCTCACGGTCACGGCCAACAAGCAGAAGTTCGCCAAGGCCATCTTCGGTATCACTCAGGTCATGGAAGGAACGCAATTCTACGCGCTCTTCGCCATGGTCCTTTCGCTCCATCGGCAGAACAAAATGACCGGCGTGGGCCAGATGTTTCAATACACCCTGCGCGATGAGTCGAACCACATCGCACTCGGCCGCTATATCCTAACCGAACTGATTGCCGAGAATCCCGACCTTTGGACGTCATCCTTCCAGGACGAGCTGGTCGAATTCATGCGCGAAGGCGTCGTGTTGGAGAAGGAGTTCGTCGCCGACTGCCTGCCGGAGGACGGTGTGGGGATGACCCGCCGCGAGTTTCTCGACTATGTGGACTATAATGCCGACCGCCGTCTCACCTCGCTGGGCCTACCCACCCTGTCGAACGTGCGGACGAATCCGTTCCCGTGGCTCGACGAGGTCATCTTCCTGCGCAAGGAGAAGAACTTCTTCGAGACCCGGGTCACCGAATACCAGACCGGCGGCAGCGTGAAAAACTCCAACGAGGACGACCTGATCTGAAGTTCAGGAACACCAGGCGACCGAGACCGGAGCGACTGATCTGGCCCAGCTTTTGTGGCCGTTCGTGGCTCAGAACGAATTTCCCATGACACGGGCCTCGTTACCCGACCGGATCTACGCCGGCAGTCCACTTCATCCGAAAACCAATTCCATGACCTCGCTCCTCGCCGAACCCAAGCTCAACGTCCCTGTCGCGGACGAATCCCACGACTTTCCCCAGGTCATCCGCCGGGAAACGTCCTTGAATCCGGGCAAACCGCGCATCGTGCCGTGGCTCGGCCACAAGATCGAACGGGCCGTTGGCGCCGCTTGTGTCACCACCGGGTTCAACGAGACCATCGGCCGTGAAGTGCGCGCCGCCATCGAAGGCAGCCTGCGCCGCGAACGCCCGCTCTTCGTCCACATCGAGGAACTCCAGGACCGCGTCGAGCAGACATTGCTGGAGCTCGGCCATGGGAAGGTCGCGCTGGCCTATGCCAAACACCGCGCCCGTCGCGCCGTGCTGCGCGAGGCCGAGGTCAAGGCCAAGGCCGCCACCGAGCTGTCCGATTCCCAGTTGGAACTCGGCTCCGCCGACCAGCACGCCGACCTGCGGGCCCGAGTCGGCTTCGCCAAACTGAACCTGGAGCTGACTCTTGCGGAAGAGGATCTCATGGGCCGGCTGCTGCGCGGCGTGTCCGTCGAGCTGTCGGCCGAAGAGCGCCGCGACACCATCGTCCTCAATGCTAAGTCGCTCTTGGATGTCGATGCCGACGCGCGCTTCTTCTCCGCCCGCATCCTGCTCACCTACATCTACGAGGAGACGCTTCCCTGGCGCGTGACCGACGGACTGGGCGCGTTGAAGGAGGCCCATCGTCGCGCGCTCGTTGCTTACTTGCCGCGCGCCATCGAGCTGGGGCGGTTGAATCCCGTGTTGGCCGAGTTCGATCTCCGTGTGCTGGGCGACGCGCTCGATCCCTACGCCGATCTGCAATTCGACTTCCTCGGCCTCCAGACACTCTACGACCGCTATCTGATCCACTACCAGGACCGCGCCACCGGCAAGAAGCGCCGCCTAGAAGCCCCGCAGATCTTCTGGTTGCGGGTGGCCATGGGCCTCTCATTGGGCGAGAAGAACCGCGAGCAGCGCGCCATCGAATTCTACGCGCTCTACAAGTCCCGCCGCGCCTGCAGCTCCACACCCACGCTTTTCAATTCCGGCACGCAGAAGCCGCAGCTCTCCAGCTGCTACCTGCTGTATTGCGGCGACAGCATCGAGGACATCACCGAGACTTGGCGTCGCTTTTCCATGCTCTCGAAGTTTGCCGGCGGTCTCGGCTGTTCGTGGACAGCGATCCGCGGCAGCGGCGCCTACATCCACGGCACCAACGGCGAGTCCAGCGGCGTCATCCCGTTTCTCAAGGTCTCGAACGACATTGCCATCGCGGTGAACCAGGGCGGCAAACGGCCCGGCGCGCTCTGCAGCTATTTGGAGCTCTGGCACGCCGACATCGAGGACTTCCTGGATCTCCGCAAGGAGACGGGCGACGACCGCCGGCGCACCCACAACATGAACACGGCGCACTGGATTCCCGACCTGTTCATGAAGCGGCTCAAGGGCATCTCCGACGGCATCCTCTCCAAGGACGCCTCATGGACGCTCTTCCGCACTAACGACACGCCCGACCTGCCGGAGCTCTTCGGCGCCGCGTTTGAGGCCCGTTACGCCCACTACGAGCAGCTCGTGGAACAGGGCCAGATGTGGGGCCGCAAGGTTCGCGTGCTCACGCTCTGGAAGCGGATGATCGAAATGCTCTTCGAGACCGGCCATCCATGGATGACCTGGAAGGATCCGGCCAACATACGCAACCCGCAGGACCACGCCGGCGTGATCCACAATTCGAATCTCTGCACGGAAATCGAGCTGAACACGTCGCCCCACGAAGTGGCCGTCTGCAACCTCGCGTCGATTAACATCGCCGCGCATCTCCGCGGCGACGGCCGCATCGATCACGACAAGCTCCACGACACCGTCACCACGTTGATGCGGATGCTCGACAACGTCATCGACCTGAACTTCTACCCAGTCGAAGCCGCCGCAAACTCCAACCTGAAGCACCGTCCGGTCGGTCTTGGCGTGATGGGCCTTCAGGACGCGCTTTACGAAAAGGGTGTGCCGTTCGACTCCGTCGAAGCTGTCGCCTTCAACGACGAGTTCATCGAAGCCTTGGCCTACTACGCCTACAACGCCTCGAGCGACCTCGCGGCTGAGCGCGGTTCCTACAGCAGCTACCAGGGCTCCAAGTGGCAGCGCGGAATTCTTCCGCTCGACACCTTGAACCTGCTCGAACAGGAACGCGGCCAGCCTGTTCGCGTGGACCGCAATTCTCGGATGCCGTGGGACGAGTTGCGCGCCAAGATTCAGCGGCAGGGCATGCGGAATTCCAACTCCCTTGCCATCGCGCCCACCGCCACCATCTCCAACATCCTCGGCACCACCCCGTGCATCGAGCCGGTCTATAAGCACATCCACACCAAGTCGAACCTCAGCGGCGAGTTCATCCGCACCAACGACCACCTCGTACGCGAACTCCAGCGCCGTGGCCTGTGGGACGCCGAGATGCTGGCCGACCTGAAATATTTCGACGGCAGCGTCCAGCCCATCGACCGCGTGCCGTCCGATGTGAAGCGACTTTACAAAACCGCCTTCGAGATCGAGCCCACGTGGATTCTCCAGGCTGCAGCAGTGCGCCAGAAATGGATCGACCAGGCGCAGAGCACAAACCTCTGGCTGGCCGACAACGACGCCCGTAAGGCCAGTTTCATGTATCGCGAGGCCTGGGAACGCGGCCTAAAGACCACCTACTACCTACGCACGGTCAACAAGTCGTCCATTGACTCCGCCAATCGCGACCGCAAATCCACCGTCGAAGCCGCCGTGTCCAAGCGCGACGTTTCCGAGGCAGGGAAACTGGCCTGCTCCATCGAAGCCATGCGCAATGGCGGCACCTGCGAATCGTGCCAATGACGCGCTGACGCGTTCCTGCACTTCGTCCTCCTCCTCTTCCTCGTCGCCGAGATGGAGAGAGGACACGGGTTGCCCGGACTCAAGTTCTCGTCGGACCGAAGCTCATTTCCGCACCACCGTGAGTTTCGAAATCGGAATCTCGTAGAGATTACCTTCTCCCTCGCTGGCGGAAATAATCAGGTTCTCCCCGTCGATGGTGATGGCTTCCTGGTCCTCGTCCTCCAGAGGCATCCAGCGAATCGAACCGTCGAACCACGCCCCTGGCCCCACCGAATCAAAGACCCAAACCCCGTTGTAGGTCAGGACGGCCAGACGCTTTCCGTCCGGTGAAGCATCCGCCCCAGTCACCGGCCCGCGCGTGTCGAAGCTGTCCAGCTTGGTCAGCATGTTGACCTTGCCCGTCTCCATCGAATCCAGCCGGTAAAGGGTGGTGCCGGTGTCGCTCCGATGCTTGGTGAGGATGTGGACGTGGCCGTTGGCGAAGAACAGCGCTTCGGCGTCGAAATTGCTGACGGCCGAGGGAATCTCCGTCTGGTCGGGATAGGCGAAGAACACCTTGCGTTGGACGCTGGTCATGCCCACGGACGGATGGGGCTCAGGGATGAAGTACAGGCACAGATCGCGGCGGTTGTTGGTTCGGCTGTTGCCGAAGTCTCCAATGATGAGATTGCCCTGATTGTCGGTGGCAATGTCCTCCCAGTCGACGTTGACCGCATCGGGGATGTGCACGCCGTGGGCGGCGCCTTCGCGTTCGGAGGGATACATCCTGCCGTCGCGGTGCATGGCGAAGACGCGGGGAATGTCGCCCGAATCGTTGTGCGCCCAGTAGACATCGTTCCACAGGCGGCTTTTCACGAGACCGGAAGGTTCGATGTTGGCGGGAATCTCGAGTGATGCGTAAGGCTTCAGCGGGGCCGGCTTGATGTCGGGCAGATCGACCCTCTTCATCTTGTCCGGCGCCTGGGCGCTCAGGAGCGTTCCGGCCAGGATCAATCCCAGCGACAGGACCCGGAGACAATACCCACCGGCCAACGATTGGGCGTCCGTTGTTTTCTTGGCGAATCGCATGGCCCCATTTGATGCCCAGCGGACTCCCCGGAAGCGAGTTCAAGATGGGGAACTGATTCACCCCTTCCGCCAGACGATGGGTCGATGTCGGATCATTATGCCGGGAACTGCACCGCAAGTGACGAACGTCGGCAGACGGATGCCGGGCGCTTGGATCTGGCACTGCCATGCAGCGGACCGTTCAAATCAAGGCTTGTGCTCCGGAAAGACCTAGCCAATCTCGAAGTTAGCCACCTGTGGCAGCAATGGCGGATGCAAATCCGTAGCTGCCGACCTCAGGTGGCTTTTTGCCGCCTGCATTTCAAGAACCCTCGTCGTCAGTCCGGGAAATCAACGACTGGCAAGGTGCGTCATGAAAACAGGCAAAGCCCAGAAAGCCGTCCCCGCGACCGGCCCCGTCTCGCAGTTCCTCCGCCGTCACTACCGCCACTTCAACGCCGCTGCGCTGATGGACGCCGCCGATGGCTACCGCACGCATCTCGGCGCGGGCGGGAAGATGATGATCACGCTGGCGGGTGCCATGAGCACCGCCGAACTCGGTCTCTCCCTCGCTGAGATGATTCGCCAGGACAAGGTCCACCTTATCTGCTGTACCGGCGCGAATCTGGAGGAGGACATCTTTAATCTCGTGGCCCACGACTTCTACGAACGCGTGCCGAACTACCGCGAGCTCACGGCCGCCGACGAACAGGCGTTGCTCGACCAACATTTAAACCGCGTGACCGACACCTGCATCCCGGAGGGCGAAGCCATGCGCCGGATGGAGAAGGCCATGTTGGAGGTCTGGACCGCCGCCGACCGTGCGGGCCAACGCTTCTTCCCGCACGAGTCCTTCTATCAAGTGCTGCAGAGCGGGAGATTCGCCGAGCATTACCAGATCGATCCCAAGGATTCTTGGATGCTGGCGGCGGCGGAAAGGAACCTGCCGCTCATCGTCCCCGGCTGGGAGGATTCCACTCTGGGCAACATGTACGCGGCGGCTGTCATCCGGGGCGACGTGAAGAACGTTCACACCGTCCGCACCGGCATCGAATACATGACTTGGTTGGCGGGCTTCTACACGGGTACGACCCGGACGGCGTCGCTCGGCATGTTCCAGATCGGCGGCGGCATCGCCGGTGATTTCCCCATCTGTGTGGTGCCGATGCTCCATCAGGACCTTGGCCGCGAGGACATCCCGCTCTGGGGCTACTTCTGCCAGATCAGCGACTCCACCACGAGCTACGGCAGTTACTCCGGCGCGGTGCCGAACGAGAAAATTACCTGGGGCAAGCTCGGTGCGGACACTCCGAAGTTCGTCATCGAGAGCGACGCCACCATCGTCGCCCCGCTGGTCTTCGCCCAGGTGCTCGGGTGGTAGCTGTCGCTATCGATCGCCACGAAAACGTCCTTCAGGTTCTCGTCGGCCCGCCGCTCACTTCCGCACGACCGTGAGTTTGAGATCGGAATCTCGTAGAGATAACCGTCTTCCTCGCTGGCAGAAATCATCAGGTTTTACCCGTCGATGGCGATCGCTTCCGGGTCCTCATCCTCCCGCGGCATCCAGCGGAACGTACCGTCGAACCACGCTCCCGGCGTGAGCGCATCAAAGTTCCGTACCCCGTTTCGGGGGGAGGCATCAGGTTTTTTGACTAAATCGCAAGCCGCAGCCCAAGAACGATTTGCTAGTAGTTTCTGTTGTTGTGGTCGGTTCGTAGTGGAAGCTTCCAGGCTTCATGGCGGATCACGACGAAGTATCGGGCACGGGTAGCAGGGGCGTGGGCTGGTTGGGCCTAGCGACCGCGTTCGTCCTGCTGATGGCCAACCCGGCGGTCCGGGCGGCTGAGGCCCAAGGATGGGAGACTGGACCGGGGCATCGGTGGCGAACGCTCGCGGAGGCTGGCGACGGTCTTCCCGGCTTTGAAGCCATGCCTTCGTCGTCGACCGGGATAGCGTTCACGAACGAACTCACCGAACTTCAGGGGACGACCAACCGAGTGCTCTTCAATGGGTCGGGCGTGGCCTGCGGCGACTTTGATGGAGACGGCTTGCCGGATATCTACCTCACCCGGCTCAACGGGAGGGGCGCCCTGTACCGGAACCTTGGCGGATGGAAGTTCCGTGAGGTCACGGCCGAGGTCGGGCTGGATCGGCCGGGACGATTTGATCGGGGCGCGGTGTTCGCCGACGTGAGCGGGGACGGCCGCCTCGATCTCCTCGTCGCGACCACCGGTCGGGGTATTCTCGTTTATCTCAATCAGGGACCGGCGGGCTTCCGCGAGGTGACCGATCGCGTCGGTACGCGGCTTTCAACGGGAGCCACCACGCTGGCTGTCGCTGATGTGGACGGAGACCGATTCCTCGACGTCTATGTCGCCAATTACCGGACCGATGACATCAAGGACCAGGAACGAACCGTTGATCTGATGGTGAAAGACGGCCGCATGGTGGTCCCGCCGGTGCTGGCCGACCGATTGGTCGTCGAGAACGGGCAAGTGCTGCAATACGGTGAGCCGGATCTGCTGTTTCTCAACGACCGGCGGGGTCGCTTGGTTCCGGTGTTCTGGACGGATGGGACCTTTCTGGATTCTGACGGAAAGCCGCTGCGGGAACCGCCGCGAGACTGGGGACTCACCGCGACCTTTCGGGACATCAACGGGGATTCGCATCCGGATCTCTATGTTTGCAACGACTTCTGGACCCCGGACCGGATCTGGATCGGCGATGGCCGCGGCCATTTCCGGGCGATCGCGCCTGCGGCCATCCGCTCGATCAGCGGAAGCTCGATGGGGGTCGACGTTGCGGACGTCAACCGGGACGGAGTTGTGGATCTTTTCATTCCGGAGATGCTCAGCCGGGATCCCGCCCGCCGGAAGCGGCAACTGGCGCCCCAGGCGCCGGCGCACCCGGTTCCGGGAGCCATCCTCGATCGGCCGCAAATCCTACGGAATACGTTCTTCCTGGGGCGGGGGGATGGTTCGTTCGCGGAAATCGCCCGGTTGGCGGGGCTCGAATCCACCGAGTGGTCATGGTCGCCGGTGTTTCTGGACGTCGACCTCGATGGCTACGAAGACCTGCTCGTCACGGCCGGGCACATCCGCGATATTCTGGATGCCGATGCCGCGGAAAAGGTGAGATCGGATCTCCGCACGCGGCCGCCGACCGGTAACTTGGCCACCGGGTTGGCGCGTCGGATGGAGCGCGATCGCTGGTTCCCCGAGCTTCGTTTTCCGTTGCTCCAGTTTCGGAACCGGGGCGACCTCCGATTCGAGGAAACAACCTCGGATTGGGGCGATGGTGCCGAAGGCATCCACCATGCTCTGGCCACGGCAGACTTCGACGGCGATGGGGATGCGGACCTGGTGGTCACCCAGTTGAACGGTCCGACCCGGATCTACCGGAACCGTGGATCGGCACCGCGCGTCGCCGTGAAGCTCGCCGGGCGAAAACCGAATGTTCAAGGGATTGGAGCTCACCTCCGCCTGCGGGGAGGAGCCGTGCCGTCCCAATCGACGGAAGTGGTCTGCGGCGGGAGGTATATGGCGGGCTCGGATCCACAGATTGCGTTTGCTGCGGGACCGGGAGGAAAGCCGATGACACTGGAAGTCGTCTGGCGATCGGGTGCGATGACGGTGGTGTCAAACGTGGTTGCGGGAAGATTGTATGAGATCGCCGAGCCAGATCCGGCCGCTGCTCCTCCCCGACCAAACCGAGGTCCGGCGCCGGCACCCTTGTTCGCGGACGTCAGCGAGACTCTGGCGCACCGGCATCAGGAGTCGGCCTACGACGATTTCCAACGGCAACCCCTGCTTCCGTGGCGGCTGAGCCAGTGGGGACCGGGGATCTCCCTCGGAGATGCCGACGGCGATGGAGACGATGACCTGGCCATCGGTGCCGGACGGGGCGGGGTAGCGGGATTGTTTCTGGGCGATGGCCGGGGTGGATTCGTCCCACTCGCCTCGTCCAAGGTCGGGGCGGCCCGCGAGAATGCCGGTCTCGTCCGTTGGCGGGACCCGGCCGGAACCGCGGGCTGGCTGATGGCGGAAGACAACTTCGAAGAAGAGGGCAACCGACCTTCGACGCTGCGAATGGTTCCCGCCGTGACCAATGGTGTGTCCGGGGAAATTCCAGGTATTGAACTACCAGCTTCCATCGGAGCGGTCGTCCTGGGCGACCTGGAGGGCGATGGCACGTTAGAGCTGTTCGTCGCGGGCCGGTCCATCGCCGGGCGTTATCCGGAGGCAGCCGCCAGCCGTCTGTACCGTCGCGAGGGAACCGCCTGGAAGGCGGTGGCTGTCGAGGCCTTCAACCGGTTGGGTCTGGTCGGCGGAGCGGTGTGGAGTGACTTGAACGCAGACGGTGCTTCGGAGTTGGTGGTGGCCTGTGAATGGGGCCCGGTGCGCGTCTTCAGAACTCGTGCGGGTCAACTTGAGGAGGCGACGCGCGAGTGGGGCCTCGACGGCGTGACTGGCCTGTGGAGTGGCCTCACGACGGGTGACTTCAATGGCGATGGGCTTCCCGATCTGATCGTTGGCAATCGCGGTTTCAACACGGGCTTCGAGGCCACGCCCGAAAGGCCGCTCGAGCTCTGGTACGGAACCTTCAGCGGTCAGCACGTGCTTGATCTCATCGAGACCGAATGGGACGCCGTTCGCTCGCGCCGCACGGTGAGTCGGCGTCTGGGCGATCTGGCGCCTGCCTTGCCTTGGTTGCCCGAGCGGTTCTCCACCCATCAGGCGTTCAGCGAGGCTGGCTTGGATGACATCTTGGCCGGCTACCGCGAGAAAGCTCATCGCGCCCAGGCCCTCACGCTGGCTGTGACGGTCTTCCTTCAGCGCGCAAATCGCTTCGAAGCCGTCCCGCTTCCTCTCGCAGCCCAATTCGCCCCAGTGTCTGGTGTCAATGTGGCCGATGCCGACGGTGATGGGAACGAGGACGTGTTCCTGGCGCAGAACTTTTTTGCCAACCGACCGGAGATTTCCCGTCACGATGCTGGGACCAGCCTGTGGTTGATGGGGGACGGCAAGGGTGGCTTTCGCGCGCTGTCACCGGCGGAATCCGGCCTTGAGGTTCATGGTGAACAGCGGGGGTCTGCCGTCGGGGATTTCAATGGCGACGGCCGCGTGGACCTCGTCGTCAGCCAGAATGGCAACCGGACGCGCCTTTTCGTGAACCGCGGGGCGAAGCCTGGATTGCGGGTCCGATTGATCGGACCGCCGGGCAATCCCTTCGGTGCGGGAGCGTCCGTGCGGTTGGTCTGCGGCGAGTCCCTTGGACCGGCG
This sequence comes from Verrucomicrobiota bacterium, assembly GCA_017309115.1. GTDB lineage: Bacteria > Verrucomicrobiota > Verrucomicrobiia > Limisphaerales > UBA9464 > UBA9464. The sequence goes on along the minus strand of JAFLEF010000015.1, from coordinate 73,827 downwards.
CGGGAAGTGCATGGCGGCTCTGGTCACGGTTCGGAAGACAGCTCGACCCTGGTGATGGGAAGCCCGACCGCGGCATCCCAGGTGGAGGTGCGCTGGCCTGGCGGCCGCCGCTCGCTGCATCCCATTCTTCCCGGGCAGCTGGAGCTCGAGGCGCGCTGGACCCCGTAGTCGGTCAGGCCTGTTGTTAAGCAAAAAATGGTCAACGACGTGGTTTTGACCGAATCAATTGCAGCTGGTTCGTCGTCCACAGGTAATAGAAGGAGCCGTTCGTTTCTTCCTCCTGTGGGGAGCCATTGAGGATCAGGAGCCGGCTATCGATCCGGAATTGAAGGCCAGGATCGTCACCGTTCCAGTGGACGTAGGTGACGTACGGCAACTGCGGCGGGAAGTATACGTGCCCTGTCTTGCAGTCGATAATGGCAAATTGCTGGCAAGAAGATCCGCAACCCCAAACGGCTATTCGATAGTGGCCCGCAAAATTGGGTCCCTGAGCGGCCTGCTTCCGCAACTGTGTGCGAAATTGGCGAGCCTTTGGATTGCTGCCCAGTTTCACCGTGGCCGGTTGGCTCTTGAAAACATTCGTCACCGGGTAATCCCGGTACTGTGGCGACTTTTCGCCCGCAGAACACGGTACCAAGAAGGTTACTGCGAGGGCGAGTAATCGACCCAGTTTGCCCACACTTGGTAGGCGTAGGCATGACGCCTTGTGCCTCTCTCCAGAATGAAGGGAAAGATCATGCCGCGGCCCTCCGCTCAATCTCCGCCGGACAAATCGCCCCAGTCCGCGCGCGGATTCCTTGGCTTGCTCCAAATCGGAAATGGAACCCACCCCGGACTCCAAGAGCATCCGCTCCAACTCCGCGAGGTCGGTGGGATTTGTACATGTCCACCCGCGAGCTGATGGGGATTTTCTGTTGTTGCATGGCGATCTGACAGTTGCCGTCAAGATTGCCGCTTTGTCAGAATTTCATCTACACGAAATAGAATCAGTTCGGACTGATGCTCCGATCCTTTCCGGGACGAGAGAAATGACCGGACCGACCAGCCTAGTTCTACAGGGTCGCTAGTCCCTTCTCGATCGTCTCAAGGCCACTAACGAGAAGGTCGAAGGAAGGTGGATCGCTGAAGAACATGGGCCGCATTCGCGCGTAGTCGTTTCTCCACTCGGCTAGGCGCTCATCTCTCGGGCGCAGGCACAGGGTGGAAGGTATCAGACTCGAATAGTCTACCCAGTTGTAGGCGAAGAATGCTGCGCGATGGGCTTTCACACCCGTGAAGAGTTCGCGAAACCCTCCTGCCTGCGCCACTGCAGCTTCAGTCCAGAGGCGGTTCAGGTCGTAGAGATGTCTTGCTTGGGCTGGAGAGAGGGGTTTGGCCTCTGGCCGGCTGTTGTGCTCGTGCACCAACGCCGCCTTTTCCCAGAAGGTTCGCGCCGGGTGAACGCAACTCAGCATCAGTTCGCAGGGGCCGGCGACGTTGGGAAACTCCTCCGCCACGTAAGGACGGATTGTGCGCGGTTCCATTGGCCAGCCCTCCGCCCGGCCACTCAACTCGACCTTAACCGCAGGTCGATTGTAATCCGAGGGAGCGGCCAGTTGGGTGGTAGGATAGTGAAAGTGGAGGCAGAACGGGTCGCGCGCCTTGTCCAACGGCTCGACCTCCAGATGAAACACGTCTTGAAGGGTCCCAGCGGCGTTCTCCAGCAAAGGATGGATTCGGGATCGAATCGCCTCGCGGCAGTCGTCCCGCAACGCCTTCAACCGTCGTTCCCGTTCGGCGGAAATGAGACCGTTCTCTGCTGGATCCTTGGAATTGCCCAGCCACGGTCTGGACATCGAAATGTCGATGTCTTCCGAAAACCGTTCGATGATTCCCCAGGCCTTCGAAAGCGAGGTGCCTCCTCGGAACGTCAGATGGCTACCCGCATCCGCATCACCGAACAGGACGCCAAGTACCCAACACACCCAAAAATCCTTCTCCACATGAAACGGCGGTAGGCCGCGCCGAGCGCCGGCCTCGACGAAAAGCTGGCGACGATCCTTGGCGGGGAGGCGGGCGATTCCGTTCATGGGAGATCTCCTCCCTCACCTGCCGTGATCCGGCGGAAGATGGGCGCCATCCACGTCGGCGCCAGCGGGATGTCCCGCACGAGTTGCGCCCGGTCCTCCGGGGACAGTCGACGGCGCAGAATTTCCACGGTTTCGAGCCCCACTTTGTCCTTTCCGAGGAACCGTAGTGCCTGGATCACCGTCCCCGTCATCCGGTCGGCCGTGGCCAGATTTTTGGTCGTTGTCCGTTTCAGCACCACCGAGAGCCGTTGGATCTTCCGCCGCCGGGCGGGTCCATCGGTCAGATATTCCACTGTCGCCGGCACCTGATCCGTCAGGCCTAGCAGATTGGCGGCGTAGGCTTTGCCTGGTAGGAGCCGTTGTTGGCCGCTCACCGCCAGCGCCTTGGCCACCGCCTCCGGAGTCGGAGACAGTTCGCCCACCAGTGCGCTCCGCTCGGGATAGCCATAGACCCCCCGGTCCACCCGCCGCAGCAGTCCTTTTTTCACCAATCGGGACAAGGTCTGATCCACCGCCGGACGGCTCCCTAGGTCCAAAAAGTCCTGCGGCGTTGCCACGGAGCCTCGCCCTAAGCCTCGGATGCGCTTCAAAAGCTTTCCTTCAACGGTTTGCGACGCATTCATGATTCAATTTCTGTCAGAAATATAGGCCGTTATTTCTGACAGAGAATCCTTTTCTTTGGAGAGTCCGAGTTCCTCCCCGGAAGGCGCGGTACTGGAGAGGGCGCCCAGGGCGAAGGCCACCACTTCGCGCACGCCGATCAGTCGGACCAGCGAGAGCAGCACCGGATCCTGGACGACCTCTTGGGCCAGCAGACTCTCACAGCGACGCTTGGTGTGTGGTCACGGCGGGTGACCTGACGATCAGGTCCACGTTGGCGCGTTCTGCGAGTAGATTGGCGTAATCCGCGAGTTGCCGCACCGGTCACGACAACAGATGCACCAACTTTCAAACGCCAGATCCAAGACCCGCGCTCTCGTCCTTGCCGGGGTGGTTACCATTTGCGGTTACCCAGCCTTCTGCGGGGAGTTTGACTGGCCTCAGTGGCAAGGGCCTGAACGCACAGCTCACTCCAAGGAAACCGGCCTGCTCAAGGAATGGCCCAAGGACGGGCCGCCGCTGGCATGGAAGGCCACGGCTCTGGGCGGAGGCGACAGCACACCTTCAGTTGCCAACGGGCGCATCTTCGGGATGAGCCATCGGGGCGAAGATGAAGTGGTCTGGGCGCTTTCGGAAAAAGACGGCAAGGAACTCTGGGCTGTGCGGATTGGTCCGGCCTACACGACGAGTTGGCATCAATCCAAGGAAGGTCCGAGCGCCACTCCAACGGTTGATGGTGATCGCCTGTATGTCATGGGCCTCGCGGGTAACTTGGTGTGCCTTCAGGCGGGCGACGGCAAGGTGCTTTGGCAACGAAGCCTGATGGCGGATTTCGGGGGCAGAATGCCGATGTGGAGCTATCGGGAGTCGCCCCTCGTCACTCAACCCGAGCGCACGGACAAGCCCGCCTGGGCTCACCCGGTGGTGGCTAATGGCAAGCTCTACATCCGCGACCAGGATACGTTGTTCTGTTATGACGTGAAGGCGAAGTGACCGCCGCCGAGCTCTTTTTGCGACGGCAGCGCAATCCACCAATGCCAGATCGATTTCGAATCACCAAAGGCTGGGCACTGCGGTTCGCGCAGGAAGAAATTCCCGTAGCGGCACTGCTTCGCCGCGCGGGATTGCCCGCCAATCTCTTCGAGCAGGACAAGATCTACGTCACTACGGCTGAAATCTTCGCGCTTTGGCGGAGCGTTGCCGAATTGTGTCCCGACCCTGGATTTGGCCTGCGGCTGGGCTCGGAGTTGCGATTTGAGCGCAGTCATCCGGTGGCGATTGCCGGGGTTTGCAGCCGATCCTTCGGCGATGCCCTGCAACGTCTGGCCCGCTACAAACAGCTGACGTGTCCGGAGGAAATCCGCGTTCGGAGAAAGGAGCAGGAAACTTCGGTGGAGTTCTTCTTTCTCGAAGCGAAGGAAACTGAGCCGGACATCATGGTCGATGTGGGGCTTTCCTGGATTGTGAACGTGGCGCGGCGGGGCTCCGACGGCGAAATCTCGCCCCTGCGCTTGGAATTGAACCGGCCGGCCAAACATCGCGACCTGCTCGAAAATCATTTCGGCTGCCAGGTGCGGTTCCGGGCGGACCGCAATGCGCTGGTGTTTCGCAGCGGGGATCTTGACCGCCCGTTTGTGACCCAGAACGAAGAACTGGTGACGATGATCGCGGCGCAGTTGGACTCGGAACTGAACTCACGGAACACGCGCAAGGATGCGGGCGAACTGGCGAAGCAGACCCTAAGGCGCTCCCTGGCGGGGAAACGGCCGACGGTGCAGGATGTGGCCCAAGAACTCGGTCTGAGCGTCCGCACACTTCAACGCCGTCTCTCCGAATCGAAAGTCACCTTCCAAGAACTGCTGGAGGACGTCCGGAGAGAGCTGGCCCACCACTATCTCAAGCAAGCCACCGTCGAGTTCAGCGAAATCGCCTTCCTGCTGGGTTACGAAGATACCAACTCCTTCTTCCGGGCCTTCCAGGAGTGGGAAGGTCGGTCGCCCACCGAATGGCGACGGAGGAACAGAGATCCCCAGCCGTGATGGCAGCGTGCCTTCCGTCGTCGCGTTCGGGTCACTGGCGCCGGAGGGCGAATTATCAACTGGTGCCCCGACCAGGAATTGAACCTGGATCCGTCGTTTAGGAAACGACTGCTCTATCCATTTGAGCTATCGGGGCGGAGGCAAGGACTCGCGGCCAAGGGCATTGAAGGCAGGTAAGGGGGAAGGGGCAAGGGGGAAGGAAGACTGGGAGGCGGGTAAGGGGTAAGGGGTAAGGGTGAAGAAGAGCAGTTGAGAGTTGAGAGAAGCCACCTTGGCCTCACAATCAAACGAGCGGCCCGGCGAATCACGCGCCACTACTCCACCCACGTCTGGGGGAAATGGGAAAGCGGTAGCATGGCTCGCCATGCTACCGCACTCCATAGGCTTCGCGTATTCCTTCCCGCTTCCCGCTTCGCGCTCACCGGCTTTACCTCTCAGCTCTCAGCTCTCAGCTCTCAGCTTTCCCCGGCCCCGGTGGAGAGGCTCAGGCGGGGGTGGGTTCGGGGGGCGGGGTGTCGCGGTAACGGTAGAAGAGGGCCACGACGACGAAGATCACCGAGACCGCGAAAGTCAGCAGGGCGTACATCAGGAAGCGGCCAGGGCTGACCGACGCATCGTGGCTGCCGGCGCCGCCAAACTTGGTGATCAGCGCGACCAAGCCGTTGCCGGCCGCCACGGTCAGCAGCCAGAAACTCATGATGAAACTCTTCATGCTCTTGGCCGCCTGGGTGTATGCGAATTCCAAGCCGGTGGTCGAAACGAGCACCTCCGCCGTGGTTAGAATGAGGTACGGCACGGCTTGCCAGAGCACGCTCATCTGGACGTTGGAATCGATCCGAGCCTGGATCCAGGCGACGACCAGATAGGACGTGCCCGCGATGAACATGCCCATGCCAATGCGGCGCAGCGGGGTGATCAACGATCCGAGCAGCGGGTAAAGCACACCGGTCAGCAAGGGCACCAGAATCATGACCAGCAGCGGATTCAGGGACTGCATTTCCTCGCCGCCGATGCTGTAGGTGTCGGTGATCTGGAGCGGGATCATCGACTTGGCTTGGAGTACCCAGGTGGAGGAGTGCTGATCGAACATCGCCCAGAACGGGGGAATGAGCGCAAAGATGCTGAGCACGGGCAGGACCGACTGGGCGGCGCTGATTTCCTCGGCGGAAAACTGGGAACGCGCGCCGTCCCAAAATCCTTTGCCGAAGCGTCCATTCTTTAGCGCGGCGAAAAACACCGGAAAGAAGCCGGCGACCTTGGTTTCCCGGGTGGGCGGAACCCGGATGTAGCGGTGGCGTCCCAGCCAGAAGATCAGCGTGGCGATGCCCATCAGGACGCCTGGAATCCCGAAGGCCCAGCCGTAGCCAAAGCGCTTGGCGATGAAGGGAATGGTGAGGAAGGAGAAGAAGGAGCCGAAGTTGATTGCGAAGTAGAATGCCGCGAAGGCCTTTTGGTAGAGCCGGGATTTACCTTCCTTGAATTGATCGCCCATGAAGGCGGAGACGCACGGTTTGATGCCGCCAGCACCGAAGGCGATCAGGGCGAGGCCGCCCCAGAGCATCCAGGTCCGCACCTCCAGGCTGGAGGTGAGATCGCTCAGGGCTAGGACGCCGTGGCCGGCGCAGTAGAAGAGGGAGATCCAGAGGATGGTTTTGTAGCGGCCCCAGAGTTTGTCGGAAAGGTAGGCGCCCAACAGCGGCATGAAGTAGTTCGCCATGATGAAGAGGTGAATCCAGATCGTGGCGACATCCTTCGAGTGGCCCAGTCCGCCCCGGACTACTTCGCCGGTGATGTAGCCGGCGAGAATGCCCTTCATGCCGTAGAAGCTGTAGCGCTCGCAGGCTTCGTTCCCGATGATGAATTTGACTTGCGAGGGCCACCGATCGGAGGCCGGAGGGGAGCCGGCAGTCGTGGTGGCGGCGGAGGCAGGTGAACTCACGGGCTTTGCAAGTATCCGGACGACGGGCTGTCGGCAAGGGTGGAGCGTGATTTTGGAGCAAAGTTGAGAGGTAAAGCGGGTAAGGGGTGAATCTGGAAAACAAGAAAACAGGAAGGGGAGAGGGGGAGAAAGTGGGAGGGGTAATGCAGGTAAGGGGTAAGCGGTAAGGGTGCGCGAAGCGTTTGGAGTGCGGCAGCTCTCTAGCCCGGATGTTTCACACTCTTTCTACTGCGGCTGGCTGCAAGCCCGTCTGGCGGCGTTGGCCTCGCGTTCCTCGCCGGACAGTATGTCCCCATACAGCCAGGCTCGGAACCGCTTCGGCCGCCTTGCCAGACAGGGTTTCGCTGCGCCTCGTGACAAAAGCCTGTGAAACATCCGGGCTAGCCTTCTGCCGCTTTATTGGGGCGCTTGGATGGCGGGCGGGGTTCCGGAATGTCCTGACGCTCCAGCAGCCGGGACGAAAAGTGATAGCTTTGCAGGCTTCGCTACCGCACTGCTCCATAGGTAGGGCGAAGCTCTGGAGCGTGCGTGTGTGGACTGGTGACGCGGTGATTCGCTGCGACGCGAACGGCTCGGCGGAGCCTCGCCCCACCGGGGCGAGGAAAGCTGAGAGCTGAGAGCTGAGAGCTGAGAGCTGAGAGGTCGGATTGGTGGGGCGACGCTCCGCGAAGCCATGCGTGTGTGGGTTCCGGACGCGTCACTCGCCGGGACGCGAACGGCTCGGTGTAACCTCGTCCCACCGGGGTAGGAAAGCTGAGAGCTGAGAGGTCGGAATGGTGGGGCGACGCTCTGCGGAGCCGTGGGTGTGTGGACTCCGGACGCGTGATTCGTTGGGACGCGAACGGCTCGGTGTAACCTCGCCCCACCGGGGGGCGGCTTACCGCTTACCGCTTTCCTCTCAGCTCTCAGCTCTCAGCTCTCAGCTCTCAGCTGGTTCCTACGGCTGTGGGGTGGTCTCGGGTTCGGGTGCCGCGGGAGCAGCGGGGTCGGGGGCGGGCGTAGGGACTGGGGTGGGGGGCTTGACGTCAGGGGCGGCGAATTCCTCGGGCAGAACGACGATGGCGATGCGCCGATTGCGGGCGCGTCCTTCGGCGGTGTCGTTGGGGGCGATGGGGCGGTATTCGCCGGCGCCGACGGCACTGAGTCGGCGCGGATCGACTCCGGCGCGCTCGGTCAAATAACGGACGGCCGACACGGCGCGACCGGCCGACAGAGCCCAGTTGTCGGTGAATCCCTCAGCGGTTCGGCTGCGAATGGGCACGTTGTCGGTGTGGCCCACAATCTGGACGGCGCGATCGGGATACTTGGCAAGAATGCTAGCCACCTTGCCCAGAAGCGCCTCGCCTTCGGGCTTAAGTCGGGCTTCTCCGGAAGGGAAGAGGATGCGGTCGAGAATATCGACGGTGAGCCGGCCGCGCAGCTCGGAGATGGTCACGTCCCGGGACTCCAATTCGCCGCGCATTTGCTGCTCGAGGCCGACCTGGGCCTTTTCGGCTAGGGCGACGGCTTCTTCCAGTTCGGCCACGCGGGCCAGCGCGACGAGCAACTCGGCGGCGAGGGCGGCATTGGTGGAAGCGTCCGCGGCTTGGCGACTGGCGGCCTCGGCGGCCCGGGCTTCGGCCTGGGCGCGCGCCCGATTGTTGGATTGGATCTGAAGCCAGCCAATCGACAGCAGCACCAACGCGGACAGGATGCTGGCGAAAATCCAGGTGCTTTTCGGCATGGCCCAAGCAAAGCGGAGTGGGGGGAGGAAATGCCAGTGGAGAGTTGGGAGGAGGGAAGGGTAAGGGGTAAGCGGTAAGGGCGGAGGATCGAGGCGGCTTCGCGTTGCGTCGCCATTCCTGGGGGAAGCTGAGAGCTGAGAGGGGAGTGGAGCCATAACTGGTGAACCGGATGTGCCTTGTGTCCACAAACCGGGCGACACTTCTAACGTGCTGGATTCCAGGTCTTTTCTCTCAACTCTCAACTTTCAACTCTCAACTGGTTTGGGGTTGGTGTCTCGGTGAATCACGCGTCACCACTCCACTCACGTCGGGGAAAATGGGAAAGCGGTAGCATGGCTAGCATGGCTACCGCACTCCATAGGCTTCGCGTTGCGTCGCCCTCCCGCTTCCCGCTTCCCGCTTCCCGGTTTTACCTCTCAGCTCTCAGCTCTCAGCTGACTTGTGGGAGTTCGCGGTTGAGAAATGGGTGGGGGCACCGCAGGGTTTTCCAATGGATCCGTTGGAACGACATCGCCAGATGGTGGCGCAATTTCCCGAGAACGAGTTAGCCCGGTTTAGCCTGGGCCGGGCGCTGTTTGATCAGGGAGACTTCACCGGGGCGCGGGAGAACCTCGTCCAGGCCTTGCGCAAAAAGCCCGATTGGATGGTGGTTCAGATTCTGATCAGCAAGTGCGATCTGGAGTTGGGCGACCGGGCGGGGGCCATCGCCGGCTTGGAGCGGGCGCGGGATCTGGCCCTGGCGCAGCATCATGAGGGGCCGCTCGCGGAGATCGAAGGGTTGCTTGCAGACTTGCAGCCCTAGGTTCGGTCGGTAGCTTGGTCGAACGCCATGAAGTCCACCTTCCATCCAGTCCGCCGGCGCGGATTTACTCTGATTGAACTGCTGGTGGTGATCGCGATCATCGCGATTCTGGCCGGCATGCTGTTGCCCGCGCTGTCGAACGCGAAGACTAAGGCGACGGGCATCTCGTGTCTGAACAACACCAAGCAGCTCATCACGGCGTCGCTGCTGTACGCCACGGACTTCAACGACTATTTCGCGCCCAATGGGGAAGGGGATGCCAATGTCAGTCTGGTCTCTCCTCCGGCTAACTTTGTTCCAAAGCTGTGGACCGAGGGTCGCGAGGGCAGCAATCTGATGGAAGGTTCGGCGGATGGATTGATCAATGAACGGGTATCCTTGATCGCCCCGTACTTGAAGACGAAGGGCAGCTTCAAGTGTCCGGGTGACCGTTACGTGTCGATCGTGAATGGAAGAAAGTCACGTAATCCTCGCACGTACGCGATGAACTCGTTCGTAGGTTGGACCGGGACCTCCTACAACGGTCAGGGCGACGACCGGACTTGGGTGGTGCCGCGGAAGACCGGACAAGTGGTCGGCCCGAGCGAAATCTTTGTCTTCGGAGAGGTGCATCCGGAGAGTATCTGCCGTCCGTTCTTCGGAGTGAACATGACGGGAAACAACGGTGCGTATCACGTTCCGGGGAATTACCATGGTCAGGTATCCAGTTTCGCGATGGCCGATGGTCATGCGGAGGGGCACAAATGGCGCGACGCGCGGTTCATTCGGCCGACCTACAAGGGCGATTTCCACGCGGTTCACAGTGGAGTGCCAGGAACGACGAGTCGGACGGACACGGATTGGTTGAGGGCGCACACCACGGTGAGGCGCTGAGTGCTGCGGGTGCCGACGGGATGTCCCTTGTTCGCTTGAAGCCTCTTTCGGATTGCCGGCTGTACGCCTTCGTGGACTCAGCCTATTTGGCGGGTCGGGAACCGGTCACGCTGGCCCGGCAATTGTGCGATGGGGGCGCCGATCTCATTCAATGGCGGGCCAAGGGAATGGAGGTCGAGAAGGTGCGGCGGGTGGCGGAACAGTTGTTGCCGGTGACCCGGGCGGCCGGAGTGCGGTTGGTGATCAATGATCATGTCGAACTCGCACGGGATCTCGGAGCGGACGTGTGTCATCTGGGTCAGGAGGATTTTTTTGAGGCCGGGTATCGGCAGGTGGCGGAACTGCGGGGTCCAGGATCGCAAATGGAATTTGGGTTGAGCACGCATGCGCCCGAGCAGGCGCAGCGGGCGGTCGCGGCCGGGCCGGACTACATCGCCATCGGCCCGATTTTCGCCACGCCCACCAAACCGGGACGTCCGCCGGTGACGTTGGAGTATGTGCGTTGGGCGGCGCAGAACGTGACCCTGCCGTGGTTCGCGATTGGGGGCATCACGTTGGAGAATCTCGAGGAGATTCAGGCGGCGGGGGCGACGCGGATTTGTGTGGTTTCAGCGATTTTGCGGGCGCCGGATGTCGCGGGTGCGTGTCGGGAGTTTCGGAGGAGGATGGGGGTGTGAATTAGCAGAGAGCTGAGAGCTGAGAGGTAGAGCCGGTAAGCGCGAAGCGGGAAGCGGTAAGGAAGACGCGAGGCGTGGCGGGCGACGCACCACACGGCTCCGCGGAGCGTCGCCCCACCCGGGGGGCGGGGAAAGCTAGGGTCAGCGGGGGAGTTGGAGTCCGAAGAGGCGGCTGTGTTCCTGGATGACGTACCGGTCGGTCATGCTGGCTACGTAATCGCATACCGCACGGTGGAGTCCGAGCCGAGCCACCTGTTTGCGGGCTTCGCGACCCATTTCTTCGGGACGCTCCAGGTAGGCCGTGAATACCTCGCCCAGCATGCGCACCGCGCGGCGGTTGGGCTCGGCCACGACGGGATTGTAATAGAGATTTCGGTACAGGTATTTGCGGAGGTCGAGATTCGCCTTCTTCCGCGTCGGGCTGTAACTCACCAGCGGCTTCTTCCAAGCCCGAACCTCGTCCACTTGGGTGACGCCTGCCGCCTCCACCTGACGCAGCGTCGTCTCCACCACATCGGTGACCTGCTGGTCAATGATCTGCCGGATCGTGTAGTAGCGTCGGCTCTCCGCGGGAAGGACGCCGAAGAGCTGCTTCACTTCTGCGGCGGCTTCGGCCCAGACCTGGACTTCAGCGAGGAGTTTCTTCTCGTCGAGCAACCGGTGGTCGAGTCCGTCGTCGAGATCATGGCTGTAGTACGCAATTTCGTCGGACAGATTGGCGATCTGCGCCTCGAGCGACGGCTGGTGGTACGGGTCCAGGCGCGCGGCGCGGGCGGGCAGGTCGAAGTCGGGATCATGCTTGGACAGACCTTCCCGGACTTCCCAGCTCAGGTTGAGACCGGTGAAGCGCGGATACTTCCGTTCGAGTTCCTCCACGACCCGCAGACTCTGGCGGTTGTGTTCGAATCCGCCGTGACCTTTCATCAGCTGATTGAGCCGATGTTCCCCGGTGTGGCCGAAAGGGGAATGTCCGAGGTCGTGGGCCAGAGCGATGGTTTCGGCCAGATCCTCATTGAGACCGAGTGCGCGGGCGATGTTCCGGGAGATGGCGGCGACTTCCATCGTGTGCGTGAGGCGCGTGCGCAGGTGATCACCGGTGCCGTTGAGGAACACTTGGGTCTTGTACTCCAAGCGGCGGAAGGCACGGGAATGGATGACCCGATCGCGGTCGCGCTGAAACTGGGTGCGCCAAGTCGGAGGATCTTCGCGATGGACCCGACCGCGGGTGGCGCCGCTGAACTGGGCGAGCGGGGAGAGGAAGCGGCGTTCCCGCTCCTCGAGATCGGTTCGGCTGACCGGTGACACAGGTGCATGGGAACATGTCGGAACGGCCATTGCGAAGTGTCATTTCCGCCGCAACAGTGGGCGCGTACCAGCCAGGAATCCGTCATGGAAATCTACCGACATCCCGTTTTCGACATGGCCTGCCAACAGTTCGAACTGGTGGCCGATCGTTTGCACATGCCCGTGGCCGATCGGGCCTGGCTCAAGGCCCCCAAGCGAGCATTGGTGGTGGCGGTGCCGGTGCGCATGGATGACGGATCGACCCAGGTTTTCTCCGGCTTCCGAGTGCAACATCACTTGACCCTGGGCCCAACCAAAGGCGGGGTTCGTTACCATCCGGACGTGCAATTGGGCGAAGTTGCGGCCCTGGCGATGTGGATGAGTTGGAAGTGCGCCCTTACGGGTTTGCCGTACGGCGGTGCCAAGGGCGGGGTGGCGGTGGATCCGCGAAAGCTGTCCCGGGGTGAGTTGGAGCGGGTGACCCGGCGGTACACCCAGGAATTGATCGGTTTCATCGGGCCGCAACTGGACATTCCGGCGCCCGACATGGGCACCAACGAGCAAACCATGGCGTGGATGATGGATACTTACTCGGTGCACGCCGGACATTCCGTGCCGGGTGTGGTGACGGGTAAACCGGTGGGCATTGGTGGATCCCTGGGGCGGCGGGAGGCGACGGGTCGCGGGGTGGCGTATCTGGCCGGACGGGCCATGGACACCCTCGGCCTGGAAGCCGCGAATGCGACCGCAGTGATTCAGGGTTACGGCAACGTGGGGGCGGTGGCGGCGCAATCGCTGGTACGCCAGGGGTTGAAGATCATTGCGGTCAGCGACGTGAACGGCGCGATTTTTAATCCGCGCGGACTCGATATGCGGGCACTTGATTCCTGGGTGACCGAGCGCCGGACCGTGGTGGGCTTTCCCGAAGCGGAGCCCATACCGGGGGAAGCCATGTTGATTCTGCCCTGTGACGTGTTGGTTCCCGCCGCCCTGGAACGGCAAATCACCGCCGCCAACGCCGGCAAGTTGCGCTGCCGAATCGTGGCCGAAGGCGCGAACGGCCCGACAACTCCGGAAGCGGATGCGATTTTGAACGAACGGGGCGATGTCTTGGTGATCCCGGACATCCTCTGCAACGCCGGCGGTGTGGTGGTGAGCTATTTCGAGTGGGTCCAAGATCTCCAATCCTTCTTCTGGTCGGAGGGCGAGGTGATGGACAAGTTGTTCCGGATTCTGGAGGGCTCCTTTGTTCAAACCCTCGCGCTCTCCCGCAAAGAGAATATCTCGATGCGCTTGGCGGCCCTAACGCTTGGAATCAAGCGGGTCTGGGAAGCGAAGCAGATGCGCGGGTTGTTCCCCTGACGTGTTGTCGGGAGCGCGAATGGGAATCAGCGGGAGCGAAGCCGATAGATCAGGTAAGAGATCAACAGGACCCCTGCCCCTCCTTTCGTGGCGAGCAGGAGCACGATGAGGGTCAGGGGAATGGCCACTTTTCCGATCCGGCGGACCTGTCCTCCTGGCTGGCTGGAGCTCCAGCCCGGTAGCCAGAAGCAATCTCCGCGGAGATGGACGCGGCCCATTAACCGATGGCCAACCGCGAGCAACTCCGGCACACGCGCGTGGCTTTCAAAGAATTGACTCCAGGCGGCTCGGTCGGCGGCGGCGACGGCTTGCTGCCGGGTTCCTGTGGGAAACCGCTGCCAGGCTTGCAAGGCGGACCAAATGGTTTTCTCGAATCTGTCGAGGGATTGAGGATCGATCACGGCCATTGCCTTCCGGGCGGGTTCCTCTTGATCCTCGGCGAGGGCCAGGAGCGCCTCCCACAGTTCGTAACGGCGCCACCGGGTGTCGTGGTTTCCAATCCGAACCACGACTTGAAGGAGCTCCCGGAGTTCCGTCGTGGGACCTAGGTGGCAGCGAGCCCAGGCCAGATTGGAGAGCATCCAGGGCTGGGCATCGGGCCGATCCCGCCAATCCTGCATGAGCTCGACTGTCTTCGACCATTTTCCGAGTTCGCAGAAGATTCGGCCCAACTGGCCCCAGAGTCGGGTCGGGGCGCGGAGCTCGGCGCCGTGGCGTCGGTACAGACTGCGAAAGCCAAGGTCGCGGAATCGCCGCAACAGATCGGATTGATACTTGGCGGTACTGAAGTAATCACCGGCGGCGTCGAGCCAGGTGTCCCAGGCGCGGATAGCCAGATCGCTGGTGAAGCCGAGTTCGATCAGGGTTTTGCGCAGGGCGCGTGCCTGCTTGGCGAAGGCCACGGTGACCCAGAGGCTGCCGGTGGCGGGATTGATTTGAGGTTCGCGCACCAGTTCCGCCAGAACGGAGGCCGCCGTTTTGCGGTGGGGTGAGTCTTTGAGCTGGTCAGCCAGTTCGGCAAAGATGGCGGGATGATCTTCGCGAGTGCGACAGAGGCGACGGAGCAGATCCGGCAGGGAGCCGCGGGTGGAGTCCGCGAGCACGAGGGTCAGGTCCAGAAGCAGACCCTCGGCTTCGGGCAGATGGGTGCGCAGGCGTTCGGCGACGGTGGCGGCGTCGTTGTACTGGCGTTGCCGGCACAGGACGTCGAAGAGTTTCCGGCCGGCAAAACGATACTGCGGATCCAGATCGAAGGCGCGGCGGAAGGCTTCGGTGGCCTTGGGAAGATTTTGGTCCCGGGCGTGAAGTTCACCGAGAAGTCCGAAAGGGGCGGCATTGAGCGGGGCGACTTCGATCCAACGTTCGATGGTGGCCTGCGCGTCGCGAAATTCGCCCAGCAGGATCTGCCATTGAGAAAGCCGTTGCCAAGCCTGGTCCAGACCCGGATCGACGGCGAGTGCCTGACGCAGACTCGCGATGGCCTTGGTCGGATTTCCGCGGGTCCACCAAAGTTCGGCTTCGGTGAGGAGCAGTTCCGCGGAGGGCTGTCCGGCCAGGGCTTCGGGCTGGCAGGCGGCGCATGCCTCGTCCCAGTGTCCCGCTTCGGCCAGCAGGTTGGCCCGAAGTCGATGGGCCGCGATCATCTTCGGCGAGAGTTGAAGGGCTCGGTTGAGGAGTTCGAGCCGCTGTTCCACCCGGTCCGGTCCGGACAACATTTCGGCGTGGAGCCACCAACTGCGGGCCTCGCCGGGACGTTGTTGGGTGAGCTCCGCCGCCTGCTCGGCGGCCAGGTCGGGCTGGCCGGCTGGCGCGCCCAGGGTCTGCAGCAGGTTCCACGCTTCGACGTTGCCCGGTTCGATACGGAGCGCGGTGCGCACGGCTTCGATCGCGCCGGGAAGATCTCCGGATTTGCGGCGTGCTTCCGCGAGGTCGCTCCAATTGGTGCTGTCGCGCGGACTGCGCCGGACGGCTTCCTCGAGGACCTGACGAGCCTCGGTCGGTACGCCGCGGCGATAGGCATTCTGGGCCAAATACCGCAAGGCCCAGCCCCATTCCGGGCTGAGTTCCCGGACCCGGTTCCAGGCTTCCTGTTCCCGCCGGGCATCGCCCTGGTGCAAATGGATCAGGGCCTGATCCGCCCAGAGGCGGGCGTGGAAGGGGAACCGTTCCAGGGCCTGCTCAATCGTGGCCAAGGCTTCGGCGGGGCGCCCGATTGCACTCAACTGACGCGCCAGTGTGGACCATGTTTGCCACAAGTCGGGTCGGTGTTGATGGGCTTGTTGCAGGGGGGCGAGCAGTTGATCCGGCGTCAGATAGGGTCGGGCGAGATCAGCAAACTCGAACCAGCCGTGGCCGAGGGTGGTTTGCCGGGACAGTTCCTGCTGGAGAAGATCGAGGGCGGATTGGCGTTCCTGGGCATTGGTGGTGGCGGCCAGGAGTCGGCGCATGGCCCAGGTGTCGTCGACGGAGAGAACCAGGGATTCGGCGAAACACGCCCGAGCTTCCGGCCAGCGGCCTTCGGTGAAATGCAGTTCGCCTTGAAGGTTGAACCAAGCGCCGGCGCGGGGTTCGAGCGGAAGAGCGGTGTTCAGGGCGGCCTGGGCTTCGGCGCTACGTTTGCTTTGGATTAGGGCCAGGGCCAGTTCCCGCCAACCCCAGGCGCAGATCGGATTGACCTCGAGGTAGTCGCGAACGGCGGATTCCCACGACTCCGGCTGTTCCTCCCGCAAGCGGTCAATCAGCAGTCGTCGGAGATTCAGGGAATACGGGAACCGCCGGGCCGTCTCGGTGAGATGGGTGAGGGCGGCGTCGGGGCCTTGGGTTTCGGCGAGGAGTTCAGTCCGGCGCCGATGAGCATCGACGGCGGTGGGTTCGGTCTCCAGTACCGTGCCCCAGAGACGAAGTTCTTCCGCGGCTTCACCCCGTCGATTCGCCAAGGCGGCGGCGGCCCGACCCCAGGTACCGGGAGCGGCGGGACTGCGAGCCGCCGCGAGGTGCGCTTCGGCGCGGGGCAGGTCCCCCAAGCGGGCAAACCATTCCACGGCATACAACCGAAGTTCCATGTCGGTTGGGCGGAGCTCCACCGCCTGCTCCAAAACCGTGCTGGCCTGGGTCACCTGATCCAGTTCCGAGTATGCCCACGAGAGCACCTGACCCGGGAGGCCAGAGCGACGTCCGTCCCGTTCGAACCGCAGCTTCAGCCATCCCAAGGCTTCCTCAGTCCGTCCCACCCAGCGGGATTGTCGGAAGTAAGCGCGCGCGAAATCGGATCGCTTGTCATCAAGACACGAGGCTAGGCGATACAGATCCAGGGCTTCCGGACGGAGCCCCTCCTCCCAAGCGAGTTGGGCCCGCAGGAACATCGCGTAACCATCGAGAGGTCGCCGACGGGCGGCGCGGTCGAGTTGCTGGCGCGCGGGACCGAGTTCGCGGGCGTCGACCGCCAGTTCACCGGCCAGTTCCTGCCAAAGCAGGGGGTGCGCCTGAGGGCGGTTACAATCGGCGCGCAGTCGCGCCAACCGTTCGGTCGTCGGAGCCAGTTCGCGCAGCAGGGAGTTGCGCGCCAGTTGCCAATTCGTTTCCTCGGGGAATTGACTGAGCAACGCCTCCACCGCAGCGAGGTGGGCGGCGGCATTGCCGTCATAACCCGCGAGCGCCCGGCGCGCCTGCCAAGTCAACCGATGGAGCGGATTCCACGCGATGAGCCGATCCGCGGCGGCAGCGGCAGCAAGGCGATCGTGGCGATCCAGGGCCAGATAGAGGGCATGGAGGTGGTCGTAGGCTTCGGCTTCGGGCAGATCGATTCCGTCCAGATCGGCGGCTCGGTCTGGGGGGAGCAGGAGCAATCCACGGGGACCATTGGCGGCCAGGGCCGGCAGTCCGGTGTGGATCACCAATTCGGTGCGGGATCGCTGGGAGGGATCTCGAATGAGCAGGGTGTCCCGGAAATCATCGTAACCGAACACCGCCTGTTCGTGGGCATTGCCGGGAAACACCGTGCACAGTGCGAAAGGCAGTCCGCGGTCCAGAAGCTGCCGGGCGGCCGCGGCCGTAACGCGGAATTCGCGAGTGATCCAGCCCTGGTCGGTGGCCCAGCGGCGTTCGCTGTGAGAAGCGGTTCCGTCGTAACAAATCGCCTCGGCCACTTCGAGTTGATCCACCGGTCGGTTCCAATACTGCGCCAGGGAAGTCAGGGTGGCGGGAACACAGGTGAGGTGTTTCTGGCGGACGAACGGCACGGGCAGGGCCACCCGGCGCCAGTGGGGCTCGGGGGCCGACCAGCGCTGGGACATCCGTTCGAAAAAGGGGCTTCCGGCCGCCTGCCGAGCCCAGTCGGCGGCCCGAGTAAGGTCGCCCCGATAGTAGGCCGCTTCGGCGCGCAGTTGAGCCCGAAGTTCGCGTAACTCCGGGGAGGCCAATGGAGTGAGGGCCTCATGACGGTCGAGCGCTCGATCGAGATCGTCTGGACGCCCCAATTCGTCGTACAGCCGGGCCAGTTGCAGGGCGAGTTGGCTGTCCTCGAGTTCCCAACTGGTCCGTTCCAACAGGGCCAGGGCTTCTTCCTCCCGACCGATGTGCTGGAGTAAATGCGCCTTCAGGGTCAGTGCGTGGGGATAACGGGGATTCAAGGTCAGCGCCTGATCCACGCGTTCGAGGGCGGCGGACGTGCGGTCCAACCGTTCGTAATGCCCGGCCCAGCAGACTTCAATCCAGGGATCCTGGGGCGCTTCGTGGCGGGCTTGCTGAAGCCGTTCCTCGGCGCGGGAGAAATCCCGAAGGTGACTGTACAAAGAGCCTTCCAGCGCTGCGGTGTCGCCCGGTATTCCGGAACCGGAGACATGACCACGGGTCTTTTGCAGATAGGCCAGGGCTGCCCAGGGACCGCGACTGCCCGCGCGAATCCACAGCATGTGGTGATGGGCCTCAGGATGAGTGGGGTGCCGTCGCCAGGTCCGCAGGATAAGTCGTTCTCCCCGGGCGGTATCGCCGAGAAACCGAATCGCCCGGCCGGCCAGGATCCGTTGGTCGGGATCGGTCCACGACTCGGGAGGGCCAGCTTCTTTCCAGGAGTCCCAGAGAGAAAGGAAGGCGCCTTGTTCGTACCAGGCCAGACGCTGGGCCTGCGGGATGGGATCTGAATTGGACACTGCGGAGGAACGGTGCCGCGAATTCCCGGACTGGGGAAGATCGGGTTTTTTGCAGGAGTTCGAACGGCTTTGTGTTGGGCAATCTTTCGGAAAGGGGTTGACCAGATTCCCTCGTGTCGAACCTTAGTCGCCGACATGAACCCCTCTGTGCGCCTTTCCGTTGTTACCGGACTCATTTCCGGCTCGATCCTGCTCGCGGGCAATTGGACCTTTGTTCGGGGTCCCCAAGGCGACGGGACGACACCGGAAAAGATCTCGGCGAAGTGGCCGGCCAGCGGACCCAAGGTCCTGTGGAAGGTGCCCAGCGAACTGGGGTTTAGTTCGTTCGCGGTGGCGGGTGGGCAGGTCTTCAATCTGGAGTTGCGCACGGTGGACGGTGCCAAGCAGGAGGTGGTCGTAGCCCGCGATGCCAACACGGGAGCGGAGCAGTGGGTGAAGTCCCTCGGACCGGTGAAGTATCAGGGCGGCGGAGACGATGGCACCAAGGACAACAAGGGCGGAGACGGTCCGCGGTCCACGCCGACCTGGGCGGATGGCAAAGTGTATGTGACCTCGGCGAAGTTGGTTCTCACCTGTTTCGACGCCAAGAGCGGCGACGTGGTGTGGCAGAAGAACCTGATGAAGGACTTCGCAGGGCGGAACATTTCGTGGGAGAACGCCGCCTCCCCGCTGGTGGAAGGCGGACTGGTTTACGTAGCGGGCGGCGGGGTTGGGGAGTCTCTGATCGCCTTCGATGCCAAGACGGGGGAAGTCGCTTGGAAGGCGTTCGACGAAATCATGACGCACGCGACGCCGACACCGACGACGATTCATGGTCAGCGGCAGATCATCTTTTTCGTGAAGTCGGGTCTGTTGTCGGTGGATCCCAAGACCGGCAAGGAACTCTGGCGGTATGCGTTCCCGTTCCGCGTGTCGACCGCGGCCTCGCCGGTCGTGGCCGGTGACACGGTGTACTGCTCGGCGGGTTACGGCGTCGGGGCCGGAGCCTGCAAGGTGAGCAAGAGCGGCGACACATGGTCAGCGCAGGAAGTTTATCGGTTCGAAGGCAACAAGCCGCTGGCCAACCACTGGTCCACGCCGGTGCTCCACGACGGGCATCTGTACGGCATGTTCCAGTTCAAGGAATACGGTGACGGTCCGGTCAAGTGCGTGGAAGTCGCCACCGGTAAAGTGAAGTGGGAGCAGCCGGGGTTTGGGCCGGGTCAGGTCATCCTGGTGGGGAATCAGGTGCTGGCCTTGGGTGATGCCGGGCAGTTGGTGCTGATCGAAGCGACGCCCAGCGCGTACAAGGAGATTGCCCGGGCCGACATTCTGGACGGGAAGTGCTGGGGAACCCCCGTGGTCAGCAACGGCCGGGTGTATGCCCGCAGCACCAAGGAAGCGGTGTGTTTGGAAGTGAAGTGAGATGAGCTGAGAGGTAAAACTGGTAAGCGCGAAGCGGTAAGCCGTAAGGAAGACGCGAAGCGTGGTAGGGCGAGGCTCCGCGGAGCCTATGGAGTGCGGTAGCCATGCTAGCCATGCTGCCGCTTTCCCATTTCGCCAGACGTGGGTGGAGGGTGACGCGGGGGGGAGTCCACGAGCGTACGGCTTCGCGGAGCGTCGCCCCACCGGGTTCGCCCTCACGGCGAGGTGCGGCGGATCTCGAAGACTTCGCTGACGGAGGTGTCGGGTAGAAACCAACCCGACTGCGGAAACCGGCCGGGGACGTTGGTGACCAGGTTCAGGGGTTCGCTCAGGTTCGGGGCACTCCAGACTTGGAAGCTATCCGTCGCGGCTGCCGGCCAGGTCAGGCGAAGGCGCCCGTCTTGCGAGCGGCCCAGATCCACGGCCAGGGCTTCATCGCGGATTCCCGGATTGCGTCCGGCCATTTGCTCCGCCGCGTGACTCCAGCCGTCCCGATCCGGATCCTCGCCGGGTTGAGGCGCGAGTGAACCGACCGCCGCGTGCTCCCATTCGTCATCCAAACCGTCGTGGTCTTCGTCGCGAATGCCGCGGCCCCGCAGGATCAGGGTCGCGGCGTCAACCTGACCCACTTCTCCCGCCACCGTGTCGGTGATTTCCAACATCCAGGTGCCGACGCTGCATTCGCCCAGATGCTGAACGGAGGAGAAGGTCCAAACATCCGGCACCGGTTCACTCTGCGATCCAGAGCGCAACAGGGTGCTGACCCAACCGGAGGGCGACGTGAGCGTGACTTTAAGGTCCCGTCCGCGGAGGTGGGTCCAGTGAACCTCCATCTGGACGTGCTGCAGAACGAGTTCATTGGTGACGACGAACTCCTGCCGATACGGGTCGGAAAACCCAACCCCAGGAAAATCTGGAATGGTCCGCGGCTCGGTCACCGGAATCCGGACCGTTTCGGGAGGCGCCTGGAGAACCCAATCCCGGGCCAGACGAACCGCCAGCCCGGCATCGGGAATTCCATAGCCGGTGTTGGAACTGACCCTGAATCCGGCGCCATTCGTTTGGAGGTCCGGGTCGGTTAGATCCACGTGCCGGGCGGACAACGCCAAAATCTGCTGAACTTCCCACCAGCGGAGTTCCGGGCGGGCCGAGAGAATCAGCGCCGCCACGCCGGCCACCAACGGGGCGGAGCCGGAAGTGCCGACAAACAAGCGGCTGCCGGACAGGTAATCGGAGGAGGTGGGATCGCCGGGCTCGGGAACCGTAATGAGTCCGGCCGACCCGACTCGGTCAGTGGTGATCAGGCCTGGAAACCCACCCACGAAATCGCCCCCCGGGGCAGCCACTAACACGCTCGCGCCGGGCGTGCTGTAGCTGGCGAACCGGCCGTTGGGGCGTACGGCGGCCACTGTGGTTTGGCGCGGGTCGTTGGCGTAGCCATCCAGATTCACGTCCCCGGTGGGAGCGCCGGTGAAGTTTTGTCGGGTATTGCCCGCGGACCGGATAAAGACCACACCTCGACCTCCCCGGCCTTCTTGAACGGCTTTATCCAGAGCCAACTGCTCGAGTTCCCCCAGCGGGATGAAGTTGTAGGCCGGATTGCCCCAGGAATGGTTCTGAACGGCCACCTCCTGATTTCCCGTGCCGAAGAGGGCGGCGAACCCGGCTTCGTCGGGTTCGTTGGTGTTGGTCTGGTCGAAGATCACCCAGCTCGCGAGTTTCGCCCGCGGCGCCACCCCGCTCAGGCCGACCCCGTTGTTGCCGGCGGCGGCGATAAGTCCAGCCACCGCAGTTCCGTGATAGAGCGAGCGGCCCATGGGATCCCCGTTGGCCGCGCCCGTCAGGAAGTTGTGGTTGGGACCGGCGTAATTGGCGGCCAAATCGGGATGCGTTTTCTCAATGCCGTCGTCGCCCACGCCAATGATGACCCCTTCGCCCCGGGTGTAGGCCCAGGCGGCCCGGGCATTCAGGTCGACGGAAACCGGCAGAAAGGACGCGCTGGCTGTGGTGGTTTCCAGTGAGTACTGCCGGGGAAAATAGGGGTCGTTGGGAATCGCCGCCCACGGCTCATGCCGGCGCACCTGCGGACGCCGGGTGGGCCGGGCCAACGTGACGGCCGGGTCGGCAGCTAGTTGGAGAGAAGCGTCCACGGCTTCGCGAGCGGATCCGGTCTCGAGCAACCAGGTGCGGTGGTTAATGCGTTTCCGGTTCGTGATTCCCGGGGTGAGTTGGTCGAAGGCGGGTTCCCGGGTGCCGTCGGTTTGGACGATGACCCGGCGGCCCAGGATGACCGGGTTTTGAAAGCCCGGCCGGCGAGCGGGCAACCATTGCGCGGAGCGGGGCGTGGCGGGATCGAGATCCAACGTCCCGGAACCGGAGCCGCGAAACTCCACCCGCTGGCCGATGGCCGTCAGCGCAGTCACGCTGAGCAGCCAGCCCAAACAGGGAAGTCGAAGGCGAAACACGGGCGAAACCTAGCGAGTGTCGTTCAATTTGCCATGGGCTTTGCACTTGGCCCCGGGTTTCGCATGGTGGGGAGGTGCACCTGGCGCAACTACGACTTCGCGACTTCCGGAATTTCGTCCGGCTGGATGCCGTGTTCTCGCCCGGATTCCATTTGTTCCTCGGCCGAAATGCCCAGGGGAAGACCAACCTGCTCGAAGCAATTTATCTGCTGGCCACCCTGCGGTCGTTCCGTGGAGTGGGGGGGAGTCAGATGATTCGGGAGGGGGCCAAAGGTTACTTCGTGGGCGCGACGGTGGAGGGGCAGGGTCGCTCGGAAATCAAGGCCTACTGGTCGCCTCGGGAACGGAAACTCGCGCTTAATGGGGCCCCGGTGAAGCGGGTGGCCGATTACGTGGGAACGTTGCGGGCGGTGGTGTTCTGCAGCGAGGATGTGCAGTTGGTGAAGGGAACGCCCCGCTCCCGCCGACGCTTTATCGATCTACTGCTGGCCCAAACCCAGCCGGGCTACCTGACCCTCTTGTTGCGGTATCTCCAGGCGCTAAAAGCCCGCAATGCGCTACTCAAGCATCCGAAGGTGGATGAAGACCAATTGGCCGGCTTTACGGCGGAACTGATCCGCTTGGGCGCGCCGCTTATGGAAGCCCGGAAACAACTGATTCCCCGGATTTCTCCCCTGGCACGACTGGCTTTCCGGCGAATCTCAGCCGATACCGACGAACTGAGCTTGGAATACCAGCCCACGTTTGAGGGCGATTTCGCAGTGGCGATTGCCACAAGTCGAGCGCGGGAACGATCGTATCGGACGACCCTGATGGGGCCGCATCGGGACGAACTGGTGCTGCGGGTCAACGGACGTCCAGCGGCGCCGTTCACCAGTGAAGGGCAGAAGCGAACCCTCGCTATCGCGCTCAAAATGGCCCAGGCGGAGTATCTGGCCGGACGCCATGGATCCCCGCCGATTCTGTTGATCGACGATGTCATGGGGGAGTTGGATGCGCATCGGCGTTCAGGATTCCTCCCCTTGTTGCATCAGGCCCATCAGGCCGGCGGACAAGTCTTCATGACCTGCACCGAGGAAAACTGGCCGCAGGATCTGGGTCGGGAATTGATCCGGTGGAACGTTTCGCAGGGAACGTTGGGGCGGGGGGGGTAAAGCTGAGAGCTGAGAGCTGAGAGGTCGGAAGGGTAGGGCGAGGCTCTGCCCGAGCCGTCAGCGTCTCGGCGGGTGAGGCGTCGGGAGTCCACAAACGCACGGCTCCGCGGAGCGTCGCCTTAACAGTTTGGCGCTTAGAGTTGCAGGCAGGTGAGCTGACCCGGCCCTTTCAAGCCGTCCCGCACGTAGATTCGGCCGTCAGCCACGGCGGGCTGACACCAGTTGACGGCACAGGCCTGAACCCGGCTGAGCTCCCGATACGCTTCCGGACGGGGTTCCCACAGGATCAATTGCCCATCGTCCAGCAGGGCGAGCGACCGTTCCCGGTCGAACACAAAGCTGGCGTGGGCCTTGTCAGCGGGGGTGCTGACCCACGATTCATTCGACCAGCGAACCGCGCCGGTCGCGACATCCACGCACACCAGATTTCGCGTGGGGCCGAGTCCGTAGTAGAAACCGTCTCGCAGAAAGCCGGATGAAAAATTGGGAGACGCCGCGGTCTGCTTCCAGGCTTCCTCGACACGAAATCCATCGCCCTCCGGAACGAGGCGGAGACCGAACAGTCCGGTTTGATGTGATCCGAGGAGGACCAGGTTGCGAGGCTCGTCCAGGAGGGGGGTCATGACATGACGGGCGAACGCGGTCTTGAGTGGGAATCGCCACAACGGTCGGCCGGTGGCGGCGTCGAAGCCCAGGGCGGCGTCGGCCATGAAGTTCACCACCTGAGTGGGTTTCCAGGTATGGCTGATGACCGGGGGAGCGTAGGCGGCGATTTCGTGGCCGGCCTTCCACTTCACCGCGCCGGTGCGTTTGTCGAAGGCCACCACGGCGGCGCCGTTGGTGGATCCGACGGAGGCATAGAGCCAGTCGCCGCTGATTAAGGGTGATCCGTTGTTGCCGTGGCGGGTGGCGCCGGGGGCGTTGCCTTTCTCACCCACGAAAACGGCGCCGAAGTCGCGACCGAAGTTCACGCTCCAGAGTTTCCGTCCATCGGCCACAGCCAGGCACTGGAGTTCGCCGCGACAGGATTGTGCGTAAACGCGATCGCCGTCCACGACCGGAGTGCAACGCGGTCCGGGTGGGCCCTGCGAGTCCTTGAAGGTTTCATCAACAGCAGCGCGCCACAGCTCCTGGCCATCCGCGGCGGACAACGCCCGAAGCGTTTCCTGGCCGCCCTGATTATCGAACAGGAAGACCTTGCCACCCGCCACAACCGGCGAAGCGAAGCCCTCTCCGGCGGGCTGACGCCAGACCTGTGGCAGGCTTCCCGGCAATTGCACGGGCAGGGCCGGTGGGCTGGAGAGGTAGCCGGTGCGATCTGGTCCACGCCATTGCGGCCAGTCAGCGGCGGGACTGAGACAGCCAAAGGCCATCCAAAGGCCGAGCCAACCCCACAATCGAATCCGGTGCATGGGTGCAGTGCATCTGCGGCCCTGGGTTGGGGTCAAGACGGGAAAGCTGAGAGCTGAGAGCTGAGAGCTGAGAGGTCGGAATTGGAGGTAGGGCGACGCTCTGCGGAGCCGTGGGTGGGTGGACTCCGGGCGCGTCATTCGCCGGGACGCGAACGGCTCGGTGGAACCTCGCCCCACCGGGGCGGGGGAAGCTGAGAGCTGAGAGGTCGGAACTGGAGGTGGGGCGACGATCTGCGGAGCCGTGGGTGGGAGGACTCCGGGCGCGTCATTTGCCGGGGCGCGAACGGCTCGGTGGAACCTCGCCCCACCGCGCTTCGCGCTTGCTTTCCCCTTTCCCCTTACCGCTTACCGCTTACCGCTTACCCCTTGCCGGCTTTCCATCTCAACTGGTTTCCCCCACCCCCGGCTTGCCTCGGAACGGCTCTGCCGCAACGGTACCGCCATGAATCCCCATGATGCCTATGTGGAGCGGGTAGTTGACCTGCTCGATCCAACGGCGAATCGCTTGGTCAACGTCTCTCTCGACGAAGCCCGCCGACGGGTCTTGTCCGGTGATGCGGCGGCCGTGGCTGAGATTGATGGCTCCTTCGCCCTCCTGGCCCGCGACGGTAAAATGGTGCGCATGGCCCGATCGCTCGACCGGCCCATGCGGTATTTCCTCGCGAAACGGAAGGAAGGTCCGGCCCTGATCGTCGCCGACCGGATCGACGCGCTTTACGGGCAGCTCCAACGCGAAGGCCTGGAGGACCAGTTTCATCCGAGTTACACCCGGATGGTTCCGGCGCACCATGTGGTAGAGATCCAGCTCATTGGTTGCCCGGATCCTGATCCCACCTACACCCGCTTCTTCACGCCGGAGCGCAATGCGTTGCCGGCTGATCTCGACGTCATCGGCCGACGCTACATAGGAGCGCTGGCCGACGAGATTGCCGCCCAGTTGCAGCTGATCCCCGAGCACGAGCCGGTGGGAGTGGCTTTTTCCGGGGGCGTGGATTCCGGGGCGGTGTTCCTCACGACGTATCAGGTAATGCGTCAGTTGGGGATGAACCCCGCCCGCTTGAAGGCGTTTACGTTGAGCTTTGGGGATGGGCCGGATCTGCAGCAGGCGCGGGACTTTTTGGGTCGGTTGGGTCTGGGCTTGTTTCTGGAGGAAATTCATGCCGATCCCGCGGACCTCGATTACAGCGAAGCTCTGAAGGTGCTGGAAGATTACAAGCCGCTGGATGTCGAGTGCGGCGTAATGGGGTTGGCGCTCTGTCGGGGAATCCGGCAGCGCTATCCGGAATGGAACTGGTTGTTCGACGGGGATGGTGGCGACGAGAACCTGAAGGACTATCCGATCGAGGAAAATCCGGAACTCACCATCCGGTCGGTCGTGCACAACCTGATGCTGTATCACGAGGGCTGGGGCGTTGGTCGGATCAAGCACTCACTGACCTACAGCGGTGGCTTGAGCCGGGGATATGTTCGGACCTATGCGCCCAGCCGGAAGTACGGTTTCACGGGATTCAGTCCGTTGATGGGACGTCGCGTCATGACGGTGAGTGAAGGCATTCCGTTCATCGAGCTCACGCAATATGACGTGCCGACGTTGTACTCATTGAAGGGCGAAGTGGTCTCGCGCGGTATCCGGCAGTTGTTTGGAATCGACATGCCGGTTTTTGGAAAGCGTCGATTTCAGCACGGGGCAATTCACCGGGACACCCTGCGGGAACGGTTGCCGAAAACGGAAGTAGCGTACCGGAAGCAATTCCTGGCGCTTTATCAGTAGGCGTCTCTGGGGGGGCAAGGCCTCTTTCCGTACGACGCTCCTTCAGAACCTCAAAAGTCTTGGGGGCAGTCGCGCTCAGAGTTCCGTTTTCTCGGGAAGGCGATGGTGCGGAATCGCGTTTCGGGACCTTGTCTCCCTGGTTCGGCCAAGATTGGTTGGGCTTTCCACCGGCGGTGGTTGGCAGCAGACTGGACGGCGTTCCAAGCTCCTGCCACAACGCGACGCATCCATGCCGTCAGCCCACGCCCAACCCGGCGTTCAAGGGAACCTCAGTTCTTGATCGCTGGGAGCATAACAGTGAGGTTTCGGAACAGTGAACTCAAACGCCTCGGTGAGAGCCGTGAAGGCTACCTGCCCGGCCCGCGTCGGTCCGCGGGACGGAGGGAGGGTTTGGGTGTGGTGCTGGCTCCTGCTGGCCTTGGGATGCGGCCAGGTGATGGCCGCAGATTCCGAGGTTTTGCTTCGGTTGGCCGACTTGGCTCAGCGAGTCTCGCAGGTAGGGCGGACTAATCTCAGCTTCCGTTTCGAAGGTACGGTTCGTGAGGTCACGTCGCCCTCGGGCTCCTTCGTAATGGAGGACGATTCGGCAGTGGAGATTCTTCGTCTGGATGGTCCCCATCCGGAGTTGAAAGCGGGCTGGCATCTTCGCCTGACCGGCACGGCGTGTCCCGTGCAACGCGAAGATCAGGGGTTCGTGCTGACGCCATTCGTCATCGACAACGATGGTATTCATGAGCGGGTCGAAAAGTCGGCCACCGTAAGCCTCAAGGCGGGACGAATTCCCCTTCGGATCGCGTGGTTCAATCAGCTCGGCGACCGCGGTCTCGAAGTCGCTTTCGAAGGACCGGCTTTGGACCGGCAACCAATCGGACCGGCGGCGTTGCCACGGGGACTGGAGTTCCGGGCCTACGAGGGAACTTGGAATCAGCTGCCGCGGTGGGATCGGCTGACCCCGGTGAAGTCCGGGACCGTTCCGGTGGTCGATATTTCGGTGAGCAGCCGACAGGAGAACACCGGCTTGGTCTTTTCGGGAGAGCTCAACCTGGCGACGGACGGCGACTACACGTTCTACCTCGCGTCGGATGACGGCAGCCAATTGTTCCTGGGGGAGCCGCCGGTGGAACTGGAAGTCCTTGGAACCCGACCGTTGGTCCCGCCCCGGACCATTCTGGGTGGCAGTGTCGTTTCCCGGGGGGCGGAATGGGCCCAGCTCGAGGGAACGGTCACTTATGTCGCCCGCCAGGGAACGGGGCTGGAATTGGAGTTGATCACCGGCGCCAGTCGTTGGCGGGCCAAGATCGCGGAATCGGGATCGTTGATCACTCGGTTGCTGTTGCACAGCCGGGTTCGCCTAACGGGAGTTTGTCGCCGTACGCTCGCCCCAGATGGAATGGCTCTGGCGGGGACGGTCGATCTTCTGGGCCAGAATGGACTGCAGGTCCTCCAACTCGATCCGCTGCTGTGGAGCCGGACCGACGTGTCCTCCCTCCAGGCAGTGGCTGAGGCTGGCGCTCTCCCGCATCTGCCGAGGGTCGTTCAGGTTCGCGGACGGGTGGTGGACCAGGTTGATGGTCATTTGCTGGTGGTGGAGGATTCCACCGGTCGGCTGCCGGTCCGGACAAGGCAACTCCTTCCGGGGAATCTGCGGCAACAGGACGTTGAGATCCTGGGAGTTCGCGCTCGTTCTGGTGAGCCTGCGCTGGAGGAAGCCTTTCTGCGACGAGCTCCATCGGCCTCCCCGGAGGAGCCGACGCCCCTGATCTCGGTGGAACAGGTTCAAGGCTTGAGCCGGCAACAGGCCGAGGAAGGCCGACCGGTGAAACTTCGGGGCGTCGTCACCTCAGTAATCACCCCATTCCTGACGGACTTTGTCCTGCAGGACGACACGCGCGGAATCTATATGTTGGCGACGCTGGACCGGCTGAATCCGCCGCAGGTCGGGGACACCTGGGAGATTGAGGGTGTCACCGGACCGGGCGATTTTTCGCCGGTGGTGTTGGTCCGGGAAATGAAGTGGCTGGGCACTGGGCAATTGCCGCTACCGCTGAAGCCGGCGTGGAACCAGCTCATGAATGGCAGTCTGGACGCCCAGTATGTGGAACTGCAGGGCGTGGTCACGGAGGTGTTGCCCGATGGCCTCTTGCTCCGCATGCCCGAAGGTCGAATCAAGGTAGAGATTGGTAGCGATCAGGAACGGCTGCCGCGCTACGAGCATGCGTCGATTCGGCTGCGCGGTTGTCTGTTCGCCCGTTGGAAGGAAGGGCGGGCTTCCCCTGGGGAGGTTTGGTTCCGTGAAGCTGCGATTCTGGTGGAGAAGCCGGCACCGCTGGATCTGTTTGATCAGCCGGTGAAACAGATTCGGGAACTGTCCCAGTTCGACGCCAAGTCCGACGCGTTGCGGCGGATCAAGCTTCCGCTCCAAATCGTGCATGAACGCCAGGGCGTACTGTACGGGATGGATGGGACCAACGGTATCCGCATCACGCCCAAACGGACCGCCGGCGCTGTCGGGGATTTGGTGGAGGTGGTGGGATTCCCCGAGTTGAACGACTCGGTGTGGATGGTGCGGGACGCAGTGATTCGCAAGACGGGCAGCGCGCCCCTGCCGGAACCGCGACGGTTAACGCCAGACGAAAGGTCGGAACTCCCCGGGGATGTCACCATCGTTCGTCTGGAAGCCACCTTGCTGAACACGGTGCATGGTCGTTCGGAAGACATCCTGGAACTTCAGTCGCATCTGGGTCCGTTCCTCGCTCGGTTGGAACATGGAAAAGGTCGGCTGCCCCAGATGGCGAAGGGAAGTGTTCTGGAGCTAACCGGAGTGTATGCCGCCGAGGAGGCCGCGCAGGATCAGAGTGATGACTTGGAACATTTTGAGTTGTTGCTCAATCGCCCCGAGGACGTCCGGGTGGTGTCGAGTCCGGGGTGGTGGACCCTTCGACACGTCTTGCTGCTGGCGGGTTCCCTGGCGGGGGTTTTGCTGGTGACCATGGTGTGGATCCGTCTGCTGCGTCGGCAGGTGCAGATCCGCACGAGCGAACTCGAAGACGAGGTCGAAGAACGCAAGAAGGCGGAGGCTCAGGCCCGGTTGGCCACCGAGGAGGCGAATGCCGCCAGTCGCGCCAAGAGCGTGTTCCTCGCCAACATGTCCCACGAAATCCGGACCCCGATGAACGGGATTCTGGGGATGAACCATCTGCTCCTCGACACGTCCCTGACCCGGGAACAACGCGAACTGGCGACCATTGTCCAAAGCAGTGGCGAAAGCCTGCTGAATATCCTCAATGACATCCTCGACTTCTCCAAAATCGAGGCCGGCAAGCTGACCTTCAATCCTCATGAGTTCGATCTGCGGGAGACGGTGGAAACCACGTTGTGCCTGCAGGCCGAACGCGCCGGGGCGAAGACGGTGGAACTTGTGTCCCGCATCCCGGCGTCGGATCCGCTGAAGTTTGTGGGCGACTCCGGACGGATTCGTCAGGTGTTGCAGAACCTGGTGGGCAACGCCGTCAAATTCACCGAGCGGGGCGAGGTGGTTGTGGAAGTGACGGTGGAGGGGACGAATCCGGCCTGGGTGAAGGTGTCGGTGCAGGATACCGGAATCGGAATTTCCGAGGCGGCGCTCACCCGCTTGTTCAGCGCGTTCGAACAGGAGGATGCCGATACCACGCGCAAGTTCGGCGGCACGGGATTGGGTCTGGCGATTTCGAAGCGCTTGATTGAACAAATGGGCGGGGAGATCGGGGTGAACAGCCGTCAGGGAGAGGGCTCACAATTCTGGTTTCGCCTCCCGTTGCCCCGGGCGGGAGTTCCCGGGTTCACGCTCTCCGAGGAACGCTTCGCGGGCCTTCGAGTGCTGGTGGTGGACCGGAGTCGCGCGGTGCGCGATTCGCTGGAGCTGACCTTGCGGACCTGGGGCCTGCGTCCGGAAAGCTGCGCTCCCGACGGTCAGGACTGGACCGAACGATTGAAGGCCGCCCAGACGGACGGTGACCCGTTTGAGATTGCGCTGGTGGAACTGACCCACTCCGGCACTCCCGACGGCGCTGCCCAGGTTCGATCGCTGAGTGCCCAGGCGGAGAACGCCGGAGTGAAGTTGGTGCTAATGAGCCGGCTGAGCGATTCGCCAGGGACCCGAATAGGATTGCCTGGTGCCGGGGGAAGGGGCCACGTCTCGAAGCCAATTCGCCAACTGCAGTTGATGGGAGTGCTGCGTCAGGTGCTAACGAAGACTCTCGTTGAAGGAGTTCCCAGTTCCGAGCCTGGACCGGCCGCAACGAACGCGGTTCCGCGGGACCAAGGTCTTCGCATCCTGGTCGCCGAGGACAATCCGGTGAACCAGAAGTTGATCTGCCTGCAACTGCAGAAGCTCGGCTACGGCTTCGAGCTTGCGTCGGATGGACTCGAAGTGCTCACGAAGTTGGCCGAAAAGCCGTATGACATCATTCTGATGGATTGTCAGATGCCCGGTCTGGACGGCTACGAAGTGACCCGGCGAATTCGGGCGTCGAGTGAGTTGGCCGTACAACCGTGGATCGTTGCCATGACGGCGCATGCCATGTTGGGCGACCGGGAGAAATGTCTGGAGGCCGGCATGGATGATTACATCTCCAAGCCGATCGAACTGGCCGGTCTGCGCGGTCTCTTCGCCCGGAGTCGTCAACAGCTGTTCCAAACGGCTGCGAGGCGGTAGGGTTTGCCGATCATGATCAAAACCGGTCCCGGGCGATGGATTTTGCTCCTAGCAGCTTTCGGTGGCTTGGGGCTGTTGCTACTCGTTGTGTTCGGCAGAACGGCGACACTACCCGTGGCCCGACTCCGGGTGGTGGATCCAGCGGGGTCTCCCGTGTCCGGCGCTGCTATTTTGGTGGATGGACTGCGGACCAAAGAGGGGCCGTATGGGGGCGGCCATTATTTCTGGTCGGCGACCAATCTAAACGGGACGCCGAAGCCCGCCGCGGTTTCCGACGCCGAGGGATATGCGATGGTGGAGTATCCCCGGTTCGTCTTCGAACGGATTGAGACGGGCCAGATTAGTTTTCTGGTTCAACATCCCGACTTCGTTCCCGATCGCCCCTTTCGAGTCGTCAGTTCCGTGCCGCCCCTCGGAGCGTCGTGGAAAGAGTGGTGGGAGTTTGTGGAGAGTCGGCTGCGAAACCGATCGCTGATAGCCCGGACTGAACCGGTGGCGTTGCAGCCCGGGGGCATTCTCGAGTTGTCCGTCAAGCCCGAGTCGGAGGGACCCCAGGACACGCCCTTGTTCGCGCAGACGTTCGCCAGTTGGGCGGCGAACTCCAATGCTTGGACGCGTCCACGACCGGGCTTCGCAGTCACCCGCCAGCTTCCGGCAGGAAAACAAGGGGTCCGGGCAGTCCGCTTTGATGCCGCAGGGATCGCGTGGTTCAGCGAGCTGTTCCCCCTGACGGTCGTGGCGGGTGCGACCCAGGCGCTGGCGGTGGACTTAAAGCGGGGACGGGCGGTGCGGGGTTCCTTGGATGCCTCGGTGCCGCGCCCGATCACGAACGGTCGGGTGGTTGCCCACGTTTGGCCGTTTGGCGAAAAGCCCGACGTGTCACCGCCGCAGTGGCATACGTGGTCGCCGATTCAGCCGGACGGGAGTTTCGGGTTTGAATCCCTCCCACCGGGAGATCTGGAAATTGTGGCCCTGTGTCAGGGATTCATCAGCACGAACGGACCGGGAACATCCGGCATGCGGTATCCTCAGAAGCATCGGCTCGAAACCAATGATCTCTCGATCATCGTGGGCATGGAACCGACGGCCCGGTTGGAGGTCCGCGTGACGGATGCGAAGGGCAATCCAGTTCCGAACGCACAAGTGGTGACGTGGCCGAATGTGCGGTACGGCGAGTGGGCGGCCGTTATCATGGCCTCGGATCTTTACCACACTGCCGACTTCCTCTTGTCACGGATGGACGGACGTTCCGGGTGGAATTTCCAAGTGCCGGACTTTCAGGGTGTGAGTGATGGAACAGGACTGGCCGTACTCCCGAATCTGCCGGCCACAGTGAGGGAGTTGAGTGTGAATCATGAGCGGTTTGCGTTGCCGGCCACGGGTGCACCTGGGAGCGGTCAAGCTCGGGAGGCCACTGTGACGCTCGTGGCCGGTCGGACCAACCGCCTTGTGTTGGTGCTCGAACCGCGCGACCAATCGCCGATCACGCATTACTGAAGACCAGTTGAGAGTTGAGGGTTGAGAGTTCAGAGAAAAAAGCCGGTAGGACGACGCTCCGCGGAGCCGTTTGTGTGTGGACTGGTGTCGCTGAACTTTGCCCCTCGGGAAAAGCAGACGGGAACCACGATTGGACGCAAAGAAACACGAATGAAACTCAGAGTGGTGATTTGGAAGGCCGGAGGCCCCGCTGCCTTTGTCTCTCAACTCTCAACTTTCAACTCTCAACTGACTTAGCAATTGCCTCTCCCCACCTCCGGCGAATCCCGCTACCGTCCGTCCCAACATCCCGCCGCGAATCGCCCACGCCCCATGACCACCGTTCTCTTTATCCACGGCACCGGCACCCGCGAGATCGCCTACCGGACCGCCCTGTCCCAGATCCGCGAGCAACTCCGTGACCTCCAGCCCGGCATACGGGTTGAAGGATTCTACTGGGGCGGTCCGCTCGGCACGGATCTCCATTTCGACGGCGTTTCCATCCCCGGCTACCAGACTAGTCGCGGAGTCCTCACCACGGACCTTGCCGATGAGACAGGCGCCGATCCCACTCAGGTGCAGGCCGAGATTCGCAGCCTTATCTGGGAACAGTTGGAACGGGATCCGCTCTTCGAGTTTCGCCAACTGGGTGCAGCGGTCTCTACCGGTGCTCTACCGCCGGGCTTCGACCAGCAGTGGCCCGAAGCCTTGGAAGCTCTTCAGAAACCTCTCGCCGCCACTCTCTCCGGCCAACGCCTCGCCGTCTTGCTGGGCGACGCCCACCTCGATCCGGAGTTCAGAGGGGCGGTGGAGGCCGTTAGCGAAAGCCCGCTGGTTCGCACGGTGCTGACCGCCGACGTCCCCCGCCACCTCCCTGTTCTGGCTCGTGCCACTCTCGCCACGTTGCTGGTTCTGCCGGCCCAAACGGAAGCGGGCAGCGACGCTCTCGACGACCTGGCCCTTGATCCCAAGAAACGGGATGAATGGGCCGGGCTCCTCGCGGAACATCTTCGGGACGTGCGTTACCCACCTGATACCCGCGGCGTAATGGACTTCGCCAAACACGCGTTCGACGATCTGGTCAAAGCCCCGTTTGTTTGGTCCGCCGCCCATGTCGCTACCTGGCGGGCGAGAAAACGTCGTCGCTCGCTGACCGATGGTTCGTCCGCAGCGGTGGGGGACATCCTCTGGTACCAGGCTCACGGACGCCGCCTACGGGACGAGATCGCGCGACAGGCGGCCGGGTATGCCCAGGAAGGACCAGTTGTACTGCTCGCCCACAGCCTCGGCGGGATCGCGTGCGTGGACACGTTGATCGAGCAGGCCCCGCCCGGAGTGAAACTCCTGATCACCGCCGGTTCGCAAGCGCCATATTTCTACGAAATCGGGGCACTCGCCTCGAAGCCGCTGCTTCCGGCCCCACGTCCGCCCTTGCCCCACGCCCTGCCGGGTTCCTTCCCCCGCTGGCTTAACTTTCACGATCCGCGGGATCTCCTCAGTTACCTGGCCGCACCCATTTTCCAGACTCCGGGTTCCAGTGTTCCCCCGGCGGATCACGAATTGGACAATGGTTGCAGTTTCCCTGGCTCGCACAGCGCCTATTGGCAGAACGCGGCCTTGTGGGACATCGCCAAACCCGTGTTGCGTAGCCTGTCGCCATGAGCGCCGATCAATCCCGCGCCTTCGTCGTCGGCATTGAGGCCTACGCCTTTGGCGGGGCCTGGAATCGGCTTTCGGGTCCCGTGGCCGACGCCCATCGGTTTGTCGCGTGGTTGGTTGGGCACGGGGTCAAACCGGCGGACATCACCGTCTTCCTCTCACCCCCATCGCGCCCACTGGCGGCCGACGTACCGCCACTGCCCGACGGAGTGCAACGGCGCGAACCCACAGAGGCCGCGTTCAAGGCGGCGGTGGTCAATGAACTGACGAAAGCGGCACCCCGCTGGTTCTGGTTGTACTGGGGCGGACACGGCGTGCTCGATGATGAGCACCGATACCTTCTCTTCAGTGACGCCCATCAGGACAGCGCAGCGTGCCTGGATCCCGATGATCTCTGGCGGTACCTGCGCTCGGTTAAGGCGATGCCGAAGCCCGACTTTGTGCCATCCCGGGGCGCCCCCGTCTTGCAGCACACCCTGATGATTCTCGACGTGTGCTCCACCCATGCTCATCGCTCCGGGCTGCAGGGCAGTTTGGCCCCGGTCGCCTTTGGAGGAGGCAAGGCCAAGGAGGAAGCCCGCGAACGCTCTTCCCTCGTGGCGAGTCGGAAGGGCGAGGCTGCCGAAAACAGCAATGCCGAGCAAACCGGGGTGTTCTCTCGCGAACTTCGGGCGGTGCTGCCTCAGCCCGCTCCAGGGTTGGTCTGGCCGCCGGATTTCGCCGCGCTCGATCAACAGTTGCGCGCCCGCTTTCACTCACTTTCGACGACCGGACAGGCCCGCCAACTGCCCGCCTTTTATCAGAACGAGTCCCCGACCGGGGCGGGGCCAATCCTGCGTGGGGCTGGCTTCGATCCCGACCTGCCCAGGCTCCTCAAGTTGACGCACTCGGCGCAGCCTGCACTTCCCGACGCGGCGGTGGTCGAAGCCTATCGTCTGGTCACCTTGGCGACCCAACTGGAGTTGCTGCAATGGATCCAACCGGGTGCCGCCTGGGCCGCGCTGACGGAACAGCTTCTGACGCGTCCTCCGTCGGCGCTTCTCAAGTTCGTGGAGCTGTGTCGCTCGTTACTGGCCGATCCTGACATGAACGCCGCCGTAGGAAAATGGCAGGAGGATGTCGGCACGGCTGAGGGCGTGGATCTCGACAAGGAAGTTCGGCAATGGGCGGCGCCTCTGGTGGCTCGGGTCCAGGCCGCAGCCCAGCCGAAGTCCGCTTGGTTGCAGGTGGTAGTGGAACCACTGCCTGGCGGTGAATACCAGATGCGCGGTCAACGTTCCGATGGTGGACCGTTCCACCAGGAGTCTCCCATCAGTCACCCCGACCAGTTGGCCCAACAATTCCAACGGTTGTTCGCTCGGACCCATGGCTCAAACGGCCAACCCGCCGATCGCCTGGAAATTGCCCTCCCGTTTGAACTCTACGCGGAATGCCCGGAAGCCTGGCCCATCTGCACCGGTCAGAACGCCCGCCGCCAGCCGAAGCTCGAGCCGGTTGGCCACCATTATCCCTTGGTGATCCGCTCTTACGACCTGGCCTTTGGTGACCCGGATCAACTCCTGGAACCGCGCACCCGCCGGCGTACCCGCGGCGCGCCTCCCACCCAACCTCTCCCCGCTCAGGCCATCGCGGGTCCCGACACCGTGTCCGCTGCGTTGGCTGGCCGGACTGAAATTTGGCGGACTCCTTCGGTCCGTGCGCTGGCGGCCGGCGTGTTTGATCCTAATCAAACGATTGGGACCGATCTGACGCTGGCCAGTGAACTGACCGATTCCGGGCTGCCCCTGGCCCTCTGGGTCCGCACCACTACGCTGCCACCCGCCGCGCTTCAGCAATGGTTGCAGGACGAGTTCCTGGCCCATCCACCCACCGAATGGCCGCAGCGGACGTTAACGCTGCGCCGCCAGCCTGCGGGTTGGACCGGGCTCACGGTGCTGTGGGATCCCCACGATTCTCCACTGCCAGCCGCTCCGAACCGTCAAAGCCATCCGGTAAAGAACCCCTCAGTCTAGTTCCTTTCATGAATTCGACCTCGTCTTCCTCTCCCTCCCGGCCTCCGGCCATCGCCCCAGCCAAACGGATCTTCCGGGGCAAGACAGAGGCCTCAGGGAAGCCTCCTTCGAAGGATCAGCTGGGGGCCACCTTGGCCGACTTACCGCCACCTCCTCCGTGGCGGGCCTTCAATGCTCCGAAAGGTTCCGATCCCGAGTCCACCCGAGGCAGCACCTACCTCGCTAGCGAACGGGAGATCACGGCGGTCAACGTCGCCTTGTACCTCCGCCGACCGCTGCTCATCACCGGCCGACCTGGCGCCGGCAAGACCTCGCTCGCTTACGCGGTGGCTCATGAACTCAAGCTGGGCCGACTTTTCTCCTGGCCGATCACCTCGCGCAGCACGCTGCAGCAGGGGCTTTATCACTATGACGCCATCGCCCGTCTTCAGGACGCTTCGCGCCGCAGCAGCGAAAAGCAAAAGGCTGCCGGCGAAGAGGACATCGGACGGTATCTCAAGCTCGGTCCCCTCGGCGCCGCCCTGGCGCTGTCCAAACCCGGGGCGCCCCGGGTGCTGCTGATCGACGAGATCGATAAAAGCGATATCGACCTGCCCAACGACCTTCTGCACGTGTTCGAGGAAGGCTCCTTTGAAATTCCCGAGTTGTCGCGGTTGCCCGATGAACCGCGATTCCAGACCCTCACGGTGGGCGGGCCTCGTCAGGAAACGGCCAGCGTGACGCGGGGTCTGGTGACGTGCCAAGAATTCCCGATCGTGTTCCTCACGAGCAATGGCGAGCGTGATTTTCCACCGGCGTTTCTGCGGCGTTGCGTGCGACTGGACCTCACTCCGCCCAAGGATCCCAACGAAGCCCGAGCCGAACTCACGCGGATTGTGGCCGCCCGACTCGGAGAAGCCGCCACCCAGTCGGAGGCCGTGAAGCAGTTGATCGAGCACTTCCAGCAAGAGCGAGATGGTGGCAAACGGCAACTCGCCAATGACCAACTCCTGAATGCAGTGGCGTTGGTGATGAACGGAGTGCTAACGCCGGACCATCCGGAGTTCCGTCACCTGGCCCTGCGCGATCTCGCGGACGGCGGGGCCTAGGCCGACATGTCTGAAACTTTCACCGACTGGCTGCGCCATCGGGCTCCCCACGCGGATCCCGAGGAACTGGCCGACGCGCTTTGGCTCGCCAGCCTCGGGGTTGTGGCGACGACAACGAAGTCGCCTTCGGTCGCTCCAGCTTCGCCTCCCCAAGGTCCGCCAACCGATTCCACTTCGGGAGTGAAGCCTCCGGGAACCGGCGGATCAACCGACGCGTCGTCTTCCTTCACCTCTCCCCAAGCGAGTCTGCGGGATTCTCGTTCCTTACCGGATTCCAACTCCGGTTCGGCTCCCTTGGTGGTTCCGACCGACGGGAGTCCAGTGGGCTCCACCAGTGGACTGGCGCTGCGAACCCCGGGCGGACGGGCGTTGCCCGGCGCGCGCGACTTGCTGCGCGTCCTGCGGCCATTCCGGCGACGCGTTCCCGCCCGCACTGTGTTTGTTCTGGATGAGGAACGGACCGTCCGCAACGTGGCCGAAACCGACACCTGGATGCCGATGTTGGTCCCCGATCGCTCACGGTGGCTTGAGCTGGCACTGGTCGTGGACGAATCGGCGTCCCTGGGAATCTGGCGCGATTCTCTTCGGGAACTGC
Organism: Verrucomicrobiota bacterium; assembly: GCA_017309115.1. Lineage (GTDB taxonomy): Bacteria > Verrucomicrobiota > Verrucomicrobiia > Limisphaerales > UBA9464 > UBA9464. The sequence continues at coordinate 35,582 of JAFLEF010000015.1, read as the reverse complement.
GGCGATTATTGGAACAGCTCGGAGCCTTCCGCGATGTCCGGCTCTGGCGCCTCGACACCTCCCGACCGGATCAGATCCGACTGCAACCGGGCTCGGGTGGGCCTTCGGTAGCCCCGGGCCAATTGGTAGTCACGGACGCCCGACGCGTTGTGGTTGTCGTCTCGGATTGCACCGGACCCGCGTGGGATGCCGGCGTCGTCGGCACCGCGCTCACAACCTGGGGACGACATCAACCGACCGCCATACTGCAACTTTTGCCAGCGTCCTTCTGGCGACGCACGGCTTTGGATCCCGCGCTGGGCCCTGCCTGGGTGGAAATCGGTTCCCGCAGCGCAGGTTTGGCCAATGGACAACTCAAGTCCCGCGGATGGCGCGCCCGTCCCGGTGCGGCGGCGCCCGTCGGAGTGCCGATTCCCGTTTTCACCACCGCCCCCCGCGACGTGGCGAACTGGGTGAATCTGGTGACCCGAGCCACCCCGACCCGCGTCCCGGGGGTGACTTGGAACTCAAGTCGCTCCGCTGTGGTTCGACCGAAGGCCACGGTCGCGGGCGAAGAGACAGGGGAACGTACGGGCGCCGATCGCGTGCTGACGTTCCAGCAGGTCGCTTCGCCGGTTGCCCTGGACTTGGCCCGTCTGCTGGCCGCGGCCCCTTTACGACTGCCCCTCATGCGGCTGATCCAGCAGGTGTTGTTGCCCGGATCCACTCAGGTCCACTTGGCGGAGGTGTTCTTGGGGGGACTGTTGCGGCGACAATCCCCGGACGACGTGACCGATTCCGAATCGGTGGACTACGAATTTCATCCCGGGGTTCGCGAAATGTTGTTGGACTCGGGCGATGCCAGCGATCCGTTGGAAGTTCAGCGAGTGGTCTCGGACTACCTGCGGGAACGGTTGGGACGCACGGATGGCGGATTTGCTGCGGTCCTGTCGGTGCCGGGGTTGGCGGGAGGCTTGCCGGTGCCCGCGCTGGATCGGGCCTTTGCACGAGTGCAGGGCGTCGTGCTGGGACGGTTGGGCGGGAGGTATCGGGAAGCGGCGCAGCAATTGCGGGCAATGGATCAGATGTGGTCGGGGGAGAATCCTCAAGCGGTCAGAGACCAGCAGTCGCGGTCAGCCGCGCCTCCGCTGGCGTCGCTGGAGGAGGGTGATCCCGCGGGGCGATTTGCGGGGCGGAGCATCCTCTGGGTGGATGATCATCCCGACAACAATGACCGACAGGCGGCGCAGCTCGTGGCGGACGGGATAACCGTGGTCCGCGTAAAGACCACCGACCACGCGTTGAGCTACTTGGCGGGGAACTCAGTTCAGGCGGTGATTTCCGATCTGGGCCGGGACCTGGAGAGTTCTGAGGCCGGGCTTCAATTCATTGCGAAGCTGCGGGAGCACAGCTCGACGATCCCGATTGGACTGTACACGCGTCGGGCTGACTCGGTTCGCGAACAAGCCTTGGCCTTGGGTGCCTTCGCCTGCGAGACCAACTTTGCCCGACTCCGAACGGCGCTGCTGAAAGTATTGGAGGTTGGCGTGTCACCGGAGGCCGCTTCGGGGAAACCCAGTTTGAAGCCACTGCTGCCGTCTGAACCTGCCGCGGCGGTCACGGTCGAGTTGAAGAAGCAGGGCTTCAAGGAGGCTGAGATTGCCGGGATGCTGGCCCGACTCGATGCCCCTTTGTGGGAGGAGATGACTCAGCATCATCTATTCCGCGAACTCGGACTACATTGGTTGCTCCAGTTGCTCCAATTGGCCAGCGGAGCCACCGAAGTCGGGATCTGGCGACGCGATCGTCGAGGCGAGTTGGTGTGCGAATTGGGGCGTCCCCAGCGACCCCGTCATCCGGACGCCGATCGCGCTATGCTGGAGGAGGCCTTTGACTCCGCGACGCAAAACCAGTTCGTGGTGAATACCCGCGTTTGGGTCGGGGCGAGCCAGACGTTTCTGATCCTTACCCTGCAATTGGGGTCGACTACCTCTTCAATTGCCGCGGAACAATCTCCGGCCCGTTCCCAAATTGAAGCCCGGTATGTGTTGTCCATTCTCGTTCCTGGCCACCCTCCCGACGAGGGTTCGCTCCAATGGATGGGGCGATTAGTGGAGATCTTCCATCCCCACTTCCAGCAACTCCTTCACCAGACGAGCGGGGAATCAACCCAGGAATCCGGGACCTCCGCTACCCTGGAGAACCTATCGGAACTTTGGGATCGCCTCGGTCCCGCCCAGCAGTTGGCGATTGCTCTGCGCACCACCCGACGGTACGTCGCCACCGACCCCGGGGAATCTCCGCCTGTCGCCTGAACCCATCGTCGGCCCATGAACGCACCTGACGCCCCACCCCCTTTCCTCGACGCAGTATTGGTCGAGGCGGAACTCTCCGCCCGACTCAATCGGCCACCACCGGAGTGGCGATCAGCGTCCCCGGAGTACGTGCGGGATCGGCAGGGCCGCCCCCTTCACCAGCTTCCCGCAGCCGTGACGCAAGCCTTGGCCTTGATGCAGTATTTAGCGTCCGGCGCCGGATCCGAGGTGACGTTAGATGCCGATCGTTTGGAATCGCTTGTGGCCGCCTTGGATCGGGATACCGCCAACGGGCGCCTGACCGAAGCACGGCAGCTTCAACTCCAGACCTTGTTCCTAGCCGACGTGGAACAGGCCATTCGACAAGGCCGTTCGGGGGGCGCCTGCCCAGTGGAGTCTTTGGGTGACCTCTGGCAACCGGACGGAGCGGAGGTTTCGGAACTGCCATCCGGCGCCTTGGACGTCCGAACTCCTGTGGGATGGGTGCTTATGGTCGGACTCGGCAGCGAGACCTTGCCGTCGGAGTTGGAACGGGCGGCCAGTGCCGTTGGGGCCGTGATTGCCGCGACCGGCCATGGGTTGATTGCCGGCGGTTGGCCGGGTGTGGATCAGTATGCCGCCGAGGGATTCCTTTCCCGCCTCGCTCTGGATCGGCGGTCGCCGTCGTCCTGGCTGCGGGTCTATGTCGAGCCCAAGCGCGAACCGCGGGTTGCCCAGGGCGCCATCGAAGAGTTCGATACCGTTGAGGAGTCGATTGACCGGTCGGTGGAAGAGGCCGATGTGGTGATCCTGCTGTCGGGAGCAGGGGGGACGGCGCAGATCGGTCGTTCGGCATTGGCCGCGGGCCTACCGGTGCTGGCGTTGGCCGGAAGCGGCGGCGATGCCGAGCGCTTGTACGGCGAAGCGTGTCAGGCGCTGGAAAGGCAGAGTCGGGTCGATTTGAGTGACGGCCTGCGGCGACTGGGTCAACCGGTCGAGGACGCCCTGTTCGCGCTACCGGGCTTGTTGCTGGAACTGGCCCGAGATCGCCAAGAATCCCAGCGCGCAGTTCGCAAACGTCCCCTGCAAAAAAACCGCCCCAGTCACCGCCGGTAGGGCGACGCTCTGGAACGGAGTTGTACGTGGGTGGACGATCGAGACGCGAGTAGAAGCGGCGGGAAGGGGGGCGCGGTTGGGCGAGTGCCCACTGGCCCAAAATTTGGCGGAGAGGGGGGGATTCGAAGCCACGGGGAAACTGTCAAAAACCTCGATTTGTTGGGGTTTCTGGGGTTTTCGCCTGCAAGTCAATGCAAGCGAAATCGGTTCAGAACGTGTGAAAAAGTGTGAACTAGTCAACGTTGATTCCAGTGAGTCGAAATGGCTTCATGCCGATTGATGAACCTCGGGATCAAACTTCTGGCTTTTGGCTCCACAGCTCTACTCTTAATCGTTGCACTGCACTGCGCAGGGGTGCCTGACGATCTGCTTAGTGCCATCGGAACAGTACTCGCGTTTGTGGGATTTGCTGTCACTACAATCCATGAATCAGCGCGAACAAACCGGCACCGAATCGTTCAACTTGAACTAGAACAGCGAGCCAGATTCATCGAGGTAGCGAAGCTGCGGCTCGATACAATTGAAACTCTTAGCCCAAGCGAAAAGAGCACCGTCATCGACCAGGTGCAGCAAGCGTGGGAGGAGTCTAAGAAGATTTATCAAGACGAGGTTATGAATTGCGCCCTTGGAAAATGAGAGAACGCGGGCGAATTGATGACAACGTGTCACCAAATCTGCGGGAACCCTGGTAACGCGTTGTTACCGGGGTAACACGTTGTTACCCCGATGGACCAAAGTCGTTCAAGGTTTCACGTTGCAACCTTGATTTTCTGTCCCCGCCGTGAAGCCTTTCAAGCTGACACGTTGTCCACTTGATTTCCGGCTGGTGACGCGTTGTCACCGGCATGGGCAAAGAAAAACCCCGGCCAGACTGCCGGCCGGGGTCACCCATTAACCATGACCTAGCGAAATTGATGCCGGTTGCGGGAGACAACTTCCATGACCCAGCCTTCGTTTTCCTGAATCATCCGCTCTGCCTCGCGGCGGTTGTCGAAAAGGGCAATCCCGATTGGCTTTCCGCCCGCACCCGTGCCCGACTTGGCCCCGTCGTGCATGGCTTCGAGGTTGTCCAGTCCGACCCGGCGAACCGCGGGAGCGGAGAAGACGAACTCCCCGCCGTGGACCACGCCAGCGACGGCGTTGGTGGGTTGGTTGCCGGTGAACCCACCCGATGCGAACCCGGACATGCCAACCGTTGCCGCTTGGCCCGCTGCCTGAGCGGCTAGGAAGGCACCCAGACCGACGCCGGCAGCCGTACCGTAAGACGCGATCGAGGCGCTGATTGCCGCGGCGGTCCACGCGCTGCCTACCTGCATGGCCTGTTGCTGCATCGCCTTCCCGAAAATCTTCTGAAGGATGAAGCTCACCATCATCTGCGCGATCATCTTGGCGAACGCGGTCACCACGCTGTTAAGGATGGCCATCCCGACGTTTCGGAAGGCATCCGCCCAAGTCATCGTTCCCCGGATAAGTCCTTCGATACTGGACGAGATTCCGTCGAGTGCGCCGCCGATGCTGCTGGTGATGGCGTTGCCCACTTGGCTCGCCGTCGTGCCCAGCATGGTCACGGCGTTCTGAATCCCCGCGATTGCCCCGGCACCCATGCCGCCCATGCCGTATGCCTGCTCCGTCATCCCGGCGAGGCGGTGCTGTCCGTAGGCGTCAGCCGATGCCCCGGCGTAGGTCGAGCCGCGGGCGTTGTCGCGCATCCGCGCTTCAATCGCTGCCAGCATGAGGTGATGCTGTTGGAGTTCGCGCCCGACGGCGTTGACGTGTTCGACCTGCTCGCGCCATGCGTCGTTGATTTCCTTCACTTGGCGCTTGGTAGCCTCGGCTTCCCGGGCGGCGAGGTCCGCCAACTGTCCTTCTATCGCGGTTTCCTTCTCCTTGGCTTTCAGGATGTCCAAACGGATTTGGAGGCGCGCCTTTTCGCCCATCGGGGAGGCGCCGGACGTGTTCGCGTAAAGTTCCTCGAGGGCTTTCCGTTCCTTCTCCAGAAGTTTCAGCTGCTCCGTCAACGGTGCTTGGGACCGCATGAGAGCCTCGATTTCGAGATTGTAGCTATCCGCGTGGACCTTCAACCACTCCGAGGATTCACGGTTAGCTTGCGCGAGTTGATTCTGATAGACGGTCTCCTTGCCGATGGCTCCGGAGTAGCGTTCCCGGATTGATTGGAGGGTGCGGAGCTGCTCGCTAACGGCTTTCAGCTCTTCAATGCCGTTTTTGCCATCCTGGAACCAACTTCCCCACGTGTTGAGCTTGGCCATGAGCTCGGTCCGGCGTTTCCCCAACCGGGAGACTTCCGAATCGAGGTCAGTCAGTAGCTTCTGGCGGTCCTGTTCGCTGGCGATGTCCGGGGCTCGCCCCATGATGGCGGTCCCAGGGCCCAGGGCCAAACCCAAGCGGGCGGATAGTTCTTCACTCAACCGGGCGACGCGTTGGAAGTAGGCTTCAGTTGCCTTCGTTGCCACGGCGAAAAAGCCGGCGACTCCCAGGGCGGCGGGTGACGCGGCGGAGCGCAGTAGCCGGAAGCTTTCCGCGATGGCGGAAACCTGTTGCGCGACCGGCGACCCGGTAGCCGCGGCGATGCTACCCAGTTTCTGGAACTGACCGGTGACCTGGTTGAACCGCGCGCTCTCCGCATTGAGCTTGGCGAAGGCCTGCTTCGCGGAATCGCCAACGCGGCGCATTCCCGCCTCGACCTGCTCAACGCCGTCGATTCCGACTTTTACTTTGATCGTGTTGCTCATGGTTTAGGTGGGTAGGCCTTCCCGGCGGCGGTCATCGAAGCTGTAGCCGGCGGCGGGGTTCGGCCGGTTCAGACATTCAAACGCGCTGGGGGTGGCGCCGGCGCTCGGCGCGGGGGTGTTCTTGCGGAAGTTCGGTTCTGTCCAAAACGCCGGGTCGTCGTTGTCCCGGAGTTGACCGGCCAGCAACGCGCCCTCGGTCAGGATCGTCACAAGTTGATCGAGGGCGATGCCCCCCCGTGGTGACTGGGGGCCGCGAGAGCGGAACTCTTGCAACGCCTTCGAGGCGGCAATCATTCCCTTGGCAAGTCGCCGGGTTTCGGCGGATAGGATTTGTCGGTTCATGGGGGTGGGAAATTGTGATTTTTGGTCTGCCAGCGCGAGGGGTGGAGTGACGAAACTACCACCACGAAAAGGGTCGGAAAAAAGAATCCTTAGACCCCGGGGGGTCGGCAGGGAAAGGGAGGCGTCCCGACCGCTTGACCACTCAGCCAAGCACCATGACCACGTTTGAAGCGCGTGTTCGTCGGGACGCCAAAGGGGTTCACAGTTCGAGCGCCTTTCGGGCAAGCTCGACCAGGTTGTGCGGTACGAGCAGATGCCCGGGCATGCGGGAAATCGCCTCATCCTGAAGCTTCCAAGTTTCATGAACGCGCAGGAGGTCAGCGCATTCACGCCGGACAGCTTCCTCGACAGGTCCGATGCCTTCAACGCGTCCTGATCCGAAGGCCGCGAGGAACTCTTGCTCGATGGCTCTGGCGCGGTCGATCTCGCGTTGCAGACCGGCTTCGAGAGCTGACCCGAAGGCTGCCATGCTGGGTCGCACCAAGTCATCGAAGCTTTTGCGTCGGAACAACGCGAACGCTTGGCTCGCCTGAGCAACGGCAGGGTGCTGGCTGGTCAGCGCCACGATCCTGGTCGTCAGCGTGAACAGTTCCGCGACATTCCCGGTGTTCAGGTTCCGGGTGATTTCGTCCCGTCGGTGCATGAGCGTCGGCAGGTCGCCTTCGCGCTCGATTTCCAGACAGGTGGCGAACCAAGAATCAAACGCCGTCACGAATGCGTCGGCTTCGTGCTTCAACGTCTTCAGGACAACTTCGTCCAGGTCATGCGGGACCGCGTGACGCCTGCCCAGTTCGACCAGTTCCGGCGCCAAGGGTGGCGGCGCGGATGGCGCGGGTTCAGGAATCGCCACGGGTTGGGGTGCCAGTGCGACGGATGGGGGCAAGGTCGCGATAGACGCTTCGAACTCGTCGGAGGCGTCAGCTTCAGTTTTCTTTCGGGCCATGGGTGATAGTTTCTTTTGGGTTTCTTGGGTCGTGGATCCCGTATTTGACTACCATTTTGGCAGCCAGAAAAGCGGGGTCGTTTTTGCGATTCAGTTCCCGGATCCGGGCTTTCTCTTGTTCGATCTGGGCGGAAATGGCAGCGGCTTTGGCGTTCTCCGCGGCGATCTCACCCCGTAGCCGCTCGATCTCGGCGTCGAGTTCCGCAGACTTCGCGGGAATCGCGGCGATCTCGGCGCGGAGTCGTTCATTCTCGGCCCGCATCTGCTCGCATTCGGCTTCCAGTCGTTCCGGCAGCGTCGCGGTGGTGGCGAGGTACAGTTCGAACGGGTCCGTGGGAACCGGCCGATTCAGCGTCTGCAAGCGTGCCTGCATCTGCGGAATCAAAGCCCAGACTTCGGACTCGCCGAGGTGCTGAGCGCGGAGGGCGTCAAACAAGTTCACGCGAACAAAACGGGTTCAAGTTCGACCAGCCGGGTGGTCAAGAACAGAGGCACGGCCGCTTCATGCCCTCGCTTCAGAAACGCGTCGGGTTTGATTCCAGCCTTCTCCAAACGTCGGATGGCAGTGCTCGCCGGAAGGCCGAACTGAAGGCCAACGCCGGTCGCGGTGACCAGTTCAGGAAGGCTCAGATCGGCCGGAATTTCAGGAAGTGTTGCGTTCATGTTTTTGAAGTGCGCATCTCGCGTCTCACATATGGGGAGCAATTTGGGACCCCCCCAAGTTTCGAGGCGCGTTGCACGCGTCACATATGGGGAGCAATTGGCGACCTACTCAGAATTCCCGCACGCTTCGCGGCTTGTTTCAGGCTGGGGCAATCGTCGAACGTTCCAGGGGTGACCGTCCAAGCTAGGGCAAGCACGCGTCGGGCAATGATCCGCTGACGGTCACGCTGGCCCGGATCAGTGAGCACCAGCCAGCGCAGGATTCGCCCCATGGCCAACGAGAGCCGCTCGTACTCGACCGGGCCAAGCTCGGCCTCGCCCATGGCGTGTTCGAGTCCCTCCCAGTCGAATGGAACACTGCGCTCGTCGGTCGGGTCGTTCGGGTCGGCGTCGCCGTCGTGGTACTCGGTTGGGCTCATGCGATCAGAGCTTGCGACAACACTTCGCCGGTTGTGCTTCGCCGGAAGCCAGGGCTCAGCGTCTTGGTGACGGCTTTGGGTGCAGGCATGTGGAGCATTGGGCGCATGGTCGCCGGGTTGAAGGCCTCGCCCGGTGCAGCTTCGAAAAGCTCAACGTCGATGTCCTTCAAGCTGTCATCCAGCGCGGCGCGGATAGGGCGAAGTGCGTTCCTGACGCCTTCCGGGGCTTCGCTGAATGCGTCGATGGTCCGCCAGCACAAACCGCCGAGGAAAACGGCGACCTGCAGTTCCTGGGAGTTGGGGTTTTTCATCGTCCACCCTCCCGGATTTGGCGGGCGAGTTCGCCGGCTGCCTCAACGTCTGCCAGGGCTTCGGTCAGCACGCGATCGGCGCCGGTGGTCTGGGCCTGTCCGTCATGGCGCCGGCCATTGTCCAAGACGGTCAGCGCGGCATTGGCGCGTTGAACTTTGGTGGTGAGTTCGCGAATCTTAGGCTTCATGGGTGTCCTTCAAGTGAACCTGTGTCGGGCGCATTGGTTTGATCTTCGAAGCGGGTATATGAGCCGATGAAGTTGAGTCGGGTTGTCCCTCGGGGTCCGCGTCTGGCCTTGGCGGTGGCGACGATGACCGACCCGTCTTCGTGGTGGAGTAACCAGACAAGATCGGCGTCTTGTTCGATTGAACCCGAATCGCGGAGGTCAGACAGACGCGGGGCGCGGTTGTCCGTCTCGCTCGCTCGGTTTAGCTGGCAGAGCAGAATCACCGGGACCCGCAGTTCCTTGGCCAGCGCCTTCACTTCCCTGGTGATGTCGGACACGGCTTCGTAGCGCGATCGTTGACGGCCCGAATCTCTAATCAACCCCAAGTAGTCGAGCACCAATAGCTCGATACCGTGGCGCTGTTTCCAGCGTCGCGCACGGGCCGCGATTTGAGCCACGGTCAGCCCGGGCTTGTCCCAAATGAGGAGATGCGCCCTTGAAAGACGGCCCATGGCGGCGGTTAGCCTGGAAGCCTCTTGCGCGTTGAACTGGCCACGCTCGGCGCGTCGGGCGTCAACCCGTGCCAAGGATGTTGCCATCCTTCCGAGCAACTCCTTGCGCGACATCTCCAGCGAAAACACCCCTACGGGCTTCCCGCACCCTACCGCGACATGCTCGGCGACCTGCATGGCCAGGCTGGTCTTGCCCGTGCCAGGCCTGCCGGCAATCACGAAAAGTTCACCTTCCCGCAGTCCTTCGCTCGATTGGTCCAGCGCATGAAGTCCGGTCCAGAGGCGCGGCGTCGGCTTGCCTGAGGCGGCTTCCTGCATCTCGGAAATGATCTCGGTGAGGCATCCCCTAACGTCAGCTTCCGAATCGTCTGCGGAGTCTTCCCGAACCGAAAGCACGTCTCGCTCGAATCCGGCGACGAGGTCTTCAACCGGCGCGGCATTCTCATGGATTCGGGAAATCGTTTCCGTGGCAACGGAAAGCATTCTCCGGAGGGTGAACTTCTCTCGCAGAATGCCGAGGTAGTACCCAAGGTTCGCGGCGCTCGGTACGGCGTCGAGAAGTCCGGAGAGGTAGGAAATCCCGCCGACTGCCTCGAGTTGACCGGCATCCTTCAACCGCTGTTGAACCGTGATGAGGTCGAGCGGTTGGCGGGCGTCGTGCATGTCCCGAAGCGTTTGGAGCAAGTCCCGGTGTCGGAGGTCGTAAAACGCGGCGGGCGGCAGCGTGGCGCACGCATCCAAGCTTTCAGATGGAGAGAGCAGGATGCACCCGAGCACACCCTGTTCCGCTGGCAACGAGTGGGGCGGGAGTCGGTCTAGTGAGGTCAGTTCGTTCATGACAGCATGGCCTCCTCTGTGGACTTGCTTGAGCCTCCACAACGCGCCCAATACTTCGCCAATGCGTTCGCGGTTATCGTTGCCCGGGGCATCAGGCGACGATATGCCGACGCACGGTTTCGGATTTCGTCCGGAGTCACGCCGGGGCAGGCGGTCTTGATTTCACTCAGGGCCTTCCCGATGGCGCCATTTGCGCTTGGGGTAAGTTGCGCCGGATTCGCTCCTTCGATTTCGACGAGGGCATCGAAAAGCGGATCACGCTTTCGGGTTCTCTTCCCTTCACTCGCAGCTGTCAGCTGCAATGTATTATCTGCTTCTGCTTCTTGTCTGACGTGTAACTTTTTCGGGTTACCGTCGGTTACATGTAACCCAGCGTTTTCGGCCTTCTTTTTCGCCCGCCAGAGTCGGACTTTTTCGGCTGTTGAACCGGCCTTGGATTGTCCTTTTTCCCGATACTTCCCGTAATTCAAAACCCTCCAGCCACCTTCAACCGGTTCGATTCGCCGACCTTCATTGTCGGGAGTTCGGCTGTAGCGGTCGGGTGCAGAAAGGGTGCTAATTCGTTCCTCGAAATCCTCAATGCTCATCCGGCAGAGGGACGCAAACCCGGGGACTGAACCCTCGACAATTCCCCGGGCGTCGCACCGGGCCAGCATGGCGACCCAGACGCGCAACGTCTTGTCGTCGGCGACCCAGACAGATGACTCGGTGATGCTGGCGAACAGCTTGGTAAATCCGCTCATTCTCGATCTCCAGGGGGAAGTGATTGGCTCGCAAACGACGGCGGAATAGGCTTCCGCCTGGGTTTCCGACTCCCGGCGCGGCGACGCTCAAGCAAACGGACGAAGCGTTCAGAAAGGACGCTTCCGCCGCGGGCTAGCCATCGGGACGCGATCGGGTGCCAGCCCATTTTACCGAGCACCGGAATTCCGCTTCAGGTGGGCGACAACGTCATTCCAGTTGTACCGAACAAGTCGGCCAATCAGGACGTATGGGAGTTCCCCGTTCTGGCGACGGGTGACGGCCGTGCGGTGACTGATCTGCAACCGCTCGGCAAGTTCCGGCTCGGTGATGAGCTGGTCAGGGACTGACTGATTGATGGCGATAGATTTCATGTTGCTGCATATGGGGCGAATGGTGGGAGGTCTCGCCCGCTACATAGGGGGAGGAATTTGGGAACTCACCCCGCTACATACGGGGCGCAATTGGCGACCTCGCCCGCTACATACGGGCTGTAATCTGCGACCTCACGCCCGCTACATAGGGGGCGAATGGAGCATTATTGCAGGGTAGAGAGGCGCGGGCTGCATTGCGCAACCCGCACCGTTTCAGGCGTTTACTGACTGCATGGCGGTGTTCCCTGACGGCGAAAGAATCGCGTCAGATTTTCGAGGCCGTTTGCAGCGTAGCCAGCGGCTCAATCAGTGAGCGGTGAATTGATGGAGTCTCCCAGAGGAGTTCAATCCGCCGACCCGGGAACCGCTCTGCGGCGACCCTCTCCAATGCTGCGCGGTCCACCGGAACCGATATCACGTCAACGTTGATGACTTGGGAAACTGGCGCAATTTGTTGCGCCGGTTTCTCGTTCCCACCTTCCACAATTTGTTGTGTAAGGTCCGGGTCGAAGTGAACCCGGAACCGGCAACGGGACGTTGTGCGGGTCAACCTGGTCAGCCGGAACGCGACGGCGTGCCGTTCTCCCAACCAATGAACCCAGGTCACAGGACGCCTTTCGCGAGGTCGCGCAACAGGGGCGACAGGTCCACTTCCAAGTCGTGCGGCCGTTGGTCCAGAAGGTCCGCGGCTTTGGTCGCGGCATCCTTCAACGTCAGAGGCTGGAACGCTTCCGACTCAGTTTCCCGGAACAGGTATCCGGCCGGACCTTTGAATAGTCCGCGTGATTCGGACGTGGGGTTGATGATTGCTTCGAGTGTGTGCATGGTGACTTTGGTTTTTGCCGGGGGTGCCTGCTGATAACAGGTTGGCGGTTGGTTTGGTGACTCTCCGACTGCCGGCCCCCGGCAGTTTCTTGGTCGGAGAGGAAAGTTCACACGGGTTCGAATCGGTATTCCGGCCCGAAGGTGGTCAGGAGATGCCGCCAGCCTGACGGCGGGATGACGTACAGTTCACCCTGCCAAAGCTCGATGCGGACGGGCAGGGAGTAGTTCGGCGCCTTCATGAGGTAGGTTCCGGGTTTCATTTGGTGGCGGGTAAGGCGATGACGTTGGCAGGGGTCGCCGGCCGAATGTCGAACCAAGCCTTGCCTTCGGCTTCGGTGTTCAACGCGGCATAGTGGCGGTGGATTACGGCGGGGCTGTTCCCGGCTTCGTGCGCCACCGTGGCGGCGTTCTTGGTGACGGCGAGACGGTAGGAACAAAACGAGTGACGGAGCCCGTTCTTGACCCATTCCACGCCCGCCCGACGGGCAATCTTCATGAGTCCCCAGGAAAGCGCGTGCTCATGGCTGTAGGGGCTGATTTGCCCCTTGGCGTTGGCGAACGGGGCCAGCCATTCCGCGAGGTTGTCGGGAATGGGAATCACTCGCCGGCTGGCCGTCTTGGCGCGGTCGGCGCCGATGACCAGAACGCGTTCCCCGAAGCGAATGTCTTCCCAGGTAAGCCGGTGAAGTTCCGCCGTCCGGACCCCACAGAACGCGCCAATGGCCAGCAGGGCCAAGTCGGGACCCTCAGCGGCTTTCAGAATCGTCCGCATGGCTTCCGGGGTGAAAACCTCGGTGGCGACGGTTTCGAGCTTGGGCGCCGGAAGTTCCGCCATCTCCTCAGCCAGTTCCCGCGGGATGTACCGTTGCTGACGGGCGAAGTTGAACAGGCTGACGATCATTCGCCGTGCGTTGTCCCGTGACCTGGCAGTGAGCGGTTGCCCGTTCCTGCCCCGGAGGTCGGCGAGGTAGTTTCGAACGAGTGGCGGGGTAACGCTGGCGATTTGGCAGGCGAACGCCTTGGCGAACGGGTCCAGACGCTTGGTAATGTCCCGAACGTGTTCCTCGGAGCACCCGGCGTTCTTCCGGTCGGCGTGCATCTCCTGCACTACTTGGGCAACGGTGCGCTGGGGAAGCGTCTTGGTCGCGGTCGCGAGGAACCCTTGCACAGCTTCGTAGACCCCGACCCCGGTTCCCTCCAGGGCCTTGGCCGCGGCATCGAGTTCGACAAGCTCGGATCGGGACCACGCCAGAGCGTCAGGGCGTCCCAGGGCAAAAGCCTTGGAGGCTTCCGCGGCTGCTTTGGTGGCGTCGGATTCCTCAGCAAAGTCCCGGACAACGCGCCGTCCGCCCGGTTCGACGTAGCAGAGGCGGAAGTACCGATAGACGCGGCCGGCAATGGTTCGCTTCGCCGGATACAGGGTCGCGACGAATGACCCTTTCTTGATCTGTTTGCCCTTCGATTTGCCGCGTCTCATTGCGTCGAGACTGTAGCAAATCGTTGTGTGGGCTTTGTGAAAACGGCCTTGCGCCGTTGTAAGTCCTTGATGATGTGGCGGAGAGGGGGGGATTCGAACCCCCGGTAGGGTATAAGCCTACTCACGCTTTCCAGGCGTGCGCCTTAAACCACTCAGCCACCTCTCCTAAAGCGGCGGGGAATGTGGCGAGGGACCTCCCCTCAGTGCAACAGGATTCCTCAGAGAAAACGGGGGGCGGGGAAGGGGCAAGCGGTAAGCGGTAAGCGGGAAGGGGGAAGCGAAGGGGGGCATGGCTCGGCGAACGCCTCGCGTCTGAAATCAGCTGAGAGCTGAGAGCTGAGAGCTGAGAGCTGAGAGGCCGAAAAGAAGAGACCGTGGGGCGACGTTCCGCCGAGCCGTTCGCAGGTGGAGTTGTGACGCGTCATTCGCCGAAACGCGAACGGCTCGGTGGAAACCTCGCCCTACCGGGGAAAGCTGAGAGCTGAGTGTTGAGTTGAGAGACCGGAACGCCTCCCGCCTCCCGCCTCCCGCTTACCGCTTACCGCTTACCGCTTACCTCTCAGCTCTCAGCTTTCGCTGAGAAAGGAGGTTGTCGGTGGAGTAGATCACCAAGGCGGTCCAGATCAGGCCGAAGCTCAGGAGTCGGGAGCGGGAAAAGGGTTCGTGGTACACCAAAACTCCCAAGGCCAACTGGACCGATGGTGCCAGGTATTGCAGCAGGCCCAGGGTCGATAACCTGATCCGACGCGCGGCGTAGGCGAACAGCAGCAACGGCACCGCCGTCACGATGCCGGCGCTCAAAATCAGGGCGTGGGTGAAGCCATCCACCCGGCCCAAGGCGCCCGTGCCCTGGGCGTGACACCACAGCAGATACCCCACCGCCAGCGGCGACAGGACCAGGGTTTCCACGGCCAGGCCCGTGATCGCTCCCAGCGAGGATTGTTTGCGCAGCAAACTGTAGGCGCCCCAAGTCCCGGCGATGAGCAACGCAATCCAGGGCGGTCGTCCGGCCTGAACCACCATCAGCACCACGCCGGCGGCGGCCAAGGCGATGGCGCCGATCTGAGCGGGGCGCAGATGTTCCCCTAACACGAAACGACCGGCGGCCACGTTGACCAGTGGGACCAGGAAATAGCCCAGACTCGTTTCCACGATATGGCCGGTGCTGACACCCCAAACATAGACCAGCCAATTGAGCGTGAGCAGTCCCGAACTCAGGAACAGGCGTCCCAGCGAACGAAACGAACTGAGCGCCTGACGAACCTCTCCGTACCCACCAGCAATTCCCAGGAGAAGGACGAGCAGGAGAACCAGCGACCAGACGTGGCGATGGGCGATCAGTTCGACCGGATCAATCGCGGCGAGAGGTTTCCAATAGAGGGGAACGAGGCCCCACAGAAAGTAACAAACCCCGGCGGCCAGGGCTCCGGAGCGCGCGCTCGCACCTGGCGACTCGGCTTTTAAAGACACGCGCGGACCATCGGGAAACCCGGATCGGCGTCAATGCGCCTTCCGGAGAAGGAGGTGTCGGCGAAGTTACGAACGGCAGGCATTCCAGGGGCAGGGGACGGCATCCGACGAAGAATCGGGCCCCCAAAACGAACTCACGCGGGGTTTCACGTGACAATTCGTGGGAGCCCGAATCAAAATGGCCGGGACTCAAGCGACCGAGTGGGTCGTCCTGGAAAAGATTGAGCGAGCGCTGGCTGGTTCGTGTCTTTCCGATCTGGGTATCCAGTTTATTCCCCTAACCCTCGTTGTGGTTGTTTGGTAGCTGCGTGAGCGGTTGGCTCCTTAAGATCCGCAAGGAATCTGTTGGGGGTCACGGCCCAATCCGGCATCGCCGGGTTATGACGATGTGGGATTGGTTGCGGTTAGGGGAATAAACTGCATACCCAGGTCGGGTGTTGGTTTACCAAAAGAAAAACGGGACTTTAGGATCGAGGTAATCGCGGCAGGGCATGTCGGCGGCCACGCGCCAGACGGTGGCATAGCGCGACCAGGGGCCGGGCAACTCACCATCAAATCGGACTGACCACTTGGCTTCGCGGAGGGGTTTGCGATCAAACACCCGCCGAAGGAATTCCGCGTGACCTTCTTCCCCGGCGAAGTAGAGGCAGCGGCGTTCAAAGCAGTTCGAGACATCGCGAACCGCCGAGGTCAGCTTGTAATAACTCACCACGAACTCGTTGCGGGCCAGTTCGATGGCTGCGCGGGCGGCGGCCGACTTGAAGGAGGATCCGGCGGAGTAGCCGTAGCTGACGTGTCCGGAGGCCGACCGACGGAAGAGTACGGCTACTTCCCCTAGGCCGACGTTTTGTTCCAATCGAAGGGCGGTGACGCCGAACAGGGAATCATTCACCACCGAAGCCCGGAGATGGCCGGACCACCAGGAAACCAAGGCCCAACGTTCGAGGGCTTCATATTGGGCGCGGCGGCGGGCCTGGGATTTGAACAGGCCCGGGAAGGCGGCCATGCCGTTGGTGGAATTGTCGTGATCGAAGCCGAAGCGGGCGGCGTCGGAGCGTTGGGAGGTTTCGTGAAAGGCCCAACGTTCCAGAGCTTCGGAAATCGCAATATGTCGGGCCACCTGCGGCGATCCACTCGCCCCAGTGCCATCGGCATTGCCATACAGGTTCAGGGAAGGCTTGCCCCGGACCAAGCCCGATGCAAGATAGGCGTTAGCCTGAAACACCGACTTTCCCAGCACGTCAATCGATCCGGAGGAAATCCGTTCAATGGGTCCGCCGGCATCGGTTCGAATGTCGCGATAATTAATGGCGGCGAGGCTAAACATACGATGAGTGAGTTCGGGGCAGTTGACTATGCTTGGCTGCTACGGGGGCCGAGACACGGCAAACTCGGCAGTTTGGCTTGGCCATCCGCTTCGTCCACCAGCTCGGTATCGGCGAGCGGATCGAACTTCTCGGCGGCCTGCGCGGCTCCGACGGCCAACAGGAGTGTGGAGAGCATGGCGAACAAGATTCTGGGGTGTCCTTTCATGTCCCCCCCATTTTATGCCGGGGAGAAGGGTAGGCTATCTCCGCGATTACCGTTCGTGCGTCGATGTACTACCTTTAGAAAGGTAGTTTTTACGTTTTTTGGGGCTCGCTTGGCGGCTCTTCAACCGGCGCTTGGCGGACTGATTCACGTCGGGCTTTTGTGTTTCCTTTTGGGTTTCAGTCCGGTTCTGGGGGAGCCAACCAAGCTGCCGCTCACGACGGTATTCCCTGGCAGTCAATTGGATGGCGAGACCTATATCTGGTCGATGCTCCAGACTCCCAGCGGGCAGGTCGTCGCTTCCGGTCAGCGGTTGGCCTTTTACGAGGACCATCAGTGGCGGTTCGTAACCAATTTCACCCGCTCGGAAATTCGGGGAATGCTCGTCGACGGAAATGTTCTGTGGGTGGCTTCCTATGGAGAGTTGGGGAGTTTTCGACTGCCGCTCACCGAGAGTAGTGTCTATCGCCCGCTGGCTGTTCCCGACCTGAAGGAAGCGGGAACCATTTGGGACATCCGGAAATCCGGCAAACTGATCATCGCCGTGGCCAGTCAGTACCTGTGGACGGTCGATCCGGACGAATTGGAGGTCGATAAGGTGCATCTCCCCAACGACTCCCGGTTGCTCGTTCAAGATTGGCCCGACCGTCTGCTGGTGGTGCAGGACGGGACCGGTCTGTGGGAAGTGAAGGACGGTCAGTTGGCCCGGTTCACCAACCCGCTTCCCGATTCCACCGACACCGCGTGGCACGGCAGCGATGGTTCGTATGTGCTGACGTCCAAGACACTCTACCGACGGGATCCCACCGGTTGGGTGGCGCTGGCGTCACTTAAGGATTTTGCCGCGGATCCCCTGATTACTTCGGTGGTGCGCTGGGGGGATCTGGTGGTGGCCACGACCTACTCCCATGGCCTGGCTGTGTACCGCCTGACCGATGGCTCCCTGAAGGTTTGGGCTCGGAATGTGGGACCGGAGAGTCCGGCCTTCTTATGTTCCACGGTGGATTCCGCGGGACGGCTTTGGCTGGGGCGCCGCAACGGAATCATGCTGTATGAATCCCTCAGTTATGGGCACATCCTGGACGTCACGGGTATCCCGGTGATGGCTGGTCGGTCTCAGGGGTTGTTCTTGGGATTCAACGATCGATGGGAGTACTGGCCGGAACGGGGTGAGCGAATTCAGGGCGCGACCCGACCATGGTCGTTTACCTCGACCCGCGAGGGGCCGTTGGTCGGCTTGTGGGCGGAAGTGTGGGCTCGCGGCGAGATTATCAAGACCGAGGGAAATATTGTGGACAGTGGGGTGGAACTGCCCGACGGCGACCTGTTGGTGACCTCGGGTGACCGGCTTTATCGGATCGATCCAAAATCGCGCACGGCCGTGCTCGAACCCCAGGAGTCAGGCCTAAAGGTATCATCCTTGATGGTCCGCGGCGATGTCGTCTGGGCCTCCGGACCTGGGGGAGAACTTTTTCGCTCCACGCTGGGACGGACGCTGACGTTTAGCCGGTGGACAAATCAGCCCTTTCGGAAAGAGACCACCATCCATCAGTTCCAGAAGACCCTGGTGTTTGCCTCGTCGGAGGGAGTGGCGGCCACGCTGGACTTCCGGCCGATTCTGAAGGCCGAGCGGTTGCGGCAAGCTCAATTGGCCGAAAACGAGGACGGCTTGTGGTTGGTGGGGGTTCAGGATGGAGTTCGGCGCCTGGGCCGCTTGGTGATGACCAATCGGGTCGTGTCCTGGGAAACGGTGGAAGCCAAGGGGATTGCCCAGTTGGGAGAACTTCTGTCCTTCCATGGAAACGGGCACCTGCTGACGTTTTGCGCGGGGCCGACCATTATGGAACTCCGCACGGACCGGTTGGTAACCCAGTACCGGTTGGCTCCTCCGCGCTTGGAGTTCGTCTTTCGGGATTCGAACGGAAAGACGATCACCTCTTCGAAGATGGCCCGGGAATTGTCAGTCGAGGAAAGTGGACTGTCGTTGGTGGGTCGATTGGATGCCGACGAGTTTTCTGAGCGGCCCCAATATGAGCGCCGGCTTCTTCCCAGCGAGACCCAGTGGTTGCCGGCCAAGGTAGGGGAAACGGTTAGCTACCCGTCACTTTCGCCTCGGGACTATACCCTCGAGGTCCGGAGTACCCATTTGGGACATGCGGGCGAAGTGGTGTCCTATGCCTTTACCGTCCTGCCCCCTTGGTATGCCACTGGTCCGGCCATGTTAGCCTACTTTGGCTTGGCCGGGATGTCGTTCTACGGATGGTACCGATACCGGACTCACACGCTGCACCGACGAACCGCGGAACTGGAGCGAATCGTGCAGGATCGCACCCGGGCGTTGTTCCAGGCTAGTGCGGCCAAGTCCGAGTTTCTGGCGGCCATGTCCCATGAAATCCGAAACCCCATGAACGGTGTCATCGGCTTGGTTGAAAACCTCCAGGATCAGCCGCACTCACCCCGTCAGGCGTATACCCTGCGCATGTTGCAGAACTGCGCCGACCAGTTGCGCACGACGGTCGACGACATTCTGGATTTCTCGAAGATTGAAGCGGGCAAGGTGGAGTTGGAGTCGGTGGAGTTTGACCTGCGCGACACATTGGAGGCCGCGGCCGTCACGGTGGATCTGGATCGGGACAAGATACGGTTCGTGGATCCGCCCGAGCGCGGAATTCGCCTGGTGGGCGACCTTGGCAAACTCCGCCAGATATTCGCCAATTATCTGAACAATGCGCTCAAGTACGGCGTGCCACCCGGGGCACGGGTGATCACTTTGCTGACGCCGATTGAGGGCGGCAAGCGCTTGACCCTGTCGGTCACCAGCTTTGGCCCCACCATTCCCAAGGAGAAGCTGGACACCTTTTTCGACAGCTTCGCCCGCGGTAGTGAGGCCGTGGAGCGCAATATCCGGGGCACTGGCCTGGGCTTGGCTATCTGCCGCCGGTATGCCCAAGCCATGGGCGGCGAAGTGGGGGCGGTGAGCGCCAACGGGGAGACGACGTTCTATCTCAATATTCCGTTCGCCCAGGCCCCGACCGAGACCTTGGAAATCAAGTCCGCTCCGACGCCCAACGGTCTTCCCGCCCGCGCCCTGGCCATCGAGGACGAAGACTACAATCGCATCGTGCTCGGAAACATCCTGGCCAAAATGAATTACTCGGTCGACTGGGCGACGACTGGGGCGGAAGCGCTAAAGCTGGCCCAGGAAAACGGCTACGACATCATCTTTACGGACTATCGCCTGCCAGACACCAACGGCGTCGAACTGGCCCGTCGGATTCTCGCACACTGTTCCGATCCTACGCCCGCTGTCTTTGCCGTGACGGCCTATTCCACGAAGGAGCGGCGCGATGAATGTCTCAAGGCCGGCATGTCGGGCTTCATTAGCAAGCCGATCACGTTGGAGAAACTGCGCACCACCCTGGCGGCCTGGGCAGAGGGCAAGTTGGCCACAATTTCCCTGGAAACCTCCCAACCCAAGACCCCTCCGGTCAGTGCCGTCCCGCCGTCGGCCCCGGCTGCGTCAACTCCGGAACCACCCGCTCCTGTTCCTGCTCCCGCTCCCGCTCCCAAGCCGGCCGATGAACTGGTTGCAGGCTGGCACGAACTGTTGGGATTGATCCGGACCGAACCCAAGAAGGCGGTCTTCGTCGCGCATCGACTCAACAATCTGTGTCGCGCGCTGGGTCTGATCGACGCGGCGGAACAGCTCGAATTGCTGGAAGGCGCCCTGGAACGCGGGGAACCGACCGAAGCGCTGGTGAAGGCTTCGGAAGCGTTTCTGTCCGACTACTGCAATTTGGACACCGTCGTGAAGCCGTGGCGCAAGGCGTAGGCCTGAAGCTCCTGGGCGGAGTGGACGCCCACCTTGTTCATGATGTTCCGACGGTGGGTCTGGATGGTTCCCGCCTTCGAGCCCGTCATCGCGGCTACTTCGACATCGGAGTAGCCCGAGCCCAGATAACACAGGAGCTCCTGTTCCCGTTTGGAGAGGATCTTATCGAAGCTGACCGGATTGTTCCCGAGTTGCTTGATGCGATCGACAAAGCGCGGGCTGTAGTAGGCGCTGCCGGCGGAAACATTCTGAATGGCGGTCAACAAAACCTCCTCGCTCTCCTCCTTGTGGACGAATCCCTGGGCGGAGCTTCGGCGGACACGATCCACGATGTAATCCTCGGCCGAGGAGGAAAACAGCAGGACCGGCGTATCGATCATGGCGGCAGACAACTCGTTGATGATGCTGATGCCATCGCCATCGGGCAGATGGATGTCGAGGAGGAGGAGATCGGCGGCGCGGACCTTGTCGAACTTGGAGCGCAGTTCGGCGAGGGTGCTGGTTTCGAGCAGGATCTCCCCTTTACATTCCTGCATCAGGAGTTTCCGGATGAGACCGCGGAACATCACCTGATCCTCAACGAGCACGAATTTCATCGCCCGAAGTGTGGACCGGACCCCGGGTCAGTCAGCCAGCCTGAAATGCGAGACTTCGGGGGGGAGGGAAGCGGTAAGGGGTAAGGGGTAAGGGGTAA
Source organism: Verrucomicrobiota bacterium (assembly GCA_017309115.1). Lineage (GTDB taxonomy): Bacteria > Verrucomicrobiota > Verrucomicrobiia > Limisphaerales > UBA9464 > UBA9464. The sequence continues at coordinate 14,306 of JAFLEF010000015.1, read as the reverse complement.
GAAAGGTAGGGCGACGCTCTGCGGAGCCGTTGGCGTCGGCGCTCTGGCAAGCGGCAAGCGGGTAGGAAAGCGAAGCGGGGGCGACTGGGAGCGCTGGCGTCTCGCCGGCGTGTTCCTCCGTTTTCCTCCCATCGTCGTACAGTGGTCGGCGAGACGCAGGCGCTCCGGGAAGCGGGAGTTTCGAGAAATGTTTGGATTCCCTGTCCGATTTCCGGCGGTGAATCCGCATAAGGGCGTAGGTGGCGTAAAACACGTCCCTCTGCACAAGAAAGAGAAAACACCGATGAAACACCGCCAATCCAACCCAGGATCGTCTCCGTTAAAGTTTCCGTACACCAAGCGTCACCCGAAACGAGCGCTCGCCGCTCTTTCCCTGGCCGCCGCAGTGACCTACGCCCATGCCCAAACCCTCCAAGTCATCCCCCCATTTCCGGGTGGCTTCTACAGCCATCTCACCGGAATTAGCGCCGACGGTTCCGTTGTCGCCGCCGGTAACGTCCTTCCCAGTGGTGAAATTGATCGAGGGTTTACCTGGACCAGCGCCAGTGGCGCTCAGGATATCGGATTTTTGCCGGGATTCACCCTTGCTACCATCCCCACAGGCCTCAGCGGCAATGGTTCGACCGTCGTGGGGATTGCCTTCGACCCCAACTACAATCTTGCTTCCTTTCGCTACCAGAACGGCGTGATGGAGGATCTGGGAAGCCTTGGCGGAACCAATCCCGTGACCCTATCCACCGGAGTAAGCTACGACGGATCGGTCGTAACTGGCTACAGCTCCTCCGACGGAATCGATTCCCACGCTTTTCGTTGGACCCAAGCCGGCATGCAGGACTTGGGCGTACTCCCGGGCGGCAGCTACTCGCTGGGTCTCGCCATCAGCGGGGATGGCGAAGTGATAGTGGGCAACGGAAACGTGGGCAGCGACGGTCGCATCTTTCGCTGGACGCAGGCCGATGGAATGAAGCCTTTGGGCTTCCTGCCCGGTTCCACGTTTGATGGCGCCTATGCCCTCAGTGCGGACGGAACCGCCATCGCCGGGGTTAGCGATGCTCAGGCTGTTCGTTGGTTGGGCGATGTACCCCAGGCGCTCGGCTCGCTGCCCGGAACACTCTTCAGCTCAGCGAACGCGGTGAGTGGGGATGGACAGATCATCGGGGGCACCACGTTCGACTCCAGCTTTTCACCCACTGCGTTCATCTGGAGTCAGGCGACTGGAATGCTGGACATTGAGGAGTTGCTGGCGTCCCGCGGGGTGGATATGGCGGGCTGGAACTTCGAGTCGATCAACGGCATTTCCGCGGACGGCTCGGCCTTGATTGCCTTTGGCTCGCGAAATGGGGAGCCGGTTGGGATCTTGGTGACTGACTTCGCGGTGCCGGAAGCCTCTCCGCTGTCGGCGACCGCGAGCCTGCTGGCCTTCGGCGTAGCATCCTCTTGGCTCCGAATCCGGCGTCAGCGCCAAGCCTAAGTGAGAAGCGGCAAGCGGTAAGCGGGGTAAGCAAGCAGAGCCAGGTGGGGCGACGCTCCGCGGAGCCATTGGTGTCCCGCCGAATGGCGCGCTGGGATTCCAAGTCTTTTCCCTCAACTTTCAACTCTCAACTCTCAACTGCTTTGCAGGCAAAAGGGACCGACGAGAGATTCCCGACACGGGTGGCTTGCATCCCGGGTTGGCCGGCCGGTATGGATGGGTGGCCGTTGGCGCCTGCCTCTGGGAAAGCGCGCTGACGGACGATGGGCGACCAACGCGGGCAACGGTTTCACCGGAGCTGGCGGATGGGTTGTCTCATTGCCGATTCGGCGGGCCGAGGGGTGCGCCGAGATGAGTTCTGTGGGCCGCTGTGGCGAAATGGCAGACGCAGGGGACTTAAAAATCGGTTTTTAGCACTTTCATGGGATTCCTTTTTGTTTCTCCGAATCATCACGGAGTCCCCGTATTTATTGGCTGGAATGCACTTTTCCCTTGAATCGATGGGGTCAGAGATTCCGGAGGAGTGAGTAGCACGGAAAGTAGCACACGGACTCAGGGAACCTTTCCCGATTGAGAGTCCGGCACTTGCTCAGTCACTAGATTTAAGGCCCTTCTCCAACCTCCTGATCGACTCCGCAGCATCCGCCAGAGCTTGCGCCACGTCCCGGAACCTTGGGTCCGCCCCGTGTTTGTCGTAGATCCACGCGGACAGGTCCCGGAGGGAAGCGGGTGCAACTGTCACTTGGAAAGGGCTCGCCTTGGGCTTAGGCGCCTTCGTGGCGCGTTTCCAGGCCGCTGCCTTGTCGAGACACCCCCGGCACTTGCTCTTGCCCTCTGCGCGCGCCTTGCCGCACGTAGGGCACAGACCGGAAGCAATCCACTCCCGCCGGCGTTGCTTCACCCATGCCCCTTGTCGCGTGATCTTCTTCACGGGACCAAGCTACAGAGTCAACACCTGCCGTCAACACCTACCAATTGTGAGAAAGTCTAGAAACTGTCCCTTTGATTCGCGAACGAGGATGCTACAAACGAGGTGCTATGACACAAATCAAGCTCAACGGACCCATCAGAATTGACTGGAACCGGAAGATCCTAAAAGGCCACTTCCCCAACCTCGGCCCCGTCGAGGTTCACTTCGCGGAGAATCCTCCGGTTTTGTTTGGCCCCAGGCCGGGCGGCAGGACGATTGGCCCAATTGACGAGCCATTTGAGGTAGTCATCGATGGACCAATCGTCGGGTGGGAGTGACGGGTGCCTCAAGGGTGGCTAAGCCACGCCCCGATTCCGGCGCCGGCACTCAACCGGCAAACGGGTTTATGGCGATGGGAATCCCTCGCCGGTTCGGAGAGGCAGTCTCCTCGATCTCCTAATACCCATGCGAGAACCTGAGGGTCCGGACCGGAACACCCGGCGCCAGGCCTTCGGGTAAGCTATAGATTTGGCGGTGACCAGATACTGAGTGACGCAAAGCTGACCATGGCAGAACGGGGGAGTTGGCAGTTGGCAGCGTTTCGCACCTCGGCAAACTGTCAGTCCGGGTCGGAAAAAATTGCTTGATGGTTCGAGTCGCGTCATGCGGGATGTTTCGACCTACGGTCAAATGCCATGAATCTGTTCCTGTATCTGGTCGCGTTGGGGGCTTTTTCAATCCTCGCCACGTGGTTGGTTTTGATATTCCGAAAGCGTCTAGGCCTCTCGACATCCAGAGCCCAAAAAATGGTAGTTTTTGCAGCCGCGATTGCAGTTATCTTCGTTATGGATCGAACAGTGGCATTCACAAACAAAAAGCCAACAAGACCGCCGAACGCCGTGGTAGTGTTAATGCGAGAAAGATTTCCCCACATGAAGGACCTCTCTGACGACGAGGTGACAGTGAATGCCGGATTGGTGTTCTTAAATGAGCAGAAGGAGATGCGAGCCAAGCACCCGGATTGGGCCAGGGACTTCGACCGAGTGATGAATGAGCCTTACGAGCAGGATGTCGGGGCTTCTGGTTTTTGGAGGAGGTTGACTACCGGAAAGCCATTAAAAACAGACACTATTAAGTATAGTGAAAGCGGCGAGATTCACTTCGTTCAACTTGGTGAGGCGCGGTTCGTTAGGCGTGGAGGACTATACTACATTGACCTCGGTAAAGACCGAATCAAAAATGATGAACGAGTATTGAAAAAAGTGCACCCCGACGACCAGATCCGGGTGGCGAAATGGCTGGGCGAGTGAGAACGAATAGAGCCTAAAACCTTGAACATCGAAGTTGGCTGTCGATGAATCTCGGCATGGATGAGAAATCTGGAATGGTTAAGGCGGAGATGGATCTGGCATTCGAGACCGGAAAGGTTATTGAAGCCCCTCCAGAAAAACTAGCGGAGTGGCTTCAGCACCTCTGCTCCGCCAGCGTCAGAAACGGTGGAGTTCAACCAAGGGAGATAATTCGCGGCCTCACGATAAACCACATTCAAATGGCTCGGACGATTCAGTCAGTTGAAGAGACTATGAGGAATTTGAACGCATCGAACGACGCGACACAGAAGCGTGTTGTTGTCCTCACTTGGGTGGCTCTCGCCGTGGGCATGGTCCAAATGCTTTGCGCGCTTGCTCCGTTTTTCCGCTGAGTCATCGCCGGCATCGCCGGATCTCTGAATCGCCAACGGGCGCGGTCCCGCGCGTCGGCGGTCTCCAGGATGTCCCGGATTCTCTCCTTGGCGCGTAGCTCAACCGGACCCGGGGGACGGGTTTCCAGCAGGTCCAGAAGCTCCCGAACCTCCCGCCGCTCGCCATCCGTGAGGATGTTCCAGTTCGGCGGGAGTCGGGAAAGGTTCATCGTGGGAAGCCGGGATTCAAACCGGCAACCAGTTTACCGGGCGTTCCGGTGTTCCAGGTAAGGTCCCACGTGGATGATTACGGCCACGGAGGATTCCCGAACGTCGGTTTGGATCTCACTGACTGCCCACCGGCTTCCGTCAACGAAAGTGACGAGGTCGCCCCGTTGAGGCAGGACGGCGAGGTCATGGGTGGCGGGTAAGCCGGTCGGAGCCGGGGCGGAGAGGAACAAGAATTCAACGGTCATTTCCTGGATGAGGTTTGGTTTTGGAACTGGCGCCGGAGCGCGGAAAAGTGTGCCTGCTGTTGAAGTTCGAAGAGCTCGGGAGATAGCAGGTCCCCCGTATCGACCGTGCGGGCAGAGTGCATCGCGGCCAGCCATCCCTGGTGCGACCGTTTGCGGAATTCCAGAAACCGGATCCGCCTCCCTGATTCGTAGAGGGCGGCAAACTGCCAATCGCTCGGCTCGTCCAAGTTGGGAGTGGTCCGACCAAATGCCTCGTCCCAATCCCGGGCACATTCAGGGGTCCGTAGGGGGGTCCAGAATCCCGACCAGGACTGCCCGAACGACGACAACCCGAAAGGGTCCGGCGCGAGTCTATGGAACATTTTCACGAGGGAAACTGGGGTTCGGACTTCACGGGGTGGCCTATACCTCTGATTGAATCCTTCGGCCGTTCGTAAGCGGTTGGCGTTTATTTGTTAGCGGAAGACTCGGCACTCGAATTTCATGGAACATCCGATTTTTCACTTCCGCTGCGAGAATGTAGCTAGGTCGTGTAACGAGCAGTCTGGGGGCTGATCAGAAAGATTCCTTACCCCGGGGGATGGGTGGGGGGACCCTGCGCACCGGCGGGGGCGCCACGCGCTTTTGATTCCGGTTTGGACTGGTGACGACATCTCCACGGGTTTAGAGGGGAAAGGCGCCCTGCCTCCGTCCGATCACTCAACCGGACTGCGCCAAGACCCCATGTCTAATGAATCGAGGCGCGGGAGGCAGGGCACCGAAGGTCATCATTCGGGCAGGTCGACGGCTTGCTGGGCGAGTTCCAGCAACGTTCCGGGCACATGCACCGCAGCGCAGAACCCGATATTGCGAACTGCTTCAGTAAGGCTGTTGTCCCAGTGGGGTCCGACGTGGGCTAGGTGCTCGCATTGTTGGGCGACGAGAGCAGCGGCAGCGCTCTTGCCGGTCTGTTTTCCGCCAAAAAGGCGGCTGAAGAATCCCCTTTCCGCCTCTGCCGCCTGCGTCTTGAGCTTCTCGACTTCCTCACCAATGCGCCGGTAGAACACGCGTGCGGCTTCAGTGGTGGGCTCGAATTGGCGCATCCGCCAAAGTTCAACCGCTCGCAAGAGCATGCCGTAGCCATCCGGTTTCGAAGCAACCACGCTCAAGAATGTCCATTCCGTCAAAACGGCCTGGAAGTTCTCCAGAGTGATGTTTTCGGTGAGGGCGTCGCGTCGCTTCCGGGCCGACTCAGCGTCAACGATCCCGTACATCTTCGCGTCGTGATCAACGAAGATTGCGTATGCTTTCAGCAGGGCTTGCGCTTCGGCTCGACATGCCCGCAGGACCGCTTTTTGCATATCTGCCGGCAGGCTGTCTGGGGCCTCTGGAACGGGCGTGGCGGCATCGGCGGGAGCTACTGGCGCGGGTTCCTTTGCGTAGCTCTCCCGACGTTTCTCCGCCGCTTGGGCGATCTCCTTGGAGCTGGCTGGCGTGGTGGCCGGTTTGCGCCGGGGGTTCGTATCGGGTTCCCCGGGCGGCGGCTTGGCCTCGGGGGTGCTGGTCGGAACGTCAAAATCGTCTGGCATCGTGTGAACGTGTTTGCGGGTTGCGGTTGGTGGTCGGGTCACTCCTCGTCGCCATCGTCAACTGACTGTGAGGCGGGCGGGACGGGTTGGTGGACGGGTGCGGTCGCTGCCATCCGCGCCTTTTCCGCGAGACAAATTTCCGTCATTGTCGGCGGCTTTGAAGTGGGGAGGGAACTGGCCACGGACGATTCTCTGATTCCGACGCGCACGAGTTCCTGTGCTGCCCGTAAGTGAACGCGGTTTTCAAAGTCCGCGTCCTTGGCCTTCAGCTTGGCGTTTTCCGTCCGGAGCTTGGCGAGTTCTGCCTCGGCTGAATCAGCCCGTTGGGTTGCTGCGGCGAGGTCGGCCGCAAGCCTTCCGGTCTCACCGGCTGAGGAAGGTGTGATCCGGCACCGGTCTCGGATCTCCGCCAGGACCATCACGGTCTCGGCCTCATCCAGAATCGCGGGAGTCTCGGCCCCGGAAAGGATGGCGTCGGCAAGCTGTTTAGCGGTCATGGGGAGTAGCGAGCAGGGCCTGAACGAGTTGAGCGGCCCGGTCACCACGGAAGAGTGGTTGGACCGGCTGATGGCCCCGGAAAAGCTCTTCGTCGGGGATGATGCCGAGTTTTTCGAGACGGCGGTTTACCGTAGACGGCGGCAGACCGGCCGCAGAGGCCAAGCCGTTCACCGTCACGAGTGCTGTGGGAGGAATGTCGATCATAGTTTTTCGCCCTTCACCTATTGTCCCCCGTGTACCTAACTGAACTTAGTTTCGCCGGATTTCCTCGGGTGAAAGCTCCTGTTTGGTGCGTTTCCGCATTTCGATCTGTTCCCGATTCTGGAGGCCGAAGTCGGCGGTTGCGCGTCTCGCGGTTCGGGAGGCTACCGACATGTGGACCCCGTAGCGCTTGGCCAAGGTGCGGAGGCTGGGGCGCCCGTCGAAGATCTCCGGGTTGATGGTCCAGGCTAACGCTAGCACGCGGTCGGCGATGACATGGCGCCGGTCTTTGGACCTGCCTGAATTGCCCGCGCTTCTACCGGCAGCGTTGCCCAGGATGACCCAGCGCAGGATGCGACCCAGGGCGAACGCGAGACGCTGGTACTCGATGGGCTCCAGCTCATCCTCCCCCATGAGGCGTTCGAGTTCGGCCCAGTCGAACCCTTCCGAGTCCTCTCGGTTCGTGGTAGGCTCTGAGCCTTCAACTCCCTCGATCAGTCGTTGTGCCGTCACTTCGCCCCCTGGGTTTTCAAAACTGATTCCGCGATTCGGCCGGCTTCAGCGGCAGCTTCGAGGGTCTTCCGGAGTGTCCGGCCTGCCCCGGGCAATCGGTTTCCGTCGTGTGTGAATCCGGAGGCCAAAGCTACGGCGCCCGCGTTGGCAACGGTGAGTTTTCTGGCGAGTTCTTGGAGTTCTTTGGTCATAAGTTTTGAACAGGTTTTTGAGTTGAAATCAGGGGTGGTCGGCAAGCCCTTCGAGTGAGGGTTGGGTGGTCTTCGGTTCAAACCGGGTCAGGCGGCGGTTGAAAATCACCGGAACCTCCCCGCGGCGGGCGTGCCGGTGTTTCCGGATCAGGATTTTGAACGGTGTGTTCCCGTCGTCGTCGTCGTCGCCGTCGGGGTGCAACATGACGACGACGTCTGCGTCTTGCTCCACTGATCCGCTATCCCGCAGATCATGTAGATCCGGCGCCCGGTCCTCTGATTGGTTCTTCCGATTCAGTTGAGACAGGCCAATCACAGGGACCTGGAGTTCCTTGGCCAACGCCTTCAGTCCGACGGAGATTTCAGACACTCGCTCGTAGGCGGATGCCTTCGAGTTGGCGCTTCGGATCAGCCCTAAGTAGTCGATGACCAGCAAGGCCACGTTGTGGCGTTGCGCCCAAAGCCGTGCCTGCGCGCGTATTTGCCCCATGGTGAGCCCGCAACGGTCCGAGACGTGCAACGGTGACTTCCCGATCTCCCCCGCCGCCTTGGCTAGTCTGCGGCTCATTTCCGCGGCCTCCGGACTTCCGCTGAATGGCTGGGTGGCTTCGTCTTGGGTGACTCCCGCCCGGCCGGCAATCATCCGCCCTACCAATTCCTCCCGGGTCATTTCCAGGCTGAACACGCCCACCGGGGTTCGGCGGTCAACCGCGACGTGTTCTGCCGCCTGCATGGCCAGCGATGTTTTGCCATCCCCAGGGCGCCCCGCGATGACGATCAGTTGCCCGGGCCGCATTCCGCGAAGCCGGACATCAAGCATCCCCAGTCCGCTCGGGAGTCCCGGCTTTTTTCCGTTGGCCTGTTGTGTCTGCCAGTCGGAAATCGTGTCGATTACGGCGGCGCGAATGCTGGTGTCGTCGGATCCGCAGCGAGCGGTGGCAATTGCGGTCAGTTCCTTCTCGGCGGCCGTGGCGGCATCTTCGGCCGTTCCTTCCCGGGCGATCCGCAGAACCTCGGTGGCGCCCTGAATTGCCAACCGACGCAATCGGCAGTCGCGAACCTCGGCGGCGAAATATCTGAGGTTCCCCGCAGATGGCGAAGCGTCCGCAAGTTCGTTGAGGTAGAGCAATCCGCCCGCGTCCTCGATCGTGCCGCTCTTGGTCAGTCGTGCCGCTAGGGTGGACAGGTCCACGGGCTGCCGTGCATCCGCGAGCCAGCGAACTGCCCCGAAAATGACCTGGTGCCGAGAGTCGTAAAAGTGGCTGGCCTCGCCTTGGAAATCGGCAACGAATTCCGGTAGGCATTTGCTGGCGTCTTGGATCAGACAACTGAGAAGTCCCCGCTCGTCGGTCGGAGAGTACGGCGGAAGGCTTTCGAGTTCTTCAGGGTTCATTGGTCGTCCCTCCCGAGTTGCTCCGCGAACGCGTCGGATAGATTCATTACCGGTTCACCTGACAGGTTCTTTACCGATTCGGGTGCACGGCGTGCACGGGTGTGGTGCACGGCGTGCACGGGTACCGGTGCATCCGGTGCACGGGTGTGGTGCATTTCATGCACTGGTGCATCCGGTGCACTAGTGCAAGGCGTGCACGGGTGGACGGTGTATTTATTCACGATTCCGGAGGCGCGAACCACGGTGATGTGACCCGACTTTTCGAGACGCTGGATGATCCCTTTGACCCCTCGGACTTGGAGTGAGCAACGGGCGGCAATATCGTCGATTCCTGGCCAACATTTCCCGTCCGCATTTGCCCGGTCTGCGAGGGCGAGGAGAACCACCTTCTCGGAGGCGTTATCGCACGTTGCATCCCATGCCAGTTTGACCAGGGCGTGACTCATTCCCTGTCCCCCGGTGGAACGGAGTTCGAGGTGAAGGTTTGGGGCTCGGGGCGCTTCGTAGGTGGACGCCGTTGCCGTCTCGGCTTGGGGGTCGGTTCGCCTTCGAGTCTGTCGATGAATTCGTGGGTTAGAATCAACCCGCCATCGTCACGCCAATCAGCGGCGCGAGGGTCCCAATTCGCTTGGTCTCTCATGGACGCGTTTGTGGTTTGCGTCCGGCTCCGCTGGGGGCATCCTGCTTGTGTCGAAGTCGCAGGCCGCGCTCCGGGAAACCGGGCGCGGTTTTTCAGTTGTTGGTGAACCGGGGTACCGCCGCGAATTCGCCCGCGATGGCTCGCCGCTCAAACTCGCGGATTGAATCGAGGCTCAGGTATGGCTTGCCGGCAATTTCGAAGGTCTGAATCCAGCCCCGTTTGCGCCAGCGCCAGACAGTGACGGGGGAGAGACCGCGGTCGCGGATGAACGCTTTGAGCGGAACCGGTCCGGGTGTGATCGAGTGACTCGGTGAAACAGCGTGAAGTGACATGGCGGAGGAGGTAACCGCTAGCCATCACTCCGCCCGGACGCTAAGGCCTAGCGTCCGAACTATTTCATTTTCTTGGCGCGAGTGAATGCCTTCCGAAACGCTTCTGAGGCGTCTCTAAAAGCTACTCTGTCAGAGCCTTGAAGGATTGATTGGATCGCCCGAATCGCTTGGGACGGGCTCAACTTGCGCCACTTCGGGAAGTTATCTTTCAGGCGGAGTAAGTGCGGGTTCGACTGCCCACGAGGCCTCCTCGGTCCTTCGTCGGAATTTCGCTTCGCCACCACCAATTCACCCAGCTTGGCAGCGACTTCGAGCTTGGTGTAGTCCGCTCCGATACTGAAGCACCAAGCTCCAATGAATTCCGGCCGTGTCTTGGATTCAATCGCGGCTTCCACCTCGCTGATCTGGCTCTCTAGGCTCGCCACGTCGCCCAACAAAAGCTTCCGATGGTCGGCAGATTTTAAGGTGGCCAAATGCTGAGCGATGATGTCTAGGTTGAATCGGATCTTGTTGAGTAGTTGCGCTGTGTTGTCCCCCGGATGCGTCCAATGACTGTAGCAAAGTTCCGGAGTTCCGTAGGTAGCGATTCGGTCATTTCGTTCAGCTTCTCGCTGCTCTGCGCTCAGTGCTCTGATTCGTCGCAACTCGGTTTCTAGTGGGCCGGTGCTTCGCGGAACTTGAGTCTTGGTGCGAATAAAAATGCCGTCGTCGCTGACGGTGGTCTTGGTGCCGTCAGTGCGGGTTTCTTCAGCTTTCCGCGGGAACGATCCTTCGGTGGGCGCCGTGATCTTTGGCGCGGCCTTGCGTCCGGGGGTCGGACCCGGCACGCGTTTGGTTTTGCGGTTCGGCGGCATCAGTTCGCGGCGAGTCCCCGCCGAATCAGCCGGTGTAGGATTTCACTTCGTGTCAGCCTCTTCTCCCGGGCTAACTCGTCAACGCGTTTGCGGATTGTCGGGTGAAGCCGGAAGCACACGATTTTCCCATGAACTGGCGGCGAACCCATTAAGCGTCCTGGTCTCACATCAGTTCAGGCTGTTTCTGTTCTGAGGTAGGGACGGCCAGGATGGAGGGTTGCCGACAATCTGTGCGTGCAGAAAGTCCCGTTCTTCTCGCGTGAGAAGCTCTCCCGCTTGAACCTTGTCTCGAAGGCGTTCGAGTTCCGTCGATTTCCGACCAAGGTAGATCTGCCCAATGAGGAAGCGAAGCTGCTCCCCAGCTTTCTCGATGGACCCAGGAACGTGGGGGTCGTAGTCGATGGCGAGTTCAATGGAGAGTTCCTTGAACTTCAACGCGAACTTCAACGCGAGATGTTTCATCGGCCACCTCCCCGAATGGCGGCGAGCAACAAGTCCCGGAGCAACTGCTCCTCGGTGACGCCCCGGGCCTCAGCTTGGCCGATAAGGGCCTCAGCTTGGCCGATAAGGGCCTGAGCGAGTCCGCCACGAATCTCTACGCGAGCCATGCGTCCCTTTTCCTTTTGCACCTTCGCCTCTCCGCGAAGAGCGTTCAACACCGTCTCGGTCATCAAGTCGGTGCCGTGCCAATCCATGAATATGCGGATGGCTTCGAACTGAGAGATCTCCCGGACCTCAGGGGCTCCCTTGAATCGCCTCCCGTCAGGACCAAGCGGACGAATTGCAAGAAGGTACTTGCCGCCAAGTTCGTGCAATTCTTGAAGGGCCAAACCGGTTCGTCGGGTCCGCACTTTCCGGCCCTCACTGACGAGAGAATCGTCGAGTTCGACGCCTTCCCACCGCGGGAAAATCTCCTCATCGACGGCGAATCTTAAGACGGTGCCGTCGGGAAGGGTGGCTTCCCTAATAGTTTGACTGGCTGCTGTTTGCATGGTGACTTTTGGTTTTCGCCGGGGGCGCCCGATTGGTTCGGGTTGGCGGTTGGTTAGGTGACTCTCCGAACGCCGGCCCCCGGCGTTTTTCGGAGAGGAAATTGGGTTCAAGCGGTGGGAGGTTCCTTTGTGGTGAAGTCCAACTTGGCGGCTTGGCGCTTCCGGTGGTCGTCGGCAATGTGGCCGTAGACTTTCCCGATCAGCATTCCACCGTCCTTGTGGCCCAGCCATCGGGCGACGGTCATGAAGTCGATTCCGGCCATGACGGCAGCGGAACAGAAGGCGTGTCGCAAGTCGTGAAACCCGAAGGACGGCATTCCGGCAGCCTTCCGCGCCAGCCGTAGCGATTCCCGGAAGGTTTTGGCGTGTTCATCCTTCTCGCCCCGTTGCGGACTCGGGAAGAGCCATTGGGAGTCCGGCGCCCGCCGTCCGTTCATGTCGGCAAGGTGGTCCCGCAGGGAACCGTTCAGATCCACGATCCGCGCCTCGTGATTCTTCGATAGACCATCGGCACCGATGACCAGTTGGTTCCGGTCGAAATCCACGTCCTTCCAGCGCAGTCGAAGAACCTCCTTCTCCCGCCCGCCGCTGTACCGAAGCAGCATGAGGTAGTCCGCAACCTGTCGCCCGTTTTTCGAGGCGGTAAGGGCGCAGGAAATGAGGCGGTCAATGTCCGCTGGCGGTACAAACTCCCGTTTCCGCGCAACGGCCTTCAAAGGGCTCAGTCCCACCGTCGGCAAAGACCCGATGCGGTCTTGGTCGAAGGCGTATTTGAGAAGCTGGCGGAGAACAATGACGTCAATGTTTGCGGTTCGAGGGTTGGTTCCTTCCTTCAACCTGCTCGCCCGAAAATCCAGGATGTCCGCCTTCCGGATCGCGTTCAGCCTCCGGCCACCCAAGGCAGAAACCCAGCGATTCAGGACATGCACTTCCTTCCGGTACGTCTCCGGCCGCTTTCGGGTTTTGACGTCTTCGAGGTACTGCGGGACGAAATCTCGGAGGTAAGGAGCTTGCCGGATGTCGTGAACCTGCAACTGGTCATCGGTCCGACGGAGCTTCAAACGTTCCAGGGCTGCCTTCGCTTCTGCCGCTGTGCTGCATGGTGCCCCCCCGGGGGTTGTCAGGGGTACCCGGCGAGGAACTGACTTCCCGTCCATCTCAACGCGGAGTTGAGCGTAAAATCGCTGCCCTCGAATCCACAATCCTCGAACGGGTTGCTTGCGCCCATCCATCACGCGGCGGTATTGAAGCCGGTCGTGACGACCTTCCGGAATCCCGTTTCCTTTTGCTTCATCCCGTTTCACGCCGTATCAGTAGCACGCGGTGAAGCACAAGGTCAACAAGGTGGGTTGCTTCACGTTGTAAGTCGTTGATTACCAAGGTTGCCGCTGTGGCGAAATGGCAGACGCAGGGGACTTAAAATCCCCAGATCGCAAGATCGTGCGGGTTCAAGTCCCGCCAGCGGCACCAGGGTCAGGGGAGAGGGGAGACGGGGAGACTGTGGGAGGGGGTGACGGGGCCATCTTCCGGTCGCTCAACGTCTCCGCGGTAGGGATGGACCGTTGGGCCGTCCCCGCGCTTCCGAGCGGAGTGAAGGAACGCGGCCTTGGCTGGTCAGCGTCGAAGGGACACCCGCCCAGGGAAGGCAGGGAAGGGGTAAGCGGTAAGGGCGAAGGAAAGACGGGGAAGGGGACTAATCTGGAAAACATGAAAACAGGAAAAAGACCGGGAACCCTGGTAGGGCGAGGCTCCGCCGAGGCGTTCGCGTCCCGTCGGGTGACGAGGGTACTGGTCTCTCTAGCACCCGACCTCGTGGGCTCTTCTCGACCGCTCCTTTTTTCTGCCCGGAAAAATACACGTTCGGGAAAACTGCCGACGGGAATCAGATAGCGATCCAGAAAGTATCGACTCGGAGCGTTAGGGAAACCGGTGGCAGGACTAACAAACGCATCCTGATACACGCCACCCAACTCGAGGCTCAACCTTGGGATCCCGGTCCAGCCCACTTATACGCTCCCATCCGCATTCCGCTCCGTCCAGACCGACGGTTGGAGTTCACCTCACGCCGAGACCATCACTTCGCCCATAATGGCAAATTCCGGAGCCAAGTCCGGGGTCACCGGATGGACCGAGTTGATCTGTATTCCGAGGAAACGGGCTGGGGTCGCAGTGCTCAAGGGGATTACGGTTGGCGGATCCAAATGGGGTGGCTCATCCAGGTTCAGCGTTGATTGGCCTGCCGGTTGCCATGCCTCCCCAGGCGTCGTACGCAGGAACAAGGACACATCCTTCAGTGTCCAGTTCCAGAGGTAGATCCTCACAACCTCCAAAGAGGTGCCAAAGTCGAAATCCAGTAATGCCGGCAACGGTTGATTGGTCAGGGAGCGGCTCATCCAGACGGTGCCGGCGCCATTGGTGGACAGTTGCCACCGCGGCCGGAGGAAGAAATTGGTCCCTATAGGGTGCATCTTGACGGTGTTGTTAGGATGGAGGGGAGCCGGGGGGAGGTCCCAGTTGCCCGAACCGGCTGAAGGAGACACGAGGATGGAAAAGAAGCCGGTTGGAACCGGAATGAAGTCGTTGAAA